>JACPPJ010000021.1 GCA_016191085.1 Acidobacteriota bacterium | reverse complement strand
TTGTGATATGCTGCGGTTCATGGAGATCACCGAATCGCAGTACCTTCGTATCGAGCCGAGCCTGCCTCGCCCACGAGGCAATGTCAGCCTGACCAACCTGCAAGTGCTCAACGCGTTGTTGTACGTCGCCGAGCAGGGGTGCAAGTGGCGCGGACTGCCGAAGCGTTTTGGCAACTGGCACACCATCTACACTCGCATGAATCGCTGGTCCAAGAACGGCGTGTTGGATCAAGTCTTTGAACGGTTGCAGCGGGAGCAGATCGTGCGCCTCAAGATCGAGGCCGTAAAACTGGACTCGACCACCGTGAAGGTGCATCCCGACGGCAGGGATGCGTTAAAAAGCGGTTAAAAACAGCTAACGGGCCGTGCTACAATCCCCGCCGGGAGGTGCTTCATGGGATTCTTGGAAACGTCCGTAACTGTCTTTCTTGCAGTAGTTGCCGCCCATTTCTTTTACGACTGGCAAATCCGCCGGGAAATCGCACAGGGTGCTCGCGAGCATTGTTGCGAGTGCGAAAGTTGCCTGGAAATCCTAGCCTCTGTGCGTTTTCTCAAAGCTCGCATCAGCCTCCGCTTGCTAACCCCAACCGAACAGGAAAACTTTCGGTTCAAAGAGAAATGGGAGGATCTTCCCTTTATAGATATACCGGATGCAGAAGAAGAATTGGAGAAGCGATTCCAGTGGGATTGCCTGACGGATGCGCAAAAAGCGTCAGAATGGAAGAGTCGCCATCCAATCACGGCGGAACAAAACAAATAAAATCCGAAAAGCGGGCCGCAGGCCATCGGAAAATCCCGCGGCGGATGGACCACCAAGATTCATATGGTTGCCGCAGATGCTCGAACGGCCATAACCTTTGCTCTCTCGCCAGGCCAAGCCTCCGACGCCGTCGAAGGCCGCCAACTTCTGGGGGCATCGGACCGCTGCCGGCACCGTTGTATCTCATCATGGACCGCGCCTACGAGGACAACAAGACTCTCCAACTGGCTCTGGACTTTGGCTTCCTCCCGGTGGTTCCGCCCCGAAGCAATCGCCTCAAACCCTGGCAGTACGACAAGGCCATGTATCGCAAGCGCAACGAGATCGAGAGGCTCTTCCGCAGACTCAAAGGCTTCCGCCGCATCTTCTCCCGCTTCGAGAAGCTCGACATCATGTTCCTGGCTTTCCTCAACTTCGCCCTGATCGTCGTGGCCCTCCGTTAGTGTTAACACGACCTAGCTGGCTTGCTCTCCGCCCAGACCAAAGACCTCGACGATCTACCCGCTTTCTGCCCACCGCCTGCCTCTCATTGAGTAAACGGCTCGAGAAGTTCGCAGCGGTCTGCTATTCCTCCAAGAGCGCCAGCGACCACCAGCTCGATCCCGGAGGGATTATCTTGGCCTAGCCCTTGGGTCCGCTTGTTGTTATAGAGTCATCAAATCGAGTAATCCGGTATTTAGCGGGGCAAAGCGCGAAGGGAGGCTCTCATGTTTGCAGCACGCTACGAACCAGGGAGAAAGAGCCTGATAGTTCAGGACATCCCCACGCCAGAGCTGAGGCCGCACGAAGTGCTTCTAAAAATACAGGCGGCCGGTATTTGCCACTCTGATCTGCACGTATTGGACGGCGAGGTTCCATTCCCGAACTCATTCACCATGGGCCATGAAGGCTGCGGCCAGCTTGTAGAGAAGGCAAGCGAAGCCCCCGCAGATTTGAAGATCGGCGGAACCTACGCAGTTCACGGCCCAAACCCCTGCGGGAACTGTGTGTACTGCCGGACCGGGCACGATAATCTTTGCAATGATCCAGGCCGCTCTTGGATCGGGTTGGGCGAAGACGGCGCTTATGCAGACTACCTGAAAGTTGCTGCGCGAAATGTTGTCGAAGTGCCCGCCGGGGTATCGCCTGCGGTTGCGGCTGTGGCAACTGATGCCGTTCTGACTCCGTATCACGCCATGAAAACACTCGCGAATATTCGGATGGAGCAAACAGTGTTGGTTTTGGGTCTCGGCGGTCTGGGATCAAATGGAGTTCAAATCGCGCTCGCTTTGGGCGCTTACGTGATCGCATCCGATATCCGCGATTCCAGTCTGGAACTCGCCAGAACGCTTGGCGCGCACGAGGTGGTACACGCACAAGAACTGGATGGCAAAGTGAAAGGCAAGAAGATTGACGTCGTCGCCGACTTTGTCGGCCGAGAGTCTACGTTCACGCAGGCACAGATGCTGGTCAGGCCGGGGGGCATCATCTTGCTGATCGGACTCGGCGCGAGCAATGTTCCACTTGCTACGGTCGCGGCTGCGGGATCTGAGATTCGCGTCCAAGGATCGTTTTGGGGCACCAGTGTTGAACTTGGGGAATTGCTGCGACACATAGCGGACGGGAAAATCCGCCCGGAGGTCGAGACCGGCAATCTGGAGGACGTTAGCAACTGGCTGGAAGAGCTGAGAAGCGGAAAAGTTCGTTCGCGGATGGCACTTGTTCCTAAAGTGGCATAAAGCGGGTGTTGGGTGTGTCAGGAATACCCCTGACACCGAGAGGCTGGCACCAACGTTAGGTGCCTGGCCCACTCTGAGAATCGTATGGGTTGTTGATAATCTTGGTTGGGCGCTCCGGTAACCGAGTCGTCTCCGGTAATCTCGCCACGCGTCCCAGTCGGTTGCTCCTGACCCGGGGAAGCTTCGAAAAACGAGGGTGGCCTACGGTCTGGATTCCAGAACAAACGGAACGCGGCGCTCGAAATTAAGCTGCTGCGTCAACGGCAGGTCCAACTGATCCAGCGGCACTCCCGTTTCAATTCCATTCCGCAAGTAATACAGCGTGTCACCCTTCAGCCAGTAATCCGTCACCGCAACCAGCGTGTGGTCCTTGAATGCGAGCAGCGTAACCTGCTTTGCTGGCGCTGCGGGTGTGGTCTGCGAAGGTGCGGGTGCTGGCCACGGCTGTTCAGCTTGGCCGGTTGTCGCCGGCGGTGTGTAGTACAAGTCAGGCGTGCCGGGACCGTTGGACGGCGCTGGCTGCGGCTCTGCTGGTGCTCCCTGAGCTTCGGGCGCAGGGCCTTGGTAGTAGTAATAATATGGAGCGGCGTAAGGTACGTAGTACGGGTATGGGACGATGACTGTGCCGCCGAACGCGCCACCGCGATGGCGTCCGCCGCCTGTAAAACCTGGTTTATGGAATTGTCCGGAGCCAGGACGACCGAAGAAGTCGCCGTACATTGGACCGCCAGGATTATTGATGTTCGGCATCACCGGCGGGGTGCCTGGAGGAAGTCCCGGCTGATTGATGTTCCCAATACCCGGCGTGGCTACGGGAGGAAAAGCTTGCAGTTGGACGTTGTTCCCCAGGGCGTGAGGGAAGAGAACCGGTGGCACGAATCCAGGCTGCACAGGAAAACCGGCGCGGCCCGGGCCTCCCACTAGCCCACCGCCATGCATATGATGGCCCGCATTTCCAGGTCCGTGGGCCGGAGAACCAGGAGGTGCCATTCCAACGCCACGACGTTGCGCCCAAACTGCACCTTGGGTCGACGCAAACACCCAAAAAACGGAAACAAAGACAAAAATGAGTTTGCGATACATGGTAGGCCTCTTTCTAATACCACATTATCGCCGGGTGGGGGGGAAGTCAAACGATACATACATAGCGCCAGCGTCCCGCTGGCCTGTAGCGGCCGGCATTCGAGCCGTTTTGCTAGCCGCTACTCCACCGGTAATGGCGACAGCAGTGTGAATGAGAGGAGCGATTCGGCTGGAATGCGGATCTGCGCCGGCCCGCGCACCGTTTGTACGACCATACCTGCCGCCGCCCCGACACCGGTGCCAATCCACGGTGCTCCGCCAATCAACCCGACGACGGTACCGATCGCTGTCGCGGCGCCTGCGATCTTCATGGTTTGCTTGCCGCGCGAAGCGCTGCCTTCCTGGAATGTGCCGGTGTGAACGGCTACAGACTTTCCATCGAAATTCAACGCCGTCAGCTCCACTGTCAGCATGGCGCGGCCGCGCAGCCGGCGGGACGGTTCTACATCCGTGATGCGGCCAATCGCTTCTGCGCCCTTGGGAATAACGACCGTGCCGTTCATCATGACAGGCGCATCCACCGTCGCGCGGAACGTTTCGCCGTTGCGATTCGTCTTGGAATCGAGCACATCAGTCATCCGCACGGAGATTGTCGCTCCTGCCGGAATGGTCATTGACGCGGTGCGGGCGACCGCCGCCGAAAGTAGCAGAGCCGCTGCAACGCCGCCCAGTGTTGAACGTCTCATCAGTTGTCCTCCTGCTCGCCGGTCCAGTTTGGGATCAGCATAGCAGCAGGCGCGCGGGTGGTGTGTGGGAATTTGGATACGGAGGGGGTCTGAAGAAAGATTCAAAAAGCAGAAGTCAGAAGCCAGGAAGCGAGAAGGCGGAAGTTACAGCTCCATCGGCGAGAGCCATAATCCACTCTCCAACAATGATGTGCCAATTACTGCCTTGTAGCTTCTGGCTTCTGACTTCTGGCTCCTACTGTGTTACGCCTTCTTTACTTCTTCTTTCTGGGCTTCCTGTTTCTTGGGCTCTTCTTTCTTTTTATACGGCACGTTCACTTTGGCTTCGCCTTTGAGGAACTGGATTCCCTTTTCCTTGCAAGTTGCGGCGATGAAGATATTTTCTTCCGAAAGGTCGGTGATGCCTGCATCGAGAAGCATCTTCCTGCAGGCCTCGACGCCTTTGTTCGGATTACGGTCGTTCATAGCGCGCGGGTCCTCGGTGGTCGGCTCGAGCTTCAGTTGCTTGGCTGCGATCGCGACAACCTCGGGATCGGCCGGGACGGGAGTTTTACCGAAGTAGCCGAGCACCATCTTGCCGTAACCTTCAGCAATCTTCTTCCAGTCGCCCAGAACGAAATTGTTGAATGCCTGCTGGAAGTAGAACTGAGATACGGGTGTGACGGAGGTGCCGAACCCGCCGAGGCGTACGCACTCGCGCATCTTGGCGAAGATCTGCGGGTACTTATTGAACATCTTCAGCTCGCGAAGCATCTGCGTGTTGGCCGTGAGCGCGCCACCCGGCATGGGCGACCAGGGAATCAGCGGTTCGACGAGACGTCCTTCAGGAAGCAGGTCGTATTTGTCCATGCATTCCTGGAAGACCTTCTCGGCCTCCAGGACCTTTTCGACATCCACGCCCAGATCGTAGTCGCTGCCGCGGAGCGCATGCCACATGGTGAGGTAATCCGGCTGGCAGGTGCCGCCCGACATCGGCGCGAGCGACAGGTCAATTCCGTCGGCTCCGGCTTCGAGCGCCGCCTGATAGCAACTGACGGATATCCCGGCGGTCTCATGCGTATGCAGGCGGATGTGTGGGTCCGGGCCGACCTTCTTCCGGGCAGCTTTGATGGTGTCGTATACCACTTTGGGTGTCGCGGTCCCGGAGGCGTCTTTGAAGCACAGCGAATCAAATCCAACGTCGGCTGCGAGAATTTCGTCCAGAGTCTTCATGTAAAACTCCGGCGTATGCGCGCCGTTACATCCCGGCGGCAGAGCCATCAGCGTGATGCAGATCTCGTGCTTGAGCCCGTACTTCTGAATCATCTGGCCGGCGTAAACCAAGTTGTTAACATCGTTTAGAGCGTCAAAATTGCGAATGGTGGTGGTGCCGTGTTTTTTGAAGAGCTTGGCATGGAGTTCGATAACGTCGGAGGGCTGGCTGTCAAGCGCCACGACGTTAATGCCGCGGCCGAGCGTCTGCAAATTGGCGTCCGGCCCGACCACCTGGCGGAACGTGTCCATCATGTCGAAGGCGTTCTCATTACAGTAGAAAAAGAGCGACTGAAAACGGGCGCCGCCGCCGAATTCGAAATGGTCAATGCCGGCGGCTCTGGCGGCTTCGATTGCTGGTATAAAGTCTTTGGTGATGACGCGCGCTCCTAGGCAGGACTGGAAACCGTCCCGGAAGGCAGTATTCATAACTTTGACAAGCTTCTTGGCCATGAGTTGCTAACCCCTGTCGATTCTTAATTGTGCTCTGGTTGCAGCGTTCGCGACGGCGATAGGTTTGGACGGCGCTAACGGGAATCTTCGTCTTCCACTTGCAATTCGAGAAGTAATTTTACGCTACTCTACCGCGCGGCTCAAGGTGGGAAGGTGTGGTGTAGCCTATTCACTTCATATCCCGCGGTCGAGTTGAAGTGTGTTAGTCAAAACGGAGAAGCGAGTTGGCTGGCTTGCTGGGGAGTGAGCAAGCAGGACAGTTCGCCACGGTAAAATCGCCGGGCTATGCCCGCTCCCTGCAGCTTGAAAGCTCGTTCTGTCCAATCGTAAAATACGTCGCACTTCTTAGCATCCTCGGGGAATATTGGGGCCTTCTTCCGCTCCCTGTCGAATGCGCGTGCGGAACATTCGATCTGCTTTGGTTCTCAAAAGGGCTCACCGGCTTGCCATGAAACGCAGCAGTCACTGGATAATCCTTGAAGCGTGGGAACATCTTGAGAATACCAAATCGAGTGTAGCTGCAGATGCGAGCAGCAATAGCAGTCGTGAATGTGATTCCCCAAAATAGGCCAGCGAAGTTTGGGCCTCTGCATCCTTCGCCATCGCATCCGTCACGATGAACGCCCCAGACCCTTCGCAACGTCTTGCCTACTGGCTTGCCTCTGAATGTAGTGGATACCGGATATTTGTCGAACCTTGGTGGGATCCTGGCTAAGCCGCTGATCAGAGATGGATATGAACAAATTGCCCGCTGCGGGAATCGGCAGCGGGTCACGACCGGAAAAAGTCTCGCTATGAGCTTCTTCTTTCGTTGGAGGAACGTCGCTTGCTGTTTCGCCGTTCCGGTCCCGAATACCCATTATTTGAGCGACGGCGATCATTGCCCCTGCGTTCAGCCGCTCGACGTTTCACATCGGCCATGCTGTGCTCCTAGGTTGCTGGTGTCGAAAGGGTGTACACAGCAATTATACGTCCACACTGCGTGGCAATAAATCCCTGTTTTTCGGAGCGAACAGTCGCATGCGCAGCTCAGGCTGGATGCAGCTATGGAAAAGAATGCCTCTTATTGCTGAAGTTAGGAACTGTGAGAGAAACTTACCCGGATATGGGGAGGGCTCTGGGGTGAACCCTCCGTCTGATCCAAACTCGCCCGGCGCTACTCGCCACCAAACTTGTACATGCCGCCAAGCGCCAGCCGCAGCCGGCTCTGGCCGGTATCTGCGAAGTGCGTCCGCAGCAGATCAAGATTAATGCGCACCCCCCAACCGTTGCCGAAATCATAATCGGCACCACCGCCGAGGGCCCAGGTGAAAGCGTTGTCAGTGGAGTTGACAGCGCCGGCAATTGCCTGTGAGAATTCGCTCCGCAAGTGGCTGCCACCAAACAGAGCCTCGGCAAACGGAGTGATACGATTGTTATTTCTCACTGCGCCGGGAAAAGCGATTCGCGGACCGATCAAGAAATTCTGCATCCGCGTCTTCACTCTGAGAGCACCCAAACTGCTGAGCTCAAATGCGTTTATGGGTGAATTGTCGTAAACGTCACCGTAATTGAAGATGAGCGCCGCACGCGGGCTGAACCAATACCCGAGGTTCGCATCGAAGCCATCAAGCCCAAAATTTCCCGTCACATGCGACCAGGCTGCCCCAATCTCCAATCCTTGGGCGAAACCTTTCGGCGAAAACGACAGCAGCGCGGCAGCCAAGAGCAGGGCTGCAAGGGGACGCGCCGCAAATGCAGAGCGCTTGTTCATGATCTAACCTCCTGAGCGTGTTGACTTGTCGGGCCGGAGGCGGAACTCACTTCCGCACCTACACAGGTTGAGATGCGGCGTATCTCTACTTTGGTCGCAATCGCTCCCGCCACGCCGCTCAGAGCACCGCGTCTGTGTACAATCGAGTGGATTGCCTCTTGAGGATGTTGACGTGTCCACGTTTGGTCCCGAGGTGGTTTCGATATCGCTGTTCTCGGCATGCATCATGCGGTTCCGGGAACTCGCTCGGCCTCGCATAAGAGTAGACCAGTTACTCGAACCCCGCAGAGTGGTAGCGATCACAGGCCCCGCTCGCACTGAATGGACGCATGAGATTCCCGGCCACACAATACGCGCGCAACGTCTATCTGTCACGTTTCGGACTGTAACACGGTGACGGAACTTCCCTGATAAACTGGCCTCGTGGACTCAGTCATAGATCGCCGGCCGTTTGTACGACGCGGAAAGCATCTCGAGTACTTCACCATTGCCTGGAATGCTGTGGAGGGCGTCGTCGGAGTTGTAGCGGGTGTACTCGCCGGCAGCATCTCTCTCGTCGGGTTCGGCGTAGACAGTTTTATCGAAGTGACTTCAGGCGCCGCGCTCCTGTGGCGAATGTCATCTGACGCGCAAGAGCACGAGCGGGAACGGAATGAGCGAGTGGCGCTCCGCATCGTGGGCTCTTGCTTCATTGCATTGGCGCTTTATGTGACGTATGAGGCGGGAAGCGACCTTCTGGCGAGAAGAGCTCCGGAACAGAGTCTGGCAGGAATCGTCCTGGCTGTCGTGTCGCTCATTGTGATGCCGCTGCTTTCACGCGCGAAGCGGAGAGTCGGGGCGCAGCTTGACAGCGCGGCGATGAACGCCGACGCCAGGCAAACCGAATTTTGCACTTATCTCTCTGCCATTCTGTTGGCAGGATTAGTTCTGAATGCAACCTTGGGATGGTGGTGGGCTGATCCAGCAGCCGGTCTGATCATGGTCCCAGTAATTGCTAAAGAGGGTATTCAAGGTCTGCGAGGGAACGCGTGCTGTAATTAAGTACTGTGACTTTCGAAGGACAACCGGTTCGTCGCAAATCCGGTTTGCAATGATGACTTGGTTGATTCTCTAGCGATCATGCGGGTGTACACTTGGCGTATAACCGGAGGCAGACACCTGTGAAAATGATCTCTGAGAGCACTGCACGATCTCGCCGAATCACCAAACTGATTGTGGTCTTCGTTCTGCTGGCATTGCTGGTAAGCTCGGCGAAAATCGCGGGGTTCCTCATTGAATACAACTGGTGGAAAGAAGTCGGGCAGGTCGGCACATGGCTGACTTTGCTGGCGTACCGGTTCGTGCCTGGAGCTATCGGCGCTGCCCTGGCTGTTGTGGCGTTATGGACCGCGCATCACCACGGTCTGCAATTCGCGGGCATCCGCTTACGCGAGGTTCGACTCTACGGCCTCATAGTTACCATCGCACTCGCATTACTAGCAGTGCTGTTCGCGTACGCGAAAATTGATTACTGGGCCACGATGCGATACATCGGATCGCTGCGAACCACCGCGCCTGCGGATGCCTGGACAGACCCGGTGTTTGCTCGTCCTCTCACGTTCTACCTGTTCTCTTTACCTTTCTATTGGGAATTACTCGGATTCGCGTTCGCGCTGTGGGTGCTGTCTGCCGTGGTTTTCTGGGCGGCGGCGAGAGGCTGGCAATTAGCCGATCAGTTGCGTGGCGCCTGGAACCCCGAGTCCGGCCCCCCCATTGTACTGGATGCCACTACGCTGCTGCTGACCGGCGCGACCCGGTCCAATTTCGTGCGAGTTATGGGCGTCATCCTGGCGCTGTTGTTAGCCGTGTCGATCTTTCTGGGAAATTATCAAATCTTGCTGAACTCCCACGCCTTCATGGTCGGCGCCGACTACGTAGACGAGAAGTTTCTGTTGCCGTTACGGTGGCTCCTCATTTTTGTTGTTATCGCGGGTGGTATTCCGCTGCTTTGGACAAAGCGATACGTTAAAGCTGTCGGCCTGGTCGTGGCCGGTTATGTGTTGACCCTCATTGTACCGGGCATCGTCCGCGCAGCGTATGTACGGCCCAACGAAATCTCCATCGAGAAGCCCTATATCGAACGCCACCTGCAGGCCACTTCAGCCGCCTTCGGCCTGAACCGCCGTGCCACCACCCGGATCTTCCCGATGTCAACTCAGGAGACGATTGACGCAGGCGAACATGCGACTCTGCTCGAGAACATTCGTTTGTGGGACTGGCGAGCTTACACCGATACTATCACTCAAATCCAAGCGCTTCGCCCGTATTACGCCTTCCCGGACACCGACGTGGACCGCTACACCATCGACGGCCGAATCAAGCAGGTGTTGCTTTCGCCGCGCGAGATTGACGTGCGGCAGTTGCCTGCTGACGCTCGCCAGAGCTGGGTGAACCCTCATCTCGTCTACACCCACGGGTTCGGCATCGTCATGTCGGAGGTCAACAAGACGACTCCGGACGGCTTGCCCGAACTGCTGATTGAAAACGCTCCTCCTGAAATCAAATTGCCAGACTTCCCCCTGGTCCGGCCCGAGATTTACTTCGGCGAAAGCACCCACGACCCCGTCTTCGTGAACACCGTTCAGCAAGAGTTCGATTACCCCTCGGGAGATCAGAACAAGTATTCCAGGTACGAGGGCAACGGCGGATTTCCCATCGACTCTCTACTGCTCCAGAGCGCCGCGGCGCTGGCGCTGGGAGATTCCAACATCCTTTTCACGCGATATTTCACCGGCCAAAGCCGCATGATGATCCACCGCAATGTGCGGGGCAGGTTGGAGCACCTAGCTGGGTTTATTCTCTGGGACGCGGATCCTTACATCGTAGTGACGGACGAGGGCCGATTGTTTTGGATGGTGGATGGCTACACCACGTCTCAATCGCATCCTTACTCGGCGACTCTTCCCGTCACGGGGCTGCGCGGCGGCGCCAATTACATCCGCAATGCGGTGAAGGCCACCGTGGACGCCTATAACGGCAACGTTTCTATTTATATCTTCGATCCGGACGATCCCATCATCACCGTGTATCAGCGCCTGCTCCCGATGTTGTTCCACGCATCGTCTGAGATGCCTGCCGACCTGCGCCGACACGCGCGCTACCCTGAAGGTCTCTTTAGAACGCAAGCGGAGGCGTACCGCACGTTTCATATGCTCGATCCGCAAGTGTTCTATAACAAAGAAGACGTCTGGGAAGTATCACGCAGTCTGTCCGGGCAGACCGGCCAGCCTCAACCGATGACCCCCATGTACGTAGTGGCAACCCTTCCCGGCGAAACTGCTCCCGAGTTCCTGCTGATGCTGCCGTTCGCCCCGCGCGGCAAGGACAACCTGATCGGATGGATGGCCGCGCGCTGCGATGGCGACCGGCTCGGTGAACTCGTATTTTTCCAACTCTCCAAGCAGCAGCTCGTTTACGGACCCATGCAGATCGAATCGCGTATTGACCAGGACGAAAACATCTCAAAAGACTTGAGCCTGTGGAATCAACAGGGCTCGCGCGTCCTGAGGGGCAACCTCCTCTCCCTTCCGTTTAGTAACGCGTTTCTCTATATCGAGTCCATTTACATCCAGGCGAATGAAGCTCGCATGCCTCAACTCAAGAAAATCGTGCTCGCTATGGGGAACCGTTTGATCTACCGCGATACGTTCGAGGAGGCCGTCGCCGAGCTCACCGATGCGGCGCCAAGGCGCACGCGGGTAGTGCAGCAGGCCCCGTCGCCGGTTCCGGCCGCCGCTGCAGATCGGGGAATGCCCGATCTCGCCGAACGTCTGCGCCGCCTGCGCGAGCAGGCCAGGAGATTAGTAGACGAAATCGATGCCGTCGAAAAAGAAGTGACGGCGAAATAGCAACCGCACCATGACTGCAAGTAACCGCGAATACAGCAATAACAGAAAATGCTCTAAGTGGAAGATTTGGTAGCGCTACCGGGAATCGAACCCGGGTTTTGAGATTGAGAATCTCACGTCCTAACCCCTAGACGATAGCGCCATATCTGACTAAATTAATGCTACTGATTTCCCCGGCAGGGGTCAACTGAAGAATACGTCAAAGTGGTCTAAGTCGGCACCAGCTTGTTGCGGAAGGCGTAGCTGACCAGTTCGCCGGTGGAGTGCACATCAAGTTTGCGCATCAAATTGATGCGATGAGTTTCCGCCGTCTTGGTGCTGATTCCGAGCGCCGCGGCGGCTTCCTTGGTGCTCTTCCCGCGAGCGATGGCGCTCAGCAGGTCCTGTTCGCGCGGCGTCAGGCGGTACTTTTGCCGGATATCTTCGGCTGGCTGGCCGGTGCCTCGCAAGTGGTAGTCTTTGAGCACCACCTCGGAGACGCCGGAACTAAGAAACGGCTTGTGCTGGCTGACGGTTTTGATCGCGTTTACAAGGTCACGCGCCACGTCGGACTTGAGCACGCAGCCCCTGGCGCCCGACGCCAGCACGCGCGACAACATCTGTTGTGAGTCGTGAACCGTCAGGATGATCACTTCGGTATCGGGCAGCTCTTTTAAAATTTCGCGCGTGGCCTCGAGCCCGTCCATCTCAGGCATGGTGATATCCATGATAATCAGGTCCGGCTTCAGGCGTTTGGCTTTTTTAACAGCATCGTCGCCGTTGATGGCTTCTCCGCAGACTTTCCAATCCGCCGATTCGGTCGGCAGCAGAGCGCGCAATCCCTTGCGAACGACTTCATGATCATCCGCTAATAGAATCCGAACGGGCATTAGGTTCCTTCCGAGATCGGAATGATGGTTCTGACCGTGGTGCCGTTTCCGCCTGACTCGATATCAAATTTGCCTTCGAGCTGCCGGATGCGCTCCTGCATGCCGGCGATACCGATGCCCACGCGAACGGGACTTATTCTACCACCACTAATTACGTCCTCCGACAATCCACGTCCTTTATCACGAACCTCCAGGACCAGATGGGATTCATTCCGGTCGATGCGGATCTCAGCCTCCGGGCTTCCAGAATGTCGGTGGATATTGGCCAAACTCTCCTGCACGATCCTGAAAACCGCTCCTTCGATCTCCGGCGCCAAGCGCCCGACGTGTGGCGAAATCTTGACATCTACGCGTATGCCGCTGCGCTTGGTGAAGCCATCGCAATACCAGCGCACCGCGTCGGGCAAGCCGATCTCATCCAGAATGGGCGGGTGGAGCAGGTAGGAAAACGTCCGAATTTCGCGGTGGCACTCCTCGGCCAGCATGCGGCACTCGGCCAGCGCTTTGCGGGCGCGACGGTCGAGCGCCGATTTTTGAATCACAGCGAGATACGTCGCCAGAGCCGTCAAATGTTGCGCGGTGCTGTCGTGAAGCTCGCGCGCCAACTGCCGCCGTTCCTTGTCCTGCAGCTTGAGCAGGCGCTCGGAAAGCCGCTGGCGCTCCTCTTCGGCCTGCTTGCGGTCAGTGGCGTCGCGCGTCAGCATGACAAACCCCCGCAGAGTGCCATCGGGAGTGCGTAACGCGGTAAGCAACGTGTCCGCCCAGAAGCGCGTGCCGTCTTTGCGTAAACTCCAACCCTCGCCACGCCAAGAGCCTTGCGCAGCAGCAATAGCGAGTGCATTCTCCGGCTTCCTCCCCTTGCGGTCATCCGTGGTGTATACCACCGAGAAATGCTGGCTTACGATCTCCGCAGCGCTGTATCCCGTCATGCGTTCCGAGCCCGGATTCCAGCTCACGATGATGCCGGTGGGATCGATCATATAGATGGCGTATTCCTTGATGCCATCCACCAACAGCCGGAACTGCTCTTCGGTCTGCCGCAGTTTCTCTTCCGCCTGCTTGCGGTCTGTGAGGTCCATAAAAATGGCCAGAACGGCCGAAGGCGTGCCATTTTCGTCGCGCTCCAGCGAGTAACGGGCGGCAACTGCGATGCGGCGTCCGTCTTTGCGAATGTGCGTACCCTCGCCTTCCCATTGCCCTCTGCGAAATAACGACGGGAGGATAGCGTCGGCGCCGCCCGGAAATTCCGGCTTCAGCAGCGTGCGAATATTCTGGCCTATGACCTCTTTCCCCCAGCCGTAGAGACGCTCCGCGCCGCGGTTCCAGAAGTCGATCGTCAGGTCGAGCGACATGATGACGATGGCCTCGTTCGTCAGTTCGAGCAACTGCAACTGGCTGCGCGCCGTTTCCATGGCCTGCTTCAGTTGCGTAATATCGGTAACTACGCCGCCCGTGGCGTAGACGTTGCCATCGGCATCTCGTACCGGAAACTTGGTAACCAGGCTGGTATGGGGCCCATCTTCGCGTAGCACGAATTCCTCGAACACGATGGGCACTCCGGTGCGGAACACATGCAGATCGTTGGCACGGAATAGAGCCGCTAGATCGGGAGGAAACAACTCTTCATCCTTCATGCCTCGGGCAGCCCGGTCCGGGGGGCGGTAGCGGCGTTCAAACTCCTTGCTGGTGAGGAAATATCGCCCGTCGCTGTCTTTCAGAAACATCAAGGCCGGGCTGTTGTCGAGGATGGCATGCAGCCACTTCTCGCATTCCAGGAGCGCTGCTTCCCGCGATTTCTGCTCGGTTATGTCCTGGAAGACGATGCTGACCGTGCCACGGTTCGGCCCCGGTAACAAAGATATGAGCCAAGCCCGCTCAGGGCCGCCTGTGGGCTTGCCAGGGTGAATAATTTCGAGGTTCAGCAGTGGTTCCGCGGAACGAATGACTTGCGTCAGCGCCGGCTGCAATTCCTTAGCTAATTCGGGTAGCACGTCCCGAACTGCTTTGCCGGTATAACGTTTAGCCGTCAGACCGTGCATGGCCAAAAAACTCTGGTCAGTCTTGAGGAACCGTAGCTCGCGGTCGACAACAGCCAAGCCGGTCGACGGAACCGGCCGTTCTTCATTCTTAGACAGAGCCGGATGTCGCGGTATTTTGCGTTTGGCTGGCATGCAGCCGAATCAGTGCCTTTCTGAAACAATAGACACGACAAACTGGTGGGAAACCCGCCCCAATCCCAGTCACACATTTTAGCACGGCGGAAAATTTTGGGTATTCGAGGACCACTCAGCCTCTGGACCGTAGGGCAAGAATCGATTAAAACTTGACTTGACCAGCGGTTTTGACTTATTCCGACCATCATGCTTAACCTGACTACCCCGGTCCAATACGTTCGCGGCGTCGGCGAACAGCGCGCCCGGATTCTGGAGAACAAAGGAATCCTCACTGCCGAGGACCTGCTCTACTATATTCCCTTCCGGTATGAGGACCGCACGCGCGTCACCGGACCAGATGAGGTTCGCGCCGGCGAGATGGCCACCGTTATCGCGCACGTGGTCCGCTGCGGGATGCTGAACCTGCGGCGGGGACGAGTCAAAATTTTTCGCGCCTCGGTAGAAGGAGGCGGGCGGCGCCTTTGGTGCAAGTGGTTCAACGCCGCGTATCTCCAACGCATCATCGAGCCGGGACAGATTCTGGCCCTCTACGGCAAGGTCGAGGAGGACTCGTACGACGGCGGCTTGCAAATGGTACAGCCGCAATATGAAATTCTCCCTGCGCTTCCCGGCAGCGCACCTAGCGCGGAAGATTTGCTCGAAATCGGCCGCATTGTGCCCATCTATGAAACTGCGGGCAACGGCCGGCTGACATCCCGATTTTTCCGCCGCGTGATTCACTTCGTTCTGGAATCGCTCGCAGGCATTGAGGACCCGCTGCCGCCGGAGGTGGTTGCGAAATATCCGGTAATCCCTCGCTGGCAAGCGATTCGCGACATCCACTTCCCGCCGCCGGGGACACGCCTCGGCGATCTGCTGCGATATCGCAGCCCCGCGCATCTGCGGCTCATCTTCGAAGAATTTTTTTTACTCGAAGCGCGTTTGGCATTGCGGCGCAAGCGGGCGCGCGAGGTCCCCGGCATCGCGTTCCAAACCGACGCTCGCGTGCGGGAAAGCCTCAAGAAAGTGCTGCCGTTTCATCCCACCGCTGCGCAGAAGAAAGCTGTGGCAGAGATCGCCGCCGACATGCGCGCGCCTCATCCCATGCAGCGCCTGCTGCAAGGCGAAGTTGGCAGCGGCAAGACTATTGTCGCGCTCCAGGCGGCGCTGATCGCCATTGAGAACGGGTGTCAGGTCGCGATGATGGTGCCTACCGAAGTGCTCGCGACCCAGCACTTCCTTTCGTTCCGCCGCTTGCTGGCGCAATCTGGGCGCAACGTGATCCTGCTGAGCGGCAGCGCTTCGGCTCGCGAGAAGGACGGCTTGAAGCGGTTGCTGAAAGAAGGCATGGTTCACCTAGCGGTCGGAACGCATGCGCTGGTCGAGGAGGACGTCGAGTTCAAACGGCTTGGCCTCGTCATCATAGATGAGCAGCACCGCTTCGGGGTAATGCAGCGTCTGCGATTAATGCAAAAAGGCTCGCGCCCGGACACGCTCGTGATGACCGCGACTCCCATCCCGCGCACGCTGGCGCTGACGATGTATGGCGATCTGGATATCTCCGTTATCACTGAAGTGCCCCATGGACGTTTGCCGGTGCTGACGCGCCAGGTTCCGGAAGAAGCCGCAACCAAGGTTTACGAATTCGTACGCTCGCAAGTCAACTCCGGCGCGCAGGCATTCATCATCTATCCGCTGGTTGATGAACCAGTCGCACCGGAATCCGAGCCGCGACCGGAAGGGAGCGGTCTAGAGAAAGAAGCCAGAAGCCAGAAGTCAGAAGTCGGAAGAAAAAAACGCGGCGGTACGGCGGCAGCGCAGCTAAAATCAGCGATGAAAATGTACGAGCATCTGTCGCAGAATGTCTTTCCTGAACTGCGTCTCGGGCTTATTCACGGGCGTCTGCCAGCCGACGAAAAGGACCGCACCATGCAAGCTTTTCATTCCGGGGAAATCCAGATCCTGGTTGGGACCACCGTGGTTGAAGTGGGTGTCGACGTTCCGAATGCAACCGTGATGGTGATCGAGCAGGCGGAGCGATTCGGCTTGACGCAGCTTCATCAACTGCGCGGACGCGTGGGACGCGGGAAAAAACAGTCGCATTGCTTCTTGATAACTTCGCAAAAACAAACGGAAGCGGCGCAGGAACGCCTGGCGGCTCTGGAGCGTACCAATGATGGATTCCAAATCGCGGAGATGGATCTGCGGTTACGCGGTCCAGGCGAGTTTCTGGGCACGCGGCAAGCCGGCATACCCGTGTTGCAGGTGGCACATCTCCTGCGAGATCAGGAGATCCTGGAGTGGGCTCGTCGCATCGCCAGCGAGTTTATGGAACACGGTGACGAACGCGAGATAGCGCGAATCGTTAGCTACGTGAAGAGTGCGTGGGAGAAACGCTACGGACTGGTACGGTCAGGTTAATGCAAAAGCGAATGACCAGCCCCAGCACGAGAGACAGTAACATTCAGAACCAGGATTACTAGGATCAGGAACAGGGAAAGCTTACCGGGGCAGTTATTCTCTTTCCTGCTGCGGCGAACTTGGATTGAGAATTCATGGGACAGGGGCGCAGCTATAACAGAGTTTTTCCGCATTGACCACAGAACCGATTGTTCGCTGCATTTACGGTCCCGCAGGAGGGGCACACATGATCCGCTGCAGCGGCGCTCAGCGGTGCGGATTTCTCGGGCTGTTTACCGTAAGGTTTCACGGTCTGCCTGCCAATTTGCAGACGCTCGATGGAGTCCATTACGGCGGCTAAGTCGTAAAGAAAACCGGCCTTCAACGACTGGTAATCGTCATCCGACAGTTTGCCCTGATGGTACTCAAATTGAAGGTCTTTCAGGTTCTCGTACAATACTTGCCGGCGGGTTTCCAGATGGTTCAGTTCGGCGTTCTCCACCGGAGCCGGAGGCACGTCGCGCTCGCGCACCAGCAGCGTGAATCCAATCGTTCCAATGGCGAGCAGCGAACAAAAGATGAGAATCACAATTACCTTCCTCTTACTCTCAATTCCACAGCGACCCGTCCCCACTAGTTTACACGTTCCCGCCGCGATTTGGGACGTGCGTGTGTCAAAGAACTAGCAGATCGGCGCCCCAGGAGTAAAGGTGGAATCTGGATTGCTCGTATCATTCTGGACAATGGGAAATCGGCAAATTTGCCCGAGCGTACTATTGAAACGCTTCATGGCACCCGATAGCATGACATTGTTGAACGGAGGCGTCTTGGAAATGTCCGACGAGACCGCGAGCATCAACAAGACAATGGGAAAGATCGGAGTCGAACTGCTGACCAGGGCGGCTCTGTGCGCCGCCAGCATGGCTCTGATTGCCGGTATGGCCGCCGCGCTGTTTTATCGCTCCTAGTACGTCCAGCACCGCTTTGTAGCGCCTCAGTGTTTTTGCACTTCTTCCTTTCGCATCTTAAGCTGTTTTAACCGGCCGCTGCGTCGTTGACTTGCCGCCCAAGAATCGCAATTGAACGTGCGCGGTAGCGGTAGCCACGACGAACGTATTTTTCGTCGTGGGCTTTTGCGTGGACCGGGCACAAACCCACGGCGAGGAAGGCGCTCGCCATGGCTACCCCACCATCTCACGATTGTTGGGCGGCAACTGCGTCGTTGACTTACAATTAGCTTCGACGCCGGGAATCTTGCCAGTACAGCGGAGACCCCTATGCTGTCCGCAGTTCTGAAAACGATTGCGCACTTTTGCATGATCGCGCCCGGACAGCGCGTTGCGGTCGCCTGTTCAGGGGGGCCGGACTCCACCGCGTTGCTCCTGGTCTTGTACGAGTTATCGGATCAGCTTGGATGTGCTCTCTCCGTCTGTCACCTGAACCATTGTTTGCGCGCGGAAGAATCTGACGAGGACGAGAGCTTTGTGCGGCAACTCTCTGAGCGTTTGCAACTGCCGCTGCACGCCTCGCGCGCGGACGTTCGCAGCAAGGCTGGAAGCGCCAAATCGAACCTCGAAAGCACCGCCCGCAAAATTCGCTACGAATTCTTTCGATCCTTGATCGATGAAGGCCGGGCGGATCGGGTAGCCGTCGGACATACCGCAGACGATCAGGCGGAAACGGTTTTGCAGCGCCTGCTGCGAGGCGCCGGATTACGTGGGTTGGCAGGTATTTACCCGGTTGTAGAGAATCGCATCATTCGCCCGTTGATCGAAGTGCGCCGCAGCGCGGTGTTGGCATACCTCAACGAGCGGCAGCAGCCTTGGCGAGAAGATTCGAGCAATCTCGACCTGCGCCGTACGCGCAACCGCATCCGGCATCAGCTCGTACCAATGCTCTCGGAGTTCAATCCGCAAATCGTGCGGACGCTCGCTGGAACAGCCGAAACAGCGCGCGACGAGGAAAGCTTCTGGGCCGAGTATCTGCCGCCCATTCTCTCACAGGCGGCGCAAGTGGAAGGCGAAAGGATTTCATTGAACATCCAGTTGATGTGTCGCATGCACCCGGCTGTCAGACGCCGGCTGCTGCGTTGCGCCATCGCTGCAGCACTGTATCTGCCGCGACTGAAGTGCTCGCTGCCCGAAGACTCCGACAAGAGATGGCAAGAATTGGCCAGACTTCCGCAGACCGGAGCCGCCGACTTTGAGCACATCGAGCAGCTTCTGCATCTGATGAGTGAGTCGCAGAGCGGGAGCTGGCTGCCGCTGCCGGGAGGATACGTAGCCAAACGCGAATTCTCGCATCTAATAATCGAGAAAGCCGCTGCTCCGAAGAAATTCCAGGGGTTCGAACATCACTTTCATGTTCCTGCCCGAATCGAAGCACCGGAGATCGGAAGCACGTTTTCCTTTGAAATAATGGACATGGAAAACGCACAAGCGCGCTATAATCAGAGTGTGGTGTCTCTGTTGGACCCAGGGCTCGGGGGAACCATGTTGACCCTGCGGAACTGGCGGCCGGGTGATTTATACAAGCCCGCGGGTCATCGAACAGAAAGGAAGCTCAAGGAATTTTTTCGGAGCCAGCGAATCCCACTCACACAGCGACAAGGGTGGCCGGTCCTTTTGTGGAACGGCAGAATTGTCTGGACTAGAGGATTGGGCGCCGCCGATGACTTCTCGCCTCCTCCGGGCAGTGATCGCGCGCTGCTGGTCATGGAATTCAGGCGCTGAGCGGAGGTCCGTTGCAGGTAATCTTTTCTGAAGAACAAATCGGCAAGCGCGTACGCGAAATGGCTTCGCAGATCTCAAGTGATTACGGATCCGACGAGGTTCACGCAATCGGCATACTCGACGACAGCTTCATGTTTCTGGCCGATCTAGTGCGCGGGATGACCTGCCCCGTAGTCTGCCACTTCATCAAGATGGAGAAGCAAGACACCGTAGTGGGTGCCCAGCCGGTGTGCAACATTGTTTATGGGCCGGTGGCTGATATAGCGGGGAAAAACGTATTGCTGGTCGATGCGGTTGTAGATAGCGGAATCACCTTAGATCACCTGGTGCAGCAGCTCCTGCTCAAGAACGCGAAGTCGGTTCGCACCGCTGCCCTGGTAGACCGTGAAGAGCGGAGACGACTTCCATTCCGCGTCGATTATGCCGGTTTCACGTGGCAAGGAAGCTATTTAGTAGGTTATGGATTGGACGACGAACGCGGACTCTATCGCAATTTTCCATACGTGGCGGCGATTAGTGCCAGCGAAAACGCCGCTTCCACTGAGGCGGCCAAGGGAGGCACAGTAACGCAGTGAACTCCACTGTCAAGACGATTGTATTTTGGGTCGTGATGCTTGCCACCGCACTGCTGTTGTGGCAGGTGGTCAAGACAGGCAATCCCGCCCGCGAACAGGAACTCAGCTTTACGAAGTTCATCGACTACGTGGAGCAGTCCAAGGTTGCCGAGGTCACCATCTATGGTTCCAGCGAAGTGCGTGGAACGCTGAAGGACAATAGCCACCTGAAGACCATAGTGCCCGCAAATTATCCGGACCTCATCACGATCCTGCGCAACCACGGCGTAGTCATTAACGTAAAGGAAAGCTCCAGCAGTTCCTGGGTCAGCATTCTCGTGAATGCATCCCCCTTCCTGCTATTGATCGGATTCTGGATCTTCATGATGCGCCAGATGCAGACCGGCGGAAACAAGGCGCTGTCGTTCGGCAAAAGCCGTGCGCGGCTGCTTTCAACCCAGCAGAAGAAAATTACGTTCAAGGACGTTGCCGGCGTAGACGAGGCTAAAGAAGAACTGCAGGAGATCATCGAATTCCTGCGCGACCCCCAGCGCTTCCAGAAACTCGGCGGGCGCATTCCGAAAGGCGTGCTGCTGGTTGGACCTCCGGGAACTGGCAAGACTCTGCTGGCACGTGCCATTGCCGGCGAGGCCAACGTGCCGTTCTTCTCGATTAGCGGCTCGGACTTCGTCGAGATGTTCGTCGGCGTCGGCGCAAGCCGCGTGCGCGATCTTTTCGATCAAGGTAAGAAGAATGCCCCCTGCATCATCTTCATAGACGAAATTGATGCGGTCGGACGTCATCGCGGCGCCGGCCTTGGCGGCGGACACGACGAGCGCGAACAGACGCTCAACCAGTTGCTGGTCGAAATGGACGGCTTCGAGTCAAACGAGGGCGTCATCTTGGTTGCGGCTACTAACCGTCCCGATGTTCTAGACCCGGCACTGCTCCGGCCTGGCCGCTTCGATCGTCGAGTGGTAGTTCCCCGCCCGGATGTCAATGGCCGCGTAGGTATCTTGCAGGTGCACACTAAGAAGATCCCGCTCTCCGACGATGTAGACTTGCTCGTTATCGCGCGCGGGACTCCAGGGTTCTCCGGCGCTGATCTGGCCAACGTCGTCAACGAAGCCGCATTGATCGCGGCACGGCAAGGCCGCAAGACGGTTGCCATGTACGATTTCGAGACGGCCAAAGACAAGGTGCTGATGGGCGTCGAACGCAAATCGCTCATCATCAGCGACGAGGAGAAGAAGAATACGGCGTACCACGAGGCGGGGCATGCTCTGGTGGCATCTAAAATGCCGTATGCTGACCCCATTCACAAAGTAACGATCATTCCGCGCGGGCTTGCGTTAGGCGTCACCATGCAGTTGCCTGAGGACGATAAGCACACCTATACGAGGGAGTACCTCGAGAGCCAGATCGCGGTCATGATGGGAGGCCGCTCCGCAGAAGAAATCTTCTTGAAGCACATGACTACCGGCGCAGGCAATGATATCGAGCAGGCAACTGAACTCGCCCGCAAGATGGTTTGCGAGTGGGGCATGAGCGCGCTGGGGCCGCTCACTTTCGGCAAGAAAGAGGAACAGATATTCCTCGGCCGTGAGATCGCGCAGCACCGCGACTTTAGCGAAGACACTGCAATCCGCATTGATCAGGAAGTGAGACGAATCGTCGAGGACGGATACCGGAGCGCAAAAACCATCCTCACGGAAAATCGCGAAACCCTCATCCGGATCGCTGAAGCGTTGCTGGATCGCGAAGTCCTCGATGCAAACGAAATGAAGTTGCTGCTGAACAATCAAACTCTCCCGGCGAAACCAATCGCGGTGAAGCCGCCGGAACAGAAACCGGAAACTCAGCAGGTCCTAAGACCCGGCCCCGTTCGCGGCGAGAAACCGGGGTTCAACGAAGGCGAAAAACCAGCACCGGCGTAGCTGTAGAGACTTAGAATCCGCTACTCCTAACGCTTTCCATATTGTTTGATAGGAGCGAACCGGAAATCGCGGATTCCAATTCTCGCATGTTAGCGTGCGAGATAATCCGTCGAGCGGCAAAGTCAAAACTGTGTGTCGGAAAGCTGTAGTCACCTACAGCTTTCCTTAACACGAGAATGGCCTTTTCATCCAGAGACATGTAAGCGCGGAGGTGCATTGCTTGCACCATCGCGAATAAATGGCTTCGTTTTGTCTGGTAATAGGAATGTATGTCGGATATCTCTTTACCGCACAAAGAATCGTCACTGGCGTGTGCGCGGCTAGCTCGGTGAGTTTCATGTCGAGAGTAACGTAACACGCAGGATCTAAAAACATTCGAATCTTGCTAACGAACGACATGTGTGTGAATTGCGGCAGCCTGATTGCCTGCAATTTGATGCAGCCCCGAGCCAACGAGGGACCCGAATGTAGTCTGTGCTTGATCGAGTTGATGCTGAGTTACCCCTCTGCGAAATTCACCTACTCGGTGGTCGCGGCGACCGCCGCTCCGAGCATAACCCCAGTAAAGAATATTCGAGAGTCCGTCCTTCACGCGCAGATATCGCCTTGGCATACTTCCCCCATGACTCATTCCGCGCAGTTGATATCGAGCGCGGTCTTTTCAAACTCATCGAGGAAAAGAGACACGGAGAGGCGGCAGAAATCCTGAACCGTGCGTAACGGACCTACTTTTACATCGCAGCCGTGCCTGGAAAACCCTTTCCATTTCGCAATTTGTTTCGCCTGCAACTGCCCAACCGCGTATTGCGATTAGGCGAGCGTACGCTGGTCATGGGCATCCTCAACGTCACGCCTGATTCTTTCTCTGAACGCGGAACGTATTTCGACCGTCTCGCAGCCATTGCGCGCGGGCTGGAGATCGAGCGTGAAGGCGCTGATCTGCTCGACATTGGCGGCGAGTCTACTCGCCCAGGCGCTGAACCCGTGAGTGAAGAGGAAGAACTGGAGCGGACGGTTCCAGTGATTGAAACCCTGCGCCGGAAAGGCATCCGTATTCCCATTTCCATTGACACCTACAAATGGAATGTTGCCGAAAAAGCTTTACGCGCGGGAGCGGAGATCGTCAATGACGTTAGCGGACTGAGATACGATCCGAGAATGGCAAGTGTCGTGGCAACCAATGGCGCTGCTGTTGTGCTGATGCATCTGCGCGGCACGCCTCGAACGATGCAGAAGTTGCCTGCATTGACTCGATTGATCCCGAGCATACGCCAAGGGCTCGCCGCATCTGTCCGGCGGGCTGTGAACGCGGGAATACGCAAACGTCAGATCGTGCTCGATCCGGGGATTGGGTTTGGGAAGAGTAGTAAGCAGAACTTTGAGATCATCGCCAATCTGCGGCGGTTTAGTAGTCTTGGATTTCCGATCCTGACTGGGCCTTCCCGCAAGTCCTTCATCAGGCAAACGGTCTCCGGGGAACTCTTTCACCACAGAGAGCACGGAGAACACAGAGGAACTGATTCTAAAAGCTCTGTGCTCTCTGTGGGCTCCGTGGTGAATCAATTGCGGCAGTGCCCGCCGGAAGATTTACTGTTCGGGACCGCGGCGGCGGTGGCGGCTTGTATTCTGAACGGCGCGAACATTGTGCGTGTGCACGACGTAAAGCAAATGGTCACGGTGGCCAGAATCACTGATGGGGTTCTGGCTTGTCGGGATAGCTCGTGATCTCGGTCAAACCGTGCAACCATCCTTAGAATTGTGGCCGTCTAACGAACAGGCGCAGGAAAGGGGACGTTATGACACTCAATCTGTCAGAAGCAGAGTCGCAATTTCTCGTCCAGCTACTGAGCGGGTTTGTCGCGGAGACTAAGGGCTAGATTTACCGTACGGAAACCGCGGCCAAGGTGAAAGACCTGAAAGCCGTCCTGCTGGATGCCTATACTGCGCGTTCCAAACCACTCACAAGAACAACGGCACCATCACCAGCGTGATCGTGCTCAGCAGCTTGATCAGAACGTGTAATGAGGGGCCCGCTGTATCCTTGAATGGGTCTCCGACCGTATCGCCGACCACGGCCGCCTTGTGCGGATCGGACCGCTTCCCACCGTATGCGCCCGTCTCGATGTACTTTTTGGCGTTATCCCAAGCGCCTCCGCCGTTATTCAGGAACAGTGCCACGATGATGCCGGTGATGGTGCCGACCATCAGGAAGCCTCCGATCACCTCGGCCCCGCTGGCGCCGTCGGCAGGCTGGCCGGTGGCGTGATACAAGGCTTTGAATAACAGGCCTACGCCGATTGTCATGCCGACCACGAGCAGGCCGGGGGCGATCATCTTGTTCAGCGCTGCTTTGGTGGCGATGTCCACGCACTCGCCGTAATCCGGCTTGGCCGTGCCTTGCATAATTCCCGGGTTCCGCTTGAACTGCTCACGGACGTTGTTAATGATCGCGTACGCAGCCTTGCCCACGGCCTTGATAGCCAGCGAGGAGAACAACAAAACCAGCATGGCGCCGAGCATCCCCCCCACGAAGACCTCGGGCTTGTTCAGATTGATGGTGCCAGAAAAGGTGGGCATGTAATTCCTCACCTCGTCCAGATAGGCTCCGAAAAGCAGGAAGGCAGCGAGCCCTGCCGAACCTACTGCGTAACCTTTCGTGAGTGCCTTGGTGGTGTTGCCGACGCTGTCCAGCCGGTCGGTGCGCTCGCGAATGGCTTCGGGCTGGCGGCTCATCTCCACAATGCCACCGGCGTTGTCCGTGATGGGACCAAAGGTGTCCATGGCCAAAATAAATGCGCACGGCCCTAGCATACCCATCGTGGCTACGGCGGTGCCGAACAGTCCCGCATGTTCTAATCCAGAATATCTGCCGAGGAAATACGAACTCACGATGGCCAAGCAAATCGTCAAAACGGGATAGCCCGTAGACTCCATGCCAACGGCGACGCCGGAGATAATGTTCGTTGCGGGGCCGGTCTGAGAAGCTTCCGCTATAGATTTGACGGGGCGGTAGCGGTACTCGGTGTAATACTGCGTGATGAACACAAAGGCGATGGAGGTGAGAACTCCGATGACTCCGCAGATGAAGAAGTTGAAGTAATACTCGGGACCTAGCAGCCATCGCGCGGCAATGTAGAACCCAACAATCGCCAATGCCGTGGTGATGTAATACCCCCGGTTGAGCGACTGCATGGGATCTTCGTCTTCCCTCGTCCTGACCGACATGATGCCTACGATAGAGGCGATAATTCCGAACGCGCGCGATACCAATGGGAAGAGCAGCACGCCAATTAGAGTCAAGCCCCGCGCTTCAAATACTTCCCTGTTGGCGCCGTATAGCGAAGCGGCAAGGATCATGGCACCGATATTTTCCGCGGCAGTAGACTCGAAGAGATCGGCGCCGCGTCCAGCGCAGTCGCCCACGTTATCGCCGACCAGGTCCGCGATAACGGCGGGATTACGCGGATCGTCTTCCGGGATTCCAGCTTCCACTTTGCCGACCAGGTCCGCTCCCACATCCGCAGCTTTGGTGTAAATCCCTCCGCCGAGCTGCGCAAAAAGTGCGACGAAACTCGCTCCGAAACCATACCCCACGATCAGCAGCGGGATCTTAGAGATGTCGTCCGTCACGCCCATCTTATCGACGATAGCGAAGAGTCCCGCGACGCCGAGCAGGCTCAGCGCCACGACGAAGAATCCAGAGACAGCGCCACCGCGCAGCGCAGATTGCAAAGCGCCGTTCATGTCCTTGGTGGCGGCCGCCGCCGTTCGAATGTTGGCGCGAATAGCGACCCACATCCCCATATAACCGGCGGCAACGGAGCAAGCCGCTCCGAACAAAAATGACAGCGTGGTCCATAACGCCAGATTAGACGCGCTCGCCGGATCGTGTTCGTTTGCCGCACGCACAAAGGCGTACAGAATATATATGATCGCGGCCAGTGCGACAGCAAGATAGGCAATGGTGCGGTTCTGGCGGCGCAAGAAAGCCTCCGCTCCCTGCCGAATGGCGTCGGAAATCTCCCGCATGGCCGCGGTTCCGGTATCTCTGTTCAGGACGTCTCGCATCAAGTACAACGCGAAGAGGAGCCCGATGATGCTAATGGCGAAGATGACAGTGAGTTGCACGGGGATTGATTACTCCTTTTTTCCGGATGAAAATCTCTTGCAGCTATCTCAAAACATGACGGGCAGTGACTCTGGGACGCAGCCGCGCCGGCACATTCGGCGCGCACACACTTTCTGAGTGGATCTGTCTCGGCAGACCAAACTGCTCAGAATCAGAACTCCCCGTTATAAGATCGTTTCTTCCCAGTTCTCCAGGTAGCTCTTCACCGTGGCCATGAACTGGTCTGCTACGTAGCCATCTATGATGCGATGGTCGTAGCTGAGCGAGAGGTGCACGATCGGTCGGATGGCAATGGCATCGTCAATCACCACCGGCATCTTCTTTACCGCGCCCACACCGACGATCCCAACCTGCGGCTGATTAATTATAGGCGTAGCAAACAAGCTGCCGAGCGCGCCAGGGTTGGTAATGGTAAACGTGCCGCCCTGAACTTCGCGGACAGACAGACTCTTGCGACGCGCGCGGTCCGCTAGGTCATTTATGGCCCGCGTCAAACCCAAAAAGCTCTTCTCATCAGCGTTGTGAATCACGGGAACGATGAGGCCCCAGTCGAGCGCCACCGCCACCCCAATGTGAATATCCTTTTTGTAGACGATGTTGTCACCCGATACAGAACTATTCAGAATCGGGAAACGCTTCAGGCCGTCTATTATCGCGCGGATAAAAAACGGAGTATACCCCAAGCGCGTATTTTCCTGGCGTTCAAACCGCTCCTTTTCGCGCTGATATACGCCGTTCACTTTGGTCAGATCGATTTGGAAAACCGTCGTGACGTGCGCCGATGTATGGCGGCTCATGATCATGTGTTCAGCGATCTTCTTGCGCATGGCGCTCATCGCCACGACTTCCTCTCGTTCGCCCGGCGTCGCTGCGGGCGCAGCGGCGGTCTCAGGCTCTAACTCGGGAGCCGCGGCGGGCGGTACCTCTTTCGCCGCCCTCTCGCGTACGGGTGGCTGCGTCTTGCGTCTGTCTACGAACGCCAGCAGATCCTCTTTGGTGATTCTTCCACCGAGACCCGTGCCTTGGACCTCCGACAGGTTCACTGCGTTCTCCGCCGCCAGCCGTCGAACTAAAGGAGAAGTCCGGATCTCTTCGCCTTTCTCTGCAACAGGCTCAGGCTGCCTGGGTCGCTCGGGCTGCTTGGGCGGCACTAGGGCAGGACCGGAGGGCTTTGCAGCAGTTGGCGGCGGCGGTGGGGGCGCAGCCGGTGTCGGAGAGGGCGTCGGCGCAGGCTTGGGTGCAGCCGCCTTTACTTCGGGCTGGCGCGGTGGAGCGGAAGGTTTCTGCTCCGCGGATGTTGGCTCTATCTGCGCCACTACGGCTCGCACTGCCACGGTTTGGCCTTCCCGCACCAGGATCTTTGTCAGCGTGCCTGAAGAGGGTGATGGAATTTCCGCGTCTACCTTCTCAGTGGAGATCTCGAATAGCGGCTCATCTCTGCCGACCGTGTCGCCCTCTTTCTTCAGCCATTTGGTCACGGTGCCTTCGGTGACGCTTTCACCCATCTGCGGCATCAACACTTCGATTGCCATGGTTCCCTCCTTTGCAGGCTCTGCGGATCTCCGTGCCGAGTTTCGAATCCGAACAATTCACCCATGTGCGCTATGATGCGTTCTTCCACTGCCGAACGATTGACCGGAACGCGCAACAATTGGCGTAACGAAGTGACCGCACAAGCCGTGATGCCGCAGGGAACGATGTGCCGAAAATTGCCGAGATCTGTTTCCACGTTCAAGGCGAATCCATGTGACGTAACCCAGCGGCTGATATGGACTCCGATAGCTGCAAGCTTTGCTCCGTTCACCCATACGCCGGTGAATCCTTTGACCCGCTGTGCTTCAACTCCAAAATCTGCCGACGCGCGAATCAGGACCTCTTCCAAGGTCCGCACATACCAGACCACGTCTTTACGAATCAGACTCAAATCCAGTATAGGATAGCCCACCAACTGTCCCGGCCCGTGATAGGTGACGTCGCCGCCACGCTCGGTCTCGACCACCTCAATTCCCTGCTGCTCTAAAACCGCCGGGTTGCTGATCAAATGCTCCCGCTTGGCGTTGCGCCCGAATGTGATGACCGGATTGTGCTCCAGCAGCAACAGCGTGTCTTCAATCTCATGCGCCTTGCGCCGCGCCGCGAGTTCCCGCTGCAACGCCAGCGCCTCACCATACGGAACATGCCCCAGCCGGTAGACCGTGCAGAGCCGCGATTCCCGTTGGTTATGCATTGATGGTCAGAGAATAGACGGAATTGGCCGCCTCCATCATTCCTTCCGATAACGTCGGATGTGCGTGAATGGTGTACATGAGGTCCTCTGCCGTGGATTCCAGCCTCATGGCGGCAACGGCTTCGGCAATCAGCTCGGTTACGTATGGACCGATCATGTGTACGCCCAGAATTTCCCCGTGCTTCTCCTCGCAAACGATCTTGATGAAGCCCTCTCGCGCACCGAGAATGCTGGCCTTACTGTTCGCCATGAACGGAAACCTGCCTATTTTGACGGAATAACCTTGCGACTTGGCATCGCTTTCCGTCAGCCCCACGCTGGAAACCTGCGGCTCGCAATAGGTGCAGTTCGGAACCTGCCGGAAGTTCATCGGCGGTACATCTTTGCCGCACATATCGGCCACCGCCGTAATTCCCTCCATGGACGCGGCATGAGCCAGTAGCGGTGCTCCCGCGACGATGTCCCCGATGGCGTAGAGACCGCCTTCCGCGGTACGCATGTAGCTGTCGGTTTTAACAAAACTCTTTTCGACCTCGGCCTTAGTGTTCTCAAGCCCGACCTTTTCGGTATTGGGACGCCGGCCAACGGCTACCAGCACCTGCTCAGCGGAAATCGTCTGCGCTGATCCGCCTGAAGAGATGGTGACTTCCACTCCGGCCGCTTTCTTTTCGACCTTCTCAACGCGAGTGCCGGTGAGAATTTTGATGCCTTGCTTCTTCAGCGCCTTCTCGAGTTCCCGCGAAATCTCCTCGTCCTCGAGAGGCAGGACACGCGGCAGCATCTCCAGCAGGGTTACCTCCGACCCAAACCGCTGGTAGATGGATGCAAACTCCACGCCGACCGCTCCTGCTCCGATGATCACCAGCGCGTGAGGGACCGACGGCGTTTCCAGAATCTCCCTGTTCGTGAGAATGTAGTCTGCATCGGCGCTCAGGCCGGGAAGCATGCGCGCTTCAGACCCGGTTGCGAGAATCACAAAACGTGCGCTGAGCTGGCGTTTGCCCGATGGACTGTCCACCTCAACTTTTCCGCCGCCCAACAATCTGCCCCAGCCGCGCACCGTTTCAATCTTGTGTTTCCGGAAAAGGAACTCGATTCCCTTGTTGTGCTTCTGTACAACCTGCCGCTGGCGCGCGCGAACTGTCTCGAAACGGAGTTGCGGTTCGCCGCACTCGATCCCGAACTCTTTCGCCCGCCTCGCTAAATCCATCACTTCGGCGCTGAACAGCAGTGCCTTGGTGGGGATGCAGCCGACGTTCAAGCAGGTACCGCCTAGGCGGTCGTCCTTCTCGACTACCGCAGTACGCAGGCCCCACTGGGCTGCCCGAATCGCGGCCACGTATCCCCCAGGACCGCTTCCAACCACCACCAGATCGAATTGGTCGGGCATACAGGTACCTGCCTCCTGAAGGAAATCAACACCCTTCCGGACATGCGTTTGGACGAATTCAGGACAGAAAGCCAACTATGGTGAAAACGGCAGCCACGCAAAGAGCACATTCTATCAATGTTCATATTCGGCAAACAAGGCGCGAAGGCCGTCGGGAACGGTATTATTTCCGCTTTGATTTCCACACCAGAGAGAGCAAGCCAAAAACGGCCAAACAGACCCAGAAGTCCACAACCAAACCCCAGTCAAGCTGGTGGCGTCTGTGGCGGGCCGCTGGGGGAAGATACGGCGCTAGGACCAGGAAATAGATGAGATTGCCACCCAGCACGGCGACCACTGTTTTCCAATACCGCTGCAAGAGCAATTTGCGCCGCCGGCTATGGCAATGCGGACTTGCCTTATATCGAACACCAATTCGGTTGACAAAACCGGGTTGATTATGGCACCTTTGGCGCTCCAGCGATCGGGCCTATGGTGTCATGACTGCCCCTTTTCCTCCCGGCTTTCGCTGAACCTTAGCCCGTGATGAACAACGGACCGACAAACCGAACATCTCCCCCACCAGCATATAGGCGAATTCATGTGCAGAACAAGAGCAGACATTCTATCTGATAGAGCCGCGATTATTACCTTTTTCCCGCAATAAGCATTACACGCGGAGCAAGCGCTTCGGGGTGCGCTGCCAGCCCGTCCAAACGGGAAGCGGCGTGCCGTGCGTTACGCCAGAGGAGTGATCGCGCTCGGGACCTGGCAGCTGTGACTCAAAGCCGAGATGAACAAGGGATGGAAGTCAACATCGTGAAGCACACAACATGGCGTCAAGACATCTGGTCCGTTGCCGGCGTCGGCTGGCAAGTGTAGTTCTCCTGCCTGCCATTTGGCTGGCCTCGCTGATTGCTGGAGCGCAGACACAAACGCCTTCGCAATTGCCCGGGCAGTCCGCTCCCATCACCCCGTCAGCTCCTCCTGGCAGCGTCCCGGGCACAGCATCTCCACCGGCCCAGGGCCCTCAGACTCCACCAGCGCTGGGCGGCATCTCAACCGTATCGGGAATCGACACCGGCAGATTGCAGTTCCTGGAAATTCGCGCGTTCTCGAACCTGCAACGCATCACGGGAGCGGCGCGTGACCGCTCGTTCCTCACTCCCGGGAATAACAACAGTTTCGACTTCAGCTTCCTCCAGGACATCACCAGAGGCCCGCGACGGTTTGAGCTGGTTTCGGTGGCGCGGTACACCACTGACAATCGAGTGGATCCCGAGCGCAGCAGCATTCAGAAAGCGTACTTCCGCATTCACGACCCGCATTACGAGTGGAATTTCGGCGATTATCTGGTTAGCTACTCGCGTTTCACTTATAACCAGAACCTGAAGGGCGTGCATTTCATTGGCCGCTGGGGCAACTTCCGGCTGATGACCAATGGCGGCACCTTTACCGACCGTTATGGATCGTTGTTCAAGGAGAACCTGCCGGGCAAGCCCTTCACTCGGATCGTCAGCGGGTTGCGAGCAGAACAGCGGATCGCGCGCGACAAGCTCATAGCGATCAACTGGGCATACGGCCTCGACCTGGCCAGTTCGATTCCCGCTGACGAGAACGGACTGACGTTTTACAAGCCAGTCGAGAATAACGTGGTCAGCCTCGACACCCGCATGACGTTCTTCCGCAAGTGGGACATGCAGGCCGAGTTAGCGTACAGCCTCACCAACCCCGATGCAAGCGAGAACGGCGATTTCGTGCGAAGAACCGTGTGCCCCTGCGGAACAATCGGCAAAGACTACGCCGTCCGGTTCGACAACTCGTTCCGCGCCGGCTCCTGGACGCTCGGCCAATACTACACGCGAATGATGCCGTCCTTCTTCGCGGTCAACGCCAGGCAGGTGTCCGACCTTCAGGACCTGATGGTGCGCGTGAGCAACCAGATCGCCAGGCAAGCCACTCTGCAATTCTCGTATCGTCGCACCGACGATAACCTGCGCGGCCAAAATGTAAACCCTACGACCCTGTTCCAGTTGCCGGAAGTGCGTCTCAGTTTGCGCGACCTGCCAGGCCTGGGAAACACGCTGCTGGATTTCGGTTACAGGGAGCGCCACCAGCGCCAGCAAGATTTGGCGAGCAGATTCACCCGCACGCCGTTTGTTGAGGTCGGCATCCCCATTTCGTCAAGTGTCCTGACCGTCGGCTTTGAGCATCGAGCCAACATTGATCGGATCAACAGGACACAGCAGACCTGGGCAAACGACGTGACGGTTGGCTTCCGCAGCATCTTCAATTTGGGTGATTGGATGTTCACTCCCCTAGTCCGTTGGCAACTGAACCGGGAACTCTATGATCGCGTACCGACCGGCACCAACAACCGCAACATCCAGGCGGGAGTGGTTCTGGAGGCCCCGCGTTGGTTCGTGTTCGAAGCCCTATACCGTCAAGTCGGCGCCACGCTGTTCCAGGATGAACCGCTGCTGGACTCTGAGACGTTCCGCCCAATGCTTAATCCCAATGGACTTCCTATATACGCCGTCACGGGACCCAGCGGTTTCCGCCGCCCTGCAGCGCATTTTGCGATTACGTATAAGATCAACAACAACGAAAACCGTACCATCACAATCAGCTACGACCGGAATAACAATCTGTTCGCGCTGCCCAATCAGAACTTCCTGGAGCGCATTATGCAGGTGACCCTGGTGTGGCGTTTTCGCAGGCAGTAGTCATGCCGAAGATACTCGAACAACTGCAATTTGCCTTTAGCGCCAAGGGCATGGCTGCTCTGGTCACCGCGCTGAAATCACATCGGACGAGTGTGATCATCAGTGCTAGCGTGACGGTGGTATCTCTGGCCACGTTTGTTTACATCAATATCAGCAAGAGCGCCCACTCCACGCTGGTGTTTCTGGATAACATCGAGAACCGCTCGCTGGACGGGCGGTTCACTATTCGCGGCCCGCGGCGACCGGACCCGAACATCATCGTCATCGCCATTGACCAAAAAACAATCGATCGGCTCGGATGGCCTTTCCCGAGATCCCATTATGCCCGGGTGCTTCAGACGCTCAAGCGTGATGGCGCCCGCGTCGTCGGCTTCGACGTCGATTTCCCGCTCCCGGACCGCTACAACGGCGCCACACTCATTTCGCAGGTGGAAGGCGAGTACCGCCAGGCTCACGGTTCCGGAACCAAGGACCCCTTTGTGGAACGATTGGGCTCCATGCGCGAGGAAGCTGATACCGATGCCCAATTCGCCAGGGGGCTCAAAGAGACCGGCAATGTCGTGCTGGGGCATTTGTTTTTCGCGAACGCGTCGGACGTGGCGCACATGGACCCGCAGCAGATCAAGAGCTACAACGAGGTGCTTGCCTACCAAGCTTTTCCCCAGACGCTGAAACGGCCTTCCAGCACTCCTTATCACTTTTATATGGAAGCGCCCGTCATGGGCGCTGTGGAGCCCAACCTGCGCATCTTCGCCGACGCCGCAAGGAGCGCTGGATCGTTCAATACTGAAGCCGAAAACGACGGCACCTACCGCCGTGCCAGCTTGATCTTTCACTATGTTGATCCGGCCGCCACCGTCGAAAGCGATACCTTCTATCCTTCGCTTGATATCCAGATCGCACGGCTGTACTTGGGCGCCGAAGCGCAGGAAACATTGCTCTGGTTCAATCAGAGTGGACCGGAACTGATTGAACTGGCTGGGAAGAAAATCTATCCAGACTCCTCGGGAAGAGTCTTGATTAACTTTGCCGGCGGCACGCAGACGTACCCCTACTATTCGTTTGCGGACGTCGCGGATGGCGTCACCCCTCAGGGATTATTTAAGGACAAGATCGCGATCGTGGGCGCTACCGCGCTGGGCATCGGCGACATACGGCCGACACCCTTCGCCAAGCAGGGCTATCCCGGCGTGGAGATTCACGCCAACGTCGTAGACAACATCCTCCATGAGAGCTTCCTGCGCCGCGGGTTTAGCGAGGAGATCACAGATTTGTTCGTGCTGTTGTGCTGCGGGCTAGTAATGGGACTGATCTTTGTACTGGTTCGGCCGCTTACGTCAACTATCTCCTACGCAGTGGCCGCAATCGCTTTGGTTGCTTTCGTCTATTTCAACTTCAGCGCCTATGGCCGATGGTTGTCAGTTGTTCTACCGTTCGGCACTCTCACTCTAAATTATCTCGGTGTGGTCAGTCACCGCGTCCTCTTTGAAGAGAAAGAAAAGCGGAAAGTGCGCGGCGCGTTCAGCCAGTATGTTGCTCCCGGCTTCATCTCACAAATTCTGAAGGACCCTGGTCGTCTGAAGTTAGGTGGAGAAGAAGTGGAGCTGACCGTGATGTTCAGCGACATTCGCGGCTTCACCTCCATTTCGGAAAAACTCTCCCCGCCCGCCTTGGTGGAACTGCTCAACGAATACCTCACCGTCATGACCGACATTGTTTTCCAGAATAAGGGCACGCTCGACAAGTATATCGGCGACGCGGTCATGGCTTTCTGGGGCCGGCCCTTTTTGGATCAACAGGACCACGCGGCGAACGCCTGCCGCGCAGCGTTGCGCATGATCAGCGGCCTGCATGAACTGAACACAACCTGGAAGAGCCAGGGAAGACCCACCCTGAAGATCGGAGTCGGCCTTAATACCGGCAAGATGATGGTCGGCAACATGGGTTCGCTGCGCCGGTTCAATTACACGGTCATGGGAGACCACGTCAACCTGAGTTCGCGCACCGAGGGCCTCACCAAGGAATACGGCGTTCAGATCCTTCTGACCGAGTACACCTACCAACACGTGAAAGATCAATTTGTCACGCGCGAACTGGATTTGATCCGGGTGAAAGGCAAACAGCAGCCGGTGGCGATTTATGAACTGCTCGGGGAAGCCAGCGAGCAAGCACGCTACCAAGAACTATTAAGAGATTTCACCGAGGGCCTCACGGCGTATAAGGCTGGCGAGTGGGAGACGGCCTACGACATTTTCCGTACTCTGGCCACCAAGTATCCGTCCGACGGCCCGACGCAGTTGTTGTACAAGCGTTCCAAGACGTTCCTGGAGCAGGCACCGGTAGGCGTTTGGGACGGCGTGTACACCATGACGACCAAGTAAATCGCACGGTACGCAGGAAATAGGACCCTTGCTCTATTGTCATCGCGGCTCGTTGGAGCGAGTCTGAATGAGTCGTAACAGGGCCCATTATGGCGTTACGTGGTGGTGGTAGCCACGGCGAACGTATTATTCGCCGTGGGCTTTTGCATGAACCGGGCACGAACCCACGGCGAGGAAAGACGCTCGCCGTGGCTACCACCTGGTGTTATGGGTCTGCGGTGGTTTCAAGAGAGAAATTCATGCTGGGTAGAACACGGGGAACGGCCATGAGTAAACGAGTCTTGGAGTGGAGTGGAGCGTTCGCGCTGGCATTGCTGGCCTGCGTCACGGGACCCGGCGCGCAACGAGCTCTCGCCCAAGCCAAGGCCGGCGACCTCCGTGTGGTTCTGAAGCCCAGCTCGGTCGTGCGCCAGAAAGGCCCGCAGCCAGTCAGGTCTGAAGCCCAAAAGGGGATGACCTTGTATTACCAGGATGTCTTGGAGACCGGCGTGGGAGGCCGTCTGCGCGCCCGCCTGGACGACGGCTCCATCCTGGCGCTGGGCTCCCAGTCGCGATTGAAAGTCATCGAGCACAACCGCCAGACGGAACAGTCCACCTTCCAGATTGAATACGGAAAGGTCCGCGCCCAGGTCGTCAAGCAAACCCGGCCCGGCGCGCGGTTTGAGATCCAGAGCAACACGGCCGTTGCAGGAGTCCTCGGAACCGATGAAGTGGTGGACGCCTTCAGTCCTGTCGCCACTATGGTTTTCTGCCTGGACGGCCAGGTCTCTGTACGCAATTCCAACCCCAACGTGCCGGGTACGGTGATTTTGAATCCCGGCGAAGTCACATTGGTGCAGCAAGGCGTGGCGCCGACACCACCTCGCCCGGCGACCGATGACGAAATGAATAGCGCGTTGGACACCAGCGGAGGCGCCGCTCCAGAAGCCATCGTAGACCTGGGAACCGGCTTCGCCACAGTCGGTCAGGACATGCAGCTCAGCGCCGCGGATTCCTTCAGCGGCATGGGCTCTATCACTTCATACCAATGGCGGATTATACGCGCCACTGACAGTCTTGCAGTGTTCGACCAGAGGTTCAACACACCCACCTTGCAAGTGGACACGACCAAGTGGTCGCCGGGGAATTACAGGGGCAATCTAACTATCACTACGTCAGCCAACAAAACGGCCGATGTGCAGTTTTCGTTTGTGGTGCTCCCGGCCGAAGTGTCCATGGCGAACCCGAAACAGTTGATCGCCGACCTCAAGACTGCATACGAAACGCTGCAGCCCTCGGAGTTCATGAAGCTGTTCGACCCGCTCAAGTACCCCGGTTACGCGGCGCTACGCCAATCTGTAGAGACATCATTCCGGAACATCTCGCAAATTCGCGTATTCGTCCGGACGGCAAATGGTCAAATCTTTGAAGAGGGCAAGATAGCAATTTATCAAGTGGATTTCGAGATCCAGTACAGCACCAAAGCAGAACCTGAGAAGGTGCTGATCGCGCGCGAGCAGGCTACCTTGCGAATGGCTTCCGGATCCGGCTGGCTGATCAACGACGTTCCTCAAGGGAAGCTGGGCAGCGCGGGCGCCGGCATTGCGCAGAGTGTCGGCGGCACACCCAACCTCGGTGGGGGATTGCCTGGCATACCCGGAGTCTCTAATCCCCAAGGAACGAATCAGTCTTTGGGTGAAGTGCCAGGTCTAGCTCCGACCCCAACGCCAACACCGACGCCGACACCCACTCCTACACCGACGCCGGTACCAACGCCGATACCGACACCGACCCCAACACCTACGCCTACACCGTCGCCTACTCCGACACCGTCGCCAACACCGACGCCTACTCCGATTCCTACTCCGGCGCCTACGCCGGTACCAACACCGACGCCGACTCCGACGCCAACGCCGACGCCTACTCCGTCGCCGACGCCTGCGCCGACTCCAACACCTACACCGACGCCTGCGCCGACTCCAACGCCAACACCGACGCCAACGCCGACTCCGACGCCTACTCCGATTCCTACTCCGGTGCCTACGCCGGTACCAACACCGACGCCTACACCTACACCGACACCTACACCTACACCTACACCGACACCTACACCCACTCCGACACCGTCGCCAACACCGACGCCATCGGTCAATTTAACAATCGTGAGCGGTGACAATCAGGCGGCTAGTATCGGTCAGACATTGTCAACCTTTGTGGTAATGATAACGAATGCGGCGAGTAGTCCCCTCTCCAATGTGCCTGTCACGTTCACTGTCACGCAAGGCGGTGGCAAGCTGACGGGTGGCGTCACCCAGTTGATCGTGAATACGAACGGCTCTGGCTTGGCGTTCGCTACTTTGACACTGGGGACCATTCCCGGAACAAACACAGTTACGGCGAGCGTCGCTGGTGTCACTCCGGTTACCTTTACCGCCACAGCCAACGCCCTGACGCCTACCACGCTGTTGCTAGTGAGTGGGAACAATCAAACCGGCTCCGTGAATGAGCCGTTATCGGCGCCGTTCGTAGTAAAAGTGACGAACGCCAGTAGTAATCCGGTCGAAGGGGTGCCAGTGGCGTTTGCGGTCGCTGGAGGAGGCGGAACACTCAGCACGACCAGTGCGGTGACGACCGATGCTCAGGGTCTCGCGTCGGTACTGCTGACGCTCGGAACTTCCGGTGGGTTGAATACCGTCAGTGCCACCACTTCCGGCGTCAGCGGCAGTGTGATCTTCAGTGCTACCGGATTTGCATCTACTATCGGTGCTTTGGTTTCCCCGAATATCTTGCAACAAGTCTACGCAAATATCCCGGTCGCGCTGCAGATCCAGGTGACGGTGCCGTCAGGCTTCACCTCGCCTGTTACGGTGACAGTCCCGGATGGCAATCAGATGCAGTTCGATCGATCCTGCGGCACACCGCCAGGTGGTACCTATAACGGCGCCGCCGGAGCGCCAGCGCCGGGCACTGCTGCTCTGACCTTCTCTCTCGGGCCTCCATACTCCGCCAGTTTTTGCATGTCGGCCGGGCAAGCTCTGGCCTCCGTAACGCCCGGCGCGGATTCCACCACTGTAACCGTTATGTCGGGCGGCAACAGTGCCCAAGTCATTCACAACTTCCAAATCGGCGCGCCTAGTATTACGGTCACCGGCGTACCCAGCTTCAATGTACCCACTAGTGGATTGATCACGGCCAACATTGTCGTGGCATCACCCTCCTCTTCTGGAGGATTCAATTTGCCGCTGAATGTCTTTATTGCCCCGCAAGGAGCCACTCTGATCAATGGCAAACCTTGGGGTTCGTTGCCGGCAGGCGTTAGCAGCTCAGACTGCGGTCCGGCCACGGCTGGTAAGATTGTGCTGCCGGGCAACTCCACCACGTGCGAGATCGCAAATACTGCGACTACGTTTTCGAGCTCCGCGACCGTGCTGGAGGTGTTCGCCGTTTTTGGCTCCACTGCGCCGAGTTCGGCTGCCACCGTTCCGTTCTCCGTCTGTTTGTTGGGTGGCACAGTGACCTCGTGCACCGGCGTCGATGCTCCTCCGTTGAACTTCTCTCTGCTGGTCACGCCCACCGGGTCTCAGCAGGTGAACGCGAACGTTCCTGTTGTGATCCAGGTGCAGGTAATCCCGCCGTCGTCTTCCTTTACGTCTCCTGTTGTAGTGAGGGTGCCGGACGGAAACCAGATGCAATACGACGGCACGCTGTGCGGAGCTCCAAACACAACGGCATCTTACAACGGTGTCCCCGGCTCGCCCAGCCCCGCCAACGCGCTCACATTCGCCGTGGCGCCGCCGTATGCGGCCGTGAGCTTCTGCATGTCCGCGGGGCAGGCCGGCAAGACTATTTCTATGGGACCGGACAGTACATCCATCACAGGGGTCGTCGGGACAACCACCACAGTCACCGCCACGCATGGATTCCAAATCGGCATGCCCGTAGTTTCGCCTCCTGCGACCGGACTGAACATTCCTCTGGGCGGCACGATCACGGGCGGATTCAGAGTGGAATTCGCGAACGGCTTCAACCCTCCCAACGGCGTGACATTGTATTTGACCGGCTTGGGAAGCGGCACCAGTCCGACCAGTGGCGTTTACAAAGCTCCGCTGCCGACGGGCATCAGCAGCTCCGATTGCGGGCCGTCCACTCAGGGAAAGAATCTGTTGGCCACTGGAACAGTAAACTGCTTCATTACCAACGCGAGCACGTCGGGCGCTCAGACCTTGGCTGTCTTTCTGGTATTCGGCGGCCAATCCGGTACGGGCGCTTCGTTCCTGAATCCGTTCCAGATTTGTGCCTTGAACTCGACGGGCTCAAATAGCGGTTGCGGCGTGGGCATCCTGCGGGTGGGCGGCGAGGAAGACCGATCTGGCCTCGCAAAGCAATCCGTCAGGTTCGGTGAACTGCGGGAAGAGTCCGGCTTGCCGGTGCTGACTATTTTGCCATCCACCGTGCAGTTCTCGCCGCTCATGCCCAAAGAGGGCGATCGCGTAGAGGTGCGAGCGCGTGTCGAGAACCGCGGCGAGGCCGACGCTACTGATGTGCAGGTCGCGTTGGTCGTCAACAAGCAGGTGGTCGCTACAGTCAATGTAGACATTCCTGCTGGGCGCTCGGTGCCCGTCGAGTGGGAGTGGCAGGCCGCATACCAGCCACGCTTGAGTATGGCGATTTCCGTCGATCCCAATAACGAGATCAGCGAAGGAGGAAATCTCTCACGCATCGCCGCGGTGAAGAATTTCTCCGTTGAGCCTGCCACTCCATCGTTAACGCGTCAGGGCCGCAGTCTGGTAGTAGTCTCGAACCGCGACTGCGGTGGATTCCGGTTTGCTACGGGCTCACAATCCTTCTGCGGAGGGTCTTCGGACTTCGAGCTGAACCCGATTATCACAGGCGACGGGCAACTCCTCGTGCAGATGATGTCTCTAAATGGAGGGATAATAGATTTGGGTCCGCAACCGATCACGGGCGTTGTTTCGGCTCCTGAGAGCGGATACCAGAGCCGAGTGGTATTGGAAGCGGGGCACTTGTACGCGGTCGAGAGTAACGGCAAATACGCGCTGATGTACGCCGGGAAGATTCAGTCGGACATTGATCCGCGATTGGCGCGGCTTGCCGCCACCGCTTCGCGAGTCCCGCAAGTAGCCTCCGATGCGCTCCCGGATATCAACGCAGACGGTCTGGACACCATGCTCGACCGTGCCAAAATATCTATGGACTTGCAGTGGTCGTACCTGGAAAATGGATCGAGACGCTTTCAATACGGCTTCTCTGCTGGTTCGTCGAGCTCGCGCGTGCAAGTGTACCGGCAGCCGCGAACACCCGTGAACACGCCGGCCCAGGAGTAATGAAGAGTAGGCGGAAAGCGCGAGCGTGCCCGCAGGAGGAGATCATGAGATTGGCGCGATGGCTTACAATCGCCTTACTGGTACTGACTATTAGTTCCGCTCTGCCCTCGTTTGTTTCAGCCGCGCCGGCGCAGAAAAAAAAGGGCGGCAAGGAAGAAGGCATCAGAAAACAGGACCCGGAGCGCGCCATAACAGGCTTGATCCGAGGCATGCAGATGGACCTGGAGAGCGGCTCCAGCCGCGGCTTTCTCGCCAGCATCGACTCCGCCAAATTTGAAGACTACCCGCGCTTTGAGGACATGATTGAGCGGCTCACTCGCGAAGATATTTTGCGCGTGTATTTCCGGCAGACCAGCAACTCCATCAAGGACAACAGCGCTCAGGTCATTGTCGATGCCGATATGGAGCTGACCCGAAAGGCCTCGGCAGGACAACTGGACCGGCGGCGCCAGCAAATAGTCATAGACTTTGAGGCCACCAGCCGTGGATGGAAGATCATCAACATTACTCCGCGCGACTTCTTCCGTCCGCTGTAATCCGAGCCAAAGCCCTTCACCACAGAGACACAGAGACCACAGAGTTTTTTGAGATTTGGTCTCTCTATGTTCTCTGGGGTGAAGTGTGGCCCGCGTTCTTGAAATTTCATTCTCCGTGCTCTCCGTGCTGCTCTATGGTGAAACGGCTGGGTTAAACGCGCAAAAAGAGATAAAATCGTGGTGTAGCTTTGCAAGGGCGGATTTCGAATGCAGATTAAGGTACTCTTCTTCGGAGCATTGAAGGACATTGTGGGTCTCGCGGAGGAGTGTGTCATAGTAGAAGAGGGCAGCAACGTCGGCCGCTTGTTTCAGATGTACACCGAGCGATTTCCGACGCTGGCGCCGCATTCGGGCAGTCTCCTTTTTTCCCGCAACCGTGAGTTCGTGAGGCAGGAAGAGCGCCTCCGCGAAGGTGATGAAGTAGCTTTTCTGCCGCCGGTCAGCGGCGGGGCCACCGACCTAGACGTGCAGAATGCGCCCGCAATTCACCGCTTGACGCGCGATGCGATAGATACACGGGCGCTGGCATCTGAGTTACAGCGCAATCGCGATGGGGCTGTGGCGATATTCGAAGGCGTTGTGCGCGACCACTCGGGGGACAAACGAACGCTATACCTCGAATACGAGGCGTACGAGTCCATGGTGCTCGAGAAGATGCGGCAGATCATCGCGGAGATCAGGACGAAATTCGATGTAGATGGAGTCGGAATAGTGCACCGGTTAGGGCGCCTTGAGATCGGCGAGGCCAGTGTGGTTATCGTCGTAACGTCCGAGCATCGCGGTGCCGCTTTTGAGGCCTGCCGCTACGCCATAGACCGCCTAAAGCGAATCGTACCGATTTGGAAGAAAGAATTCTTTGCTGGAGGCGGAGTCTGGGTCGAGGGCGAGCGGGACGCGTGCAACGGAGAGCAACCTAGCTAGTGGAGGAGTTATGAGATTTGAACGGCCGCCGTTCCGTAAGCGGCCAAACCACCCAGGCAATAATGGCCAGCAGCGATTCGGCCAAGGCAACAATGGTCAGCGGCCGAGAATGCCGGAACCGCCGTCATTAGAACTGGATCCGATGATCGAAGAGGAAGAGGACTTGGAAGATGCCGAACCAGGGTTAAATCGAGAGGCCGAATACCTTCGCCAGTTGACGGAGGACCAGACTCTGGTGGTCTTGCGTCTGCGAAACGGCGAGAGCTACACCGGCCACATCGAGTATTATGACAAGCGGTTCATCCGGCTGACTCGCAAAGGCGCTCCCAATCTGTTCGTTTTCAAACACGACATCAAGTATTTATCCGAGGCGTGAATTTTCGAAGTTGCTCTTCCGCTGCTTCGGCCAAAAATCCAATCCATGCCACAGTACCTTGAAGCCGCCGTCGAAATCGCGCGGGAGGCAGGCGCCTTGCTGCTGCCGTTTTACAGCCGCGGTGTGCGTGTCGAATACAAGGGCGAGGTGGATATCGTCACGGAAGCCGACCGAGCTTCCGAGGCGCTCATCATAAACAGACTGAACGGCTATTTCCCCGGACACGCCATAGTAGCGGAGGAAGGCGGCGGGCATTCTGGTAAGACCGGATACCGCTGGTACGTAGATCCCCTCGACGGAACTACCAATTTTGCGCATACGTTCCCTATGTTCTGCGTCTCGATGGGGCTGGAGAAAGATGATGAACTGATCGCTGGCGTCATTTATGACCCACTGCGCGACGAGTTATTCTCTGCCGAAAAAAACGGCGGCGCGCGATTCAACAACGATCCGCTTCATGTCTCGCGAGTCGGCCGGCTCGAGGAGGCGCTGGTTGCCACCGGATTCCCAAGCAACAAACGACACAAAAGTGTCAACATCCATTTTTATCACCAGATCAGCATGCGATCGCACGGGGTCCGGCGCGCAGGTTCAGCAGCGCTTGATCTGGCTTATGTTGCTGCGGGACGCCTTGACTGTTTTTGGGAGTTCCATCTGCACGCGTGGGATATTGCGGCGGGGAAGTTGATCATTCAGGAGGCTGGCGGCGAGGTCACCGACATGCACGGCGGGCCGCATCACATGGAGAGCAGTCATATCGCCGCGTCAAACGGTTGCCTGCATGCACCATTGATTGAGGCCTTCGACGAAGTTTTTGCTGGGGTGTACCGGGTCAAGCTGCCCGAAATACAGAAGCCCGAAGTTAGGAGTTAGCAGCTATAAGCTTCGCGACCGACCGCTACTCACCACTCGCGGCTCGCCTTCTCACTGCACCAGATCGCTGCCGGGGTCTTGCGGCCATGGCGCGGGTAGCGCCGAAGCGTGGTGATGCACCATGTACCATGTGCCGTTTCGGCGCTCAAAGATATTGGTGGTCTGCACGTATACGGAATCGAAGCGGTCCTCGGCGACAGTTGAAATCTTCTCCGTACAGCAGACCCAGGCGCTGGTGTTTTCGATGCGCACAGCCTGTATCCCCACGGCGACCCGCACGAAGGTAGTATTTTCGAAGATCTGTTGCCAGCTTTCGCGAACAGCTTCCCAGCCCTCCAGGAGGTTCCAGCCAGGGTGCACGCATCGCACCCAGCTTTCCTGCAGCCAGATAGCTTCCATTTTTTCCATGCTCAGGTCTTGCAGCGCCGTGTAGAAGTCTTGATTTGCCTCCAGAACCTTCTCTTCTTCTGTCATCAGTTTTGGGTTGCGTCGAAGTTCGCTAGGCATGCCTCATCGGTTCCTTCGAGGCATTATATCATCTGCAACACGCACGCAGGCTCACGAAACCGCAACCTAGCAGCACGCGCGGGGTTTATAATAAGAGCCGATGAGGAGGAAGCATATGTACCGCATCTTCGCCGTAGCGTTGATCGCCACCTTCTTGTGCGCCGGAGCGCGCGCCGAGCAACAGCCGCCGCAGAAGTACGTCGTGCAATCCGGAACGCGCATCCCACTGGTTCTGGTGAACAGCGTCAGCACCAAGAACGCTCGCGAGGGTGATCGCGTGTACCTTCAAACTGCGTTTCCGATCGCGGTAAACGGGCGTATCGTCATCCCACAGGGCAGCTACGTTACCGGGACAATCACTCAGACCAAGCGTCCAGGCCGCGTCAAAGGCAGAGGAGAGTTGTACGTCCGCTTTGACACTCTAATGCTGCCGAACGGTGTCCAGCGGGACTTCCGCGCCATCGTGAGCAGTGTGGACGGTGACATTGACGCCAAAATGAAGAGCGACGAAGGCAAGATCGAAGGTGACGCTACCAAAGGCAAAGATGTAGGCGGCGTGGCAGAGACTGGAGCCTCGGGCGCAACGGTCGGGGCCATCGCCGGCGGCGGAAAAGGCGCTGCTATCGGAGGAGGCATCGGCGCCGCGACCGGCCTAGGCGCGGTGTTGCTGACCCGCGGCGCGGACCTCAAATTATCGCGCGGAACTTCGGTTGAGATGCAGCTTGATCGCGAGCTTACCTTCACGGCAGAAGAAGTCAATTTTTTGGGCACTGCACCGCCGCCCTCACTGCCGCCCGCTCCCGCGGTACAGCAAAACGAGCCTTCTCGCGGCGTCTGGCCCGGTCGCATGCCCCTGCCTAGATTGTAGTTAGTCCAGCCATACGTTCAGCCACCCAATCGCCTTTCCTGGTAACTCTCCGGGACTCCGTTTGCCGTGATAATCTATCGAACTATGTGTATCGCTATAAGCGGCGGTCGAAGAGGAGCATGAGCGAAGGTGCAGCCGCGACGTTCGGATCGCGATCAGCCATGCCAAGCGCGGACTCCAGCGCCGTGTTTCTCTCGGTTGTCATCCCGGCATACAACGAGGCACAACGCATCCCATCGACTTTGCGTCAGATCCTGTCGTACGTCGGATCGTTGCATAAGTCGTACGAAGTAGTTGTAGTGGACGATGGCTCGACCGACGGAACTGCCGCGGTGGTCAACTCGTTTTCTGTGCGGCTGTTGCAGAACAGCGGCAATTGCGGCAAGGGCGCGGCGGTACGCAATGGCATGTTGAACGCGCGCGGTAAATACATCTTGTTCACCGATGCGGATCTTTCCGCGCCGATCACGGACGCGGCGCAACTATTGACGCCGCTGGCGGACGGGTATGACGTTGTGGTTGGCTCGCGTGCGCTGCGTCGCGACTGGATTGGTGTACACCAGTCGGCCTTCCGCGAATCCGCCGGGAAGATCTTCAATTTTTTCATTCGCCTGCTGACCGGCTTGACTGTGTATGACACGCAGTGTGGCTTCAAAGCATTTCGCCGCACAGCAGCACAAGACATCTTTGCGCGGCAGAGAATCCCCGGCTTCGGATTCGATGTCGAAAGTCTGTACCTGGCACGGAAGTTCGGATTCAAAACCCTGGAGGTGCCGGTACACTGGGATCACAATGCCGCCAGCAAGGTACATCCAGTGCGCGACGGCGCGCGCATGGTGCTGGAAGTCCTGAAGATTAAATGGAACGATTACACGGGGAAATATGGACGCCGGTAGCGCCGTGAGTGGTAGCCACGACAAACGTCTTTTTAGTCGTGCGGTTGTTGCAAAGGCTCGAACCCGCGGCGAGAAAGACGCTCGCTGTGGCTACTCTGTTAATGTCGTTTTCCCGCTGGAGCAGATGATGGTCTCTTCTTCGGCTTAGTGCCCTGGTCGTTTACTGCGTCTGTGCGCCTGTTCGATTCCACTGCCCTCACGCGCTTAATAATGAGGGCTACGCTTTCTTCAACTGAATGGTGCGACGTATCCACCACGATCTCCGATCTCGCATATAACGGCTCGCGAAGTTTCAGCAACGCTCGCAAGTCGTCCATCGCCCCCGGTTTGCCTACGGGGCGCATGTCGCCCTGAGCTACCACACGGTCCCAGTGATCTCTGGCGGTCGCTTTCAGCCATACGGTATGGCACTCGCGGCGCACCATCGCCCAAGTTTCCGGCGCGGTCACCAGCGACCCTCCTGTGGCCAGCACGGACCGGGGCGAGGTCGCAAGATATTTCTCCATCACTCTTCTTTCCAGCTTGCGGTAATACTCGTCGCCATGAATGCGGAACATTTCGTTGAGTGAAATACCGGCTTCCTTTTCGATCAGGGCGTCAAATTCGACGAACCCAACATCCAGCCGCGCTGCCAGCAATTTGCCAATGGTCGATTTACCGGCGCCGCGGACACCTACGAGTGCAATGCTGCGCTGCACGTGTTTGCGCTGGCGTGCCGCGAGCCAGGTGTATAATTCATCGAGGTCCTTGGTCTGGCAATCTTGTAACAGTTCCCAGATGCGTCCGCGCAAGGATATGTCGTCCTTGGCCGCGGGGATGAGGTTTTGGATGGGCTGTTCCAGGGCGTGGGCGATCTGCGATAACCGAGCCACGGAAACGTTCCCTCGGCCGGCTTCGATCTCGGAGAGAAATCGGGGAGACAGCTCGGACTGGCGCGCCAGGCGGTCAATGCTCCATCCTGTGGCAAGCCGCAGCGCCCGGATTCGTTGGCCCAACGTCTTTAGAAAGGCGTTTTTTTCGCTCACCACCCCCTCCTTTAATATGCATTATATTTCTCTTGCAATGAAAGTCAAGCTGCACTAAAATTCTGAGTAGGCGGACCAGCACGCAACGAAATTTTAGGATGTCAAATCAAACAGCGGTTCATCCGGGAGGATTTTCTGATGTTGGTGAAAAAGGCCCAGATTGTAGGTTTTGACGATTGGGTGGACGTGTTCCACAAATGGCGGGAAGATATTGGCTACCCGACCGACTTGATCGGCGAGTACAAATTTGAAACCAAGTTGGGCGAGCTCGAAAGCGACGAGATCGAGTTCGGCCATTTCGCAGGGAATCCCAAGTGGGAGAAGGTAAGCGAGATTCCCGACCAGCGCATTAAGGACGCGCTTATCCACCTGATCGAGTTCCAGGGTGATACGGAGTTTGCTTCCGTGGAACAACAGCGCAACCTTCTCAGCCGCGCTCCCACCACCTACGACCTCCAGAGCATGATCCGCGTGAACCGCGAGGAAATGCGGCACGGCTGGCAGATGGCGTACGTGCTGGTCACATATTTCGGCGACGCAGGCAAAAAGGCGGCGCAGAGGCTGCTGGAACGCAGAGCGACGGATAACACGCGGTTGCTCGGCGCCTTCAACGAGCCGGTGCGCTGCTGGCTGGATTTCTTCACCTATACCGATTTCATTGATCGCGACGGCAAGTACCAGTTGAACATGCTCAGCCGGAGCGCGTTCGCTCCTCTGGCGCGCAGCATGCGCCCCATGTTGCAGGAAGAGGCGTTTCACCTGCTCACCGGCAACACGGGACTGATGCGCATCGTGAAAGCGCGCAAGATTCCGACTCCCGTCGTCCAGAAGTTCTTCAACAAGTGGCTGTCGGTCGGCGCTGACCTCTTCGGCCAGGACGAGTCCTCTTCGGCACACTGGGCCTACGAGTGGGGTCTGAAGGGCCGCTATGACGAGAACCTGTTCGATGGGCCGCCCGATATGGATCACATCAACGAGCTTTCCCGCTCGCAGTACTTGAAGGAAGTGGGCGCCATCATTGACTCGTTGAACAAACAGATTCCCGCAGGCGAGCAGAAGCTGCGCATTCCTGATGAGAAATTCCATCGCAGCATCGGGCAGTATGCCGAAAAAACGTACAGTGCAATCGGCGAACTGCTTTCGCCCGAGGAGTACGAGAAGCATCTCAAAGAAGTGATGCCATCGGCAGCCGATGAGGAGTTCTTGATCGAAATGGAGAAAGAACCGGGCTGGATCATCAACCCCGAGCAGCGGTAAAGGCGGCGATTCACCGCAGAGAGCACAGAGTGAGGCTATTAGCTAACCCTCTGCGATCTCTGTGGCCCTCTGCGGTGAATGCGCGCTGTTCGCGGTTGGTCAAACTCACCTCAAGGCGGGTGCGTCCGTGGATGAGAACAACGGAAATAACCCCGATAAAAAATACGTCTTCGTCTGTACCAACGTAGACTGCCGCGTCCGAGGTGCGACCAAAGTGTTGGACCGTCTTAAATGCCGGTTAACGGACAATGGCTGCCCAAGTGATTTGCAAAGTAACGTGGAAGTCCGCGAGTACATGTGCTTTGGCGGCTGCCACGAAGGCCCCAACGTGGTGATTTACCCGGACAAGGTCTGGTATGGCGGCGTGCAGGAGTGCGACGCCGACACCATTGTAGACAAGCACCTGAAGCAAGGCGAAACCGTCACGCCTCTCACCAACAAAGTCCCCAAAGACCTTCAGGACCTCATCTTCCAACTGCTGGATTCGGGAATCTACTGAGCGCTGTGTAAAGGCTTCGGCTTCGACTCTTTCCGTTTGTGCTAAACTCAACCGTGCGCCCCATGCGCAAAACAACCGGAAGGGCACTCACAAGTAAGCTCGTAATTTTAGTCCAGGCGCTTGCCGGCACTGCTGCACTGGCGCAATCGCCGCCACTCATTGTGCAGTCGTTTCCCACCGGCCAACGGCCAATGGGGGTGGCTACGGTGGGCTCTGGTCTAGGATTCCAATCCTCTGGTGGTGCCATTTGGGCAGTTGTCGCGATCTCCGGCGAAAGTTCCGTTTCCGTCTTCGAAATAAGAGATGTATTTACGGCCGGAGTCGGAATCGTGGTTAGGGTTACTTCATCGACCGTCATACCGGGTATAATGTCGCCCTTCGGAGTTGTCGGTTGCGGGGCAAATGTAGTCGCAACGTCGCCATTGGACAATTCTGTTTCATTGATTGATCCCCGCGCAAGCAAAGTCTTGGCAACAATTCGAGTAGGAGCACAGCCGTACTCCGCCGATTGTGCGGGAGAAAATATCTTCGTTTCAAACTACGGTGACGACTCTATTTCCGTAGTGAATCTGAGATCTCTGGCTGTTACGAATACGATTCCTAACGTGCCTGGCAGCCGCTCATTACATGGCGTCTTGGCGAATTTCATTGCCGGCAGCGACGCCAACGTAGTCACAATCGTAAACCCGGTGACCATGAGCGTGCTCGCCCGCATTCCAGTGCGTGGCCCAACATTCGTGAGGAGCGGCAGGGAGGGTGTTGTGGTTGGGAGTTCAACCGACAATAGTATCCTGTCATTTTCTTCGATGACCGGTGTCGCTGTAGCTCCGCCAATCACGGGCATTCCTACGCCGCAGGATTTCGTCGCAATCCTGGGCCAATTTGTTTCATCGGGCTTGCGCGAGCCCCTGCGCCGGATTGTTAACGGCGAAATAACAACATTGCCCGAAGCTATAGGTTCGGTCGGGCTCAGTGGAGGAGTCTGGGCATCTTCCAATCCTCTGCGCGGGGCTGAAGCAAGCTTTGTAGTGGCTACTAATCCGGATTTGAATAGCCTTTATCTCATTCAGGCTCAGCCCGGCATGCCGCGTCAATTCAGCGTCTCAAACGGAGCCAGTTTCGCGGCGTCCGCTGTTTCCCCGGGAACTTTGACGAGTCTTTTTATTGAATCTGGGGCGGCACAGAGTTTCACCGCGACCTCCCTTCCGCTACCGAGAACACTGGGCGGCTTTACTTTGAGCATAGGCGGTCGGCTGAGCTTCGATATATCCACTGGCAAATGGATATACTCCTCCACGGGAGCAAATCAAGCTCCCCTCCTTTTCGTCGGCCCGAAACAGATCAATTTTCAGATGCCGCCAGAGACCGCCTCCGATACCGCCATGCCTGCACAATTAACCAAGCCCGACGGCACGACGATGTTGACAATACTGAACATCAGTGGCGCTTCCCCCGGCATCTTCACGGTGTTTCAGAACGGCCAAGGACAGGCGGCGGTTCTCAATCAAGACAACTCCCAAAACTTCGGTACGAATCCCGCCCGGCGCGGCAGTGTCATACAGATCTACGCCACGGGAGCCGGCGACACCACGCCACTGCTGCTGCCGGGAGAGCCGGCGCCAGCCAGCGGGAATCCATTGGTGTTGACGAACGTGCAGCCGACACGATCGGCGGGCAGGCTGCTAGAGTATTGTTCAGCGGGATGGCCCCCGGGTTCGTCGGCTTGTGGCAGGTCAATGCGGAAGTCCCGCAGAGCGTTACGCCCGGTCCTGCCGTGCCGCTGGTCATCAGCGCGGGCGGGAACACCAGCAATACCGTCACGATTGCGGTGCAGTAATCAATCAAGGCCGAGTCGCGGCCGCGGTTGCCGCCGCCTCACGCTACTGCGCTTCGCGGATGCCGTCCACTGCCGACGGGTTTTCCAAGGAGGAGAGATCGCCTGCTGGTTCGTTCAGGTAAGCGGCCCGAATGACGCGACGCATCAGTTTGGCGTTGCGCGTCTTGGGAAGGTCGCGGACGAACTTCACGGTGCGCGGCTTCAGCGGTTTGCCCAAGCGTTGCGCCACCAGTTCGCGGAGTTCTTCACGTAAACTGTCAGTAGCCGTAATGCCTGGAGCGAGCACGCAGAAGCACACCACCTCCTGTCCTTTCAGCGGATCGGGAACACCCACGCAGCCAGCCTCCGCCACAGCTTCGTGCGACACCAGCACCGATTCGATCTCCGCCGGACCGAGGCGCTTTCCTGCCACCTTGATAGTGTCGTCCGATCGCCCCAGGATGTACCACATGCCGTCCGAGTCGAGCTCCGCCCAGTCGCCATGCGTCCACATACCCGGAAACCGCGACCAGTAGGCTTCGATGTAGCGCTCTTTGTTTTTCCAGAACCCGCGCGTCATGCCGATCCATGGTTTGCGTATCACCAGTTCACCGACTTGGCCGCGCACCGATTCCCCGCATTCATTCACCACATCCACAGCCATGCCGGGGATGGCAGCGGAAAACGCTGTGGGCTTGAGAGGCAGCAGCAAGTTGCCGCCGAGGATGCCGCCGGAGATTTCCGTCCCGCCCGAGTAGTTGATGATGGGAAGCCGCCCGCCGCCGACCGTATGAAAGAACCAGTTCCACGGGTCGGGGTTCCACGGCTCGCCTGTCGATCCCAGGACGCGCAGCGAGCTCAGATCGTGCCGCTTGACCAGTTCGTCTCCGTGTTGCATCAGCGAGCGCACCAGGGTCGGCGAGATGCCCAGGATTGTTACGCCGTGCCGCTCGACCATCTCCCACAAGCGATCGGCGGCGGGATAATCAGGAGCGCCTTCGTAGAGCAGCATGGTCGCCCCCAGCAGGGTTGTGCCATAGATCAGCCATGGACCCATCATCCATCCCATGTCGGTGACCCAATAAACAGTGTCACCGGCCTGCACATCGAGGCAATGCACCATGTCCTGCGCCGCTTTGATGGGGAAGCCGCAGTGCGTATGTACCGCGCCCTTGGGTTGTCCTGTGGTACCCGACGTGTAGATGAGCAGCATGGGGTCCTCGGCGCTGGTCCGTTCCGTTGCTGTTACTGCTTGGCGCTCTTCATCGGTTTGCGTCCATGCAGTCGCGGCAGATTCGGCCATTAGTTCGTGCCACCAGAGATCGCGCCCCTCGGTCCAGGGGACCTGCTGGCCCGTCCGCTTCAGCACGATCACTGTTTCGACTACCGAACTCGATCCCGCCTGTGTGATCGAACGATCAGCGATTTCCTTCACCGCAACTGTTTGGCCGCGCCGATAAAATCCGTCGGCGGTGAAGAGCACCTTGGCGCCGCCAGCAACGAGCCGGGACGCCACCGCTTCCGGCCCGTAACCCGAAAAAAGCGGCAGCGCAATAGCGCCGACCTTCGAGGCCGCAAACATAGCGACGGCAATCTCGGGCGTCATGGGCATGAACACGGCGATCACGTCACCCTTCCGCACGCCCAGCCGGCGCAGCGCTGCCGCCATCAGTCCCGTCTCGCGATGCAGTTCACCATAAGTGAGCGTGCGCTGCGAGCCGTCTTCGCCTTCCCAGCGCAACGCGGCGCGCTTCTCATCAGGCGTGCCGATCCGCTTGTCGAGGCAGTTATGGATGATGTTGAGGCTCCCTCCAACGCACCACCGCGCCCATGGCTCGCCTTCGGAAGTGTCAACAATCTTTTGATAAGGAGTAAAGAATTGAATATCGAGATCGCGAATGACCGCGTCCCAGAACCACTCGATGTCCTCCGTCGAGCGCCGCAGCAGCTCGTCAAAGCTGGCGATGGAATGCTCCTTCATGAACGCAGCTAACCGGCTGCGGGACGCCTGCTCCGGCGTGGGACGCCAGACGATCCCGTTCTGGCTGTCCGTGTGCGATTCCATGGGATTCTTATACTATCGCGACAACAGGCGGTTCGCTTCTAAGACGAGCTTGACGGCCTCTTCCAGGTTCGCCCGAGCTTCTTCCAGCGTTGCGCCCTGCGTGTTTGCGCCGGGCAACTCCTCAACGAACCCGATGTAACCTTCCGGCACTTGCTCGAAAACAGCGGTAAATCGCATGGTCATGCTACATCTCCTGACAATCATTCTACATCCAAGCGGCAAGCAAATGTCCACGGCGAAAAATCCTACCCCGCTTTGGTGGCGATCGTCTTCAAAACTGCTGTTGGGAGGCGATGAAGGCTTTCAACTCCGACACTGCAATCGCCTCTCCTATCATGACCTGCACTGTGTCGTAGAACTCTTCGAGAACCAGTGCAACGGCCTCATCGTTCGACGCAGGTCTGACGGTCCCATCCGGCATGGTGAAGGAGAACGTCCCAGTAATAATCCTCGCCCGAGGATGTTTCAACCCTGTAATGATCTTTGGTACGAGCTGGCTGAGCAACCGCTGTTTCCAAACCACCACACCGACGACCTTATTATCATTCGCTATAAACACCGGCCCGCCAGAGTTGCCCGGATTGAAAGCACCATTGACGACGATGTGCTTGACAGTTCTGGCACCAATCTTCACAGCATTGTACCCGGCCACATACCCAACGCTTAAAAGAGGTGCAGGGCCGTTATAGACCAGCGGGAAGCCCCAAGTTGATACGGCAGTTCCGAGCACAGGACTCACGTCTGCCCCAAGCTCCAGACCGCCGATCAGTTTCTCTGCGGGGCGGAGCAGTGCCAAATCGCGGTCAGGATCGGTAGCAAGCTTGGTGAAACGAATAGTGTTTCCAAGCGGCGAAACCGCCTCCATCTCGTTGTATACACAGCCCCTGACGACGTGCTCGTTCGTGACAATCATGCCAGTCATCAGAAGAAAACCGGTTCCCTTCTTCTGCGTTTTCGGGCAAAGCAACAGATAAACCGACGTGATAGAATTCCGCTGGACTTCCCCAGCAGCATCCAGTACCCAACGGGTTGCTACCGGGACGCTTTCCGTGGCAGTTGGCTGTTCCACGGTTTGACCCAGCAAAGCGACAGAGGCGACGAACAGGGCGGCAACAGCGGCGATCAACGGTTGCACTCTGATTCCCATAGCTTCTCCTCAAAATAAGAATGTCCTCTCGTGGCATTCCCTTTCAGCTCCGGTGGAAAATACACCGCATAATTTATCGAGCGGGTAGCCACGGCGTGCTGCTCTGTTCGGAGCTATGCGAACTCGTAGAGCGGGACTTCCCTGGAAGGCGGAGGAGCCGATTGAAGGAGTTTCTCAATCTTTCGAACGGTGTCCGGCGCGAAGAGCACGTCACCGCAGACATAGCAGATTTCGGCAGGAACGTGGTCGATCACCACCACATTGCCATGGTGCCTCAGAGTTTGTACGACAGATCGCGCCTCGTATTCACCAGGACAACCAGGAACAGTACACTTCACGCCATTCCTCTCCTTCTGGTCGGGCTGACCCATTTTGGCGGTCTGGGCTCGTACGCTGTAATCAAGAGTAATACCGGAAGGGCTGTTGTGCAAACCAGGTGAAGGTGCCTACCTTGAACTGTGCAGCCATTCAAGAGACAGCAAGGTCCACGTCTATGCTGAGGATAGTACTCGATGATTTCAGCATTCGCCACGGCTTCGAGCACTTCATTAAGCGTAATGCCCTCCTCAACCATTTCCTCAAGCGCGTGCCGGCTGATCCGAACCTTTTCTACCGCTGCTTGAGACTTAATTTGCCTGAGAAGCGATTCCAGATCGCCTGGATCAGCATCGGCTGTCATTATAGCGCTTCACCGTTTGGCCCTACCGCTCTGTCTCGCCGCGGCGGCGGAGAAAAGCGGGGACGTCGAGATCATTTCGGTCGATGGCGATGGCAGGAGTCATGGCGGGAGTTGAAACCGCTGCTCCTCGCGATTCAGCCGACACCACGTTCCAGCCAGAGGCGAGGGACTTCACAGGGGCAGGCGCTGCGGTGGGAATCTCCGTTCTTCGGCGGGGAGCCATCGCTTCGGGCCGAAAGCCCGTGGCGATAACAGTGATCTTCAAACGGCCTTTCATCTCCTCGTCCAGCACGGCACCAAAAATGATGTTGGCATCCTCGTGCGCGGCCTGCTGGATGATCATGGAAGCTTCATGTACCTCCTGCAAGCGCAGGTCGGTCGAACCCGTCACGTTGATCAGAATGCCGCGCGCGCCCTGTATGCAGGCGTCCTCGAGCAGAGGGCTGGAGATTGCGCGGCTGGCAGCTTCCGCCGCGCGATTATTTCCACTCGCTGTGGCGGTGCCCATGACGGCGTAGCCCATGCCATGCATTACGGCTTTAACGTCGGCGAAGTCGCGGTTGATCACGCCAGGCACTGTAATGATGTCGCTGATGCCTTGAACGGCCTGCCGCAACACGTCATCAGCGAGGCGGAAAGAATCGAAGAATCCAGTCTCCTGCTCCATCTGCAACAGCCGGTCATTCGGGATCGTAATGACCGTGTCAACGCTGTCCGCCAGCTCGGCCATCCCCTGTTCCGCCTGCTGTGCTCGCCGCTTGCCCTCGAAAGTGAACGGCTTGGTGACAACTGCCACGGTTAGTGCGCCGAGTTCATTCGCCAGCGCGCCAACAATGGGCGCAGCGCCCGTGCCGGTGCCTCCACCGAGGCCCGCGGTGACGAAAATCATGTCCGCGCCTTCGAGTGCCTCCAGCAACTTCTCCGTGTCTTCGAGAGCTGCCTGGCGTCCGATCTCGGGATTCGCGCCGGCGCCGAGGCCGGAGGTAAGCTTGGCGCCAAGCTGGATCTTCACCGGAGCTTGGGAGAGCGCCAACGCCTGCATGTCCGTGTTGGCGACCAGGAACTCTACCCCTTCCATCCGGGCGTGAATCATTCGGTTCACGGCGTTGCTGCCGCCGCCGCCGACGCCAATGACTTTGATCTTGGCCCCCTGGCGCAGCTCATCCTGAAACGAAAACCGGATCGGTTCCACCGGGTCCACGTTTTCCACGTCCATGTTCGTTGCCCCTTCGGTGAGATGTTGAAGCCAGAAATGTGCGGAAGATTACGATACGACACCTAGGCGAGGGCGTCAGTAATTTTTCTGCCTGAGAACGGTTTTGTCTCTTAAACGTGACGGTCGCATATCAAAGCCGCAGTCACAACGCGAGCGTTTGCCTTATAAGAACGAGTTCAAATGATGGCAGTGATTGGATGGGCAAGCGTGCGAGTCACGCCCGCCCAGCTAAGAGCATCTTCCAGCGACTTCCGGTGGAGCGAGACCGCGCAGGGTTGCGCATTCTCCACAGCCGATACGCGTACAGGAGCAGGCCCACGACTGTGGCGTATTCTGGCGAGTCGAGTTCCTCGGGCATGTCTATTATCTTCGGAGGCAGCCCCAGGCGAGCGGGCGTCCCGAGCACCTGCTCGGTGAGATCGCAGATGCCGCCCAGGCGCGCTCCACCGCCGCAAAGCACCGCGCCGGCGCCCAGCCCACGGTCGAGCCCGCTGCGGCGCAGTTCATCGCGGATGAGGCACAACAGTTCCTCGGCGCGCGATTCCAGGATTTCGGATAACGCCCTGTGTGGAACAAAACGCGATTGCTGGTCCGACAGTCCAGGAACTTCGATGGAGCTCACGTGGCTGCTCTGCTTCGACAACACGGATCCCATGGTCTGCTTGAGAATCTCAGCATCGGTTACAGACGTGTGCAGACCGACCCCCACGTCGTTGGTGAAGTGATCTCCACCAACAGGAATCACTGATGCGAGGCGCAGACTCCCATGCTGATATGCGGCGATCTCGGTCGTGCCGCCCCCGAGCACAATCACCAAAGCTCCTAGCTCTCGCTCCTCGTTGGAGAGAACTTCTTCCGCGGCGGCAAGCGCTTCGAAAACAGTGGTTTCGACGAGAATGCCGGCCCGGTTCACGGCCGTCACTATGTTTGCAGCGGCCATCATCGAGCCGGTGATGATGTGAGCCTTCACCGCGAGGTAGGATGCCTGCATCCCGATGGGGTCTTGAATGCCGTGATGTGAATCCAGAACGAACTCTTCGGGAACGAGATGCAGAATCTCGCGGTCTCTAGAGAGCGGCACGTCTTTGGCGGTGTCCATCAACCGACGAATGTCTTCCCGGGTCAGCTCTCGAGGACGCAAAGAGACAGTGAGGCCGCAGCTCGCCGAAACTCCCTGGATGTGCGGACCGCCAATACCCGCGACCGCTGATTCGACCGCTACGCCAGCCATCTTTTCGGCCTGCTCGGAGGCCTCTTTGACGCACGCGGTCACTTCGCCCAGATCAGTGATACTCCCCTTGCGCCAGCCTCGCGATTCCACCTCGCCAAAACCGGCAAACCGGAGCCGTGAGGCTCCATCGCCGTTGCCGCCGAGCAATTCCGATATGAGTACACGGGTTTTGGCGCTGCCCAGGTCGAGCGCCGCGACATGATCTTGTTGTTTGTTAGCCATGGAATTCAATCAGTGGGCCTGGGGCTTGCGTGTGGATTTCGAAGGCGTATGCGGCGCAGTGTCGCGCGACGCGGTGAGTTCAGGCTGCGGATCGGCATTCACGACCACCTGCCCCTCGTACCGCAGATCGACGGATCGAATGCTCGGAAACTTCTTCTTCCACTCGTCTATGTGTCCAAGGTAAATCAAGTATCGCTCCAGAAACTTTTCTTTCCCGAGGTGCACCAGGACCGTACCCGAGGAGTCGGATACCACCGCGCGGGCATCCTGCGGGTCTTGAACATCCACTTCCGAGATGCTGGCGCTCGACTGCAGCCCCCCACGGCGAAGATCATCCATCAGCGCGGTGAATAAGCGCATCTTGTCCCGGCGCGACGCAGGCGAATCGGCCTCTGAAATTCCGCGCACTACCGGAAAATGGAAAGCCGTATCTTTGGGCGCATCGAGGAAAACGCCATCCTGATCTATCAGCGCAATTCCCTCCTGGCCGGCCACAAACGCCACCGGGACTCGTTCGCTGACCGTTACCGATATGGAATTGGGAAGAATCCTGCGAACAGTGGCGGAGCGGACCCACGGGATCTGCTCCACTTGTCGCCGTCGCCGCTCCAAAGGCACTCGCAATACACTCCGATCCTTGTCGGCAGTGAACTTATCATCCACCTCAATGGCGGTGATGTACTTGCCGCCCTGGACCTGCACGGAGGTCACCCGGAAATGGGGATCATCCAGTGCGAAGCGCCCGACCATATACCCCACTGCGGCGAGTATCGTGAGCGCGCCGCAGGCCAGAAGAATCTTCTTGCGCAAGGTATTGGGAATCTTTCTCGAACGGGTCTTTGGGGCTGCGGAAGTTTGCCGGCGCACGGCGGAAACCTCGCCGGCGCCAAGTTCGGGGATTTCGTCAAACAGTTCTACGGCCATAAACAATTGAAGAATGACATATTCACGTCAGGGCACGCCTTCAGGCGTGCCGTTCAAAACCTGCCAAGAAGGGGGCTTTAGCTCCTGAGATATGGTCAGTCCACCTCAGCGGCTGAAGCCGCCCTGCTACCACAAAGCTGTCGGCATGGCTGAAGCCATACCCTGACGAATTTCATCATGAGTGCAACTGCAAATACAAAGCTGCCAATCGCGAGTCAATTCTTCCAGATGATGACTTCCGGCTCCAGCTCCACGCCGTGGGCCTTGTGAATGCGTTGCCTCACGATGTCTATCAGCGCAAAGATATCCGACGCGGTGCCATCGAAGCGGTTCACTATGAAATTGGCGTGGCGCTCGCTGATGACAGCACCTCCGACGCGCAGCCCCTTCATTCCCAACTCGTCAATCATCTTGCCGGTGGAAAGCCCCGGCGGATTCTTGAAAATGCAGCCTGCGCTCTTTTCTTTTAGCGGCTGCGAAGAGAGGCGGCGCTTGTTGAGCTGCTTCACATATTCAATAATCTGGGAGAACGGCTTGTCAGGCAGATCGAGCGTCACCGAGAGCATGATGTCATCGGGCGCGAAGCTGCTCTTGCGATACTTGAATCCCAGAGAGCTGGCCGTCAGCTTCTCAGTGATTCCCGTAGCGCCGCGAAAAACGCGCACGGAGCGCACCAGCGGCCCGATCTCGGTGCCGTAGGCGCCGGCGTTCATCCGCAACGCACCTCCCACGGAGCCCGGCACGCCAACCAAACCTTCCATCCCGCCCAAGTTGCGCTTGGCGCATTCCATCACAGATCGGCCTAGCGATGCCGCCGCAGAGATGCGGACCGTGTTTCCATCAAACACAACGTCCCGAGGACCGGGCGCGAGATGCAGTAACACCCGCTTGAGCGGCTCGTCGGCTGCTAAAACATTGGTGCCGCCGCCAAGCACGCCCCAGGGAACTCCGCGCTCCCGTAGGCCTGCGACGACCGGCTCGACGGCTTCCGTGTCGCGAATCACAATCATGTCGGCAAGGCCGCCGACGCCGAGCGAAGTGTACTCACTGAGCCGCTGGTCGGGGAGAAAGCATGCGCCCCAGCCTTCCATTTGCTCCACGAATTCTGGGTCGTTGAGAATCATGTGTGAATGCGGAAACCTCTATTCCAGGTCACTTTTCCCAATATTGTGTTTTGAACAGAGCGTTTGTAAATTCTCAAGCACTGTTTCTCCGCCATTTGCCCAAGCCTTTATGTGATCGACATGCAGAATAATGCTTGGGTCGGTTGCTGGCGACCTGCCGCAAGCTTTACACTTGAAATAATCTCTTCTGATCACAATATAGTTCAGTCGCCAATTTATCGTCCGCTTTGTTTTGTGCCTGGTACTTGGCTCAATTTCTAAATTCTTGATTGCTTCCTCGGAAGAAATCTGTTCCTCCTTGTTCACATAATCAACAAATTTTCCCAATGCGTTTTGCCAGGTGTCAAAGCGGTATGCATAAGTTTGCGGACTGTACTTCGAAAGCGGCTTGCCCATTTCTCTAAATCTAGGCTGTCGTCCTAGTTTTATCCAAGTTCTTTCTAGGTCTTCGAATAATTCTTCCTCGGTTATGTTACGGTCCTTTGTTTTTTGAAGCCCGGCTTTCTCAAGTGCCTTTAACCAACTTCCAAATCTTAATTGCAAGGTCGCCGCAGAAAATTTCCCTCGTTCATTGTACTCGCGGGACGTGACGGATCTTTTGTTTAAGTCGTTGGCAACGTGCTTTAAGTCGGCAATCAGATCGTCGTCGGTAACATTTCGATGAAATTCTTCTAGTTGAAATTTCATGGCTATTTCTGCTGGCGTTCTACTCTGCGTCAGGGCATGGCTTCAGCCATGCCGATAACCGGACGAAAAACTGGGCTTTAGCCCCTGAGGTCTGTCTTGCCCTCAGCGGCTGAAGCCGCATCAACAACCGCTTCTTCCGGCACGACTGATGTCGTGCCCTTACGCCCCTCTCTCTGCCTTTCGAGGAGTTCCAAAATCCTTTCGCCGACCTGCCACACGTTCCCGGCTCCCAGCGTCAGCACGAGATCTCCGGGGCGTACGATTGCATCAAGCCGCTGCAAAAGCTGCTGCACGTCGGGCTCGTATTCCACGGCCGGGTGGCCCGCCGCGCGGACTCGCTCGGCCAACAGGGATGCGGAGACACCTTCAATGGGCGATTCACTGGCGGCGTAGATGTCCATCACGAAGAGCTTATCGCAGCCGGAGAAGGCGGCCGCGAAATCGTCCAGCAGCAGCGCCGTTCTGCTATAGCGGTGCGGCTGAAAGATGACAATGACGCGCCGGTAATCGCAGTCAGCGGCAGCATTCAACGTGGCGCGAATCTCGCTGGGGTGATGGCCGTAGTCATCAACGACGGTGATTCCATCGACCACGCCGCGAACTTGAAAACGCCGCTCCACTCCTTCGAACGCGGTGAGTCCCCCGCGAATGATATTCGCGGGAATCTTCAATTCCAGTCCCACGCCCACCGCCGCCATGGCGTTCAGCACGTTGTGACGGCCAGAGACACGCAAAGTGAAGTCGCCGAGATCAGCACCTCGAAACGTCAAGTGGAAGCGGGATTGAAAATGCCCGCAGGAGACCTCATCCGCAACCAAATCCGGGACCGCCGAACCGGCTGCGGCTTGCTCCTCCTCGGCAGGCGCAAACCCGTAAGTCATCACACGCCGCTCTGTAAGAGGCAAGATACCGCGCACGTTCTCATCGTCCAAGCACAAAATGGAGGCGCCGTAAAAAGGAACCTTATTGGAGAACTCCACATAGGCGCGGCGCAGTTCATCGAGCGAGCCGTAGTGGTCCAGATGTTCGCGGTCAATGTTCGTGATCACGGCGATGATCGGCGCCAAGTGCAGGAACGAGCGGTCGCTCTCGTCTGACTCCACTACCATGAAGTCGCCCTTGCCCAGCCGCGCATTGCTGCCCATGCTGTTGATGCGGCCACCCACCACCAAAGTCGGGTCGAGGGCAGCGGCTGCCAGCACGGCGGCAATCATGGAAGTGGTGGTCGTCTTGCCGTGACTACCCGCTACGGCGATACCGTACTTGAGGCGCATCAACTCGGCCAGCATTTCGCCGCGAGGAATCACCGGAATCTGCAAGCGTTGGGCCTCCACAACTTCTGGATTCTCCGGTCCAACTGCCGAGCTGGTCACGACTGCCTCGGCGCCCTCTACGTTTCGCGCGTTGTGACCCTCGTAAACGCGCGCGCCCAATCGCTCCAGGCGTTCCGTCACCGGCGAGAGCTTCAAATCGGAACCTGAGACCTGGTAGCGCAGGTTCAGCAACACCTCGGCAATTCCGCTCATGCCGATGCCGCCAATCCCGATGAAATGTACCCGCCGTGCCGTAAAGAACATCTGTACCTAAACTCCGAGTCCCGCCAGCCGCTCCAATTCGTCCGCGATTATTTGCGTCGCATCCGGTCGAGCCATGGTTCCGATACGCCTGCTCATTTGCACCATTCTCGCTGGATCGTTGCGCAATTCGCTGATCGCATGCACCAAGGTTTCGCCATTCAGTTCGCGGTCCGCTATGAGCCGCGCAGCGCCAATTCTGACCAGCGCCTCGGCGTTGCGCAACTGATGCTGATTGGCCGCCGCCGGAAACGGAATCAGAATCGCCGGTTTTCCTGCTGCCGCCAGTTCGGCTATAGTATTCGCGCCGGCGCGGCAAACGACCAAGTCAGCTTCCGCGAACCTCTCGGGCATGTTTTCGATGTAGGGAAGAACCTCTGCGGGAACCTGGGATCTTTCATACGCTTCCCTCACCGCATTATATTCACTTTGCCCGGTCTGATGCACGATGCGCAGATCTTTTCCCCAACTTTCCAGTTGGGGCAATGCCTCCACCGCGGCGCGGTTCAGACTGCGAGCGCCTTGACTGCCTCCGAATATCAATACGGTGAATGGCGAACTATGGCGGTGCGGCGTTACTTGGAAGAATTCCGGACGTGTGGGAATGCCGGTGACCAGCGCCGTTCCCGGACGAAAGTAGGAGGATGTTTCCTGAAACGCCAGAAATGCGCGCCCGACGTAAGGCGCAACCCAACGATTCGCCATGCCGGGGAACGCATTTGGTTCGAGGACAGCCAACGGCACGCCCCCAATGCCGGCGGCCAACATGATGGGTCCGGCGGCGTACCCGCCGACGCCGAGTACCAAGTTCGGCTGGAATTTGCGGAGAATCTGCTGCGCCTGCCACCACGCGCGCGGCGCTCCGAGCAGGTTCGTCAAGCGTTTCGCGACCGCCTGCCCTTGCCACGCTCCGACTGTGATTAATGCCAGATCGAAACCGGCCTGCGGCACAAGACGGTTTTCAACACCCTTGGGCGTACCTACAAACTGGACCTTCGCACCCGGGTGGCGCGCCACGAGCTCGCGCGCGACGACCAGAGCCGGGATTACATGGCCGCCTGTGCCGCCCGCAGCGAAGAGAAATCTCATGTTGAATTCTCAGACAGTAACTTGTAACGAACGCATCTTGACTCCGCAGTCGGCGCGCTGACTGATGTTAAGCAATATTCCCGTGGACACCAGGCTGAAGAATAGGGAACTTCCGCCGTAGCTCAGAAACGGCAAGGGAATGCCTTTGGGGGGCACCATCGCGAGCACGACACTCATGTTGATCAAGGCCTGGCATGCCACAGTGATCGTGAGACCAGCCGCAAGGTAGCGCCCGAAATCATCCGGCGCGTAGAGTGCCGCCCTCCAACCGCGCCAAAAGTAAACTCCGAATAGCGCAATGAGGATCAACGCGCCGAGCAGACCCGTTTCTTCCGCTGTCACCGCAAAGATGTAATCTGTGTGCGGCGCAGGCAAAAAGAACAGCTTCTGTTTCCCATTCATCAGGCCTAAGCCGGTCAGCCCGCCGGTTCCAACCGCGATGAGAGATTGGATAATCTGAAAACCTGTGCCCAGGGGGTCGGCATATGGATTCAAGAACGCCAGGATGCGTCGGTGCCGGTAGCCGACACCCGCGATGGCGAAGTACAGCAGCGGTAGGCACCCGGCGAGAGCGTACAAGAAGTAACGAAGCCGCAGCCCGGCTATGTAGAAGATCGTTGCTGTTGTCGCCAGCATCGCGACTGGCGTTCCCAAATCGGGTTCTTTCGCGATGAGCCCAAGCATCAGCACGATAATGACGAGCGATGGAGCGATAGTTCCGGCAAGGTCGTTGATTTTTCCGACGCGCTTCTCAAGAAAATAGGCGAGGAACACAACCAGCATCAGCTTGGCGAACTCGGATGGCTGGAATGAAAACATTCCCCATCGCAACCAACGATGAGTGGCCTGATGGGGATCCGCAACAAGGGCCAGCCCGAGCATTGCCAGAGCTACGCAAATCCCGGGGAAGACGATCGCCGGGTGTCGGAGAATGCGGTAATCCATGTGCATGAGGAACCACAGGGCCACCATGCCCATGGCCGCCCAAGCCAGTTGCCGCCAGAAGAACGCGCGCGGGCTGCCGTAATTCGCCGTGGCCAGCATGACGGAACTGCTGAAGACCATCAGCAAACCAAACACCACCAGCGAAACGGTCACGATAAACAGGATGCGATCACCGGATAATTTTCGGGCCATACGTCTCGTTCTGCTCCAGCTTGACCGTAGGACGCTAAAGCGCGTTTGGGAATTCAGCGCAGCTTGAGCGTGGAAAGTGAAAACAACGCCAGCACCAGGGCGGCAATCCAGAAGCGGATGATGACTTTGGATTCCGACCAGCCTTTCATCTCAAAGTGGTGATGCAACGGCGCCATGCGAAAGATGCGCCGCCCCGACAACTTGAATGATGCCACCTGCAAAATGACTGACAGAGCCTCAGCGACGAATACCCCGCCGATGAATATCAGCAGAATCTCCTGCTTGATGATCACTGCAACAGTACCGATGGCGCCGCCGAGCGACAGCGATCCCACGTCACCCATAAAGATCTCAGCCGGGTACGCGTTGTACCAAAGGAAGCCGAGGCATGCTCCCACGATCGAGCCGCAGAACACGGTGACTTCGCCAACCTGCGGCAGATTGCTGATCTCCAGATAACGCGCAAATACGGCGTGACCCGTGACGTAGGTCAGCACAGTGAGGGCACCGGCGGCGACGATGGAGCAACCAGTCGCCAACCCGTCCAGGCCGTCAGTCAAATTCACGGCGTTGCTCGCGCCGACGATGACTAAGATGACAAAGATGAAGAAAAATATGAAGGCGAGAGGGTACGTATATGGGTTCGCCATGAGGCTGTGTATGAGCAGGTCCGGAGTGAAAGTCTTTACGAATGGCACGATCAGATGCGTGGAGTAAGACCCGCGTGCCGTGAACAGTAGCAGCGACACGGCGACGCCGAAACTGATCAGCACCTGAAGGTATATCTTGGTCCTGACTGTGAGACCCTGGTTGCGTCGGTTACGAATCTTCAAGAAATCATCGGCGAAGCCGACGGCGCCGAACGCCAGCGTGGCCAAAATGACCAGCCAAACCAGCAGATTGCTCAGGTCCGCCCAGAGCAGCGTTGGGACCAGGATAGCGATGTTGATCAGGACTCCACCCATGGTGGGCGTTCCGGCCTTGTTTTGATGAGAGCTTGGCCCTTCCTGCCGGATGTACTGGCCGATCTGAAACTCTCTTAAACGAGCAATCAGCCAGGGGCCGATAAACAAACAAATCAGCAGAGCTGTAATACTGGCAAACGCAGTACGGAACGTAAGATAACGGAAGACCCGGAAGGGGCTGAAGTAGGGATAAAGCTCGACGTAAAAAAGCCAATACAGCACAGTGTTGCGCCTTCAGGGTAATAAAACACTCACCTAGCGCCGCTGGCGGGCAGCGGCGGCTTTCAGCGGCTCCAGTTCCGGCCAGATCTTCTCAAGATGCACCGAGCGCGACGCCTTGAGCAATACAACATCACCGTCATCCAGCAGTTCTCTCAAGTAGGAGCCTGCTTCTTCCGGCGAATCGAAATGATGCAGTGATGCGGGGGCCATGCCCGCCGACCTCGCACCCTCGGCAAACGCTTTGGCGTGGTCACCCACCGTGAGCAGCACGTCGAATCGCAACTCCGCGACCCGCCGGCCACAGCCGTGATGCAGCTCTTCGGAAGCGCCACCGAGTTCCATCATCCCGCCCAACACGGCGATATGACGCCTCGCCGGTAGCGACGTCACCGCCGCCAGCATGGTCTCGAGCGCTTCGGGATTTGAATTGTAACAATCGTTTATTGCCAGCGCGCCATTCGCAAGCCGTACCATTTCGCCGCGCATGGTTCCGGGTCGAAGCGATGCCACGGCCTCTCTAAGAACCTGGGGTAGAATGCCGAAAGTGTAACAGACGCCCAGAGCAGCAAGAACGTTTAGAACATTGTGACGGCCCAGCAGCGGCAGTTCAAATCGCACATCGCTGGGACGTTCCGGTTCGGCGCGCTTGACGCGAAACCTGCCCGCGCGCAAAGCGCCGGGCGGCACCTGTGCAAACGCCTTCGCGGGTACGGTAAAGGAGAAGCCGCCCGTGGGTAAAGGCTGTAATTGCAGCGCTCGAATGTGCGAGCGCTCTGATGTCCCGAAGTACAGTGTACGATCCGGTAAGTGCTCACCGAATTTCCAGACGCGCGGGTCATCCGCATTCAGAACGGCCCATGCGCCGGAATCCAATGTCTCGATCAATTCGTGCTTGGCGCGCGCGATTGCGTCTCTGTCAGGAAAGAACTCCAGATGCACGGCGCTGACATTAGTGACAACGCCAATATCCGGCCTCGCTAGATTTGCGAGCAGCCGGATTTCGCCTGGCGCCGACATACCCAACTCGAACACTCCTGCTTCCGATTCCGGGCTCAGGCGCAGAAGCGACAGCGGCAATCCAAGGTGATTATTCAAATTTCCTTCGCTTTGCAGCACCCGGAAACGCGTCGAGAGCAAAGCGGCTATCGCTTGTTTGGTGGTGGTTTTTCCCGCACTGCCTGTGATCGCCACCACAGGGCCGCCCCACCGCCGCCGCACATAGGCGCCAAGCTCTTGCAGAGCTGCCACAACATTCGGCACCGCGAACAGTTTTTGCTGTACTGACTCGCTGTACTTTGCCGCCCGCGCAGCGTCGACGACCGCTGCAACCGCGCCTGAATCGAGAGCCCGCGCCACGAACTCATGTCCATCGAGCCGATCTCCGCGAATGGCAAAGAACAGGTCGCCCCGTTGCAGTGTTCGAGAGTCGATCGAATAGCCGGTTACAGGCGCATCAGGGCTTGAAGGAGCCGCAACGCCGAGAGCCCTCGCGATTTCATGTAACGTGAGAATCATGGAGTCTTGTCAAAGCCTAGCTTGCGCAAAACGGCACGGGCGGTCTCGCGATCGTCAAATGGCAGTTTCTGATTGCCGATTATTTGATACGTCTCGTGCCCCTTGCCCGCGATCAACACCGTATCGCCGGGACGTGCATCGAGGATAGCCATCTCAATAGCTCTTTGCCTGTCCCCCTGGACGTCATAGATTGCCTTGGATTTTTGCAGCCCAACAATAACGTCGTTGAGAATAGCAATCGGGTCCTCGCCCCGAGGATTGTCGGACGTCAGCACCGTCTTATCTGCGGCAGCGGCGGCCATTCCCATCAGCGGACGCTTGGTACGATCTCTTTCTCCTCCGCATCCAAATACCAGAATTACACGGCCAGCGCTCCATTCGCGCGCAGATTGCAGCAGGTTTCGCAAAGCATCATCCGTGTGCGCGTAGTCCACCACCACCCTGAATGGCTGACCTTCATCGATGGATTCGACGCGTCCAGGAACTCTGAGGCGACTGACAGCCTCGCTGATCTTCTGCGGAGCTATATCCAGCGTCAGAGCCGCGGTTGTGGCCGCCATTAGGTTATAAACATTGTGCCGCCCGAGAAGAGGAGACTGAACCTCGACAGTGCCGCATGGTGTTTCCAGGACGGCTTCGATTCCGCTCTTGCCGGTGCTCCACTGGCGCGCGATCACATCAGCAGGCGCGCTCATTCCGTACGTTAGCACCTGGGTGGGAGTGCTGGCGCGCAGGGAAGAGCAGCGAGCGTCATCTGCATTCAGCACCGCATAAGTGGGTGGCGGAGCCGATGCCGAGCCGGCGAACAGCTTCTGCTTGGCCGCGAAGTAACTCTCCATATCGTTATGAAAGTCCAGGTGATCACGGGAGAGGTTGGTGAACACGGCCGTATAAAAACTGCAGCCCTCCACACGGTCCAGTGCCAGGGCATGGGAGGAGACTTCCATCACCGCAGATCTTCCGCCGTGGTCCACCACAGCCCGGAGCAGTCTCTGCAGATCCAGCGACTCCGGAGTCGTATTCGGGGCAGACAGATGGCTGAGAATCGGCTCACCGCCAAATTCAATGTCGTATTCAATCGTTCCGAACAGTCCTGGCCTCCACCCGGACGACTGCAGGATCGACGCCAGCAAGAACGCGACGGTTGTTTTGCCGTTGGTCCCAGTGATTCCGAACAGTTTCATCTGACTTGATGGGTTGCCATAATAAACCCGAGCGGCCAGCGCCATAGCTACGCGGGTGTTCGGAGTACATATCCAAGCCGGCAACCGCTCGTTTGGTACAGAGTCCGGGGGCGCCTCCGAGACCACCGCGACCGCGCCACGGGACAGCGCTTCCGGAATGAAGCGGGCGCCATCCTGTTTCAGGCCGCGAATTGCGAAGAACACTTGTCCCGGCCGCACTCGCCGCGAGTCGTACTCCAAGCCAGTGATCTCCAAATTTCCATTGCCAAAAACTAGAGTTCTGCCGGGAATCGCTTCCAAGAGTTGCTGGAGAACCATTAAACTGTGGCTGCCTGCCCAGCGGATCGGGCTCTGATGGTGGCCATTGTGTTACCAGGCGCGCTGGCACTTACCGAGGCGCGCTGACATCATTATAACCGTTCCCCGACAGCGGTGCTGCCGGACCAGTCCGCAGCCGAGCGTCAACCTGGCGCCGCAATGGGAGTGACGCCTGCAGGCCGGACACTGCGCTGGGTCGCTCCTCCCGTTTTGTGGATGCCTGGAGAAGTCCAAGGGTTGTCTTGGCGCTTTGGCGCGGTGATGGCGCCCTGGTCGGTAGGCTGGTCTTCTTTCGGTCGATTCGCGGTCTGTGCCTGGACTCCCGTTGACTGCTGCGCCTGAGCCAAACCAGCAGCGCTCCCGACTTTGAACCAGACGGTGATCTTCTGATCCACGCGCAACAGACTTCCGGGCTCGGGCGACTGGTGGTAAGCGAGGCCGCTGCCAATCAACCGAACCGGAACGCCTTGTAGCTGCGATTCCCCGGCAACCGACCGCGCCGTTTTGCTTATGAAGTTGGGGGCCGCCACACCAGAGTCAATGGACAGCATTGCAGCTCCGCTTCCGTCCAGCGCCTCAGCATCATTCCAATCCGACGAAGGCAGTTCCGCAGCGAAGTCGGCCGGCGCCGGTTGCCTCTGGCCAGTCCAGGCAGCCTGGCGCAATGCGGGTTTGACGGGTAGCGATGGCGGCACATTGCGATATGCCAATATTTGTTCAGCAATCCGTTTGAATACCGGAGCGGCTACTTCGCCACCATAAATCTTTCCACGGGGGGAGTCGACGGCCACCAGGATTGTGAACATGGGAGACTCGGCCGGCGCGAATCCGACATACGAGGCGACATAATCGCGTTTCGAATACGTGCCTGTCCTGGGGTCGATCTTTTGCGCCGTTCCAGTTTTTCCGGCAGCAGTGTAGCCGTTCAGCTGTGCGGTTTTCGCCGTACCGCTCGTGACCACCATCGTCAGCATTTTGCGGATCGCTGCCGCCGTTTCCTCGCTCATGACCTTTCTCGGCGCAGGCGGCATGGAGGAGCGCGCTTTGCGGAATTGCTCACGGACGATTGTTGGACGCATCCACCAGCCGCCGTTGGCAGCGGCGGACGCTATGCTGACGATCTGAAGTGACGTAACTCCGACTTCCTGACCCATGGCAATAGCGCCGATCGAGATCTTCGACCAACGCTCCGGGGGCTTGGTCAACCCGCGAGCCTCGCCTGGAAGTTCGATGCCGGTGGGAGCGCCGAATCCGAAAGCTTGCATGTACCGGTACATGTTTTCATTGCCTAAACGCAGTGCGAGCTTGATAACGCCCACGCCGCTTGAGTTTTGCATGATTTCGTTGACTGTCAGGACGCCATATTTGTGGTGGTCGTGAATCACATGGCCGGCGAGCACGATCGCGCCCATCTGACAATCGATTCGCTCTCCCGGTTCCGTGAGTTTCTCTTCCAGCGCGGATGCGACCGTTACGATTTTGAAGGTTGAACCCGGCTCATACGAGGCGGCCACTGCGGGATTTCTAAGGGAATCGGGGGGAAAATCAGAATACCTGTTCGGATTGAATGTCGGCTGGTTGGCCATGGCCAGTATCTCGCCGGTGTGCGGTTCCTGCACGATCACGGTCGCCGATAGAGGACGAAATTGGTTTACCGCTGCGGCCAATTCGCGCTCGGCAATGTACTGGATGTTCTCATCCAGCGTCAGCACCAGATTCTGGCCCGGCTCCGGCGGCCGGCCCTCGCGGCCTCGCCAACGTTGTTTAGCGTCTGTTTCAATCACTAATTGCGCAGGACGTCCGCGGATGCTGCTTTCATAGCTCAATTCCAAACCCGCCAGCCCGTGATCGTCCATTCCCACATAGCCCAGCACGTGCGCGGCAAGCTCGCGCTTGGGGTAAAAACGTTTGTTTTCCTTCTGGGTATAGATGCCCTGCAGATTCAACTGCCGGACGCGCTTGGCCTCCCGATCGGAAACTTTGCGCTTGATCCAACTGAAGAAGCGGCCCGATTTGAGACGCCGTTGCAGCTCGGCTTCGGAAATACCCAGAATCGGAGAAAGCATCTTCGCGGTGTCCCGCGGATTGGGAATCTCGCCCGGCACGGCGAAAATCGAGTCGACTTGCACGCTCATGGCCAGCGGGTGGTAGTTACGGTCGTAGATCACGCCGCGTACAGGGCTCACCTCAATGGTGCGCTCCTGCTGCCGGCGTGCCTGCCGAACAAATGAGTCGTGCCGATACACCTGCAGTTGTAAAAGCCGTGCGACAACGAGGAGGGTCCACGCCGCAACCAGCGCGGAGACCACGACGAAGCTGCGGCTCGATGAGGTCATAACAGCTAGCCGTCAGGGCACGCCTTTAGGCGTGCCGATCCGAGGGCGAGAAAACGGAGGCTTTAGCCCCTGAGGGAATGCCTCGCACCTCAGCTAAAGCCGCTCTGCCGGGCAACAGATTTCGGCAAGGCTGAAGAGTGTGTGCGAAACCTGCATGACTGACCTCAGCGGCTAAAGCCGAATTGAAAGCTCGCGACTTACGGCACGACTGAAGTCGTGCCCTTCCGCAAATCCGACGTTTTCACACACTCCGAAGCCATGTCCTGACAAAGTACTTGTTAAGGTCGTTATCCGTCCCAAATGCGGTTACGGCACCGCGGCCGCTACATTTTTCATCTGATATGCCAAGGGACCGACCGGCTTGCGGGCTTCAGCCGTCACGCTCAGATCATTCGCGGTCGGAGCCATCTCGCGAATGATCTGAGCAGGTGCCAGGGGGGACATCTGGAGGTCGTTCCGCGCAATGGTATCGATGCGGACTGGATTGACGAGTGAGGCTTCCTCAAGCCGCAATTTCCGGTTGGACTCGAGCATATCCTGTTTTTGCTTCTGCAGCGTCTCCAGCTTGTACCCATCTGCCACACCAGTGTAGCGCTGCCACGACGAGAACAGGATCACTGCAAAGATCGCGGCGGCCAGCATCAGAATGCTTGCGTATTGTTTGGGAGCTCGGGGGTCCATAACCGGCGCCAGCCGGGAGTTGTCAATCGATTTCACGTAATAGATCTCTCTCATTGCGCTTTCTTCCTTACATCGACGCTCCGGAGTGAGGCTGGTCTCCGGGATCAGTTTCGTTGGTGTTGACGAGCCGTTCAGCGGCACGCAAGCGCGCGCTTCGCGACCGTGGATTGGAACCCACTTCCGGGACACCGGGCCTGATCACGTGGCGAGTCAGATTCCGCATCAGCCCTGCCCGGTCCCACTGTTGAAAATGCTGCTTCACTAAACGATCTTCGAGTGAATGAAAACTTATGATGACCAGCCGCCCGCTACCGCGCAGGCATGACGGAGAATCTTTGAGCAACTGAACTAGCGATGCGAGTTCGGAATTTACTGCGATACGCAACGCTTGGAACGTCAGCGTGGCAGGGTGAATGGGTTTGATTGTCCGCGGCGCGACCTTCCTGCGCCTGCCCCCCAGGCAGGCTTCGATCAGCTTTGCCAACTGTACCGTGTTCCGGATCGGCCGCGCCCGGACAATCGCTCTGGCGATTCTGTGCGACCTCCTTTCTTCTCCATATTCGTAAATCAGATCTGCTAGCTCGCGCTCATCGAAGTGATTCACGATCTCGGCTGCAGTTAAGGGCTGCGTCGGGTCCATGCGCATGTCCAGCGGTCCCGCCGCGCGAAAACTGAACCCGCGTTCTGCGTTATCTATCTGCATCTGCGACAGCCCTAAGTCTGCTAAAATCCCGTCCACTCCACTAATCTGCATCTCATGCAGAAGTGGGAGTAACCCGGCGAAGTCTCGCTGCACTAATGTAAGCTTCTGCCCAAAGTCCGATAAGTTGCGTTGCGCCATTTCGATTGCGCTGGGGTCCTTGTCCAACCCGATCAGGCGTCCTGTGGTCAGTGACTGCAAAATCGCCCGGCTGTGTCCGCCCGCTCCAACAGTCGCATCGACGTAAATGCCCTCCGGCTTGATTGCCAGCCATTCGAGAGCTTCCGAAACCAATACCGAGATGTGCATCGGCGGCCTTTCGGCGCATTGGTAGCGAAGCCGCTACCACATTAGAAGATTCCCAGCGCATCCATTTCCTCGGGCGTGATCGGGTTCTCTCGGATCTCCGCGAGATAGCGTTCGTTGTTTCTCACGGTCAAGTGAGTCAGGTTGCCAAGCACTGCCACGTCGCCTTTGATCTCTGCCGATTCGCGCAGTTGCGCCGGGATCAAGATTCTGCCTTGAGGGTCCCACTTCACCGCCTGGCCGTAATAATTGGCGCGGTCCAAAAACTTGCGGCGGAGTTGACCTGAAACGGAGCTTGCCAGCAGTTTCTCTTCGATCTTGGCCCATTCCTCCATTGGATAGACCCACGCGTATTGGCCATCCGGACTTGAGACGAAAAAGTCTCCCCTATAGCTCCGTTCCAGTTCTTCCTTGAACTGGGCAGGAATCTTCAGACGTCCTTTGTCGTCTATCCGAGCTGGAAAATTGCCGAGCAGCATCGCTATACCGTAGGACCTCTCGTTGCCCTCTGGAAATCGGGCGCTGTCACTCCAATTTCACCTACTTTATTCCACTTCATACCACTTCTTACCGCAACGGCGGGAATGTTGTCAAGAAAAATCTTTTATTTGCAGAAATTAATTGTGGAATTAAGCTCGCGTCGGGAATGGATTGGTGCGGGTAGCATACGTACTGGCAGGTACGGTGTTCACTCAAAAGCTACACGGTACCTGTATTTATATGCTGAAGTGAGCGAGCCTCTCACCCAACCTAATCGGTGCAAGGTCAATCCAGCGGTTCTCCGGAGTCTTCTTCACCAAAAAAAGTGATTCAACGCGGAAACAGGTTTCTACACCGTAGCGCACCCACTCTTCGCGTACCTCTTTCATAATGGCGTCTTTTTCGATCTGGCTCAATTGTTGCGCGATTGTTACGTGAGAAACGTAGGGGTGCGGTTCGGCGAATGCGAGCGGTCCTGCGTTGAGCGACTCGTGGAGTTGCGCCAGCCGCTCCGCACCTTCAGAGATCCCCAGGTACACGACTCCGGAGACCGGCCAAAATGTTTCTACACGGCTAATCGTCACATCAAACGGCTCGAAAGATGCGGACTGCTGGCGAATGGCCTCCAACAAGGTGTCAAGAGGCTCGGGCAACGAACGCGGGGAAAGAAGCGTAACGTGTGCCAGCCAGCAGGCGAGCCCCGGGTCGAATCGCCGCCGCAGACTGTCAATGAAATTCCCCAGTTTGCCGGGGATATAGCTGACCAGCGCGTAACTATCTTCGGCCATAGCTCAAGCTTATAAGATTCTCAATCGTCGGTTCAAGCGAATACTGAACGGCGCGTGGTGGTTATAAATAAAATTTATGAAGAAAATAATGATTATGATCTTTACAAATGGGCACCGATACGTTCTAATGGAATGGCTGCTTCTATTTCGGTTCGCAAGAGGCTGTTTATGCGGCATGTTGAAGCGGATGGATGCAGAGCCGAGAAAGAGATGAGCCAGCGGCAGCAGCACAGCGCAAAAGGCGGGTGTGCGAGCGAAGGAGGGGATCAGTAATGTCTATCAGCGGTGCTGAAATCATCCTGCAGTGTTTGAGGCGGGAAGAAGTAGAATTTGTGTTCGGCTATCCTGGTGGCTGCAACATCCCGATCTACGACGCACTCTATAACAGTCCCATACGTCACATCCTGACGCGGCACGAGCAGGGAGCAGTATTCGCCGCCGGCGGGTACGCGCGCGCTACGGGCCGTCCTGGCGTGTGCCTGGCTACCTCTGGCCCAGGGGCGACCAATCTGGTGACGGGCATCGCCGATGCCAAGATGGATGGAGTACCGCTGATCTGCATCACGGGCCAGGTGCGCCGCGCTGTTATCGGAACCGATGCATTTCAGGAGACCGACGTAGCCGGTTTGACGCTGCCTATCACGAAGTGGAACTGTCTCGTTACCAAAACGGAAGACCTTCCTCGCCTGTTTGCCGAAGCGTTCTACATCGCCAGCAGCGGCCGCCCGGGACCCGTACTGATAGACATTCCCGTTGACGTGAGCCGCGAAAAACTGGAGCAGGTCAGTTACCCCGAACGCAGCCAAGTGCAGGTGGCCGGATACAGGCCAGAGACCGGCGCTTCGCTGCCGTTCGAAGAAGTTGCTTCCATGCTCGTGGCGAGCAAGCACCCTGTGGCTCTGATCGGCGCGGGTGCGAAGTGGGCGGGAGCTACCCAAAGCGTGCGGGAGTTGCTCGATCGCCTGCGGATTCCAGCGGTCGCCACGGTTCAAGGTTTGGGAACTATCTCTGAGGACCGCCCGTATTATCTGGGGATGGTGGGCATGCATGGCTCGCGGCAATCGAATCTCGCCGTCAGCCATTCGGATCTGTTGCTGGTGCTGGGCGCCCGGTTGGACGACCGCGTGACCGGCGATGCTTCGCGCTTTGCGCGCCAGGCAAAAATCATTCACTTCGAAATTGATCCCGCGCAACTGCACCGCGTCCGCACCTGCGAACTGCCGGTGATTGGCGACCTAAAGGATACCGTGCCCGCACTGCTGGCAGCGCTCCCCAATCCATTGCCGGATTGGAGTGCGTGGGTGGAAGAGACGCGAGCGATTCACAACCCCAAAGCGAAAGAGCATGTCGCGGGAGGGAAGCCTTCACCGACTCATTTGCTGGATTTATTGTTCCGCATGATTGAGCCCGACGCGCTAGTCACGGCCGACGTGGGTCAGCACCAGATGTGGGCAGCGCAGCGCGCTTCCGTAGCTGATCCCCGACAGTTCATCACTTCGGGCGGACTGGGGTCGATGGGCTTCTCTCTCCCTGCCGCGATCGGAGTGCAGCTCGCGTACCCGGATCGCCAGGTGGTCTGTATCAGCGGGGATGGCGGCTTCCAAATGAATATTCAAGAGCTGGCCACGGTGCAACGCTACAACCTGCCCCTTAAGTTGCTGGTGATTGATAACAAGTACCTCGGCATGGTGCGCCAATGGCAGCAACTTTTCTGGGATCGCCGCTACTCCGAAGTTGACCTCTATGACAATCCCGACTTCGTGCGCATCGGTGAGGCCTACGGCATACCCGGCGTGCTGATGAACCAGGCCGACGACATGGAGCGCCAACTGCGTGAGTTCCTAGCGGCGCCCGGCGCTGCACAACTAGTGGTCGAATGCCCTGCGGAGACGAACGTCTACCCAATGGTTCCCGCGGGCGCAGCACTCTCAGAGATGATTTTGGAAGAAAAGAAATAGGAGAAATAGGAGCAGAATTCAGGAGACACAAGTCAGAAGCCGACTGTTGATGTCATCCCGAGCGCAGCGAGGGATATGCTTTTCATTCTGACTTCCGGCTTCTGACTTCTGGCTTCCCAAAAATATGACTGGACTAGCAATTTACTTTTTCAATATTCCTGGCGCGATGATGCGCGTGCTGAATTGCTTTACGCGACGCGGTTTGGTGATACAGGCGGTGTGGTGTGCTCCTGTCGGCGAGCGCCACCGCGCCACCGTGCTCACCGAGGCGGCGCCGATCACCATCGAGCAAATCATTCGGGAACTCGAGAGCACCGTGGGTGTAGATCGAGTGGAGACACTGGAAAAACCGCAGGCCGAGCAGTTGGCGAAGGTTCAATCCTCCGAAGTGATGACGGCGGAAAACGGTTCGACGATGGTGAAGGTCTCCGGCCCGCCCGAAGAGAATCGGTTTTTGCTCTCCTGGCTTGGCTCCGCTTGACCGTGTACACGCGTCTCGACGTGGATTTTTCATTGCGCGTCCAGAACCATCCAACGGCGAGAATTCGTCATGGCTACCAGTACAATTCCCTCACTTAAATTCGCAGCATCACTCCCCAGCGCTCTTTTTTCTTCAGCGTCGTGAGGTAGTCCCAATCCTCTTCGCGCCCGGCGGAAAACCAAAAGGCGCTGGTGAGGGCCCAGCCTAGACCGATCTTCCCGAGCAACCAGAGCATCAGGCGCGTGCGCCTCGGGTAGTCGTCCCAATCGAGACCGCATGGAAAATCATGTATGATTTTCAGCTTGGCTCGATCCAGCAGGCGTTTCATGGTCCATGGGTGCAGCAGCTTCACCTGAGCATAGGTTTTATACTCCTGAAGAAAACTCGGATTCTTCCAACGGATGTAGCGGTCGGCGAGCCACACGGGCATGAATTGCGGACCGTAGAGGAACGTGTGACCCTCGAAGGGGTAGAGCCGATTAGGCGTTACCAGTAGCAGAACGCCCTTGGGACGCAGGACGCGGCGAATTTCCTTCAGAAAACTCTGCTGCCAGCTTTCGCCTCCTTCCAGGTGCTCGATGACATCGAACGTAACTACCACGTCAACGGAGCCGTCCGCCAGGGGCAGGTCGGTCCCGGAAGCTCGAATCAATGAGGCGTGATTCGGGTTAGGCAGGTCGCTGATGAAGGCGTAGGCCATCTCCAGAATGGCGGGGAAATAATCAGAGCCGATGTAGAAACCGCCCTCGTCCGTGACCATTTTGCTCAGCCCGCCGGTACCGCAGCCGAGGTCAAGGACAGTCTTGCCGCGGAAATCAATTTTGATGCGGGTGCGGAAGCTCTCGACTAGTCCCAAATTCCTGGACAAAGTATCAGTCCAGTAGCCCACCCATTTTTCAATGGCAGCCTCGTTGTCTTTGCCGAATTTGAGTTCCGCGTTCCGCCGCGCGAGTCTATCGAAGTTTGACACCAGGGTATTGTATACAAAGCGAGTGGCGAGTGGTGAGTGGCGACTGGAAAAGGATATGCACGTGAACTGCCAATCGGCTCGCGCCGTTCGCGCCATTTTTCTAACATTCCTCTACACATCCAAGCCTAGTCGTGAGACACTGATAGCCTGAAGGGGTACTTACCAGCGGCAGCTCTGGTGGCGCCCGATTCGGGTTCCAAGCGATGAATATGACTGAAAACAAGCCGGTCGACGGAGGGGACATTGGAAAATGGATAGCTCCTCCAACTCGGAATCTGCCAGAGAGAGTATTCCTCTCGAACGAGTCGCGGAAGCCTCTAGAATACTCCGGCCTGTTTTGCTGCCCACTCACCTGCTGCGTTGTTTAGCGCTCGACGAGGTGAGCGGTTATCGCGTCTGGCTCAAGCCAGAAAGCCTCCAGCGCACCGGCTCGTATAAAATTCGCGGAGCATATTACAAGCTGCATCGTTTGCAGAGGCAGCGTGGTGCGACAAAGGTAATTGCGGCGAGTGCGGGCAATCACGCGCAAGGAGTTGCTTATGCCGCCCGCGAATTGGGTCTCGATTGCGTCATTGTGATGCCGGAACGGGCACCGCTGCCGAAGCGCCGTGCTACGGCGCGTTATGGCGCCAAGGTGCTGCTGGAAGGTAGTTGTTTTGATGATTCTCTCGCGTATGCCCTTCATTATGCACCCGCCGAAGGGCGCGAGTTCATCTCTCCTTACGACGACCCCGACGTCATAACGGGCCAGGCTACAGTCGCCTGGGAGGTCCTGGAAGAGATGAAGGAGGAGCCTCCGGACGCGGTTCTGGTCCCGGTCGGAGGCGGAGGGTTGCTCGCCGGCGTGGCAAGCGTTCTGCAGCAGGCTCTACCAAGCTGTAAGCTGATCGCGATTCAAAGCTCCTGCGCGCCGGGTTATGCGCGCAGTTGGGAAGCATACAAGACCGGAGCCTCGGGCCAGCTCCCTTTGAATGTGCCCACGCAGGAGACCGTCGCGGACGGCGTGCGCGTCAGGCAACCCGGCCAGCTTTGCTGGCGCATTACCCGCGATGTAGTGAGCGAGACAATTATCCTGGACGATGCCCAGGTGTATCAAGGCATCCTGTTCCTGGCAGAAGAAGCTAAGTTAGTCGCGGAAGGCGCCGGGGCTCTGGGCGTTGCGGCGCTCCTGAACCCTGCCGCACGCCGCAAGATGCTGGATGCCGGTGTTCACCCCGACGCTCGAGTCGTCGTGCTGGTGACCGGCGGCAACATCGATACGCTCACGCTGCACCGGGTCATCGGCCGGAGTATGGCGCTGAATGGCCGTGAGCAGGCTCTCGCCATACGCATCAAGGACGAGCCCGGGCAACTTGGGTATATTTTGGACTTGCTGCGGCGAAAGAGGGCCACGGTTCGGGATCTGCGCCGGGCGTCGCCGCCCGGCATTTCCGACGTAGCAGAGATCGAAATCCTCATCGGGACCGAGGACGAGCGTCACGGTGAGGAAGTTTTACAGGAACTGTCTAGGGAGGCTAAAGTACATAATTTCGAGTTGTTATTGAACGAAAGGAATCAGAAGTCGGAGACCGGTACTCAAACCGGAAGCAATCTAGGGCTGACTTCTTCGATCAAGCTCAAGAAGACCTCATAGGAGAGAAAAATCATTCTCATGCGAATTGTGGACCTGATTCAAAGAAAACGTGACGGTGGAGAGCTGGGCAAAGAGGAAATTGAGTTCTTCATTCAGGGTTATCACAAGGGAGAGATCCCGGATTACCAGGCGTCGGCGCTGCTGATGGCCATATATTTCACCGGACTGACCGATGTTGAACTGGTCGATTGGACGCAGACCATACTAAGCCTTGCGCCTGTTTTCGACCTCAGCGATGTTCCCGGACCCAAGGTTGATAAGCATTCCACTGGCGGTGTTGGCGACAAGACTTCCATGATCGTCGGACCGCTGGCCGCCGCTGCCGGCGTTACTGTGCCAATGGTCGCCTCGCGCGGCATGGCATACACGGGCGGTACGCTCGACAAGTTCCAGTCCATCCCCGGATTCAACGCTCACCTAAGATCGCCTGAATATAAAGCGGCGCTGCGCTCGGCCGGACTCGCCGTCATTGCGGAAGACGAGGAGTTGACGCCCGCAGTCAAGAAAATTCGCGCTTTACGGGAGGCCACAGGAACTGCCGAAAGCGTCCCTCTGATTACGGCGGCTCTGCTTTCGGGAAAACTGGCCGTCGGCCTCGACAGCATCGTGTTTGACGTAAAAACCGGCTCGGGCGCGTTGATCAAAAAGATGACCGATTCCCGCCGGCTGGCACAATCGCTTGCCAATGTCGCCAAGCGCATGGACAAGAAAACCGTTTGCCTCATCAGTGATATGGATCAGCCTCTTGGCAATGCTATTGGCAACGCCCTGGAGGTGATGGAGGCGGTAGAGGCTATGCGAGGCAACGGGCCTCCGGACTTGGTGGAGCTTTCGCTCGAACTGGCAGCCCGCATCGTACGCCTGGCCTTTCCGGACCGCGACCTGGAATCCGCCAAGGAACAGGTTTTCAAGCTGCTCGGCGACGGCTCGGCTCTGAAAAAGTTCCGGCAGTTGATCGAGATCCAGGGCGGCAATCCGCAAGTGATTGACAGCTTCGAGTTGCTCCCCACTTCCTCTGAAGAATTCGTGGTCTCTTCGCCGCGCGCCGGATTTGTTTCGCGCATTTCGGCGGATGACATTGGGCAAGCCGTGGCGCTGTTGGGAGCCGGGCGTATCACACCGGAAGCGCAGATCGACCCCGCCGTGGGCATCGTGCTCGAACACAAGGTCGGCGATCGCGTCCAGGCAGGCGAGCGGCTCTGCACCATTTACTACAACTCGAACGCGCACCTTGAAGAAGCTTGCCAGACAGTCGAGGACGCGTTTCACATTTCGGCAAACGCGCCGGAAACCCGCCCCCTAGTTTACGAGGTTCTGCAGTAATGTAGCCACGGCGACCGGTCCCGGCGAGCCCTGGAGCGTATTTCTCGCCCTCAGTTGTCCCTGATCCGCCACTGAAAGCCCACCACGAATGAAGCGTTCGTCGTGGCTACCGAAATGTTTTTGTCACTCTCCACTCAAAATATTTCGCCAACGCGTCCACGTCGCGCGTGGGCAGTCTGGCTCGCCACCGGTTTGGGGGTTGGCAACGGCCCCGTTATGCCTGGCACATACGGCTCGGCTGTAGGCGTTGGGTTATACCTTTTGTTAGCGGCCCTGCTCGCGCCGCTGCCTCATGCGCGCTTCCTGATGATAGCGATCACGCTGGTTCTCGCCACTCTTTCTATCCTGGTAGTCTCGATCGCGCTGCGAAGCTTCAGCGTCCAGGACCCGCAGGAAATTGTACTCGATGAAGTCGTCGGGCAACTCATAACTATGCTCCCGCTGCCTCTGATCGCCGAGAGGCCGGGTTCCTACTGGCTGGCTATCGCCGTCAGCTTCGTCCTCTTTCGAGCTATGGACACAGCCAAGCCATATCCGGTCTGGAAGCTGGAGAGGCTCCCCGGCGCTTGGGGCGTAGTGTGCGACGATATTGGCGCGGGGGTCGCCGCGGCTCTGGTGCTCGCAGCCATGCGCTGGATGGGTTGGATTGTGTGAGAGGGTGCTTCACAATGGTGAAAGCGCTGGCCGGATTGTTCCTGCTAATTCTGCTTTTCAACCCATTCACGCTGGCATGGCTGGCCAGCCGCTACGTGGTGGACGACGGGCTGCACCCGTCGGACGTGGTGGTGGCGCTTCGCGGCGACAATGCAGAAGAGAACAGGCGAATCAATGAGGCGCTAAGGGTATTTCCAGTGGTCAATGCTCGCATCATGTTGATGGACGTCAATGCCGTTCCATTCTTTGAGGTTCCCCAAGCGCAAATCCTCCGCGCTTACTTGAAGCGCAAGGGGCTGAGCGATTCGCAGCTAGAGGAGTGTCCCAACACTGCCGATTCGACTGAGGAGGAGGCGCGCGCGCTGCGGTCGTGCTTCCAACGCACAGGCGCTCGCCAGGTTACCGTCGTCACCTCCGAATATCACACGCGCCGCGCCGCAAAGCTCTTGCGCCGCGAGCTTGCCGGCACGGGCATTACTGTTCGGATGCACCCTGTCTACAATTCGGATTATTGGGATGTGCACTGGTGGCGGAAGCGAAGATGGGCCAAAACTTTTTTCCTAGAAACAGCAAAGATTATCTGGACAGCACTCAGCCAGTGGTAGCCACGCCGAGCGTTTTTCTCGCCGTGGGTTCGTTCCGTACAAATGAAAGGCCCACGACGAAAAAGACGTTCGTCGTGGCTACCTTTGAATTAGACTTCGGCTTTGGCCCGCGTGAGATTCTTTTCAAAGAACTCCAGAACGCGCTGCCATGAGTCTTTCGCTGCCTTGGGCTCGTAGCTGGCGCGATCGTCGCAGAAGAAGCCGTGACCCGCGCCTGGGTAGATCTTGCTCTCAAACTTCTTCCCTAGCTCCTTTAGCCGTCCTGTGAATTTTTGGACGTGCTCCGGCAGAATGAACTGGTCTTTCTCACCGTAGAACAGCAGGACGGGACAGCGCACTTTGGAAGCCTCAGCGACCGGATTCAGCGTCTGTCCGGCACGCATGTTTTCGCCTGCCAGTCCGCCGCCATAAAACGAAACCGCCGCCGAAATGTCATTTGGGAAATTAGCGGCGATCAAAAACGACAGCCGCCCGCCCATGCAGAAGCCGATCGTCCCGATGGCGTCGCGCTCCACGAATGGTTGAGATTGCAGGTAGCGAATGGCACTTCCAGCGTCGGACATGATCTGGTCGTCCTTGAGCGTGCTGGCCAGAGCAAAACCCCCTTTCATGTCGGAGTAAGGAGCCGTTTTGGTGTCCAGCCGCCAATAATAGTCCGGCGCTAATGCCGCATAACCCGCCTCGGCCAAGCGCCTGCATACGCTCTCCATGTGGCTGTTGACGCCAAAGATTTCAAAGTTCACCAGCACGGCGGGAGACTTTTGAGCTTTCGGGTAAGCTACGAATCCGCCGACGCCTTCGGGCGTTGTAATTCTCTCCGCGACAATTTCCACGGTGACCTCTCTGTAAATGGGATTGGAACGGAACAGCCGCCGGATCTCAACGGCTGAGAGCTTGGCCTGCCTTGCAGATGGTCAGGAGGCAATGCTTCCCACGAATTCTACTTCCGTCCGGCGTTTTAGGGAAGAGGGAACAGGTGACAGAGAACAGTGGAACCACAGATCAGAGCCGCGACCCAAACGAGCGGTTCCGGCTTCGCGTATGAAAATCCTCGCATTCGTTGTATAACGTTTAATATCCAGGGAAGGTCCGGGAGCATGAGCAACCACGATGCAGGTCGCCGAAAATTGCTTGTAAATGCCCGTGCTAGGCGCGGGGGCAGTAGCGGGAGCTGGTGTTGTACCGCCCTTACACCGCGCACCGAGCAAGCGAAGGAGCAGGGATGGTAGGAGCTAAGAGCCGCCACTGGAAAAGCGAAAAATGTCCACCAACTTAAAGCAAAACGTCCCAGCCACTCCCACCACCAGCGGTGCACCCATCCGCGGCGGCAGCTTTTTGATCGAGGAGCGCCGGCCCGAGGACATCTTCACGCCCGAAGATTTCACTGAGCAGCATCGCCTCATCTTACAGACCGCCGATAGGTTCATGCGAGAGGAGGTCCTTCCGCGATGGCAACAGATCGAGCACCAGGAGCCCGGGTTGACCGAGAAACTGCTGCGCCAAGCAGGCGAGCTGGGGCTGCTTTCGATCGACATACCGGAAGCATACGGCGGAATGGAGTTGGACATCGCCTCGTCAATGATCGCGACGGAGCAGATGTCGCAGTACGCCTCCTTCGCGGTGTCTTACGGCGCGCATACTGGTATCGGCACGCTGCCGATTGTCTACTTCGGGACCGAGGAGCAGAAACGCAAGTACCTGCCCCGGCTCGCGACGGGTGAACTGATCGCGGCCTATTGCCTCAGCGAGGCGGAGGCCGGCTCGGACGCACTCGCGGCGCGCACCCGTGCCACGATTTCCGCCGATGGCAAGCATTACCTGCTGAACGGCGAAAAGATGTGGATCACGAACGGCGGCTACGCCGATTTGTTCATCATCTTTGCAAAGATCGATGGTGAGAAGTTCAGCGCCATCATTGTCGAGAAGAACTTCCCCGGGGTTTCAACCGGAGCGGAAGAAAAGAAGATGGGTATCAAGGGCTCCTCAACACGCGCGCTGATCCTGGATAACGTCCCGGTGCCGGTCGAAAATCTGCTGGGCCAAGCCGGACGCGGCCACGTAATCGCATTCAACATTCTCAACGTCGGGCGGCTGCGCCTTGCTGCTGGATGCGTCGGCGGCTCCAAACAGGCGCTCGAAGACGCGGCCACTTACGCGAAACAGCGGCGCGCTTTCGGCAAAGCCATCGCTGAGTTCGGACTGATACAGGAAAAGCTCGCCGAGATGGCGGCACGCACCTTTGCGGGCGAAAGCATCGTATATCGCACCGCGGGATTGATTGACGCGCTGCTCGCTGCTGGCGCGCGCGCCGAAGAAGTGAAGGCCATCGAGGAGTACGCCATCGAGTGCTCCATCAACAAAGTCTATTGCAGCGAGATTCTGGACTATGTTGCAGACGAGTGTGTGCAAATCTACGGCGGATACGGGTACCATCAGGACTATCCCGCCGAGCGTGCTTATCGCGATGCCCGGATCAATCGCATCTTCGAAGGGACTAACGAGATCAATCGCATGGTAACCGTGAACATGCTTCTGAAACGTGGCTCCTCGGGCCAACTCGCGTTGATGCCTGGCGCCATGCAGCTCATGCAGGAAGCGCTCTCACCAGCCACTGAGACGGCGTCTGGCGCCGCCGGTCTACTAGGAACAGAAAAGCAGATCGTCACAGCGGTGAAGAAAGCAGCTCTTTGGGTGGCGGCGCTCGCGTATCAGAAATACCTGAACGACCTTGCCAACCAGCAGGAGATCGTGGCAGCCGTTTCTGATATCGTCATGGAAGCCTTCGCCATGGAATCCGTAGTGTTGCGCGCGCAGAAGATCGCCTCCCGCGCGGCGGACCCGGAGAAAGCGGGATTGGCCGCCAACATGGCTCGGCTATGGGTGCATACGCGTCTGGAGTTGGTTGAACAGCGCGCGCGAACCGCCCTCGCCGCTACTGCCGGAGGCGATTCCCTGCGAACTCACCTTGCGTTCTTGAATCGGCTGGTGCGCCGCAATATCGTGAACGTGATCGGGTTGAGAAGGGAAATCGCGGCCGTTGTGGTGCGACATGGTAAGTACCCGCTGTAGAGGGAAACAAAATGGTTCGTCCACTTACCAATTACCCCCTCTTGCATTTACGCAGAAAGCGTGTGATGATCTAAACTGTGAATTTTGAAGAAGTCGGTTTCGCTTGGTCTGCTTTTAGCTGCTTGACTCCTGCCACACTTGACTCCGTTCAAATTCCGATCGCTGCTTAGGATCGTCTCTGGTCCCCCGGATTCGTTCGCACGGCGATATTTCAAAGGAGAAAAACGTAGAGAAATGAAGAATCTGTTCGTAGGTAATATGAATTTTCAGACGACGGAGAGCGATCTGCGGGCGCTGTTCGAGCAGTTCGGGGAAATCACCAGAGTTCAAGTTATGACAGACCGCGAGACGGGCCGCTCCCGTGGCTTTGGTTTCGTGGAAATGGCGGATGATGACGCAGCGGCTCAGGCCATCGCGGCTCTGAACGGCAGAGAGCTCGATGGACGCGCCCTGAACGTAAACGAAGCTCGTCCCAAGCCGGAACGCACCGGCGGCGGTGGTGGTGGATACCGCAGCGGTGGCGGCGGCGGCGGACGGTCCCATCGTGAACCCCGCTGGTAATCACCTCAAGACACGCTTTCCTGGGGCGCTTCGGCGCCCCAGCTTTATCGTGCGGATAAGAAGCTCCAAGCACCAAACCTCAAATCCTACACAAGCTCCAAACTCAAAACTCAAGATTTTTAAACGCCAGCACCTAAACACGCGCTGTTTGGTCATTGCTGCTTGGGCTGTTGAATTTATTTGGGATTTGAGATTTGGTGCTTGGACCTTACGGCTCTCTTAGAGCCGTTTGATGCTGCTGCCGGATATCAGGAACGCGATAGCAGTAGAACCCAGCAGAACGCTCCCGGCAAGCAGTGCCGCGGATGGCGAGAACTGCGAGGCTACATATCCCGCCACCAGGTTCCCCAGCGGCATGCCGCCGCGGAATGCCAGCATGAAGATGCTCATAACCCGCCCGCGAAGGCTGTCCGCCACGTTCAACTGCACCAGGGACGTGATCGAGGAGAACAATGTAATTAAGCAGACGCCCGCGCAAAACACCACCAGATAACTGAGCACCAAGTTGCGGGAGAGTGCGAAAGCAGCCAGCAGCAAGGCGAAAACGATTTGAACGCGCAGCGCCAACATGCCGTGGTTCTCGCGCCGCGAAAGGCTGGCGTAGAGCAGCGCGCCGGTGATCGAGCCGGACCCGGAAGCGGCCAGCAGGTAGGTATATCCAATGTCGCCGGTATGAAAGATGTCCTTGGCGAAAACGAGCAGCAGAGTCAGCAGCGGCACTCCGCAGAAGGTACTAATGAAGCCCAGCACGCTCAACTGCCAAAGAGCCCCCCGACTGGCCATGTAGGAGAAGCCGTTTCGCATGCCTGTGAAGATGGATTCTGTGGTGCGCTCGGGCTTAAAAGTAGCACGTATGATGTACAGGCTGATGATGACAGCGAAGAATGAAATACCGTTCAGGAAGAAACACAGTGCCACGCCAAAGGCGACCAGAGTTGCGCCCGCCAGTAGCGGCCCAAAGACGCGGGCGAGATTAAACTGGATGGAGTTCAGTGCGATGGCGTTGGGAACGTCTTCCCGTTTAACCAATCCGGGAATGAGGGCCTGGTACGCTGGTCCTCCGAATGATTGACCCGTACCCGCAATAAAAACTAGCGCCAGCATGTGCCACACCTCGACGCGATGGAGCAGTACCAGCGTCGTCAATATGAAAGCACAGGTCATTTGGGTGTACTGAGAGCCCAGCAGAAGCTTGCGGCGGTCAAAACGGTCCGCGACCACGCCGCCGATCAGTGAGAACAGCACAATCGGCAGGTCTCCAAGGAAAGCGATCAAACCCAGGTAGAACTTCGAACCGGTCATCTCATAGATCAGCACATTTTGCGCTACGGTCTGCATCCATGTGCCGGTGGTGGAGGTGAATGCGCCCGACCACATCAGGCGAAAATCGGGATAATGAAAGGCCCGGAAGGTCCTTGACAGCACGCTCGGGTGGCGCGTCGCCACAGAAGGTTGTTCAAATTCTTCAGCCATACTTCTCACGCGCGCTGCGCAACCTGGCCAGCACTCGATCTCTTACCCGCTGTTGTGAACAGGGATGTCTTGATCTTAAGCTTTTCGGACCAAAGAAGCATCAGAATTCAGCAATCGCTCTGCTGATTGTGGCTTGGCTTTGCCACGCATACTAAAATGATTGTGGAAGCATAACGACCCGAACATTTGCAGATACTATCATGCCACGCAGTCCCCTATTCGACAAATTCCAAACCATGACGCAGCACTGGATTGATCTCCACGGTTGGGAGGTCCCCGCGTATTTCGGCTCCGTTGAAGAAGAATACTGGGCATTGAAGAAATCGGCTGGCGTTGCCGATCTGTCGCATCGCGGCAGGTTGCTCGTCCGCGGCGAAGATGCTCCCCGCTTCTTGCACGGAATGGTGACGAACGAAGTGACAGGCCTGGAGATCGGGCGAGGCAATTACACGTTTCTGTTGAATGTGCGGGGACATATCCTGGCTGACGCGCGGATTCTCCGGCTGGATGAGAAGAGTTATCTGCTCGACTGCGAGCCGCAATCATATGAAACAATTTGGGAGCAGCTTGACCGTCATATCATTGCGGATGATGTTGCACTGCTGGATCAACGCGAGGAACTTGCCTGCTTTGCGGTTGAGGGACCGTTGGGGCGTGACATGTTGAGGCAGGCCATCGGCACGGGACTTCCGGGGCCGGGCGCCCTGGCTCACGTGTACCGTGACGACCTCCAGGCCCGCTTCGTTGAGGGATCCACGAGCGGCGATCACGGCTACTGGATACTCGCCGCCGCGGAAAAAGCGGGCGATATAGTGGGCAGACTCTTACGGCTCCGTGCGGACATCATCAGGGCGGTAGGATTTCAGGCCATGGAAACTTGCCGGATAGAGGCGGGCATTCCGCGCTATGGCGTGGATGTCACGGACAAGAATCTGCTCCAGGAAACCGGGCAGATGCAGGCCGTGAGCTTCACGAAAGGATGTTACATCGGGCAGGAAGTCGTCGAGCGAGTGCGTTCCCGTGGTCACGCCAACCGCACGCTGGTGCACCTGCTGGTGGAGGAGCGCAAGGAGATCACGCCAGAGACGCAGATCGTCATCGACGGGGAGCCCGTGGGATCAACCGGCAGTTCCGCGTATTGCTTCAGTTTGGGAAAGACTGTGGCGTTCGGTTATGTGCGTCGGGAGTACGCGGAACCGGGAAAGCAGGTGATGGTGGGCAGCTTGCGAGCCACAGTGGCCGAACTGCCGACTAATGTCCGTTGGACTATCGGCCCTGAATGAAGCGGTCTATATGCTCGACCAGAGAAGCCATTGCGGGCGCAGTTCGGCCATTCTGTTTTCCCACTCTTGATTCGTCATGGCTGTTAAGCCAAGTTCGCGGTGCGTTGGAAAGTACCGCGCTCTTTTTGGATCTTCTGCTGTAAGAGAAGAATGGCGTAGATCAACTGTTCCGGGCGCGGTGGGCAGCCAGGTACGTACACATCCACGGGGATCACTTGGTTGACGCCCTGAACAATGGCGTAGTTGTTGAAGACTCCGCCCGAGGTGGCGCATGCCCCCATCGAGATCACCCATTTCGGCTCCGGCATCTGGTCATAAAGCTGCTTGATGACGGGAGCCATCTTCTGCGACACCCGGCCCGCGATGATCATCAGATCGGACTGTCGCGGCGACGGCCGGAAGACCTCCGCTCCGAACCGCGCGATGTCAAAGCGCGATGCACCCATGGACATCATCTCAATCGCGCAGCAGGCCAAGCCAAAGGACATCGGCCACAGCGATGATTTTCGCGCCCAGTTAATCGCCTGATCCAGCGAGGCGGTGATAATCCCTTCAAACCGCTGCCCGTCGGCAGAATTACTTTGCACCATGGCTTTATTTTGGCATCGGCAGCGATGCTTTGCAAACGCAGCGACTCACAGTCACTGCCTGCCCATTCCCCTCCCTGCGCCCATGCCCGGCATCATTTCCTGCTTTTTGAGTCCTGCGGGCAACGTGAACAGCCCATTGTCCAAAGACTTCTCCTGCACAGCCAGCACATCCCATTGGTGCGCGGGACGTCCGCCGTCGTATGTAACCGTGCGGACCGGCATTCCCTTGATCTGCTGCATCGTTGGCGCGGACCACGAGCCTTTCGGCGCGTTCCGGGCCAGCGGCTCGTAGAACTTCGCCATGGCTTGAAATGTCTTGAAATCGGCGTCCTGGAGGTGCAACTGATCTAGAGAGGCGGCCCAGATGTCCTCAGAAAGTTGGCCGTTCGCCAGCACCGCGTATCGGGTGGTGGTAAACGAACCGATTTTTTCGCCGCTTCCTTTCTCTTGCACTGTAATCTGCGGCGGCACGTTTGCGCCTCCCATCTTGCCCTTCATCATGTCTTCGACCATTTTTCGCTGGTCGGGCGGCAATCCGGCGAGCTGCGCCTGCATTTGCTGCATAGCCGCATTCATCTGCTGCCCCATCTGCTGCACTTGGCTGGCTGTCAGCTCGCGGTAAACACCCTCATCCGGACTGAGCATCCACATCACTTGCTTGCTGTCATCGAAGATCATCGCGAACTTCTTTGCATCGGGGGCTTCTCCCTCGACACGCATCTTGCCGGCTTGGATGTAAACCGTCGTCTTCTGCTTCGGTTTGCCGCCGCCGACTTCCCCGCCCTCCTGCTGAATCACTACTCCGGCCAAAGCAATCGTCGCGGCATAGGAAAACAATGCGATCAAACACGTTACGCTCTGGAGGATTCGTTTCATAAGTACTTCCCTTCCGTTGAATTCCGAGCAGACAATCATAAGTCGAAGCGGGATGCCGAGCAATGAGAGCACGCCCAATATGCGGTTGCGCCCCACCGAAAGCAAAGTTAACATAACCCCGAGCCTGTTTGCCGCCTTCTATGCCAGTTTCTGAGTCATCTACTAAAACGCCCCGATCGGCCGCCCCCCGATTGAGAACCGTTGCGCTTGCGACGCTGTGCCTGCTCGTCTTATGTGCCGGTGAACGCCTGCTGCCGGCGCAATCTGTCAGTGCAATCATCAAAGGACGCGTCACCGACGCCTCCAGCGGCGCCGTGGCGGGAGCCCGCATCAGCATCCGCGACACCGATCGTGGGCTGGTGTATACCGCAAACACCGACTCCGCCGGCCGGTATCAAGCGGCCGTCCCCGCCGGGAATTATGAAGCAGAAGCGGTGGCACTCGGCTTGGCACCAGCAAAAACAGCAGGCGTGGTGCTAACGGTAAATCAAATCCTCATTTACGATTTCACATTACAGGTCAGCGGCGTTCGCGAGGTTATCGAGGTGACTGCCGAAGCACCGTTGGTGGACGCCACCAGCGGAACCATTTCCGGATTGGTGGACCGGCAGCGGCTTTCGCAGCTTCCTCTGAACGGCCGCGATTTTTCGTTGCTTACGCTGCTCGAGCCTGGCATCGTCCCGAACAACACCGGAGCAGTGAACACGCCTTTTGGAGGGAAGTGGTCCAACTTCCTGGTGAACGGGCAGATCGATCAGTCCACGCTGTTCCTGGTGGACGGAGCCGACATCAACGACTTGTTCTCCGGGCGCACACCCGGCGGCTCAAACGGACTGCTACTGGGCCTGGATTCAGTCCAGGAGTTCCGCGTGCTGCTGAACAATTACCGCGCGGAGTTTGGCAGGAATTCCGGCGGTGTAATCAACGTGGCGACTCGTTCGGGGTCGAACCAGTTTCACGGTTCCGTTTACGAATATCTGCGCAACAGTGCGCTCGACGCGAAGAACTTCTTCGATTTCCCAACGACGCGGATTCCCGCGTTTCGCCGCAACCAGTTCGGCGCATCGTTGGGAGGACCCGTCCGGCGCGACCGGACGTTCTTCTTCGTTAATTACGAAGCCCTGCGGGAAGCTAAGGGAATCACCAGCGTGTCTACCGTGCCGTCTGCTGCAGCGCGCCGTGGAATCTTTCCCGATCCTGCAAGTCCCGGACGGACAATTCCCGTTGCCATCTCGCCCGCCGTCGTGCCGTTCCTGCAGCTTTATCCTCTGCCAAATCTGCCCGAGAACGCGGACGGCAAAACTGCGGGACTGTTGAGCATAGGCAATCAGCCCACGCAGGAAGATTACGGCCTGGCGCGCTTGGATCACCGGTGGAACGAAAACACCAGCATAGTGGCACGAGTCGCGATTCAGAACGGATCTTCTACGATTGCCTTTCACGGCAGCCCAGTGCCCGGTTTTCCCGACGAAGTCCCGCACCGCAACATTTACTCGATGGTGGGAGCGACCAGCGCGATCGGATCGAGCGCGGTGAACGAGTTCCATTTTGCCTTCAACCGCACGGGAGAGGACATTCTATTGCCTCCGGCTCCAGGAGGGCTGAGCCTCACGCCGTTTCCCGGACGATCTTTGGGTGTGCTGGCTGTCGGCGGGCTATCCAATATTGGCAATCAGGTGTTCGCGCCGTTTGGAGTGAAGCAGAACGTCTTCGAAACCGTCGAGAACTTCTCGTATCGCCGTGGCCGTCACTCCCAAAAGTACGGCGGATCGGTGCAGCGGTATCAGGCAAACGAATATCGTGGCACTTTCTTTAACGGTCAATACACTTTTGCAGGTCTGCCGCAATTCCCCGGAGGGCCCATTCAGCAGTTCCTGGCGGGTGCGCCTAATAGTTGGCTGGGCGTGCTTGGCGGAACCAATGCAGGCAACATCGCCTCCCCTGCTGGATGGCGCTGGACCGCTTTGAACCTATTCGCTCAGGATGATTTCCAGGTCGCGCCCAATCTGACCCTGAACTTGGGCATACGGTATGAATTCACCAACTCGCCGGTTGAAGTCAACGGCCGCATGGCCAATCTGCGCTCTCCACTGGACGCGCAGATTACGATCGGCGAGCAGCTCTTCAATTCTCTGAACCGCTCCATCGCGCCTCGGTTCGGGTTTGCCTGGAATCTGTTTGGCAACAGCCGCTCCGTGCTGCGCGGCGGGTATGGAATTTTTCATAATCCGCTGGTCGTGAATATGTTTGGCAATTCGCGGCTGGTTCCGCCGTTTGTGCGGCAAGTGGTGATTGCTCTCCCCAGCTTTCCCGATCCCTTGGCGGCGGGAAGAACGCCCGCCCAGTCGACGACTGGTCAATCGATCAGCTATGACCTCAGCCAACCTTATGCGCAGGAGTGGAATTTGCTATGGGAGCAGCAGATCGCAAGGAACGTCGTTGCAAAGGCAGCATACGTGGGCAACCGTAGCCTGCACCTCATTCGCTCCCTCGAGGCGAACCCCGCGACGCCCACTATTCTCCCGGATGGACGCAAATTCTTCGCGCCAGGCCTGCCCCGGCGGAATCCGAACTTTGGGCCTATTCGCGGCCGCAGCTCGGATGGGAACTCCTGGTACAATGCGTTGCAGTTGAGCTTGGAGAGACGCTACCGCGCAGGATGGACCATTCAGGGTTCTTACACCTGGAGTAAATCGCTCAGCACCAGCGACTCGTCATTCACCGCTTTTCCTAACCAGCCATCGAACGCCCAAGACCCTACTGATCCATTTCTCGACAAGGGACCTTCCGCATTCGATGTCCGTCACCGCTTGGTACTTCACTTCATCTACGAAACGCCATCATGGGGCCAGTGGCGGTCATTGCTGGGCGGCTGGATCTTCTCTGGCGTCGCGTCTCTCTCAACCGCCTACCCATTTACCGTGATTGACGGCTTCAACCGCTCGGGGAACTTGCAGACGGACAATTCCATTGCCGACCGCCCAAACTGGAATCCGAACTTCCAACGCAAAGTGATTCTGGCTGACCCGGCGAGATGGTTTGACCCGGCGGCGTTCGTATTGCAACCCGCCGGATTCTACGGCGATGTGGGTAGAAACGCGCTGAGAGGTCCGGCGTTCGCGAACCTCGACTTGTCACTGAATAAGACTGTTACGATCAGAGATTCTCACCAATTCGAATTTCGCGCCGATGTTTTCAATCTCCTGAATCATCCCAACTTCGCCACCCCCAGCAGCCCCACTGCGCCGCAGGTGAACGGCGGCGTGATTGTCTTTCCGGACGCCTCCGGCGTTCCCGCAGGTAGCGCCGGGCAGATCTTCCGAACCGTCACGGACTCCCGCCAGATCCAATTCTCGCTGCGCTACCGCTTCTGAATGTCAGCGGCTGGGCAGCGCGGCTGTTTCCGTTGCTGTATCCTGGCTAGCTTTGTATTTAGGAAACCGATCACTGACGTCGAGATTGAAGACCCTGCGGGCGTTCTCGCCAAGGATGTTTCGCTTGGCCTGCTCGGAGAGGAACGGCAGATCATAGATGCGGCTGGGCAGGTCCATGTCCCAGTGCGGGTAGTCGGACGACCACAGCAGTTGCGTTTCGGCGTTGACGGCCCGGAACGTCGCCTCGATCAGAGTGCGGTCGTCGGGCAGCTCCATGGGCTGCGTAGTGTAATACATCTCCCGCATGTACTCGCTCGGCAGCCTCTTCAAGCCGGGGCACTCGGAGCTGCGCATCTTGTAAGAGTTGTCGAGCCGCTGCATCAGCCAGGGAATCCAGGCCAGTCCCGATTCGATCCAGATCACTTTGAGCTTTGGAAAACGCTCCGGCAACGCATTGACAATCCAATTGGCGCATGGAATGGCGTTGAACAGAGTAAAACCGAAGGCGTGCGCGACGATAAACTTGTTCGTGGTCGAGAACATCCGGTCCATCCAGTTATACGCGGCGTGGAACGCCAGCGGTTTGCCCATCTCCTCCAGCAGCGCATAGGTCTTCATGTATGGATTCTCGTAAACCGCCTTGTACCGCACACTCGTCACCAGGAACCCTGCAACTCCCTTGCAGTCGCCAAACTGCTTCACGGTGCGGTAAGCTGCGTCGGGATCGTTGAACGGCAGATACGGCATCGCGATTATGCGCGGCTCCTGAGGCAGCAGTACTTCGGTGAGCCACCGGTTGTAAGCCCACGATAACTGGTTCTCAACCTCGCCCTCTGGGTGCAGGCCCAGCGACAACATGGGCGTTGGGAATAGATTTCCGTAATCAACTCCCATGGCGTCCATGCCGCGAAGAGCGATCTGGGCAGGTCGCCGCCCGCTGCCGGGTTCGGTCTTCTCTGCCTTCCGAAGCGAGTAGCGCGTGATGCGCCCCGACAGGTTTTGCTCTCCAACACGCGGCGGCAGAAGAGACGTAACCACACCGCTTCCCGTGCCGGTCTCCAGCTTCGCCTTCTGCTTCAGAACGGGATCTTCGATGAAGTCGATGATCTCTTTCAGCGATTCAGTTTCGTAATGATGACAGTCTGCATCAATGATCAGAAAATCGTTGAACTTTCTCTCGTCCCGCTGCTTGGCCGCATTGGCGAGAATCTTAGTAGTATCGGACTCCTCAATATCCATCGTGTGCATATCGCTGACGGGAAAGTTCATACACACCTCCAATACGCAGTTGCAGCAACCAGTCTGATTCGGAAGTTAGAGCTACAGGCGATCCTGAATATTATATCAGCGCAGGGCGACGTCAGCGCACGCGGAGTAGAGACGCGCCTCCAGGCCGCTCTCTTTAGGACGGGGCGGGAGCCGCGTCGCCACCACGCCGCTAAAATTCGATTACGGTTTGGGTTGTGCCTGCTCTGGGTCTGCGGGAGAACCGAAGGGAGCAGGGCCAGGAGGTGGGCCGAACCGCCTTCCTCGACCTGCTAGTGGAGGAGGCGGGCCGAGGCTGTTCAGGTCTTTCAGCAACTCGCGCTCTTCGGAGCTAAAGCGGTTCTCGACATCTTTGCTGCTGAGGTACTCGTCCCGTTCTTCGGGAGACATCTCCCGCATCTTGCGAAACTCATCCTGTAACGCTCGGCGCCGCTCATCCGGCAAATCGCGCCAGCGTGGGAACAACTCGCGGACCTTCTGCCGCTGCTCCGGCGTAAGCCGCTCGAACGCCTCCCGCCGCTTCCTGATCATTTCCTTCTGCTCGGGAGGCAGGGCCTGGAATCTGTGCCAGCGACGCAAGATGCGATCCTGTTGTTCTTTCGGTAGCTGCTGGAATCGCTCGTTATTCCGGATGACGTTCTCCTGCTCCTCCGGCGGCAAGTCTTTGAGCTTATCCATTAGCGGAGGCGGCAGCGGCGGTCTGGAACCACGAGGCCCTGCATCACTGGGAGGAGCGTCGCGGGGACCGCGGTCGCGCCGTGGGAAGCCGGGCGGCGGCATCCGGCGCATTCCAGGACGCGGCCCGAGCCCGGGACCACGACGCCGGTCGCGATCACGCTGAAAGAGAACAGGAACGAGGGAATCTTCCGAAAACACGGCACTGCTGATCTCGTCGTCGGTATCGAAGTGTGTAAGTGTCTCGTAAGGGCACGACTTCAGTCGTGCCGTAGACGGCATTGCGTCTTCACACACGACAGGCGGTCTTTCCGCGGCGGCTAATGCTGCCGGTATCAGAACGCTCAAAATGGACAACCAGACAAAGCGCTTCATTTTACTAATTGTTAGCGTCGCTTAAATCCTGCAACACTTCAAAGTTTCTCAAGACGTCCAGATCTTCCAAGACCGGCAGGTTTCGATACAGAGCAATGTCATCTACTCCTGCCGCATTTGCTACCAGCGTAGGCTGCTGGCGCGCAAGCGTCGTAGCCGGAGGAGCCGGCGAGTAGCGCACCACCACAGCGGCGACCGAGACAATCAACAACAACGCCAGTGCAAACACCGGGTTCCCAGCAGGCAGAGGAATCAATCGCGCGAAGACGGTCCCCCACCATCCCGCTGAGGCGGATTCCTGTTCAATTCGCTGGCGAAGCCCGGCGTTGAAACTCGGCGATGGCTCGATGCCCTTCCATGAATCAAGCACATTAAATACGTCCATGAAACCTTCGACTCGTTGAGCGCAACTCGAGCAGCTATGCAGATGCGCCTGGACGGTCTGGTGATCCTGCTCTCGCAGGGCTCCTTCCATGTAGTCCATCAGGCGGCTCTCGATTTGCTCGCAATTCATGCTGCCTGCCATTGTTTTACCTCCGGGCCAAATGCGCCAACCGCAGGCGCAAGGTTTCATAAGCGCGAAATAAGAGAGACTTCACGGCCGACTCCGAGCAGCTCAACGTCTGCGCGATCTCTTTGTAGTCCAGGTCGTGAAATTTGTGCAGAATCACCGCGGCGCGTTGCTTTTCCGGAAGCGACTGGACGGCGCGCCGGATCTCCCAGCCTTGGGCATCGGCGACCATGTGATCCTCAACGTTCGGCTGCGGATCGCGCCACTCGCGGGGCCTCTCGCCGAGCGGGTCGTCCAGCGGCTGATCTCGCCGGGCGTGACGTCCGTCGCGTAAGGCATTCAAGGCCACGTGCGTCGCGATGCGGTAGAGCCAGGTCGTGAACTTGGCCGTCGGCTCGTAAGTTTGCCGCGCACGATAGACGCGCAAAAAGACATCCTGCGCGAGCTCCTCGGCAACCGCTGCGTTCTGCACCATGCGATACAGGTAATTGATAACCGGGTCGCGATGTTTCGACAGCAGGGAAGTGAACGAGCCTTCATCCCCCTCCTTGACGCGGAGCATCAACTCGGCATCGGAGCCTGTAACCACAGCCTCCATATTGTCTCTAAACACCGGATTCCCCAAGAAGTTTCGGTTTTCTGCAATTACAACACCAATGCGCAGCGCAACACTCCCCTATTTTAGCGCCTTTCCAGGGACGACATTTGGCGGCAGGGAACAACCGAATCCAAGAACTGTTTTCAACGATTCTCGTTGACACCACAACCCCATTCGCGTACCCTCGCTCCGGTCAGTTTCACTTGGTTGGATGGAGAGTGAACGTGCGTGGATTCTTTGCCGCCTTTTTCGTGGTGCTGGCACTGTTAACCTCTCCTGGGGTTCTCACGCCTCACCCGGTTTCGGCGGCAGCCCAACAGACTGCGGGAAATCCAGATGTGAAGGTCTGGGTCAATACGAATTCGGGGATCTATCACTGTCCCGGCACAAGGTGGTACGGCAACACGAAATCGGGCAAGTACATGAGTCAGAAAGACGCGCAAGCGAGCGGCTACCGCCCAGCCAATGGGAAAGTCTGCCGATAGAGCCGGGTAGGCCGACGAATACGCGTCTTGGAGTGCGGGGCGTGTGCCGAGTCACCGGCGCTCGATTAATCACCCGCGACCGCAACCTCCAGGACTCGAAACTGGTGCAAACAGTTTGGCAATAAAGGCGCGAAAAGAAAACGTTGCGTGTGGCCCTTGTTCTCATGGACACATATCACTTCGTGCGAGCGAGTTGTGATATGCTGCGCGCGTCAATTGTGCTTACCCGCTGCGAAGGAGAACGATGATATGGAAGAACTCCCCTGGGAAGATGGCCTACTTGAGCGAAAGGTGGGATCGGATTTGAAAGACTTGCTAAAAACGTTGGTGGCCTTCGCAAATTCAGTTCGTCCAGACCACACTGCGGTTATTTTGATAGGTGAAAAAGACGATGGAACCGCCCAAGGCGTGCAGAATCCAGATGAAATTCAAAGAACTGTACGGAAGCAATGTGAAAAGATTTATCCGCCGATTGCTTGGCGTTCCCGAATTTATGAGAAGGAAGGCAAACCATGTGTTCGCGTCGAAATTGAATACGATGGCGCAACGCCGCATTTCGGTGGTATCGCTTGGGTGCGACGCGGGTCGGACACGCTGCCAGCGAGTGATGATGTGTTCCAACGGTTAATCGAATTCCGACTAGGTAAGGTCCGGGAACTCGCGAAATGGCTTCGAAAAGAAGTTACCGTTGAGGGTGACTCGGGCTCGGTCAGCTACCAAGAGAGAAGCATACGCGGCCATTTGCGATGGCAGGGGGAACACTCTGCAATTCTCTGCCACGTCAATACCTATTGGGCAACATTCCAGGTTACCTCTGGGCCACGCAACGTCGGTAGCTATTCTGAGCCGCTGGAGAAATTATTTCTTACCTGGGATGATAGAGGAGCCCGGTTGAAGTTGTTGGTTAAGCTTTAACCCTCGACTTCGCCGAATCGTTTCAGATCCTCCGGACCTTCCTTCTTCACCACCGGACCTGTTCCTTGGACCTCCTGCCAGATTTGGTCCACCACATCGGGGTTGGCGAGAGTGGTGACGTCGCCGGTGTCCAGTCCCCTACGATTCCGCTTCACTTGGCCCAAATCTTTGCGACAGTTCTGTTCACTATCCGAGGAAGCGAGCACAATACCATTGAGTTTTATTCCTGGCTGTGGGCATCGGGTAAGCACGGCGGGCCAAGGCTGCTTAACGTGTCCTCACGGTCCGTTCATGTCCTCTTTCTAAAAGAGGACTATGGTTACTTGCATACAGTTGGCGACTATCCGCACTATGATTTTGGAACTCCGTTCTCCCTTCTATAATAGATTCATTTCGGCGGAGGATTTCATTTCGGAGGGGAACTCTAGTAGCGTGTCAGACATCTTCGAGCGAATCGCCGATGCTCAGCTACGGGCAGAGCTCCGTAAATCTTCTACACTTGAGGAGAACTATTGGCCGCGTGACATGATGGACCTGATGGGGCTAACTAGCCCATTCTTCATGGCTAGCAGGTTAGATTCATACTGCCATAATTTCGATAACCGGTTTGGGAGGTTCGCCGCATGCAGTGCGGCTGCTCGCGAATTTCCCGGGCGATGCGAGGCATACCGTCTCGCGATGGAAGCGGATTCGGAAGGAATCAAGGCCAAGATTCTTTCGGATTGGCTGGAAAGTTGTACGTCAAGGGCGGAGTACTTGATTCAACACCGTCGCGACCATAACTGGCCAGATTGGTTGCAGTTCGACGGCTGGCGAGATACGCCCGAACGTCGTCGAATGACCATGCGTCTTTACACCTCCGCTATGGATCCCGATGTCCGGAAGGCCGCGTGTGAGGATGCGGCCCAAATGCCGGAGGCCCGTGATATCCCCGAGTGTGCCGACGCGAGTGACCCGCGGCTGCCTTAACTGACTTTCTGAATCTTTTCCTTTAGCCAGGAGTTAATCAGTGCTTCAGCCGAGACTTTTTTCGATTTTGCGATTCGAGTCAGTTGAGTGCTGATGTCTTCATCGATGGCGACGAGATGCTTGCGTCTTTTGAGATTTACCGTGAAGCGAACTTCTGGCATTTGATCCGAATACTCACCCATGTCATGTCTCTCGAAGAACGTCACAAGGTCGTCGAAGGAATCGAACGAAGGCAGCGTTTTGGGTTTATTTCTTGGCATAAAGTCTTCTCTCTTTGCTAGCCATATCTCTTGCACTCAGAATCAAAATCTCTTTGGCTCGCTTCCTAATGAACAAGACTGCCAAATATCTACCCGCGTCAGTCTGTCCCAAAGCCATATAAACGTCTTCGCCCTTGCGCCTTCCTTTTTGCACGAACCGGAACTTGGGGTTGTTCCTAATGACTTCTTCGACTTCAGCAGGTTGTACGTGGTGTTTGAAGGCAAGTTTGTCGACAATTTCTCTTAACCAAATTATGCCTTCGATTCTCACGCGCAACTAATCTCCGCCCTTACTACTCCACTTCGCCGAATCGTTTCAGGTCCTCCGGGCCTTCCTTCTTCACCACAGGGCCTGTTCCTTGTACTTCCTGCCAAATCTGGTCCACCACGTCGGGGTTGGCCAGCGTGGTGACGTCGCCGGTGTCCATGCTATTCGTGATCGCGGCGAGTACGCGGCGCATGATCTTGCCCGATCGCGTTTTGGGCAGGTCCGTTACTATATGAACGGCCTTAGGCCGGGCGATCTTTCCGATCATAGTTTCCAAAGTGGTAACGATCTCTTGCTCGACGCGCTTACCATCGGACACGCCCGGCCGGAGCGCGATATACACGACAGGCATTCGTCCTTTGATCTCGTCAACGACAGGAACCACCGCCGCTTCTGCCACTCCTGGAACGGTCAGACAAGCGGACTCGATTTCTTTCGTACCGAGACGATGTCCAGCAACGTTGATGACGTCATCTACTCTCCCTAGAATGCGATAGTATCCGTCGGGAGCGAGGACCGCGCCGTCCGAGGCAAAATAGGGCCAGTCGTGCCAGTCCTTGCTCTCGCGGTTCTTGCAGTACTTCGTATAATACTGTTTCACAAAGCGCTCATCGTCCTTCCAGACAGTCTGCATGATTCCCGGCCAGGGGTTGCGAATGCAGATATTGCCGGCGCGGCCGGAACCCGCCTGCACTTCTTTGCCCTGCTCGTCATAGATGATCGGGAAAATACCGAGAACCGGCGGTCCAGCGCTCCCGGGCTTCATGGGATCGAGGGCGGGTTTGGTACTGCAGAGGAAGCCGCCATTCTCGGTCTGCCACCAAGTATCCACAATGGCCGCCTCGCGTTTGCCCACCACCTCGTGATACCACCGCCAGGACTCGGGCTCGATCGGCTCGCCGACGGTGGTCATGTGCTTGAAGTGGTAGTTGTACTTCTTAGGCTCATCCGGGCCGGTCTTCCTCAGCATGCGAATGGCAGTCGGAGAAGTATGGAAGATATTGACTGCAAGTTGCTCCGCGATCCGCCAAGGCCGTCCCGCGTCCGGATAAGTAGGGACACCTTCAAATATGACGCTGCTGCCGGCCAGAGCCAGGGGGCCATACACGATGTAAGAGTGACCGGTGATCCAACCGATATCCGCCATGCACCAGTAAACGTCTTCAGGATGAATGTCTTGATAATACTTGGCGGTTCCGGTGACATAAGCCAGGTAGCCGCCGGTGCGATGCTGGCAGCCTTTCGGCTTACCAGTCGTCCCACTGGTGTACATCAGGAAGAGCGGAGCTTCTGCGTCCATCGAAACCGGGTCCACCTTGCGAAGCCGGAAATCTTTCAATATGTCATCCATGAAATAATCGCGGCCTTCGACCATCGGCTTGGCCGAAAGATACTGCCCGCGATGGCGGCGCCAAACCAGGACTTTATCAATTTTCTGCCCTTCCTTCTCAGCATGCTCAACAGCGATATCCGCGCTCGCCTTGTGATCCGCAATCTTCCCATTTCGGTAGTAGCCGTCGGCATAGATCATCACACGGCTGCCGGAGTCGGCGGCCCGAAGCCCGGCGGCTTCGCCACTGAAACCTCCGAACACTACCGAGTGGATGATGCCCAGCCGCGCGCAAGCCAGCATGGTGATCGGCAGCTCCGGAATCATGGGCATGTGAATGGTGACGCGATCGCCGGTCTTGAGCCCGCAGAAGTCGCGCAGGACGGCCGCCACTTCGTTGACCCTGGTATAGAGCTCCTGATAAGTAATGAACGCAACCGGCTCATCTTCCGGCTCTGGAACAAATATCAGTGCCGCCTTGTTCTTGTATTTCGGCAAGTGCCGGTCCACACAGTTGTAGCAAGCATTGAGCTTGCCGCCCACAAACCATTTCCAGAAAGGCGGGTTGCTGGCATCCAGAGTGGTGTGCCAGTATTTGTCCCACGTCAGCATGTCGGCATATTCGCGGAAGCATTCCGGGAAATTCTTCTCTTGAAACCGTTCCGCGATGGCAGGGTCGGATAGATTTGCTTGCCCAATGAACTTTGCGGGCGGATACACATACTCTTCTTCTTTCCAATGGACAGCAATCTGCGCCTCAGTGGTCTCGGCTCCAGGCACGACATCTTGACGGACGGCCATAGCTCTAATCTCCCCCTTTTAGGTCAATTTACACAGGTTAGGTCTAACGGTAATTCTATGCAAAGTTTACACGATGTGGAAGCCCCCTGCCGCCGCAACGCGAAAAGCTTCGTATCAGTGATTCTTTGGGAAGTATGGACGGAAGGGGAGAGATAGCGCCAGCACGGGATTAGAAGCCGTCCGGCTCAGCGTTGCACCTCTTGAGGCGCGAAGACCGGGGACTGTGAGGGCGGTACGAAGAACTCCTGGAACCGCAGTGAAACATTTACCAGCGAGATGAGTACGGGCACTTCCACCAGAGGACCAATAACAGCCGCAAACGCCACGCCGGAATGGATTCCGAAGACGGCAACTGAGACAGCGATGGCAAGCTCGAAATTGTTGCTCGCGGCAGTAAATGACAAGGTTGCTGTCTTCGAATAATCCGCGCCGAGCCTGCGTCCCATCCAGAAAGATATGAGAAACATCACCACGAAATAGATGAAAAGAGGAAGCGCGATCCGAAGCACATCGAACGGCAGCCGCACGATGTAGTCACCCTTCAGCGAGAACATCACCACAATGGTGAAAAGCAGCGCGATCAGCGTCAGCGGACTGATTCGCGGCATGAATTTGTTTTCGTACCATTCCCGTCCCTGGGTTCGGACGAGAACCAGTCGCGTGAGCATGCCTGCCAGGAATGGAATCCCAAGGTAGATGAAAACAGTCCTGCCAATTTCGCCGATTGAGATATTCACGGCATAGCCTCTAAGCCCGAACAGCTCCGGAAGGACCGTCACAAAAACCCAAGCATACAAGGAGTAAAAGAGCACCTGGAATACGGAGTTGAGGGCGACGAGACCGGCCGCGTACTCGGTATCACCGTTGGCCAGTTGGTTCCACACGATGACCATGGCGATACAGCGGGCAATGCCGATCATAATGAGACCGACCATGTACTCCGGATAACCTCGGAGGAAGATCACAGCGAGAGCGAACATGAGAATTGGCCCGATCACCCAATTCTGTATGAGGGAGAGGACCAGAATTCTTCTGTTTCGGAAAACCTTCCCCATCTCCTCATAACGGACTTTTGCAAGCGGTGGGTACATCATAAGGATGAGCCCCGCCGCAATCGGAATCGAGGTGGTCCCCACTTGGTAGCCTGTGATGACACCAACAATTCCCGGGAGAACGTAACCGGCGCCAACGCCTATCACCATAGCCAGAAAGATCCACAGCGTCAGATACCGGTCCAAGAAAGAAAGCTTTCGCCCAATATGTTCCATGCTGGCATCTACTGCTGAACCGGCTTGTTCGCGTGGATGAAGGCGCTCATGAATTTGCCGTCTATTTGTGACGCGATGGCGTCAGCGGCAACTCCGGCGCTCGCCAGAAACTGGGAGTTATCCTCGGCGCGATAAACGCGCGTCGGCTCAACCTGGATTGCCTCAAATCCTGCCGCGGAGAGCTTCGAGACGTAAGCCGCCTCTTCCAAAGCGCCGGCAACACAACCCGCCCACAGTTCCATATTGCGACGGATAACGTCGGGAACCTCGCCGCGCACAACCACATCTGACACCGCAAATCGCCCGCCGGGTTTGAGCACGCGGAATGCTTCGCGCATCACGCGGTCTTTATCGGCCGAGAGATTGATGACGCAGTTTGAAATGATGACATCCACGGAATTGTCCGGCAGCGGGATGTTTTCGATCTCGCCCTTTAGAAACTCGGCGTTCTCGATCCCCGTTGTGCGTTGGTTTTCGCGCGCCAGCGCCAGCATCTCGTCCGTCATGTCCAGACCATACGCTTTGCCGTGCGGTCCCACACGCCTGGCGGAGAGCATCACGTCGATACCGCCGCCCGATCCCAGGTCCAGCACGGTCTCGCCTGGATGCAATTCCGCGAGCGCCGTAGGATTGCCGCAACCCAGCGACGCAAGCAGCGCTTGCTCCGGGATCTGGCCCGCCTGCGCGGCGTCATACAAATTCGAAGTGATCGCATCACCACAGGCTGAGGTGTCCTGAGCCGCACCGCAGCAGGAGCTTGCGCCGCCGCTCATCACGCGCAGTGCGGCCGCACCATATTTCTCTTTCACGAATTGTTTCGTGGCTTCTACACTGTTTGGAGTACTCATTTCTTCTCCTTTCCAGGCACGCTGCATCTCTCGACCATGCAAACGAGTTCGTCAGCTGCTATCACACGGCTGCGCGTACAGCACTCCGCGTACAGAAACGAGAGAATCTCGCGGAGGCTTTCGACGTCAGCCGTATACCACAGAAATGTGCTCTCGCGCCGGACGCGGACCAACTGCTCCGTTCGCAGTTTATCGAGGTGATGCGAGAGCGTTGAAGGCGGAATACGGAGTTCCTGTTGAACTTCTCCGACTGTCAAGCCGCGCGGATGCGCTTGCAACAACAACTGCACGATGCGCAACCGCTGCTCCGCTCCCATCGCCGCCAGCATCTTTGCATAGCGGCTTACCGCGTTCGAACGCTTCGCCATATTTCGATAATACTAGTATCTTGGAATTTGTCAAACGCTTTAAATCTAACATCGCGGCCGCAATCAGCCTCTCACCGCGCGGCGAATTGCTTCAATCAAAGATGGAATGGTGTATTCCGCCGCCTCGATATCCACGCGAAGACCGTTACGGCGCAGTGTTTCGCTGGTGATGGGACCGATGGACGCGATCTTCACATCGCGCAGGTCCCGTTCTCTGGTTTCATGCGGCAGGAGCGATAGGAAATTCTGAACAGTGGATGAACTGGTGAACGCAATAATGGTGGGCTTGTGGCGGGAAAAGATAATGCGTGCTCGTTCGGAAGACTCCGCGGGAGCGACGGTGCGGTACGCTTCGACGACATCAACGTGCGCACCTCTTTTGCGTAATTCGTCGGGCAGTACGTCGCGCGCAACTTTCGCCCTTGGAACCAGGAACCGCTTGCCTGCGATCTCCTCTCCTGTAAACGATTCGAGAAGACCCTCGGCGCGGTACTCGCGCGGAAGTTTGGCTACCTGCAACAAATGCGAGCGCAACTCGGCGGCCGTGGCCGGCCCGATGGCGCACAGTTTCGCCGCGGCAAGGGATCGAATATCGGTTTCAGTCGCCGCCACCCGCGACATGAATTTCCGGACGCCATTGGCGCTGGTGAAAATAATCCAGTCGTAGCTCGCCGCCGAGCGCACGGCTTGGTCGAGCGGCGCCCAGTCGTCCGGGTCCTGAATGGCGATGGCGGGCAATTCCAGCGTCTCCGCTCCAAGTGCTCGCAGCGGAGCCGCAAGCTCGGCGGCCTGTTCGCGTGCTCGGGTAATCAATACCCGTTGGCCGAACAATGGCAGGCATTCGAACCATCTCAGCTTATCGCGCAGCGTGACGACGTCACCGACCACAGCCAGCGCGGGCGGCCGCAAGCCCGCACTGGTCGAACGATCGGTGATGTTCTCAAGAGTTCCGGTGACGACCTGCTGCTCGCCTCGCGTGCCCCAGCGGATCATCGCCACCGGGGTATCGGGCGATCTCCCCGAGCGAATCAGGTTTTGCGCGATGTGCGGCAAATTCTTCACGCCCATGAAGAACACCAGAGTGGAAGCGCCGTGGGCGATCTTGTTCCAGTCCACATCGGAACCGCCCTCTTTTTCGGGGTCTTCGTGGCCGGTGATGAACGCGACGCTGGAGGAGAGCTTTCGGTGCGTCAGTGGAATGCCGGCGTATGCGGGAACAGCGTAGCCGGCGCTGACGCCGGGCACGACTTCGTACGGAATACCGGACGAGGCAATGAACTCAGCCTCTTCGCCTCCCCGGCCGAAGATGAACGGGTCCCCGCCTTTGAGGCGGCAGACCAGCTTGCCCTGTCTTGCGCGGTCAACCAGGAGACTATTGATTTGGTCCTGCGACAAGCGCTCCTGCGCGTGAATGCCAACGTAGATCAGCTCAGCGCCGGGCTTGGCTTCGAGCAATAACTCGGGATTGGCGAGGTAGTCGTAGATGATGACGTCGGCCTGGCGTAACACAGCCGCGCCTTTAACGGTCAGCAGGCCAGGATCGCCCGGCCCGGCGCCAACGAGGTAGATTTTTCCGCTTGTTTCATTAGGATCGCTCACAGCAGCCATGGTACATCAATTACAAGTCTCCCTCGCGTAGCACTTTGATCAGGTCCTGCTGAATCTTTTCGTCAATGGGCATGGCTTCGACCTTGCGGACAGTCTCTTCGACTGGGTACGGAACCGATCTGAGTCGCAGCTTGCCGTTTTCCCAGATCGCATAATATGCTGACGCTTTTCCGCTTTTGGCTTGGCCCACGCTTCCGGGGTTGCAAACCATTCGGCTGCCTACGCGCCGCATGAACGGAATATGCGTGTGGCCTACCAGCAGCACATCAGCTTCGCTGCCTTCAACTTCGGCAGGCCAGCGGTCGGACTGTCCTGCCGCATAGCCGTACAGCGGGTCGGAGGGGATGGCGTGCAGCAACTGGAATTTGATGTTTTCGCGCTCGGCTTCCGTTTGCGTTGGGAGACGCCTGAGGAAATCCTTCTGTTCATCATTCAAAATTGCGTTGGTATAGCCCCGCGTTGCTTCCGCCATCGCTTTAAACCGCGGAGCGCAGCGGGGGTCCTCCGAGTACGCGATGCAGTGATCGTGATTGCCGCGCACCACCAGCGATGCGCGTTGCGATACGTAGTCCACCACCTCGGCGGGCTGCGGGCCGTAATTGACCAGGTCGCCCAGCACCCACAGCTCGTCATAATCCTGCGGCAGAGCTGAAAGGGCGTCGAAATTACCATGAATGTCGGAAATGATTTGGATTTTCATGCTGCTTCCCAGGAACGGCGGAGTAACGGCGGATCGATTGGAGCGGTACGCACGCGTGAGGCGCGGCAATGATCGGCCGGGTCTGTCAAACTCGGGATGCCGGAACAGGAATCTTATTGCGGATGGTGGCGGCGTGGTGTACAGTCGGCGCGTGCCCGTACGGCGCGACTTCTGTTCGGGGCATATGAGTGCATTAGTATACATGAATTGGCTCAGCAGATGCCGCACGGGCCGCTGATCCAGTAGGTGCTCAAAAAAAATGGAAAAAGTGCTTGACAGAGGTAATCTGCTCGTCTACGCTTGATTCTCGAAGTGTGTTTTTGTATTTATATGAGTCTGACTTCTCACAGCCCGGCAAGCACAACGAACAGCAACATGGTCTGTTGTTGTACGTGTTGTTGTCCTGTGTCCGGCTGTGGAGGTGGTCTGAACTAGCGCACTAATTAGTTAGATTTCACCAAAACCCACCAGCCGGATAGCCCGGATGGTGGGTTTTTTGTTTTGAGCTGGGCTATCCAAGGAACGTTATGCTGACTGCTCCAGTTGATTCGGTGAATGCGATCGCGATGGGAATAACACAGACGCCGTTAGCGGCCATGCTGTGGCACTTCTTCCAAGGGCAGTTATCCCACGATACCTGGGAGATGCTGTCGCAGTTCCGGATTCTGATCATCATCGCGGGATTGGTAGTAGGATTCCTGATCGGCCTGACGGGCGTCGGCGGCGGCGTTCTGCTGACACCGGTGCTGATTCTGCTGAGCGTTCCTCCCACCATCGCGGTCGGAACCGACTTGTTCTACGGCTCGCTGACCAAGATGGTCGGCAGCTATCAGCACTGGAAACAGGGCAGCATCAATTGGAAATGGGTGCTGTACATGGCTATCGGCAGCGTACCATCAGCGGTGGTCGCTGCTTACCTGATCCACTTTGTCAGCGTGCACTACGGCTCGGCGGACAAGATGGTGCGGACTGGATTGGGTGTGGTCCTGGTTTTTGCGGCGATTGCATCCTTGGTGAACGAGATTTATCGCAAGCGCGCCGCAAGCTTCCAATCCGAGGTGGATCCCTCCCACCACAAAGTGAAGGTAATTTTGTTGGGCGTGGTGGTGGGATTTCTGGTAGGCCTGACCTCCGTGGGCAGCGGCAGCTTGATCGCCATGGCTTTGATCATGTTCTCGCGGCTGCGGTCAACCACCATCGTGGGCACGGACATCGCGCACGCTTTGTTGCTGGTGACAGCGGCGGCTCTGGCGCACTGGCAGATCGGCACGGTCAATGTGCCGTTAGCTGCGAATCTGCTGATTGGTTCTCTGCCCGGTGTAGTTATTGGCAGCCGGCTGGCGTATCGCACGCCGGGCCGGCCTTTGCGATATGCAGTGGCGCTGTTGGTCCTGGCGGGCGGCTTGAAGATGCTGTGACAACCACAGCAGGTCCCCATTCTCGAACACTGATTCGCTCCACCTAGGGTTACAGGCAGCCATGGGCGGTCTGTAGCCCTTTTCACGTATTGGCTGGACGTAAATGAACGACCTGATTAGCAAGCATAAATTGAGCCATCTGAAGCAGCTCGAGGCGGAGAGTATCCATATCATTCGAGAGGTGGCGGCCGAGTTCGAGAAGCCGGTGATGCTCTATTCCATCGGCAAAGACTCGTCCGTGATGCTGCACCTGGCGATGAAGGCATTCTATCCCGGCAAGCCGCCGTTCCCGTTGATGCACATCGACACCACCTGGAAATTTCGCGAGATGATCGAATTCCGCGAACGCCGCGTTCGGGAACTGGGACTGGATATCATCGTGTACATCAATGAGGACGGCGTGCGGCAAGGCATCGGTCCGTTCACGCATGGCAGCAAAAAGCATACCGACGTGATGAAAACCGAGGCCCTGAAGCAGGCGCTGGACAAGTACGGGTTTGACGCTGCTTTCGGCGGGGCTCGCCGCGAAGAGGAAAAATCCCGCGCCAAGGAGCGCGTGTACTCCTTCCGCGATCAATACCATCGCTGGGACCCGAAGAACCAGCGGCCTGAGCTTTGGAATGTATATAACGGCAAGATCAACCGCGGGGAGAGCATCCGCGTATTTCCGCTCTCCAACTGGACCGAACTCGATGTCTGGCAATACGTCTACCTGGAAAACATTCCCATCGTGCCGCTTTATTTCGCCAAGAAGCGGCCCGTTGTCGAGCGCGATGGAGTTTTGATCCTGGTAGACGACGACCGCCTGCCGCTTGGGCCCGGCGAAAGACCGGAAATGAGGCTGGTGCGTTTTCGTACTCTTGGCTGCTATCCGCTGACCGGCGCTGTCGAGTCGAGCGCCGACACGCTGCCGGACATCATTCAGGAAATGCTCCTCGCCACCACCTCCGAGCGCCAGGGCCGCGTGATTGATTTTGACCAGGCCGGCTCGATGGAAGAGAAGAAGAAGGAAGGCTATTTTTAGCTGTGATACAGCAGACCGAAACCGTTACTGATATTCACGACTATCTTGTCCAGCATCAGCGCAAGGAACTGCTGCGTTTCCTGACGTGCGGCAGTGTGGATGACGGCAAGAGCACTCTTATCGGGCGGCTGTTGCACGACTCGCAGTTGATCTACGAGGACCAACTCGCCGCCATCAGCAGAGACAGCGTGAAGTTCGGAACCACGGGCGGGGACATCGATTTGGCGCTGCTCGTGGACGGCTTGCAAGCCGAGCGTGAACAGGGCATCACGATTGACGTAGCTTACCGTTACTTCTCCACCTCCCGCCGCAAGTTCATCATCGCCGACACGCCTGGACATGAGCAGTACACCCGCAACATGGCCACCGGGGCATCCACGTGCGACCTCGCCATCATTCTCGTAGATGCGCGCAATGGCGTGCGCACCCAAACCAAGCGCCACAGCTTCATCGTTTCACTGCTGGGAATCAAACACATTCTGGTAGCGGTGAACAAAATGGATCTGGTGGGATACCGCCAGGCGGTGTTCAACATGATCCAGCGCGATTACATGGAGTTCATCTCGACGCTGGAGCCGCATGACATACGATTCATTCCCATCTCGGCGCTGAAGGGCGATAACGTAGTCACAGCCAGCGAGAATATGGCGTGGTATGACGGGCCGCCGCTGATGGAACTGCTCGAAACCATCGAGATCGTGGACGACCAGAATTTCGACGACCTGCGATTCCCTGTGCAGTACGTGAATCGTCCCAACCTGGACTTCCGCGGCTACAGCGGAACATTGGCTGCGGGGATCTTGCATCCCGGCGATCCCGTGATGGCGCTGCCCTCGCGCAAGACCAGTCGCGTGAAATCCATCGTCACCTTTGATGGTGATCTGGCCGAGGCTTTTCCGCCGCAGGCGATCACCGTCACGTTGGAAGATGAGATTGACGTCAGCCGCGGCGATATGTTGGTGCGTCCGGATAATCCGCCGCTGCTCGACACCCGCTTCAACGCACATGTGGTCTGGATGAGCGAGACGCCGCTCATCCCCGGCAAGCAGTATTACATCAAGCAGACTACCAAGGTGGTTACAGGTTGGATCTCGCAGATCCATCACCGTATTGACGTGAACACGCTCGACCGCCGCCCAGCGGACCATCTGAAGCTCAACGGGATCGCGCTATGCGAATTCTCATTGAACGCGCCGCTCGCTTTCGACGCATACGCGCGCTGCAAGGGAACGGGGTCGTTCATCATCATCGACCGCCTTACCAACGTTACCGTTGGCGCGGGAATGATTGTCGGTCTCGCGGAGAATGCCGGCAGAACGCGCAGGGTGACTCCGCAGGAGCGTGCGGCGCGCTTCGATCAAAAAGCGATTACGCTGTGGTTGAGCGGTCACAATGCCTGGAAGATTGCCTACCGGCTCGAACGGATGCTGTTCGACCTCGGTCACGCAGCAGTCGTGCTGGATGATGAGTCTGCAAGTGCTCACGTTGCCTCTATCGCGCAAGCGCTCAACAACGCCGGTCTCATTTGCATCTCGACGCTGAATAAACCATCGGCAGGGCAACATCACACGACGTGGTCCGTCAATACTGACGATCTGGAAGCAGAACAACTGCTGCGCATGTTGCAGGAGGAGCGAATAATATAGTCCGCAGATGGTAGCCACGGCGAGTGTTTTTCCTCGCCGTGGATTTATCTAAGAACGTGCCCACGGCGAAAAATGCGTTCGCCGTGGGCACCAAGAAGAAATAAGGAGTTTGGCATGCCGCTTGTGAGAGAAGAAGTCCAGGATTGGGCACAGAAGCTCGAAAGCGAATCAGCCGAGGCAGTATTGCGCTGGGCGCTCGACCGCTTTTACCCCCGGGTTGCGCTCTCGAATAGCCTGCAAATCGAGGACATGGTTGTCCTGGACATCGCCTGGCGGATTCAGCCGGCCGTACGCGTGTTCACGCTCGACACCGGCCGACTACATCAGGAAACCTACGACATGATGGATCGCGTCCGCGAGCATTACGGAATCGAGCTTACTGTCCTGTTTCCCGACTCGGCCGAAGTCGAAAAGATGGTCCGAGCCAAGGGTCTGAATCTCTTCTACAACAGCACAGATGACCGGCACGAATGCTGCGGAGTCCGCAAAGTGAACCCGTTGCAAAAGCATCTAGCCGGACTCGAAGCGTGGGTGACGGGCCTGCGGCGCGATCAATGGGCGACTCGCACCGATATCAAGAAAGTGGAAGTGGATGCTGCTAACGGAGGCATTACCAAGGTGAATCCCATCGCGGATTGGAGCTGGGAGCAGCTCGAGCAGTATGCCCATGCTCACAAAGTCCCTCGGCACCCGCTGTACAGCAAAGGCTACTCCAGCATCGGATGCCTGCCCTGCACTCGCCCTACCCAGCCCGGCGAAAACCCCAGAGCCGGCCGCTGGTGGTGGGAGGACGATTCGAAAAAGGAATGCGGCCTGCACGTGGCGCGCAGCTAAACCCGCAGCCAAGGCGGGAATCTCTGACGGCACATTCAGCATCTAAGATATTGAGTAGAATGAGGCATCCGAAGTCAAAACTTCTTGACGGTTTGGACCCAAGGGTGTAGGATTCTCTTCAGATGCGAACCACCCCTCATCGGTGTGAATCTCAAAATTTGAATTGGAGACAACTGCTGATTTTTCAGCTGTTTAGATGATCAAAGAAGTAAAATTGAGCGGCAACGTAGAGATACTGTTTGGCACCCTGGACGAAAATCTTCGGATGTTGGAATCCAGCCTCAACCTTACGTCCTCTCTCAAGGAAGACTCCCTGGAAATTGAAGGCGATGACGCCAACGTGGAGCGCATGGAGCGCATCCTGGAAGACTACGGCCAGCTTACGCGCGAAGGCATTACATTCACCAATGGAGATCTGCGAGGGTATTTGAAAGTCGCCGCGGAAGATCCGTCTCGGAGTCTGCGCTCACTGGTGATGACGGGGAGGCAACGCGCATTCGGCAAGAAATCGGTCGTTCCCAAGAGCCCTAATCAGCGGACCTACTTGGACGCGATTGACGCCCACGACATGGTCTTCGGCATTGGACCTGCCGGAACGGGAAAGACCTATCTAGCCGTCGGTATGGCGGTGTCTTACCTGCTGGCACGCAAGGTCAGCCGGATCATCCTGGCGCGGCCTGCGGTGGAAGCTGGCGAACGCCTGGGCTTTCTGCCTGGTACGATCCAGGAAAAAGTAGATCCGTATCTGCGTCCCTTGTATGACGCTCTATACGATTTGCTGGAAACCGAGAAGGTGGAACGGTTTCTGGACCGCGGAATCATCGAGATCGCGCCGATTGCGTTCATGCGTGGACGGACGCTGAACGACAGCTTCGTCATCCTGGACGAGGCCCAGAACACCACGGGCGAACAGATGAAGATGTTCCTGACCCGGATGGGGTTCAACTGCAAAGCCGTAATCACTGGCGACATAACGCAGATTGATCTGCCGGACGGGCGCCGCAGCGGACTCATTACCGCTATGGATGTGTTGCGCGAGGTGCAGGGTATCAGCTTCGTACACTTCAGCGAGAAGGACGTGGTGCGGCACTACCTGGTGCAGCGAATCATTCGCGCCTACGAAAAACATGAGCAGAACGGCAGCGGGTTACTGTTTGCCTCCAACCCGTTACAGCCTGATCCGGGGAAGCCGGATAAATCAACGCCTTAATTCCTACTAAAACCACACATATGTGCTCTTCCAATGAGTCCGAACCGGACGACGGAGATAATCAAAATTACACCGAGCCTGAGGGTGCGTTCGGACCGGTTCTATTGAACCGTCAACGGCAGGTGCGAGCGGACTGGAGCGATCTCCGCGCATTCCTGTTCAAAGTGCAATCGCACGTCGCGCGAAAGCCGTTCAGCGTGTGCCTGGTATCCGATCGCGCCATCCGGCGCTACAACCGGCAGTACCGGCACCAGGATAAACCCACCGACGTGCTATCGTTTCGAGTGGAAAACGATCCCGAGTACCTGGGAGACATTGTGATCTCGGTCGAAACGGCGCAGGAAAATGCGGCCAACTACCGGCTCAAACTAAACGATGAAATCAAGATTCTCGCGCTGCACGGTGTGCTGCACCTGATGGGGTATGATCACGAATCGGATCGCGGTGAAATGTCACGGGTTGAACGGCTCTGGTCCTCGCGCATGGGCTTGGCCGCCGGATTGACAGCCAGGACACGCGCTTCACGGGCTCTCTTGTCCGCAGGAGGGCGCTACTGATATGCGCGCTTTACTCGCATTTCTGATAACCGCGGACACCCTTCTGCTGGCGCTGTACTCGTATGTAAATCACCTGTACACAGAAAAGGGTCGGTTCTTGATTCGCGGCTCCAAAGATAACGTCGATTTCTTTGAGGAACACGTTGAGCCGAAACTGAAGATCGGCGCTCAAGAGGCCGAGCTGACGTTTCCTTTGCTGACACACTTGAGTTTGGTGTTACTCGTCGTGCTCGTCATTGCGTGGAATATCGGGCAGCCGTTGCAGTGGAGCGCGTTGTTGGAGGCCGCCGTCTTCGTCGCTTTCGATGTACTGTTCTTTGCCGAAGTGTTTCCCCGGGCACTACTGGCCCGCACTGCCGGAACGTGGTTACTGCGCTTCACGCCACTCTTGCGCGCTTCCATTTTGGCCATCTTCCCTCTGGTAGGCATTACCCAGTTCCTGCGTCACTTCACCACTGTCGATTCAGAAGACGAATCGGAGTCCGAGGAGCCCACTGCAGGTGAGAACATCGAAGCTCTGATGCAGGCTGGCGAAGAAGAGGGTCTGATCGAGAAGGAGGACACGGAACTCATTCGATCCGTCGTCGAATTCGGCGATAAAACCGTTCGCGAAGTGATGACGCCAAGGCCGGAGATATTTGCTGTGCCGGCCGAAACTATGCTCGCCGAACTGAAGCAAATGCTGGCGACGCGCCGGTATTCGCGCATTCCGGTGTATGAGGGCAATCTCGACCACATCGTGGGATTTGTTCATGCCAGAGACATCCTGCCGCTGGCGGACGACGAACTGGAGCAAACTACAGTAAGGAAATTGTTGCGGCCAATCACTTTTGTACCTGAAACCAAGAGCGTCTCCGAACTGCTGAAAGAGATCCAGCAGAAAACGCAGATTGCCATCGTCGTTGACGAGTACGGCTCCGTCGCGGGCCTGGTCACGATCGAAGACATGGTCGAGGAAATCGTCGGAGAAATTCGCGATGAACATGAAATGCAAGATGTGATCCCTCAAGGAGAGCGTTCTTTCAGCGTCCCGGGCAATATGGATGTGGACCGCTTGCATGACCTGTTCGGTGTGCGAATCGAGGACGCCGGGGAGGCAACCACCGTTTCAGGGTTGGTAACGAGCACCATGGGGCGAGTCCCTGCGTCCGGTGAATGGATCGAAAAAGACGGATTAGTTTTCCGCGTCACAGAATCGAATGGACGTAAGGTGGTGCGCCTGCTGATCAGTGCCGACTCACACAACCAACCGGTACGATCCAGCGCGTCTCCTGCTGCTGGAAACCCAGCTCAGGCGAGTTAAGCAACCAGTGCCGAGGATCGCAGCCCACCCGAGATGAAAACGCGAAGCGGCTTCGTAACCATCCTGGGCCGACCTAACACAGGCAAATCAACACTCCTGAACGCGCTGGTCGGCGCAAAGATCGCTATCGTCTCCGACAAACCACAGACGACCCGCGCCGCAATCCAAGGCGTGCTTACCGTTGCGCCTACGGAGCGTTCCCAGCAAAAAGACGAAACGAAGCCAACAAACAGGCAGACCGGGCAAGCTCAGATCATCTTCCTCGACACACCGGGTATCCAACAGCCGGAATCCCGACTCGACGAGAAGATGATGCGGGAAGTACGCGCCAGCCTCTCCGGGCGCGATCTTCTGCTCCTGCTCGTAGACGCTTCCCGTGCGCCGGGCCCCGGCGACCGCGCCGCGCTTGATCTTGCCAAGCAAGGGGGCGTGCCTTGTTTCCTGGTGCTCAACAAAATTGATCGAATCAAAAAACACATATTGCTGCAGCGCATTACCGAGTACAGCCGCATGCACGAATTCGCCGAGGTAGTACCAGTCTCGGCTTTGAAGAGCGACAACCTGGATGTGCTTCAGCGTGAGATCATCAAATATTTGCCTGAGGGACCGCTTTACTTCCCTGCCGATCACTTGACGGAACAGCCGGTCCGCTTCCTCGCGGGCGAGATCGTCCGCGAAAAGATCATTCGCGAGACGCGCGAAGAGTTGCCGTATTCGAGTGCGGTGGTGGTCCACACGTTCGAGGAGAAGCCCAAGCTGATCCACATCGCCTGCGATATTTTCGTCGAGCGCGAAGGGCAGAAGGCAATCATCATTGGCAAGGGCGGCGAGATGCTGAAGCGGGTCGGAACGCTGGCACGCCAGGAGCTCGAAACGATTCTGGGCAACAAAGTCTTCCTTGAGCTGCGCGTTCGTGTGCTCAAGAAGTGGCGCGAAGATCCACACTTTGTCGAGTCACTCGATTGGCGAAAAATGGTGGGGGAGTAGCGCTGCACGCGATCATCTAGCAGCGCTGATGCTGGAAGCTGTTTGCAGGCGCCAACTAAGTTTATTACGTAATGTTCAGGCGCCGTTGCCGCTTGCGCGTTTTCATCCCCGCGGGGCGATTCCCAGCGTCTTCATCTTGCGGTAGAGGTGGCTGCGCTCAAGCCCGAGCAGCAGAGCAGTGCGGCTGATGTTCCATTCGTTCTCCTCTAACTTCCGCAAAATGAAATCCCGCTCATAAGCGTAGCGGGCCTGTTGCAATGTAGATGCCGCGCCGTCTCCGTTTCCTCGGCGGGCATTGTCGCGGAACAAAAGCGTAGGCAGATGCTTCCGCTCGATGCGCGCCTGGGGGTTCATGATGACAATCCGCTCGATCATGTTCCGCAGCTCGCGAACATTGCCAGGCCAACTGTAGGAGGTGAGTGCCGCAATCGCCTCGGGCGCGAACTGCTTGGGCTTTCGTCCGTAGCTGAACGCGAAGTCACGCAGGAAGTGTTCGGCGAGCAGCGGAATGTCCTCGGCCCGCTCGCGCAGCGGAGGAACTACGAACGGCACGACGTTTAACCGGTAGAACAGGTCCTCGCGGAAGTTGCCTTTCGCAATCTCCTCTTCGAGATCTTTGTTGGTCGCGGCGATCACTCGCACATCCACCGTGACTGTAGTGGAAGAACCGACCGGTTCGAAGCGCTGCTCTTCAAGCGCGCGCAGCACCTTCGATTGTGTCCTCAGGCTCATGTCGCCGACTTCGTCCAGAAACAACGTTCCGCCGTCGGCCTTTTGAAATTTTCCGATCTTATCGTCTGACGCTCCGGTGAAGCTTCCTTTGACGTGGCCGAACAGTTCGCTCTCAATCAGCTCTTCCGGAATAGCGGCGCAATTGAGTTCCACGAAAGGCTGTTTGGCGCGGAGGCTCTGCGAATGCAGTGCGTGCGCCACCAACTCTTTGCCCGTGCCGCTTTCGCCGTAGATCAGCACGCGGCCGTTAGTTGGGGCCATGAGCGCTAGTTGCTGCCGCAGCGCCTTCATGGGAACGCTTTCGCCGATGATGCGGTACCGCATCTCAACCTGATCGCGAAGCTGCCGGTTCTCTATTAACAACGCCTGGTGCTCCAGGGCGTTCTTGACGGCCACGAGCGTTTTTTCTATCGAGAGCGGCTTCTCCAGAAAGTCGAAGGCTCCGAGCTTCGTGGCTTTGACCGCAGTCTCGATGTTGCCGTGGCCTGAAATCATCACGACTACCATCTCGGTATGCTTCTCCTGGATGTAGCGCAGCACCTCCAGACCGTCCATGCCAGTCATCCATACGTCGAGCAACACCACCTGAAACCGGTCAGTCTCCAGCGCGCGCAGGCACTCCTCGCCGTTAGAGACGGCAACAATGCGATAACCTTCGTCCTGCAACACAGCCGAAAGCGATTGCCGTATTCCTTGCTCGTCGTCAACCAATAGGAGATGTCCGTTCATAGCGGGACGAAGCTAAACCACAGCATTCGAGGTGACCACCGGCAGCTCGATAATGAATCGCGTTCCCACGGGATGATTTTCTTCCACTCGGATGATTCCGTCGTGCTCCGCAATGATGCGACTCACAATGGCGAGTCCCAAACCCGTGCCGCGCTCTTTCGTAGAGAAATATGGGAGAAACAGTTTTTCTTTGTCTTCAGGACTGACGCCATGTCCCGTGTCCGATATGATCAGTTCCGCCACCTCGCGCACCGCGTCGGCGCGTGTCTCAATCACCAAGTCGCGAATAAGGGAGTTCTCCATGGCGTCGCAGGCGTTGTCAATCAGGTTCACCAGCACTCGCCGGAACTGGTTGCAGTCCGCCATTACTTGGGGCAAGTCGGGAGAAAGACTCGTCCGGATAGATACTCCGTCGAGTCTACCGTTGAACAGCGAAACCGCGCTCTCCACGATCCGATTGAGACTCGCAGGAGTTGGGGCCGCTTTGGGGAAGCGGCTGAATTGCGCAAATTCGTCCACCAGACGTTTGAGGTTTTCTACCTCCTGATGAATCAGCGCGCAAGACTGCTCGACCACACGACCCAACTCGGCAGACCCATTTCCTGCCCGTTTCCGCCGATCGAACCACAGTCGAATACGCTCAGCGGAAAGTGCGATGGGCGTCAGCGGATTCTTGATCTCATGCGCAATGCGCTGGGCCACCTCTCCCCAGGCAGCGGCTTTCTGGGCGCGCAACAACTCGCTCATATCCTCGAGCACCACCACAAACCACCCCGCTTCACGGCCGGAAGTGGCCGAACCGGGCGGATCGCCGGTGAGTGATGACACCGTAATCGCCAGGTTGAGCACGCGCCCCTCGAGCTTCACCTCCGACTGGCGCATCGCCTGTCCCATGCGGGCGGCGCGCTTCATCAGGTAATCCAATTCGCGCACGTCCTCCGGCCCGAACAGGTTTGAGAGATGCCCGACTGAGCGCAAATCCCGCCCAAATAGCCTGCTGGCTGCGGTGTTGCTGCCTAAGACGATTCCTTTGCCAGAAAGCGAGATCACACCTGTGGGAATGCTCTCGAGAATTGCCTCGGTGAAGCGCCGGCGCTGATCCAACTGCCGGTTCATCTCTTCGAGGTGATTGCGCGATTTCTCCAGTTCCGAGCGCCCTGCCGCCAACTGCTCAGTCATTTCATTGAACGACTGCACGAGGATGCCTAACTCGTCCGCGGCCCTGGTTCGGACGCGGAAATGCAGATTGCCCCGCGAGACCTCGTGCGTTGCCTCCGCCAGCGCCTGAATAGGAACGGTGATCTGGCGTGATAGGAACAGAGCGAACCACGTCGCAATGAACAGGATTACAACAGTGAGCAGAAAGAGAATCGAAATATAGGTCTTCCGCAGGAATTTCCGTTGGCGGCTGAGCTCGCCATAGATCACGCTTTGCTCGTTCAGTCTGGTCGCGCTTTCCGATATGTGAGCAGGCAAAGCCGCGCCGGTCACGAGAATTCCCGCTGCTCCGTCGGCAAGGGCGAGCGGCACGCCCCCGAGTACAAAGCCGGAGCCGCGCATCTCGAAAAGCGTGGACGCTCTGTCGCCCGTTGGAACGTCACGATTGGCAAGCGACCCGACTATCGGGAATTCCGGCTCAAACCGGCGCTCGGCAATCGGTTTACCCGCGACATCAAGGATACCGATGTAATCGACATCCTCGGGCCGAGCGATCGAGGCAAGCTTCTCTTGGATCGCGGAAAGGCGGTTCCCCTGCCCCGCTGACGTCTGAAGCTGCTGTGCAATCTGCCGTGCATCCGAGACAGCCTGCTTCTGCGCGTACACCTCCAGAGTTTGGACCACACGATGGGTGTCCTGGCTCATCGTCTCGTAAGGCCTGCTGAACCATTTGTCGAGCGTGCGATTCATAAGGCTGTACGAGAACAAAAACAGAAAACAGACCGGCAGCAACGAGAGACCTAATGCTCCGCAAACCAGCTTGGTCTTGAACTTAGACCCAAGTTGATTCGCCCGTCGCTCCAGGTACAGTTTCAAAAGGCTGCGGAACAAAATAAAGCCGAAGATGACGAGGCCGAGAAAGATGATGGTCGAAAGAACGAACAGCAGAATCGTTTGTTCTGAATCGGTGGGATTAATAAAAGGTAGATTGAGCGATGTGAGCCCGAACAGGCTCACAATCGACAGCAACACGATCACGCCCACGCCTATGATGAAGCCCGGGCGCATCTTCAGATCGGCTTTTCGATCAGCTCTCGCCGGACCAGCCATTGAAAAAACCCCGAAATGCGCGTGAAAGCTCGAAATGAGTATAGCACGCCAGTCGCGCGCATCCGGCCGCCGTAAGGCGCTTCATTCCAAGAGAGGTAGTCATCCCCACAGCGTCTCAACCAACAACCACACATTCAGTGAAATGATGAACGCCGCCACGATCCAGGCGATCGCTTTCAGCCATGTGGGGTTCGCAAATCGCCCCATCTTTGCTTTGCTGCTGGTGAACTGCACCAAGGGAACGATGGCGAACGGAAGCTGAAAGCTCAGCACCACCTGACTGAGAATCAATAGCTGGTAGGTCCCCTCTTCACCCTTCCATACGATCACGAGTGCGGCAGGCACGATCGCCAGCGAGCGCGTTATCAGCCGGCGCACCCATGGACGCACCCGGATCTGAAGAAATCCCTCCATTACAATCTGTCCCGCCAGAGTGCCGGTGAGCGTTGACGATTGCCCGGCGCAGATCAGCGCAATAGCGAACAGAGTGCTGGAGAGCGAGGTCCCCACCAATGGGGTAAGCGTGGCGTGAGCCTGGGAAATCTCCGTGACCAGAACGCCGTTACGATGAAACACGGATGCCGACATCACCAGAATGGCCGCATTGACCAGAAACGCGATATTCAGGGCAACCGCGCAATCCACGAGATTGAATTTCGAGGCAGCAATCAGGTCACGTTCGCGACGCTGTACCTTTCTGGATTGCACTAGCGAGGAGTGCAAGTACAAGTTGTGCGGCATCACCGTTGCACCCAGCATTCCAATCGCGACGTACAGGCTCGACGAGTCCAGGCTCGGAACAAACGTGGAAGAAACAATCTGGCCCAAATCCGGTTTGACCAGGAACATTTCAACCAAATAGCAAAAACCGATCACCATAATGAATGAAAAAATCAAGGCTTCGAATTTGCGAATTCCGTGCTTCTGCAAAGCTAGCAGCAAAAGGACGTCCGCCGCAGTAATAATCACTGCTGGCAACAGAGGTATATGGAAAAGAAGGTTGATGCCGATGGCGGTGCCGAGCACTTCCGCCAAATCGCACGCCACGATCGCGATTTCACAAAGCACCCACAGCGCAATGGAAACCGGACGCGAATAATAATCGCGGCATGCTTGGGCTAAATCTCTTCCCGCAAACAGCCCCAGGCGCGACGCCAGCGTTTGCAACATGATGGCCATCCAGTTCGAGAGCAACAAAACCCATAGCAAGCGATAGCCGAATCGAGCGCCGCCTTCAATATCAGTGGCCCAGTTACCCGGGTCCATATAGCCCACACTGACCAGGTAGGCGGGACCTGCGAATGCGAATAATCTCCGGAACCAATTGCCGGTGGGAGGAATTGCGACGGTCGAGAATACTTCGGGTAATGAGGGCACGGCTAACGCCGGTTGCTCAGGGATGGAGGAATCGTGGGACGTGTCTACATTCGGATGCATGGCTCGCCTCACTAGGTAAGTTGGAAAGATACCATCCTACCGCCCCAACGCGCTAAGGTCTAGTCGCAGTCAGACACCCCAGCTATTTCGGAAGTTCGGCATGAAGGGACTGTTTTGGGATTCGAAATGGCGGGGATGGGAGGCAGATCAAAGCAGGGAGGGCGCTTGGGGGTATTTTCAGAGAGGGATTTCCTGAGGGGATCGGGGCAGCGCCGGGATTTCTTGGGAAAGAACGAGTGGGGA
>JACPPJ010000022.1 GCA_016191085.1 Acidobacteriota bacterium | reverse complement strand
GCCAGCGCGTTCTTCTGGATCTGGTCGCGCAGCTCCACATCGCGACAGGCCGGAAGCTCTTGGCGCCGGCTCCGGTGCCATCCCGCTCGGCTCACTTGGGCCAGTTGGCACATCCGCTGCACGGTCAGCTTCGTGCCGCATTGGACTTCTGCCTTTTCCAAGGCAGCCGCACGCGCCCCAAGAGCCGGAACGGGTCTTCGGCGTTTTACGCTACGTTGATGATGCTTCGCAGCAGCAGTGTGGTGCTTCACAATTACGCCTTCCGGGGGATACGTCCAGCTGGCGATGCGAAGGATTGGGGGCCTGGATAGACGAGGGGTGGCTTGGTTCCTCTGAGAACAAGTAATCCGGGGTCGGCACTTTTGCGATATTGCGAGACGACAGCCTACCCGCCGCTCATCGAGGACAAGAAGTCGCCGTTGCTTTTTGTTTTTGAGAGCTTGTCCAGCAGCAATTCCATTCCTTCCACCGGCGAAAGTTGATTGAGGATTTTCCGCAGCACCCACACGCGGTTCAACTCGTCTTTAGGCATCAGCAGCTCTTCTTTGCGCGTGCCCGAGCGGTTGATGTCAATTGCAGGGAATACGCGCTTGTCCACCAGCTTGCGTTCCAGAATGATTTCACAGTTGCCGGTGCCTTTGAACTCTTCGAAGATCACGTCATCCATACGGCTGCCGGTATCAATTAATGCGGTGGCAACAATCGTCAGGCTGCCGCCTTCCTCGATATTACGAGCGGCGCCAAAGAAGCGCTTGGGCCGCTGCAAAGCATTCGAGTCGACGCCGCCGCTGAGAACCTTGCCAGATGGCGGCACAATGGTGTTGTAGGCGCGCGCCAGGCGCGTAATCGAGTCGAGCAGGATGACCACATCCTTGCGATGCTCAACCAGGCGCTTGGCTTTTTCGATGACCATTTCGGCCACTTGCACGTGCCGGGCTGCGGGTTCGTCGAACGTGGAGCTGATGACTTCGCCGTGCACCGAACGCTGCATATCGGTGACCTCTTCCGGCCGCTCATCGATCAGCAACACAATTAGCGTCACTTCCGGGTGATTGGTCGTGATGGAGTTTGCGATGGACTGCAGCAACATGGTCTTGCCGGTGCGAGGCGGCGAGACAATTAAGCCGCGTTGTCCTTTGCCGAGCGGCGTCAGCAGGTCCATCACGCGCCCAGAGAGGTTCTCGCGAGTGGTTTCCAGCTTGATGCGTTCCTGGGGATAGAGCGGCGTCAGGTTATCGAAAAAGATTTTGTTGCGTGCTTCTTCGGGAGACTCGAAGTTGACGGCTTCGACTTTGATGAGCGCAAAGTACCGTTCTCCGTCTTTGGGAGGCCGGATCTGGCCGGAGATAGTGTCGCCGGTACGAAGGTCGAATCGGCGGATCTGCGAAGGCGATACGTAAACGTCATCCGGCCCGGGCAGATAGTTGTAATCCGGAGCCCGCAGGAACCCGTATCCTTCCGGCAGTGTTTCGAGGACACCCTCGGAGAAGATCAAGCCGCTTTGCTCCGTCTGCGCCTGCAGGATTTTGAAGATGATCTCCTGCTTGCGCATTCCGGATGCACCGGCGACATTCAGTTGCTTCGCAACTTGCGTGAGCTTGGCAATGCTCATTTCTTTCAGTTCGGCTAAATCCATAAAAAACTCACTGGAAATGATCCACGCGCCATCAGGCCCGAACGGAGCCGGTCTGCGGCTTCCGTATGGGCCAGTTCGGTGAATCGAGATTCGAGCAAAAGTGCGTCAGGCGGCTATAAACGTATCGAAGTGCAAGCCTCTATCAAACCACTTGCTGAACGAAAGCCAACGCCAGCCGGATTGCTCAAAGAACAATGGAATATTGGGAAGGGGCATCCGCCCGTACTAGTGGGTCAGCGGTCCCTGGTCTTGAACTTCCACAGGCTGAAAACTTGCGGCCATGCTTGCGTCCGGAGCTCTCGAGGCAAGAGGATCAATGGGGCGTTCTAAAGCAATCTGCAAGACCTGGTCCATGGTCTCCACAAAGTGGATTTGCAATTCCTTCTGAATGTGCGCGGGGATATCCGCCATGTCTTTCTCGTTATCTTTAGGCAGCACGATGGTGGTGAGTCCGGCTCGGTGAGCCGCCAGCAGTTTTTCCTTCAAGCCGCCAATCGGCAGAACCTTGCCGCGCAGAGTGATCTCTCCGGTCATCGCTACGTCTCTCCGCACGGGAATCTTCGTAAGAGCACTCGCCAAAGTGGTAGCGATCGTGATTCCCGCCGAAGGCCCGTCCTTGGGGATGGCGCCTTCCGGCACGTGGACGTGAATATCCATTCTGCGATAGAAATCGGCTTCGAGACCGAGCAAATGGCTACGCGAGCGGATGTAGCTCATAGCCGCCTGCGCCGATTCCTGCATCACATCACCAAGCTTGCCCGTCAGCGTCAGCCGCCCTTTGCCATCCATGAGGGTGGCTTCGGTAACCAGTATCTGTCCGCCAACCTCGGTCCATGCAAGACCGACTGCCAGCCCGATTTCGTTCTTTTTCTCCGCGAAAGTATCGCGAAACTTAATAATTCCCAGAAACTCGGACAAGTTTTCCGGCGTGACCACGATTTTGACGCCGCGGCCTTCCTTGACAACTTTTCGCGCCACCTTGCGGCAGACATTCGCAATTTCGCGCTCCAGGTTGCGCACGCCCGACTCGCGCGTATAGAACTGAATAATGGCGGCCAACCCCTCGTCGGTAAACCGGATGTTCTCATCCGTCAGACCGGTGGCTTCCTTTTGCTTCTTGACGAGGAACCTCTTGGCGATTTCTATCTTTTCCAACTCAGTGTATCCGGAGAGCCGCAATACTTCCATGCGATCGAGCAGGGCCGGAGGAATGGTGTGAATTACGTTTGCCGTGCAGATAAAGAACACCTGAGAGAGATCGTATTCCACGTCCAGGTAATGGTCCACGAACATGTAGTTCTGTTCGGGATCGAGCACTTCCAGCAGGGCCGCGGAAGGATCGCCGCGGAAATCCATGCTCATTTTTTCGACCTCATCCAGCATAAACACGGGGTTCTTCGTACCCGCCTTCTTCATCATTTGGAGAATCTGCCCCGGCAACGCGCCGATATAGGTGCGCCGATGACCGCGAATCTCAGCCTCATCGCGGACGCCTCCGAGTGACATTCTCACGAACTTGCGTCCGGTAGCGCGGGCGATCGACATGCCCAGCGAAGTCTTCCCAACTCCAGGAGGGCCAACGAAGCATAAAATCGAGCCCTTGGGATCTTTGACGATGCGGCGCACCGCGAGGAATTCCAGTATGCGCTCTTTGATCTTTTCGAGTCCGTAGTGATCCTCTTCGAGGACCTGCTCGGCTTTTTCAATATCCTTGATCTCGCGCGTCTTCTTTTTCCACGGCACCGCCAACAGCCAATCGAGATAATTGCGCGAGACGGTGGATTCGGCCGACATGGGCGGCATCATCTCCAGCCGCTTGAGTTCCTGCAGAGCCTTTTCCTGGGCATCCTTGGTCATGCCCGCGGCTTCGATCTTCTTCTTCAGTTCGTCAATTTCGCTCTTTTCGCCGCGCCCCAGCTCTTTTTGGATAGCCTTGATTTTCTCGTTGAGGTAATACTCTTTTTGCGCCCGCTCCATCTGACGCTTCACGCGTCCCTGAATAGTGCGATCCATATTGAGCTTTTCGATCTCAAGCTCCAGGATGTCGCCAATGCGGCTCAGACGCTCTACAGGGTCGAAAATCTCCAGCAGTTCCTGTTTTTCTTCGATGCCGATCTGCAGGTTGGCAGCGATGGTGTCGGCGAGTTTGCTGGCGTCGTCCACACGCACGGCGGCGATCATCGTCTCGTAGTTCAGGCTTTGGCTCAGCTTGACGTACTGCTCGAAAAGGGCGGTGACACGGGTGACAAGCGCTTCCAGTTGCGGACTCGGCTCGGCCCTCTGACCGATGGGGCGCACCACGGCGCGAAACAGGCCGTCCTCGTCGGTGAGGCTGACGATCTTGCCGCGCTCCACCCCTTCGACCAGAACCTTGATGTTGCTATCCGGCAACTTAAGGCTCTGTACGATGTTGACGATGGTACCCACCTGGTAAATTTCGTTCGGCTTGGGTTCGTCAATGGTGGCGTCGTGCTGCGTAGCGAGGAAGATCCGCTTATCTCCAGCCAGCGCCTCTTCCAGGGCGCGCACAGAGCTTTCCCTCCCCACCACAAACGGTGTCATCATGTAGGGAAAGATCACCACGTCCCGAATAGGGAGCATGGGCATTCTTCGCGTTTCCGCCTTGTCGCGATTAAGAAGCATTCGTAATAATCCGCCTCTCTACGAGCAGCCGGTTTGCCTAACCTGCTTTTTCTAACTGTTTGATACTGATCTCACGATTCTCGACCATTTCTTTGGTGACAACGAAATCGCGCACTTTCCTTTGGGAAGGTAAGTGATACATCAAGTCTAGCATCAAATCCTCCAGGATCATGCGCAATCCGCGTGCGCCCACCTTCCGTTCTTGTGCCATCAAAGCCACCGCCTCCAAGGCGGGCTCCATGAACTTCAGCCGCACATTCTCGAACTCGAAGAGTATCTGGTATTGTTTGATGAGAGCATTCTTCGGCTTGGTGAGAATTTCGACCAAAGCGGCTTTATCGAGGTCCTCAAGCACAGCGATCACAGGAAGTCTGCCGACGAACTCCGGTATCAAGCCAAACCGGATCAGGTCCGTTGGCTGCACTTTTTGAAGAGCGTCGGTATCTACTCGGGGCGAAACGGTCGCCTTTGATTCGCCGTGATGGAACCCCAGCGACTTGACGCCAGTCCGGCGCCGGATGACTTTCTCCAACCCCACGAATGCGCCACCGCAGATAAACAGAATGTTCGTCGTATCAACGGGCGTGAATTCCTGGTGCGGATGCTTGCGCCCGCCCTGTGGCGGGACATTTGCAACGGTTCCTTCCAATATCTTCAGGAGCGCCTGCTGCACGCCTTCGCCGGAAACATCGCGGGTAATCGACGGGTTCTCATCTTTCCGGCAGATCTTGTCTACCTCATCAATATAAATGATTCCCTGCTGCGCGCGAGTCACGTCGCCGCCAGCGCTTTGCAGGAGTTTCAAGATGATGTTCTCGACGTCCTCTCCGACATAACCCGCCTCAGTCAGCGTGGTAGCGTCCACGATGGCGAACGGAACTTCGAGCAACCGCGCCAGCGTCTGGGCCAGCAGCGTCTTGCCGGTCCCGGTGGGACCGATCAGCAGAATATTACTCTTGGCCAGCTCCACTTCGGCGTTCCGCTGGCGATTCATATGAATGCGTTTGTAGTGGTTGTAAACTGCCACAGCCAGCTTTTTCTTGGTTTTCTCCTGGCCGATTACGTACTGGTCAAGAAACTCCTTGATCTCCTGCGGACGGGGCAACTGCCGCTGGGCGCCTGCCGAAGGCTGAGCGTGATCCTCCTCCAGGATGGAGTTACACACGCTGACGCACTCGTCGCATATATACGCTCGAGGATAATCACTGGGAGACGAGATCAGCTTACTTACAGCGTCTTGGCTTTTATGGCAGAACGAACACTTCAAGCTTTCATCCGATGCGATTCGTTTCACGGCTACGTTCCCCGGCTCTCTTCGTTCCCGCAAGCGATTCCCCGGCAGGCCCGGGCGGACCAGATCGCTTACTTGTGTTTGGAAATAATCTCATCGATGATGCCGTACTCCTTGGCCTGGTCGGCATTCATGATGAAATCGCGTTCCACGTCCCTGGCGATCTTCTCGAGCGGTTGTTTGGTGTGCTTGGCCAGGAGCTGATTCGTGACTTCGCGCATGCGCAAAATTTCTTTGGCTTGGATGTCAATATCGGTGGCTTGTCCGGAGAGTCCCCCCATGGAGGGCTGGTGGATGAGCACGCGCGTATTGGGCAGCGTAAACCGCTTGCCAGGGGTCCCGGCTGCGAGCAGCAAAGCCGCCATGCTTGCCGCTTGGCCGACACAAATGGTCGAAACATCGGGACGCACGAATTGGATTGTATCGTATATCGCCATCCCGGCGGTGATAGAACCGCCTGGACTGTTGATGTAAAGATACACGTCTTTGGTTGGATCTTCAGCTTCTAGGAAGAGCAACTGGGCTGTAACAACATTGGCAACATTATCGTCAATGGGAGTCCCGATGAAGATAATGTTGTCGCGCAGGAGGCGGGAATAAATATCATAGGCACGCTCACCGCGGTTGGTCTGTTCCACCACCATCGGGATCAGCGCCATGTATGCCGTACCTCGCTCACCGGATCTACTTCCTGCCGCGGGAGCCTGTGGCTCACCCTCCCGGCTGCCAAAAACGCATTTCATTTCCACGCAACTTGTTGAAGTGCAAACACGAGGGCTTTGTCTATGCGGAGTCTAGTCTTGATTCTATCGAGGCCCCCTTCTGATGTCAAGCGAGCCTGCAACGCTTCTACTGGTTGCTGCACGACGGCGGCCATACTCCGTATCTCTTTGTCTAGCTCCTCTTGTTCCACTTCAATTGAATTCTCATCGGCGATTTTTCGCAGAATCAAACCGCTCTTAACGTCCACCACCGCATCTTGACGTTGCGCTGAACGCAGCCGCCCCCAGTCAACATTTGTGCCCATTCCTCTGGCGGCCAATTCGCGCCGGAATGTCTCCATCCTTCGTTCGATTTGATGTTCGACCAGAGCTTCCGGAACCGGAAAATCGTGCAATTCCGAGAGCTTCTCCCGAAGCTGAGCTTTGGCTTTCTGTTCCGCTTCGCGCTCTTTCGCTTTGCCCAGATCCTCGCGTACATGCTGGCGGACAACATCGATCGATTCGAACTGGCCCAACTCTTTGGCGAAATCATCGTTGAGTTCGGGCAGTTGCTTCTTCTTAATACCCAGAACCTTGACGTGGTAATTGAGGGTTTTTCCCGCCAGGCGCGAGTCGCTGTAATCAGGCGGGTATGAAACGGACACTTGACGCTCGTCTCCGAGAGATGCCCCGCGCAAGCTTTCCGTAAACTCCTTTACGGTGCGCTCGGCGCCAATTTCGCAGAGCAGTTCGTGTGTCTTGGCCGGCGTTGCCTGTCCGGGCGAAATTTCCTGCAGAGCGATACTGGCGAAATCCCCGTCCTGTAGCGGACGCGATTCATCCACGTTGTCGTAGGAAGCTTCCTGCTCCTGCAAACGGCGCAGCGTGTCCTCTACTTCCTGATCGCTGACCGAAGTGTCTTCCGAATCCAGCTCGATTTCGCTGTAATCCTTCAACGCAAATTCCGGCATCACTTCCAGCGTCGCTTTGAACTTGAGGGGGCTGTCGTCGGTCAGTTCGATGTCGCTGACGGAGGGGTCTCCAACCAAATCCCAGTTCTGCTCTCTGGTTTTTTGCGAGAGGTATTCGGGAACGAGGTCGCGCAGAAGCTCCGCGCGTATGTCTTCGCGGTAGCGCTGCCGAACTAAGGACAGGGGTGCCTTACCGGGACGGAAACCAGGCAGACGGGCGTGGCGCCGGAGCTGAGCCGTAATCTCATCGGCTCTTTTCTTCACCACTTCCTGCGGGACTTCTATCTCTAGAGTCCGCCGGCAACTTTCCGCCACGGCCATTTGTCCCCCCGAAACTTTCATCGGACTATCGTACTGCCCGCTAAGCTAATTATACATAGTCTGCACGGCTGATTGCGCACGTGCCTCGAGTCGCACATTTGTTATTGAATGGAAATCTGTCCGGTCGCGCGGGGGTCCAGCTTAATTTCGCCGAAGGTGTTTTCGTATTGAGCCACATTCTGCCCCAGTACATTCCACAACGCCTTGGCCTGCTGCGGGCTCAAATAAACACCTTGGAAATTTGAAATCTCCACCAGAGCCGGGTTGTTCTGAGACATGGTTCCAAAGCTCAACAGGAAGTCCCAAACACTCACACGAATCTGAACGCTGTTGGCGTATCTCTCGCGGTAATCACCGGTTTGAGAAATGTGGATCTGAGGCTGTTGCTGCGACCCGCTGGACATGAAACCCTCCGCGCCCGGCGCGCCGGGGCAGAGTCATCATGGCCGAATTGCGAACGCGATGTCAATGGCGAGCCGATACCGCATGCCGGCAGCCGTTGCGATATAATAAGCGCTGCTGGGAATTCCCGTTTCTAACCAGGAAGAGCTTCCGGCCAATTCTGCTTGAGGACGCGCAATGACCGATAAAACCCCGTTTTCCACAATCGAAGAAGCCATCACCGACATTCAGGCCGGCCGCATGATCATTGTGGTGGACGACGAGGTCCGCGAGAACGAAGGCGACCTGACCATGGCCGACGAAAAGATTACGCCGGAAGCCGTGAACTTCATGGCCAAATACGGTCGAGGGTTGATCTGCGTCGCGCTTACGGAACAGCGCCTGGATCATCTTCAGATTCCGTTGATGGTCTCAGAGAACACAGCCGCGTTCGGCACGGCGTTCTGCGAATCAGTAGACGCCAAATACGGTACGACCACCGGCATCTCTGCGGCGGATCGGGCAAAGACCATACAAGTCTGCATTGATCCCTCCGCTCGTCCCGCGGACCTGGCGCGGCCGGGACATATTTTCCCATTGCGAGCCCGGCGCGGGGGAGTGCTCGTGCGCGCAGGCCAAACGGAAGCTTCCGTGGACCTGGCGCGTCTCGCCGGTCTGGTGCCATCGGGTGTCATCTGCGAGATTATGAATGAAGATGGGACCATGTCGCGCATACCCGAATTGATCGAGTTCTCGGAGCGGCACGGTTTGCGCATGATCACCGTGGCGGACCTGATCCGCTATCGTTTGGAAAAAGAAAGCTATGTCCGGCGCATAGGCGAAACAGTGCTCTCAAGTGCGTACGGCGAGTTCCGCATGATTGCCTATGACTCGGACATCGATCCCGAGATTCACATTGCGCTCGTGATGGGAGAGGTCGGCGGTTCCGAGCCGGTGCTGGTCCGAGTACATTCGCACTGTTTGGCCGGTGATGTCTTTGGCTCGTCGGATTGCGAATGCCATCAGCTCATCAAGAAGTCGATGGAGAAGATCGGGCAGGAAGGCCGTGGTGTTCTGCTGTATCTGCATCAGACCGGAATGGGCTTCAACGTTGAAAAACTGGCTGAAGGCCCGGCGCGGATCGTCTCCCACGGACGGCAGTTCACGAACAAAAATGAACCGGCGTACCGGCGGAAAATCCAGTACGAGTCCGGTATCGGCGCGCAGATTCTTTCTGACCTGAACCTGCAAGCAGTGCGCCTACTCACCAATCACCCCCGAAAAGTGGTGGCGCTCGAGGCATACGGAATCAAAATCACGGAGCAGGTGCCGATCTCCACCACGCAAACAGTCGTACCGCAGTAGAACGAGTCAGCACGTTGTATCTTGTAGCCGTCCCACCGGCTTCAGCGCTACTTTTGGAGGACTCCGCATGAAAAACTGGTTATGGGGCGTACTCACGGGTATCGGCCTGACTTTCTTTTTATTCATGCTGATCGGAGTGGCGGCCTTCTGGGTACGCACGCGTCCACCGGAGGTTCACCAGAACACCACGCTTGTTCTGGACCTCCATGGCGATTACCCGGAGCAAACTTCTCCCGACCTCGCTGGCCAACTACTGGGCGCACCAGACCGCTCGAACTTTCTTTCGGTTATCGAGGACATCGAAAGAGCAGCGGACGATCAGCGCATTACCACTGTCCTGCTGAAACCGTCGGAACTCACGGTCGGCTGGGCGAAGATGGAGCAGCTTCGGGATTCTCTCGATCAGCTCAAGCGCAAGGGCAAGAGCGTTACCGCCCTGATGGCAACCGCCGGGAGCAGGGAATACTTTCTTTCGAGCGTCGCAGACCAGGTGTATCTCTCTCCAGTGGGCGTGCTGGACATGAAGGGCATGCGTATTGAAGTGATGTTCTTCAAGGACACACTCGCCAAGCTGGGCGTGCAAGCCGACCTGGAGCATATCGGGAAATACAAGAACTTCTCCGACCAGTTCACTGCCAACCGCATGAGCGATGCCTTCCGTGAGGCTGAAACTGCACTCCTCGATAGCATCTATGGTCAGTTCATCAACACTGTCGCTGCGGCGCGCAAACGCTCGCCGGATGAAATGCGAGCGTTGATAGAAGAGAACGGTCCTTTCACGGCTGAGAGCGCGCAGCGCTCCGGCCTTGTCGATGGACTTCGGTATGAAGATCAGATCCTCGACGATATAAAAGCTCACAATCCTGATCGCGAGATTCACCGGCTCACCTTTAGCGACTACAGCAAAACGGCGCCTTCGGAAAAAGGCCGCGACCGTATCGCAGTGGTCTACGCCGTCGGCGCGATTACCTCTGGCGAGGATCGCTTTGATCCGCTGCAAGACGGAAAGACCATGGGCGCGAAGAACATGTCAAAGGTTCTCGATGACGTTGGAAAAGATAAGACCGTGAAAGGCGTCATCGTGCGGATCGATAGTCCCGGAGGAGATGCGTTCGCCTCCGACGCCATCTGGCGCGACATGCAAAATCTACGGAAGAAAAAGCCCATGGTGATATCCATGTCCGACGTTGCTGCCTCCGGTGGATATTACATCGCCATGACCGGCGACCCTGTGGTGGCCGAGCCGGGCACGCTGACCGGCTCCATTGGGATCGTGTATGGAAAGCTCAATTTGCGAGGCTTGTACGACAAGCTGGGCATTAATAAAGAAATCCTCGCGCGCGGCAAATTCTCGGGCATGGATTCGGATTATCAGCCCTACACACCGGAAGAGCGCCAGCGGGTGCAGGCGATGATGCAGGACTTTTATTCCAAGTTCGTCGGCAAAGTCGCCACGGCGCGGAAGATGTCGCCGGAGGCAGTGGATAAGGTGGCGCAGGGCCGCGTCTGGACCGGAGAGCACGCCAAAAGCAACGGCTTGGTGGACGAACTCGGCGGTTTCCCCAAGGCGCTCGAGATTATCAAACAGAAGACCGGCATCCGCCCCGACGCCAAGGTCGAGTTGGTCGAGTATCCTCGCAGAAAAACGTTATTCGAACTGTTGCTCAGCCGCGCGCAATCCAGCGAGGTTCGCCTGCCCATTTTCGTTTCCAAGGTACTGACCGCCTGGAAGGGTATAGAGAAGTTCCCGAATTTCCCCTCATCGTTCTGGCTGGCGCGTATGCCGTTTGCATTCGAGTTTCGTTGATACTGATATCCGGCGAATGCTTGACCCGCACCACAGCACTCGCACGGAGAAGATTCAGGCGGCACTGGAAGCGTTAGGAAAGCGCGTGGTAACGGCATACCACGACGCTGCATAAGCAGAGACGGGAACGGTGTCTTCCGCTTGCGGGAGCTATGGTGAAGGGAATTTAGGATCAAGGGCGGCGAGGTCTATCCCAAACTGTCGTGCTTCCTCCAATGCGCGCTGAACTTCGTCATCCAAGCGGGAGATTGCACCCGATTTGTAATCCGCTTGTACTCGTCTACGCTTCATCCGGTCTCCATTGCTTGCAAGCCTTTTGCAAGAGAGGTCAGCAGTGTTTTGGTATTTGTTCCAACACCAAACATGGAAACCTTGCCCACCGGGGTGCCGACCGGCAGTGGATTCCGCTCTGGCGAAGGCTATATTAAATGCGTAGTAATAGGCGCGACTGATTGCTGACCGCTTCGACGCCTCGTCCGCTCGTGCTGCCAGCTGTTCTGCAAGCGTTAAAAAGTTGTTCCAATCGAATGGCATTTATCCGAGTTCAAAGTCAAAGTTCAGCTTTTCCGCGACTTGATCCGAGCGCATGAGCCACCAATGCTCGTCGAAAGAGTTTAGCGCAAGCTTGGCCTGACGCATGTCACCGGTGAACCGAACTAGGCAGAACAATGTTTCGAATCCCTCATCGTCACACACGATTGTCAGCGTCTTGACCGTTGCCTCGCCAAAAGCGTCGTTGAGAGGCTTGCGCGCCTGCTGCAAAAACGCTCGAAGGCGATTGCGTTCAATGAATGCTGCAACCCTGCGACGGTTTTCAATAACGTACGAATCGTCTAACCCTTTCAGTGTAGTTTCCCCGACCACCTCCCGGTTGTGGCGGAGCCAGTCGATTTGTTGTATTCGTGCCGGGGGACGTCGCGGGCTTGGCTGTCCAGTGCGCATTTTGTCTAACCGGGCAGCGCCCTTCCACGGTGCGTATGGCGGAGGCACTGTCGGCTGCACGTAATCACAACACACTGACGATGCGGTCATAGCGCGATCTCCAAATTTAAAATTTTGAAGAGTTGCTCTTCGTCGTTCCGTAGCACTTCGGCTAGGCGTTCCGGCGGGAGTTCCGGGGCATGCTGTCGCGAAATTCTCACGAAGAGCGCATTTGCAAACGCCACTGATGCATCAATGACAATAGTTGACTTTTCTCGGATCAGGATTATTCCAGGGAACTTCACGTCCCCATCGAGAAGCTCGAACGCGAGCGGACTGAGCAATGGCGTGGTTACGTCTTTTCGCGCCCCGGCCCCGACTTGGATGTGCATTCCGATTGTTACTTGCTGTGACTGAATGTCCGTTCTTCCGGCGTTCCGGATCGCGTCAAGTGCAGCAGCGATTTCAGCAGCAATGTCCGCAGCTTCCGTCCATTCTGGGTTCTCCGCCGTAAGAACTAATCTATCCAGGCTCAACACAAGATTCTGCGGAGGCGTGGCCGGTTTGCTGCGTCGAAATACGATACTGTAATCCGTTAATTTTTCCGTTTGAGTCTTTAGCTCCACGCCTTCATACGTATATCCCCACCGCTCAAGCGCATCCAGTACCGCCGAAACCAAAACAGCTGGCACCGCCGCCGCTTCAATTATAGGCTTTTCGAAGGTCGCGGTATATTCCAGCAGTGCATAGGATACTTCCGCCTGTCCCACGGTGGGTTTATCAGCCATCTCGTCCTCCAGATGCGGTAGTGTAACATCCATACAGACGATTTCCTGCTTTTCAATAAATCTTTGTCACTTCGCGGAGTTTTGCACAGTAAAAGGAGTCGTTCGAGATCGGTCGCCATGCCGCGCGGAAGAATGTGGCACGCGTTTGTTCGTGCGACGGGTCGCAGTTGCAGCATACTGCTCGGGCTCGTGTCCTTCTGCGCGTAATTGCCCACCTGACGACACGATTGGGGCAACTAACCCATTAAAATGTGATGCTTGCTGTGGCGCTTCGACGGAAGCGTATGGTATTCTAATTTTTTGATCGTCCCGGAAACTGCTTAGGGGAAAGCAATCATTCTCTAGGGACCTCATTGGCGGCCTGCACCACAGAGTTCCCTTCCAAACTCATTTGATTAACAGTTACTGAGGAGCGAGCGAATGCCGAAACTTGTTGACTACTCTGTTCAGGATGGAATCGCGATCCTGGAGCTGAACAATCCGCCTGCGAACGCCTATGGCGTCGAGATGATGAAGGATTTGGATGAGGCGATCCTCGAAGCGCGTTTTGACGAGAATGTACACGTCATCATTTTGCGCGGCAAGGGCGACAAATTTTTCTGCGCCGGCGCCGACATCAAGATGCTGAATTCCAAGACTCCTTATTACTTCTATAATTTTTCGTTACACGCCAATGAGACAGTGCGCCGTCTTGAGATGACTCCCAAGCTCGTGATCGCCGCGCTGAACGGGCACACCATGGGAGGCGGACTTGAGATCGCGCTGGCTTGCGATATCCGGATCGCCAAGCGCGATGCCGGGCGCGCCGGGCTGCCCGAAGTGAGCCTTGGACTCGAACCCGGAGTGGGCGGCACACAGCGCCTGCCGCGTGTAATTGGTTATCCGAGAGCGGTGGAACTGATGACCACCGGACGCGCCTTAAGCTTTGACGAGGCGCTGGAAATCGGGCTGATCAATTACGTCTACGATGCCGCGGATTATTGGAACGAAGTAATGAATTACGCCAAACAGTTTTGTCCCCCGAATAAAGCTTCAATGGCAGTGGGCCGGATCAAGCTTGCCGCACGCGCTGCTCTTGAAACGTCGATCACGGAAGGCATCATCATCGAGCACGAGACGCTACAGCAGGTCTACACTAGTGAAGATGCCAGAGAGGGCACCAGTGCTTACCTGGCAAAGCGCATGGCAACTTACAAAGGGCGATAAACCCAGTTCTATACAATTTTCCCCCTCCTTGAGGGACGGGCTCAGGGGGGCGCGAGCACGAAATTTCACCACAGAGACCACAGAGATCGCAGAGTTTTCTTTTGGTACTTGTTTTTAACTAGTTGTTTTTCTCTGTGTTCTCTGCGGTGAATCAGAAATTTCCCAACAAATTCATACGGAGGAATTGATGAGCACTGCAACGGAAACTAAGACGCTGCAACTGAAAATGATCATCAACGGAGAAGCGGTGGACTCCGTGACTGGCGAGCGGCAGGATGTCAAAGACCCGGCCACCGGTGAAGTAGTGGCCAGTATTCCCAAAGGAAATCGCGAAGACGCCAAGCGCGCCGTTGACGCCGCTGAGGCGGCATTTGCAACTTGGTCCGAGACCGGTGCGGAGGAGCGCGAGAAGCTGCTGTTCAAGGCTCATGATTTGATCCATGAGCATTCCGACGAGCTCGCTCTGCTGCTTTGCCATGAGCAAGGCAAGCCGGTGAGCGAAGCTTCTACGGAACTCGAGCATTTCCTGCATGGACTGAACTTTTACGCCGGACTGGCAACGAAGCTGCGCGGTTCCCAGGTTCCGCTGCCAAACTTCCCGAACAAGGCCGCCTACGGCCTCGTGCTGAAGCGGCCCATCGGCGTTTGCGTGGGAATCTCGCCGTGGAATTTCCCTGTTACATTGACGGGTACTAAGATCGGTCCCGCGCTGGCGGCCGGCAACACCATCGTGATCAAGCCTGCGGGCTCCACGCCATGCACCGTCGCTCGTATCGTGGAGTTGATCAACCAAGTCATCCCCAAGGGCGTTTGCAACATCGTCCTGGGACCCGGCGGTACTGTTGGTGAGGAGTTGATCAGCAATCCCAAGGTTCGCCGCGTCGCCTTCACTGGCGCCAGCGACACCGGCAAGCACATCATGGAAGTGGCTGGACGCGACTTCAAGCGCGTGACGCTTGAACTCGGCGGCAGCGATCCGATGATTGTCTGCGATGACGCCGACCTGGATCGCGCCGCGACCATGGCTTCCGTTGGCCGCTTCTACAACTGCGGTCAGGCGTGTCTCGCCATCAAGCGGTTGTACGTGTTTGAGTCAGTCGCCGATCAGTTCATTGAGAAGCTGATTAGCAAAGTGAAGAAGCTGAAAGTCGGCGAGGGCACCGCGAAGGATACGCGGATTGGCCCGCTGCACACTGACGCCCAGCGCCAGGAAGTTCAGGAGCAGGTGGAAGACGCCGTCAAGAACGGCGGCAAAGTCCTGATCGGCGGCAAACAGGTCAGCGGCTTCAAGACTACCCACTTCTATGAGCCGACGCTCCTTGAAAACGTCCCCCACGATGCTCGCATTGTTCAGGAAGAGTGCTTTGGTCCGGCGCTGCCGATCTTCCGCGTCAAAGACATTGACCAGGCGATCGAGATGGCGAACCAGTCCATCTACGGCCTGGGTTCTTCCGTATGGACGCGCGACCTGGCCAAGGCAAACAAGGCTGCATTCAAGCTCCAGGCCGGCGTGACCTGGGTCAACTCGCTGCACTATGGCTACGATGAGCTTCCTTTCGGCGGCGTCAAGCAGAGCGGCATTGGCCGTGAGCACGGGCCGGAGGCCATCGAGTATTACTTTGAGCCTAAGTCAGTCGTGTTCGCGGGACTGATGTAATGAATCATATGGACGGGCGTCCACGCCTGTCCACGTTGGGACGGGTCCTTGCGGCCCGTCTCGCAGGACAGGCTGGCGGCCTGTACCTACTGAAAAGGGGAAAATCCTATGGCGATGTTTGTGATCGATGGCGTACCCACCCCGTCGGTGGGCACTGATGTTACGGAAGTTCGCAATCCCTCGACTGGCGAAGTTGTGGGGACGGTTCCCAAGGGAACAAAAGAAGACGCCAAGCGGGCAATCGATTCGGCGGAGCAAGCCTTCAAAATCTGGTCCCGCACCGCTCCCGCAGCCCGCGGCGAGGTTCTTTATAAGGCGGCGCGTCTCATTGAGCAACACACCGATGAACTGGCCACCATGCTTACCAAAGAGCAGGGCAAACCGATCCGTGAAGCGAAGATGGAGATCAATCGCTTCCGCCACACAATTCTTTACTACGCGGGTTTGGGCAAGAACCTGCGCAGCGTTCAGATTCCAATCGCGGACGGCCGGTTCGGTATGGTGCTGAAGCGGCCCATCGGCGTGTGCGCTGCAATAGTGCCGTGGAACTTCCCGGTGTCGCTGCTGGGCAACAAGCTCGCTCCGGGACTGCTTGCCGGAAACTCAATGGTGGTCAAGCCCGCCAGCACCACTCCGCTGACCGATACGCGCGTGGTGGAGCTGATCAACGAAGCCGGCCTACCCAAGGGCACGCTGAACGTCGTGGCAGGTCCTGGGTCCACGGTCGGTCAAGAAATGATGGAAAATGCCAAGATTCACAAAGTCGGGTTCACGGGCGCGACCGATACTGGGAAAATGGTCATGCGTACCGCCGCCGACACCCTAAAGCACGTGACGCTTGAGCTGGGCGGCAGCGATCCTATGATCATTTGCGACGATGCGGATATTGACGAAGCCGTCAGCGCCGCTTCTGTTGGCCGCTTCTTCAATTGCGGTCAGGCTTGCCTGGCCGTGAAGCGCCTGTACGCATTCGAAAAGGTCGCCGATGAGGTTATCGCCAAGCTGACTGAGAAGGTGAAGCGGTTGACGGTTGGCGATGGCTTCGACGAGAAAGCGCGCATCGGTCCGTTACATACCGATAGCCAGCGTCAGGAGGTGGAAGACCAGGTCGCCGATGCAGTCAAGCGCGGCGGCAGGGTGGTTGCCGGTGGCAAGCGGCCCGAAGGGAAGCAGTATGAAAAAGGCAACTTCCTGTTGCCGACCCTGGTAACGGATGTTCCCGATGACGCCAAGCTCGCTCAGGACGAGTGCTTTGGCCCGGCGCTCCCCATCTTCCGCGTGAAGGATATCGAGGAAGCCGTGGCGCGAGCCAACAACTCCATCTATGGCCTTGGGTCTTCCATTTTCACAAGTGACCTCTATAAGGCACACTATGCCGCCGAAAACCTCGAAGCAGGTTACACCTGGGTCAACTCGGCTCAGATCATCTTCGACGAAATGCCGTTCGGCGGATGGAAGCAGAGCGGCTTGGGCCAGGAGCATGGACTGGAAGCCCTGGATCACTACACCATGGCGAAATCAGTGGTGATCTCGCCTCGCGTACTGAAATAGAGACCTGCTCCAGATCAGAGCCGCCATCCGAATATCAGCTTCGGTCGCGGCTCTGGATATCTCACGTTTTTGCCCTTACCTTTTTACCGTTTCCGAACACACCCGCGCTTCCACCATCGATAACATGTCATACTCCAGTTACGCTCCACCCTTCCACTCAAGAAGAATCCCATTACTATAATTTTTGCATCCGTTCTTCATCCCGGCAATATCCAAATTACGTCGGCTCTGGTAGTTATTTTTTTATCGGGTTCTTCTTGGGCCCGTGGCATCGTGATTGCGCGTAGCTACCGCGCTCCTCGACCGGCGGATAACTTACGATTCCACTGAGGCCCTCGTAACCATTTGGTCAAGGCTCGATGCGTTATTGGTTGCCACTGGGTGTAGCGCCTGAGCCAGCAACCGGAGTTGGATAACGCTAACGTCTGAGCGGAGTTGGTACGCTATACACAACGCAAGTCCCCTATCGAACCTCATGTAAAGCTTCCCGGCTAAAAAGGTGCTTGGTATGAAAATTTGGATTCTAGCCTTGCCGTGTATTTTATTCGCAAGTGAAGTTTGGTGCCAAAACGGCAACACTGCTAACGATAACGATCCCTTGGCGGTGGTTGCGGGGCAAGCGATCTATGAAGACGATTTGTCCTCGTTGATGGGAGCGCAATTTTACCAGCTCTTAACCCAAGAGTACGAACTGAAACAGCAAGCGCTCGAAAACCTGATCAATCAAAAGCTTATTCAGGCTGAAGCCACCAAGAAAGGCACCACTGGCGAACAGTTGCTTCAACAGGAAGTGGATTCGAAGGTGACCGAACCTACTGATTCAGAGCTGAAAGCGTTCTATCTGGCGCAAAAGGATCGCAATAACCGGCCTTTCGGGGAGATTAAGCCGCAATTGCTGCAAGCTTTAAGCGACGCCAAACTGCAGCAGGCACGCCAGGAATATATCCAATCGCTGCGCGCCAAGGCTGATGTCGCTGTTCTTCTCAGTCCCCCGAAATGGAACGTCAGTTTTGATCCATCGCGCGTCATTGGCAATCCTAAGGCTCCGGTAACGATAGTGGAATTTTCCGACTTCCAGTGCCCCTACTGCCGTACGGCTTACCCGATGATGAAGCAACTCCTCGCTAAGTACGGCGATCAAGTAAAACTAGCTTACCGAGATTTCCCTCTGCGCCAGATTCATCCAAACGCGCAAACCGCCGCCGAGGCTTCCCGATGCGCGTGGGAGCAGGGGAAATTCTGGGAGTATCACGACAAGCTGTTCGAGGACCAGAACCATCTGGATAAGGCGGCACTGGTGGACCGCGCCGCGAAGGTGGGTTTAGATACAGACAAGTTCGATGCCTGCCTGGCGAGCGAAAAATACAAGCCTCAAGTTGAGCAGGATCTGCAGGATGGAATGCGCCTGGGAATCAGCGGGACACCCGCTTTCTTCATCAACGGAACACGAATCACCGGTGCGCAAGCCTTTTCGGTTTTCGAAAAAACGGTTGATGCCGAACTTGTCCGCGCCCAATCTGGAAGCGGGGCTCGAAGTGGATTGCAAAGGAAACAAACCCTCAACGCTGAATCGCCAAGTCTTCTGACCGAAAAGTAAAAAACCCGCCGCTGCAACGGCGGGCAGAACCGTATTTGCCGTCAAGCAAAGGAAGCGCAATGCGCCTACGGCTCATTACTTTTATAGCAGGTCGCCACCCAAAAAACAAACGCCTTTGCCTACCGTTAGCGGATCCCGGTTACCAGGGATTGAACCCAGACGTATTGGGGGAAGGCGCTCAATTGTGGCGTAACCACTTGAGAGGGGATGACATGAGAAGACGAGGCAGGCTACTGGGCGTCCTTTTCGGGTTGTCTCTGGTCACCTGGCTCACTCCGCATGGCATGGCACAGTCATCCGAGGGGGTTCTAAACAAGCCGACGGAGGCTCAGGAAGGCGATCCTTCCGAAATCAGTGTGCCGTTGGATAATGTGTTTATCTCCCTCGAAGGCACAGCGGCAATGGGCGACGAAAAGGCGCCCCTGGTCATCGTGGAATTCGGCGACTATGAATGCCCCTACAGCAACCTGCACGCGAATTCGACGCTGCCGCAGATCGTCGCTCAGTATGTGAAACCCGCCAAGGTCCGCTATTTCTACAAAGACTTTCCGCTGGAGGAGATCCACCCGCAGGCGTTCAAGGCGGCGGAAGCGGCCCGCTGTGCTGGTGAACAGGGCAAATACTGGGAAATGCACGATCGTTTCTTGAGGAGCGGGAAAGCTCTGGTCATCAGTGAACCGCCCGCAAACCTGGCCTTGGATCTCTCCAAGTTCCAGCAGTGCATGGATAACGGGAAGTATGGCCCTCAAATCCGGAAAGACATCCAGGAAGCGAAGAAACTTGGCGTCAAAGGAACTCCCTCATTTTACGTGGGAACGTTGGACCCACATGGGTCTGGGATGAAAGCCGTTAGGATGCTATACGGCTATTTGGCATTCGAGGTTTTCCGACAAACTCTGGATCAGATACTTTCCTCGCGAGATTCAGAGGACCGTGCGGCTGATGCGCCTGAATAGCAAGAGCCTTTCATCGCGAGCAGGAGAGTTTGTGATAGCCACTCACGAGCAGAGATACAGGTTTTGCCGGGAAATGGATCGCGGACCTTAGTGACGGGGGAAGCTCCGACCGAGGCAAGCGTCAGAATGGGAGCGTTTGCCTGTTTGAACAAAAACGGCCCCTGCTGTAACAGGGGCCGAGACGGGAGCGTGGTAGCTCCGCGTACAGTTCAGCACTGTGCCTCCAAGCTATCACCAACTCCTAGCCAAACACAAACGCAAAGCATCAGTCCCCGCTGCGGGAGAGGACTGGCACCCGCCCCAGGTTTCCAAGCCCGCGCAACGCGCAAAACGGACTCGCACGGAGCGCGCTCCACGCGCCGGTGCGATCACCAAAGCGGCCGAAACATTACACAAGGAGAAAGAATATGTGTAGAACAACACGACTTGTTTTCCTGTTCGTGGCCCTGTTCAGTCTCGGAGGCGTGGTGATGGCGGTTGAGCCGGGGGACGTATTCGATCTCGACGGCGACTCGCTCCTAAATCACGGCCTTGACGACTGGAACCTGCTAAACAATAGTCCCGCTTCGACTTTTGAGAATTGCTCCAATAGCCTGGGGTCACCGGGCAGTTCGATCGTCCGCGTGTTCTGCTCCTCTCTGAACCCGCCCAAGATCTTTACTCAGGGCGGTTCCAAAGACCCCAACGACACCACCCAGTGGAAGTGGAAGGCGGCTGACACAATACCGGATAAGGACACCATCACAAACGCCTATGCGGCTGAGTACATTAGCGGTGGCCACGCGATATTTGTGTTCGGCGCGGACCGTTTCGCTACCAACGGCGACGCCAACATCGGAGTCTGGTTTTTCCAGAACAATGTGGCTCCCCAGAGCGACTTCACGTTCGGCCCGGGTGCTCACGCTGACGGTGACATTTTTGCGGTCTCTGCGTTTACCGGCGGCGGCGGCAACCCCACCATCACTGTGTACAAGTGGATAGACGCTTGTACGAAACCCGCGGGAAACGTCACGCCCGTTGCTGAATCTGCCGGAGGCACTCCGGGTGGGAGTCCCACTTCATGCGCCGAAAACAACCTTTCGTTGGCCTTCGCCAGCGCGGCGGGGACGAGTTGTGCGAGTGCCGACGAAGCTTGCGCGGCAGTCAACAGCGGCAGCATCACTGTTAGCTGGCCTTACCTCTCGAAGTTCGGTAACGGCACCAACGAGATCCCTGCCAACGGCTTCTTTGAGGGGGGGATTGACATCACCGAACTCTTCGGCGGATCTACTCCCTGTTTCAGCACATTCCTGATGGAGACGCGCTCGTCGGCAGAGCCTTCCGCCGTACTGAAGGGCCTCGTTGCCGGCGACTTCAATACTTGCGGTACGTTGGCGATCACGAAGGCCTGCGCGTGCACCGGGCTGACCTCGGACACCACGCAGTTCACATATGGCGTCAGTGGCACCGTAAGTACTATCCCCGAGGCCGGCAGCAGCATTAGCCAGGCGTTCTTCAACGTGGTAGTGACGGATGCCGCCTATGGACTCACTTGCACCATCGGCAGCATTCCTGCCAACACAAGCGTAACATGGGGGGCCGGAGGTACCTACCCGTGTACCCCGACGAATACCTTCAACACCAACTCCAAGGCGCCAACGAACACGGCAAGCGTGTCGGGTAACAGGGGTGCTGCAACCGGAACGCTGGTAACCAAAAGTACCCCCTCTGCCACGTGCAACTTTGACGCAGGAGTGTGCCCGACCAGCCCGAATATTGACGTGACCAAGAGCTGCACGACTACTCCCATTGTAGACGGTGGTCTTGTCAAGATTCGGGTCAACTTCTCGGGGACAGTCACGAACACTGGGAACCTTGTCCTGACCAATGTGCGCGTCTGCGAAGACGACAACACGGTCTCACCCTTCTCATTCGTGACGTGCGACCAAACTGTCCTAACTGGCGTTACCTTGAACCCGGGAGCCGATACCAACTACTCCGGGTCGTACATCGCGAGCACTTTCACCGAGATAACTCCAGGCAGGGCGGAGTTCCACGACGCGGTCCAGGCGACCTCGGATAAGCCCCCCTTGGCCACCGCTGCACCCGTGGATACTACGTCGGCTTCCTGCGCGTTGTGTCCTCCGGGATCGGCGGCTTGCCCAGCGCCGTAGTGAAGGCACAACCAACCATCTGGAGTTGAGCGGCTAGGCGGGAGCCCAACTTCGGATGATCCACGCCCCTCCTCCTGAAAAGGGGGAGGGGCGCTTTTTTACTTCAGCACATCCGTCAGGCAGCGGCGGTCCCAGTTTTCACATTCGAGTCTTTAGCGGCGGGTTTGAATCGGCGAGGCAGGGCATTCTTGCCGGCAGGTCGCCTGCCCGGACTTAACATTTGTCAACCAAGAGGAGGCAACTATGCATCGCACGATTTCTATTTCAGCTCGGTCCATTTTGTTCTGTCTGGTACTGTTCATAGTGCTTCAGGGACAATCCCTGCTCGGCCAGGGCGGCGGTGGCCAGGGCGGCGGACCACCCACCGTGGGCGACATCACGGCAGTGAATACGCCTGCAGGCGGCGGCCTCACGGGTGGAGCCACTAGCGGCGACGCGAACCTGCGCTTGTTAACAACTTGCTCCAGCGGCCAAGTGCTCCAGTGGAACGGCTCTGCGTGGGCCTGCGCCACACCAAGTGGCGGCACGGGCACGGTGACCAGCATCACGGAAGGTCTGGGGATTAACCTGACACCGGACACCATTACCAGCACCGGCTCTGTCGCGATTAATACCAGTGTCGTACCGCAGTTGGGCAGCGCCAACACCTTCGCGGCCACGCAGACCATTAGCAGCGGCAACCTTGCCCTGCCCAACACGACCAGCGCTTCGAGCGGAGTGTTGACGTTGAATGGCAACCCCTTCCTCCACGGCTACCCGGATTTCACTAACGCGTTTGTGGGGACAGGCGCCGGAAACTTCGCCATGACGGGTCAATTCAACACCGCACTCGGCACCAATGCGCTCAACTTCAACAGCACCGGCGGCGCCAACACAGCCCTGGGCTACAAAACCCTCATCAGCAACACCGAGGGCAGCGACAACACCGCGGTCGGCCTGCAAGCACTTTTCAACAACAAGACGGGCCTAGGCAATACTGCGGTCGGCCGCAGCGCCCTCGAGATGAACCAATTTGGCATCGATGGCGCGTTGGGTAACTATAACACCGCAGTCGGTTTGCAGGCGCTCAGCTTTAACACCAGCGGGAACGACAACGCCAGCGTTGGCGCGTTTGCCCTCTGGAAAAACACCAGCGGAGCAGGCAACGTCGCCATGGGCAGAAATGCGCTCATCAGCAACACCACCGGCGGCAGCAACATTGGCATCGGCGTGCTTGCCCTCGGCGATAACACTTCGGGCTTCAGCAACATCGCCCTCGGCGAGTCTGCTCTCAAATTCAACATCGATGGCCATGACAATATCGCCATCGGGAATGGGAGCAATCCCGCCGCGTTACACAACGTCGGTGTCCTTTACATCGGGAATGAGGGTGCGGCGGAAAACCACACCATCCGCATTGGCGCCAACCAGACCAAAACCTTCATCGCAGGCATCTCGGGCGTGAATGTAGGGGCGCAGCCCGCCGTACTCGTTGATAGCAACGGTCAGTTGGGAGTGAACACTTCCTCTCGGCTCTTCAAGTACGACATCCGGGACATGGACGAGGCCACCAAGAGCCTGCTCCGGCTTCGCCCCGTGACCTTCCGTTACAAGCAGGCCCAGAACGATGGATCGCATCCGGTCCAGTACGGATTGATCGCCGAGGAAGTGGCTGAGGTCTTGCCGGAGCTCGTGGCCTATGATGAGAGCGGGCAGCCCAATACGGTGCTGTACCACGTCTTGCCGGCCATGTTACTGAACGAGTTTCAGAAGCAAAACCGGCAAGTTGAGGCTCAACAGGACCTGATCCAGTCCTTGCAGCGCCAACTGGTGGCATTAGCAGCGCAAACACGCGAGTTGCAGACGGAGCTGGCCAGCGTCAAAGCCCGAAGTGAGCGCGGCAGCGAAGTCGCCGTAGCTGTGCAGCATTGAATCACGGAACGCTGTTAGGTGACGGAAGGGCAGGCAGGAATGCCTGCCCCACTAGTCCTGTGTTTGGTTACTGCCCAGTCACTATGGTCGTGGCCGATGAAGAGTTTCCTGTCCCGTCGTAGGCAATTGCCTTGAGGGTGTAGGATGCGTTCTTCCTGGCAGGAACTTTCCACGCATAAGAGTATGGCGAGTTTGTGACGGTTCCAACGAGCTTGCCGGCAACGTAGAACTCCACCTTCGCCACACCGACATTATCGGTGGCTGTGGCGGTGATGGTCACGGTCGTATTGCGCGGCACAACGGCGCCATTCAAGGGGTTGGTGATGGCAACGACAGGCGCGGTGCTATCGGTGCTATCGGGAATAGTGACCGTCGCCAACCCGGACGCGCCGCTATTGTCGGCTGCGTCGTAGGCGACGGTCTGCAATGTGTGCTTGCCACGCGCTGTCTTTGTAGTGTCCCAGGAGAAGGTAAACGGGGCAGCGGTTGCCGTGCCTGCCACCGCGCCGTCGATCAGCAGGTTCACCTTTGTAATACCGACATTGTCCGTAGCGGTCGCCGTGACGGAGACGACTCCGGACACGGTTGCACCGTCAGTTGGGTTCGTAATCGAAGTTTGTGGCGGCGCAGTATCCGAAGTAGTTGAGGAAGAGGAAAGTACAAAGTTATGGATCTTCACGTCAGGAGTTCGGAACGCAACCTGCGGCTGGTCGGTGCCATAAGCGAGAAAGCCGGGGTCACCATGACCGCTGCCGTCCCACGCAGCATAGTACCCATAGTTGAAACCAACCAGGGCTGGGGCGCTCCAGGCACCGGCAAAGTAATTGCTGGCGTAAACCTCGTTCCAGGTCAGTGTTTGTTCATCCATGCGCGGGTAAGCCAGCCAGATGGTTCCGTCGGACTGCACTGAAAGCCCGAATTGAACGTCGCGTTCCATGTAGTTTGGAAACGGGATGAAAGTCTTAGCACCATCGGCCCTGATCTGCGCTACGGTCGCCATAGCCTCTTTGAGAAAGATTCCGCCCGCTCCGTTGTACTGATCAATATAGATAATGCGGTGCTGATCCGTCTGGTAGGCAAGGAGAATCACGTTGCGGGTGGGGTCGGCCACAGCGCTCAGGAAAGGGAACTCGCCTTGAGGGCCATTGGTCCCATCAGCTAGCTGGCTGATATAATTGTTGTTCATCCAATCCAGCACAAAGCTATCCGGCGTCTCGGTGAAGTGAAGGGCGATCATTTCATGAAAGGAATCCCGTTTGTCGAATGCCCAGATGCTGCCGTCCGCCGGATGCTGTGCCATGCTGATTCGCGAGACGGCAATGGCTCCCCCGTTCGAGGTTGGAATCGTGATTGGGAATTTGACAGTCCACTTGCCGGTGGGACTACGATAGGCAAAGCCGGTGTCCACAGAGCCGTCCGGCTTGGAGATGTAGTCTTGATTCCACGCCAGGAGCAGGGCGCCGCTTTTGAGGCGAATCATCGCCTTCGCATAGGATTCGCTGTCGCCTAGCGGCTTTGTGGAAACAAGCGTGGCGGAGGTCGGAATGGGAGAGCCGTTCAGCGCGTACTGGCTGACCAGCACATTTCCGCCGTTCGTCCAATAGGATAAGGTCCACAACTCGTTAGCGCTGGTGAATACATAGTCGGTTTCGATCTGGCGGTACCCGGGAGAAGTGTGGAGCAGGAACTGCGATGTCAGGCCGGTATCCGAATCGCGGAGGTAGAGCCAGGTGTCCAGAGTGAGGCTCGAATTCTGTTTCGCATAGATCCAGGCCGTCCGTGAGCCGTAGGTAGCGATGCTCTTGCCCAGCGGTTCAAGATAGGCACCGTCAAGGATCAGTTCGTTGAGTGCAGTGGGGCAAGCCGGAGTGGTGACGGTAGCCGCATTGCTCTGCGCCGATTTGTTCCCGGCGTAATCCTGAGCGGCGACGGTGTAAGTCAGCGTGGCCGAGGACCGCGTGTAATTTGTGTCCGAAAAACTGATGCGGTCAGCGCCGATGGGGACTTGCGTCACCTGGCGAAATAGCTCGCCATTCGGATCGTTACGAGTGATGATGTACGCCTTGAGGCCGGAACCTCCAACTTCATCTGTGGAAGCGTTCCAGGAGAGATTAACCTGGCCGCAGGTGGCCACCGTGCCCACCAGGTTTGTGGGGACAGAAGGCGGAATCGTGTCCGCCGCCCGCGAACTGAAGGACGAAATTACTACCGCGGCCAAAATCGCGGCGACTCGCATCCAGGGGGAAATTTTCATAAATTCGGTTTGACTGTTTACTCCTTGGTTCCTTGCTGGCAGCGTTTAGCAGTTCCGCTGCGGCTCAATGATCGGCCGGTGTGCGGGTTGCATCAATTAGGAGAGGGACTGAAGCAGGGAGGGGAATTTGCCTTAGGTTTGGCGCGGTAATGAATGCTCAGATGAGACCTGCATGGGGTCTCTCGCGTTCCTTTTTTATTCCTGATATGATTTTCTCTTTTAATTTGAAACCGCTGAATTGCATATGAAAACACTTACAGAAAATCGCGTTTATAACTTCAGTCCCGGTCCGGCGACGCTGCCTGAACCGGTCATGCTGCGCGTCAGGGAAGAGTTCCTGAACTATGCGGGTTTAGGCGCCTCGATCATCGAGATCAGCCACCGCTCGAAGGAATTTGACGCTGTCGTCGACGGAGCTATCGCTCTTTTTCGCGAGTTGACCTTGCTTCCTTCTGACTATTCCGTGCTCTTCGTGCACGGCGGCGGCAGAATGCAGTTCGCGGCAGTACCGATGAACCTGATCGGTAGAGTCGCTTCGAAACGAGCGTTGTACGTCGAGACCGATGCATTTTCGACGAACGCCATACAAGATGCTGCGCCTTACGGTCAAATAGACGTGATTGCGAGCAGCAAGCAAACCGCATTCGATCGCATCCCGACGCTGCCGCCGGTACCGCAGGACGCGGCGTATCTCCATATCACCACCAATAACACGGTCTACGGCACCCGCTGGAACCGCTTTCCCGAAACAGGCGAGGTCCCGCTGGTGGGTGACTCGACTTCTGAAATTTTGTCCCGAGTGATTGATTACTCACGCTTCGGCATGGTGTATGCAGGAATGCAGAAGAACCTGGGGCCGTCCGGAACAGCAATTGTTGTTATTCGGAAGGACCTGCTCGGCAAACCGCTGCCGTATACGCCGCCGCTACTGAACTACGCCACACTTGAAAAAAACAACTCGATGCTGAACACCCCGAGCACATTCAACATCTATGTCGCCGGGCTAGTGCTTGGCTGGATTAAGGAACAGGGCGGCATCGCAGCGGTTGAGGGGCGCAACAATCAGAAAGCCAAACTTCTCTACGACTGCATTGACGGTTCGCAATTCTACAAAGGAGTGGCGCAACCGGAGCACCGGTCGGCGATGAACGTTACCTTCAAGCTTCCGTCAGAGGAGCTGACGGACCAGTTCGTCAAGAAAGCCAACAAAGAGGGGCTGTACGCGCTGAAGGGCTATCGTTCAGTCGGCGGTATTCGCGCATCACTGTACAACGCCATGCCGATCGAAGGCGCGGAGGCGCTGGCTGCCTTCATGAAAGACTTCGAGCGCGCTGCGGGTTAGCGACCGCACCAATGATTGTAAAGTGAGGGATCTGCTTTCGTATGCGAAAACAGAAAAGCAGACTCTTCAGCGCAGCGCATTAACGCTTGCACCGCAACTCCTACCTTAGTAAGTTGATGATGCCGGTCAGCGACATGGCATATCCGCCCCCAGATGATGGCTCCAGACGATGGTTATAAGCTCTTTCATTCCGCGAATGAGCTGGAAGCAGGGAGCGGGCATAGCCCGCCGATTTTAGCGCGGCGGAGTGGCTGGCTTGCTTTTCCTCTAGTCTAGCAAGCCAGCTTGCTTCTCCTCTTTCTGACTAACACACTTCAACTCCACAGGGGGGATACGAAGGAAATAGGCTATACCAAGCAATCGCCAGCATCTGTGCAGGTTTAGCCCCTCATGCTAGAATGACCAAACCGGGTCTGTAGCTCAGCTTGGTTAGAGGCGTCCCGGCCCGCCGGGAAGGTCTACAACCGGTGTCCGCGTTCTGTATTGGGTCTGTAGCTCAGCTTGGTTAGAGCGCTACCTTGACACGGTAGAGGTCCACGGTTCGAGTCCGTGCAGACCCACCATTCTTCGCCACTCTTGTTGCCCACAAGATATCCAGGATTCAGTCCTCGCCCCGGCGGTGCTGTATTAGTGATTACCGGCGGCGGACTCAAACTCGACGGCTCCTTGTGCTTCGAGGGCTTCGATCTCCTTATCTGTGAGTCCCAGGAGTTTCTTCAGCACCATTTCGGTGTGCTCGCACAGGCAGGGGTCGGGCTGAGGATCGGCGGCGGGAGTGAGGCTCAGATCGAAAGCGGGCATCTCGGCCTGATGCACGCCTACTTCCTTGTGATTGACGGGACGCCAGAATCGCCGGTGAGCAAGCTGGGGATCCGTAAACAGTTCCGGAATACTGTGCACGTTGGCTGCGTGCACGCCTGCCTTCTGGAGCAGATTCATTAACTCACCCGCTGATTTAGTGCGCGTCCATTCCGATAGCAAGGCGTCCAGCTCGGCTTCATTCTGCTTACGCGAAAGCTGCGTTGCGAATCGCACGCTGGCTGCCCACGCCGGTCTGTCCATTACATCCACCAGCCGCTGCCACTCGGCGTCGTCGAAGACGCTGATGGTGCACCAGGCGTCTTTTCCCGCGCAGGGATACGCATTGTGCGGCGCGGCGAACTCATGACGATTCCCGTCCCTTTCGGGTGAACTGCCCAGCAGTTGCTGTTGCAGAATGGCTGGGGCCAAAAAGTGGATACCGTTTTCGTATTGCGCCAGATCAATGTATTGCCCGTTGCCGGTGTGGTGGCGATATTCGAGCGCTGCCATGATAGCGACGTAGCCGAATCCAACCGCCACGTAATCAATGTAGGGACCGTAAACAATGACCGGCGCGCCGCCCGGCTCTCCGGCTAGGTTTGTAAATCCGCTGAGCGAAGTAAGCTGAGAACCGAAGCCGGGATGCTGCGCGCGAGGGCCGGTCTGCCCCATGTTACACGTGCTCAGCATGATGAGACCCGGATTCGGTTGCGACAGCACGTCGTAGCCAAGGCCTAGCTTCTTCATCGTCCCTGGTGTGAAGTTCTCAATGATGACGTCGGCCTTGGCGGCGAGTTTCTTTGCGATGTCCAGCCCGCCGGGAGCCTTCAAGTTGACACCGACGCTGTACACACTATCGTTATTGAAGGCAAAGACCCCGGAGCGGTTGACGCCTTTCTTGTTGTCCTTGAACGGCGGATAGTGAGCGCGAAACCCGTCGGGGCGGCTGGCAGACTCCACTCGAACTACGAATGCGCCAAAGTTTGCCATGTACTTGCCGATACATGGCCCCGCCGCGAACGCGGCGAATTCAACTACTACGATTCCGTCCAGGGCTTGGTTGTTCATTGTGCTGATTTGTTAATGCCAAGACCGCTCAAATAATTCTGGCGGCGCGCATGCGCTGCAACTCTCGTTCGGATACTCCCAACTCGCCGCCGTATACAGCGGAGTTGTGTTCGCCCAACGCCGGTGCTGCCAACCGGATCTCGCCGCAATCCATGTTGGAAAACTTCGCGAACGGTCCGGGAAAACGGACGGGCTCGGCGCAACCTGGCAGTTGCACCATCTGCCAGAAATTCCGCGAGGTAAGCTGGCCGTCCGCCAGAATATCGGCCGCGGTTGAGATGGGATAGCCCAGCATTCCTCTTTCAAGTCCACCTTTAATAAATTCCTGTTTCGTTAAGTTGACAAAGAATTTACCGATCGCTTCTTCCGTCCGATCCACTTCTGGCTGAGTGATGGTGGCAACGTCGAAGCGGTCCCAATCCTTTTGCTTCATGAACTCAGGCGCGCAGCCGTGAGAGTCCATCCACTCCGTCAAAGCACGATTGGTCTTCTGGCCTGCGGGGCCGCCGTAAATGATGAACGTCAGGTACCCGTCCCGGCAGGGCCACACGGTACGAAACTTCGCGCCGGTGATGGTGCGGCCGGTCATGAACTCACCTTCTCTGCTCGGAATCTCGCGGTTGTAATCCCAGAACCACGGCGCATGCGCGCACAGGATGACGCACGCTGCCTGTGCCGACACGTCCACGAATTGACCGCGCCCACTCTCTTGGCGATGACGTAACGCCGTCAGCGCTCCCATGGCGCCGTATAGCGAAGCCCACGCTTCCGACTGCGCCAACGATATGCGCAACGGCGTGCGCCCGGGGTGGCCGGTCAGAGACATGACACCCGAGAGAGCCATGATCTCCAGATCGTCGCCCTGAAAATCGCGGTACGGACCGGTTTGCCCGAACGGCGTGATCGCTGTGTAGACGAGCTCTGGATTGGCGGCGGCGAGCTTTTCGTATCCGATGCCGAGCGAATCCATGCATCCAGGCGGAAACGACTCCAGCAGAAAATCGGCCTGCTGCGCCAGACGCGCCAGCAGCGCGCGCCCGTCCCCGGACTCCAGATTCAGCGTGATGCCGCGCTTGTTGTTGTTGTAAGCAAGCCAGAAGAGGCTGTGTGACGCGCCGGTATTGTCCGAGTAAAACGGGCTGCGGAAGCGGCCTGCGTCGCCGGCGGGCGGCTCGATCTTAATTACATCCGCACCCAGGTCTGCGAGAATTTTCCCGCAAAGATGTCCCAGCGGCGTGGTGAGATCGAGGACCCGGCGTCCGGTAAACGCGGCATTGGACAATTCCTTAGCGCGCCCCGAGGTCTTTAGTCCGAATCCTCTTTCCATTGTTCTTAAACACTTCCGTTAGGTTGCTCCACCGAATTTCACGTGCTTATTCTTTCTTACCGGCTGCCATCCATTTCCAAACGTCCTTTAGAAACTTTGAGTCTTCCCAAGGTCTGCCCATCCTGAGAAATCTTGAATACAACGTCAACTTTCCCAACCTCCAATGGTGCTTGTTCTAATTCGACTTTGTGGGCCATAGTTTCCTCCGGTGGCGTTTGATCCTGCTGATTCCGGGTGTGAGATGACGATTCGGCGACATGAAAGCAGATAAATGGAAAAGATGACCGTATCGGCACGCCTTCAGGCGCGCCGATAGAAGCGAAAAGTTGAGAAGGCTTTAGCCCCTGAGGTCCGTCCCTCAGCGGCTGAAGCCGCGCTTGAGTGTTAATATTCGGCATGGCTGAAGCCATGCCCTTCTGAAGCACCCGGATAACCGCTGGAACCGACTAATAACCGGTTTTGGCCATGTAGTGACCCCACTCGGTCATCTTCGCCTTGGACTTGACGATTTCGTCGGCCGCGAACCACTTGGAGGGGTCGACCAGCGTGACCGGGTACGGCGGACGCTCGAAGGCGTCCTTATACTGGAACGGCATGGTGCAGTCGATCGCGATGCAGCCGCCGAAGCGGATGTTGGCCTGAGTCCAGTCCTTGTTGCCTGCCGAGCTGCGGTCCGCCGGTTGGAAGGTCTGGCCCGCGCCATTCTGGTTGACGATCTGGAGGCCACTCCTCGGGTCGATGCGCGTCGTCAGCGCCCACATCACATCGTCGAGGGTGTAGATATCGATGTCCTCATCCACCGCGATGCAGAGCCGCAGTCCCATAGAGCAAGCCGCCGCGGCCGTCAGGATGTTCTTCTGATATCCCTCGTCGCGAGCGCGGCGCTTCTTGATCTGGAAGATGATCCCGCCCCAATCCGTCAGCGGCATCGGGATACGGGTGTCAATGCAAAGTCCGGGACAGATGCGGTCGGCCAGCTCAAAGAACATGGCTTCCCGCATTAACGTGTCAATGTGCTTGTCATCGTAGCTGTGAACGATGGACGGATAGTAGATGGGCTTGTCTTTGCGATGCGTGATTGCGGTCACCTGGAATTTGTAGGTGCGGTACGCCTTGCCCATGTAGCCAGCCCACTCGGGGTGGAACGGGTAAACGCCCTGCTTCTGCTCTTTTTCCGCGATTTCGCTTTCCCAAACCTTCTGCGTCGTGTCGAGGTATCCTTCGATCACGTACTCGGCTTCGGCGATGGACATAGCGTCCACTGTGCGCGCCTTCACCAGTTCGATGGGCGAACCCTGAATGGCGCCGGCAACGCCCAGTTCGCTACAACCCTTAGGCAGTACCATGTACATGAAGCCGCCGCCAGCCATCAGAGTGCAGGCCGGGGGGACGCCCATGTTGATGGTCATGGGAATAGGACCTTTGCGATACCATTCGGTGGCGATCATATCGGTATGGGAGCCGGGTGAAATCTGAAAGCTCGAATAGTCGGGCCCGCGGAAGTTCATACGGTTATAGCTGATGTGATCGCCGCCCCAGAAGTACTTTCCCGTAACCAGAGTGTTGCCGCCGCCCAAGGTCCGTCCCGGGTCCTTCACCGTGTGCTGGATCATGGGAATGACGTCCCAAACATTGATGTTCTTATCAATAACGACTTCCTGGCACGGAGCATCCTTCACTACTTTGGGAGGCAGAGGAGTGTGGAGAGCCTCAACGCATTTGAACTTGAATTTGCGGGGATCTTCAACACCGAAAAGGCTGGTGACGCGCTTTTCAGTGGCAAAAAGGTTAGTCGTCAGCCGCGCGTTTGGGTAGCCTTTCACGTTATTGAAAAGCATCGCTGAACCGCCGTCGAAGTGCTTGGCGAGTCCGGCCAGCTCTAGTGCCGGATTTACTTCTTTCTCAGTTATCAAAAGTTCATCAGTGCCTATTAATCCTTCCAGGGTACTGCGCAGGCTCTTGATATCAATCTTGCTGGGGGCCGCGACTTTCGTAGCAGTGGCCATAAATCGAAAATCCTCCTCGTCTCGTTCCGGTCGAAGATTTCAGTGCGAGGAAGATGGAGTTCCTCCCCCACGCGACTTCTCTATTGTTCATTTCGCGATGTAATCAAAACACTTTAACTTACATCTGCCGATTGCGGTAAGTCAAGAAGCGGAGGCTGATGTATAGCCTATTCACTTCGTATCCCCCCTGTGGAGTTGAAGTGTGTTAGGAAGACGGCGGAGATGAGATCTATGAGGTGACGTGCTTACTTTTCCGCCTGCCACACAATGTTGCCCGCCACGATTGTAGCCGTTGGCGCACCACGCAATGAATAGCCGTGAAATGGAGTGTTGCGGCTTCGGGAGAAAGTGTGATTTACATCAAAGGTCCAGCGCCGGTCAGGATCGAACACAGTCACGTCCGCTACGGAGCCAACCTTCAGCGTTCCGCGATCCAGCCCAGCGATTCTCGCTGGATTCACGGAGAACAGTTCGATGAGGCGCGTCAATGTGATGTGCCCTCGGTGCAGTAATCTATCCAGCGCCAGCCCCAATGCGGTTTCGAGGCCCGTGATACCGAACGGCGCCAGATCGAACTCCTGCATTTTATCGCTGCCTGCATGAGGCGCGTGGTCCGTAGCGATCGCGTCTACCGTCCCATCGGCGATGCCCTGAACCAACGCGTCACGATCCGCCGGACTGCGTAGCGGCGGCTTCATTTTGTAGTTCGTATCGTAATCCCTAATATCCTCATCGCTGAGAGTGAAATGGTGGGGCGTGACCTCGCAGGTCACCGTCAATCCGCGCTCTTTGGCTCGGCGGACCATCCCGAGCGCCTCAGCCGTCGAAAGATGCGCGACATGAAACTTCGCGCCAGTTTCCGCAGCGAGCAGAATATCCCTGGATACCATCACGTCCTCGGACGAAGACGGAATGCCCAGCAACCCCATCCGCACGGCGTTGCCCCCCTGGTGCATCTGCCCGCCGGCGGTCAGGTCAAGGTCCTCGCAATGGTCCATCACCACCAGGCCAAAACGTGAGGCATACGACATCGCCTGGCGCATGACGTTGCTGTTCATCACGGGCATGCCGTCATCAGAGATCGCCACAATGCCCGCTTCGCGCATGGCGCCAATCGGAGCCAACCGTTCGCCTCGAGAGTTCTCAGAAATGGCTCCCACCGGGAACACATTCACCGGTGAGCGATCGTGAGCGGTTTGAATAATGTACTGCGTGACTGCAATGTTGTCGTTAACAGGTCGCGTGTTGGGCATGGTCAGCACGGATGTGAACCCGCCGGCTGCCGCTGCTCGTCCGCCGCTCTCAATGGTCTCGGCGTGCTCGCGACCCGGTTCGCGCAGATGACAATGAAGATCAATGAATCCCGGCGCCACGATCATGCCCGAGGCGTCCAGCACCGTCACGTCCGCCGCTGAAATATTGGGCTGAATCTTGGCGACTCGGCCTTGTTTCACCAGAACATCGGCAAGCGCATCTAGTCCTTGGGAAGGGTCAATCACGCGCCCATTTCGGATCAGGAGATTACCAGCGCTATTATTTGGCTCGATCATATGAGGTTCCGGCCAACTGTTAGGAATCCCGAATTCGGAATCTGCAACTTGAAAGCCGCAACCGCTTCCTTACAGTCGCGGCTCTGCTAACAACAAATCCAGCACTGCCATGCGCACGGCGATGCCGTTTTCTACCTGGGTTAGGATGACGGACCGAGGAAAATCCGCCACTTCAGAGCTGATCTCCCGTCCGCGATTAATGGGTCCGGGGTGCATCACGATAGCGTCCGGGCGTGCTGCCTGCAAGTGCTCCAGACGCAGGCCATAGAAGCGAAAATATTCGTTTTCCGAGGGAATCAACGGCGCATTCTGCCTCTCGAACTGAACGCGCAGCATCATAATCACGTCGGCGTCAGCGATTGCTTCTTCGATATTGAATGTCAACTTTACTGAGGGAGAAAAGCATTCGAATTCGCGGGGCAACATTGGAGGCGGGCCGCAGAGCACCACTTCGGCGCCGAACTTGATCAGAAGATGCAGATTGGAACGTGCCACGCGGCTGTGAACAATGTCTCCGATAATGGCGACACGCAACCCGGCCAGCGACGGTCTGTGGTCCAGAATCGTAAGCGCATCGAGCAGCGCCTGGGTGGGGTGCTCATGCGAACCGTCGCCCGCGTTGATGATCGGCGTCTCCAGCATGCGCGCCAGGAAGTTTGGGGCTCCGGAAGCGGAGTGCCGCATCACAATCGCATCCGGACGCATGGCGGCCAGGGTGTTCAGCGTGTCCAGGAGCGACTCACCCTTGTCGGCGCTGGAGCCTTTCGCGCTGATGCTGATCGTATCCGCGCCGAGGCGCTTAGCGGCGATCTCAAAAGAAGTCCGGGTTCGCGTGGAGGATTCGTAAAAGAGGTGGATGATCGTCTTGCCGCGCAGAGTGTCCAGCTTCTTGCCCGTGCGCGCCTGCAGCGGCTGATAAAACTTAGCCCGGTCCAGGATCTGCTGGATTTGCTCGCGGGACAGACTTTCAATGCCCAGCAGGCCGCGCCGCTGCATCCTCACCCCACCGCGTCTTTCGCCTTGGCGGCGCGACGCGAATCCGTGTCGGAGGTTCTTTCCAAAATCATAACTTTTTCCACATCGTCCGTCTCGGTCAGCTTGACCTCGACGGATTCAGCATGCGTGGTAGTCACGCGCTTACCGACAAAGGAAGCTTCAATCGGCAACTCGCGGTGACCGCGGTCAATCAGCACGCACAGGCGCACGCGTTTGGGGCGGCCATGATCGAATAGCGCATCCAGCGCCGCGCGCGTTGTCCGGCCGGTATATAGGACATCATCAACCAGGATCACGTCCTTGTCGGCGACAGGGAAGGAAATCTGCGTCGGGCGGACAATCGGCTTGTTGTCCATCGCGGAAAGATCGTCGCGATAAAGCTGTATGTCGAGCGTGCCCACCGGGATATGCAACGATGAAATCTGTTGGATTTTCTCAGCAAGCCGTTCCGCTAAGGGAACGCCGCGCCGCCGGATTCCCACGAGAGCGAGACTGTCCAGCGCGTCCGTCTTCTCCACGATTTCATGCGCCAGATGAACCAGGGTCCGGTTGATCTCCGATCCGGTCATCATGTGAGATTTTTCCCGAAGCGCCATAGAGTTGGACCCGATCACAACAACGCCCATGGATAGCCGCGACTTACTCAGATATCTTGCGCCTTGGAAGCCACCTTCGATCTCTGTCGCCGTGGACCCCAAATGTTAATTCGCAACCCGCCACTCTTATCGCCTTCGGGAAGAAAAACCACTTCTGGTGTCGCAGCGATTCGCGAGCCAGAAAGATCGTGGGCAATCACAGCAGCCATTTCTTTGGGAACGTAGCCGAGCTGCTCGCGACAATTCTTCCCGCTCAAATCCGTCCAGCACCCGACAACCTTGATCGCATTAGAGTCAAACTCATTGTTTGGTTCAGGCTCAAGTTCAATAGCCTGTCCTGTGCCATACGCATACCGCACAAGCTCCTTCTGGCGACGGGATGTGCCAGCAACTTTCACATCTCCAAGCACAATTCTCGGGAGGCCCTGCGGGCGAGGTGCATCAATGCGGACTATGCGAGAGTCGTCCAGGCGCTGGCTATTGCCGTCGCGGCGTGAGCGTCTTTCGAGTTTCGGGGAAACCTCGCCCGTCCGGGACCGCCATTTGCTGAGTGCAGCCCATCCAAGCAGCCCGAGAACTCCTATCGCGATCAGGGTCTCCATCGAGTTCTTCCAGCAGGCATGATACAGAACGGCAAGAGCAGAAGCAAGGAGTGGCGGTTCGCGCGCCGCCGTAAACGCTTCGGCAGGCGCAATAACCGCCGCCGTCCATTCGAGAGCCGCCGCTACTTTGAATGGTGCAACTGCACTTTCTTCAAGAGGACAAACTTTGAGCCGTTCCAGTTCAATAGATGGGCTTCGAGCGGGCCTCCCGGGTCAGCGCCCTTTTCAGTTACCAGCAAAGTGCTACTTAGGTGGTAGATCGGACCGGCCAGACTGAATGACACGTCGTCAGGCGGGAAATAGATCTTGCCAGTTCGGGCGTCAATTACGACGAAGTGCGTACATTCGGATCCGCACCCCCACATTGCAATGGTGTAGTAGCCAGCGAAGTCCGGTCCACTTTTTGCAGCTTCTCGAATCGTGGTTCTGTATAGGCGTGCTTTGCGCGAATCCAGGACTGGCACGGCTGACTTTTCTCGAAAGATCGACGCGACGGGGTACTTTTCGAACGGATATGATTCCTCTCCTCCAGAATGCACCGGAAAGAGCGCGAGCCCACAAACAACCGCTAACTTCATCCATTTCGTCATAGATTTCCGATGACTGATCCCTACGTCATTTCGGCCAACTTACGAAGAACCTGTAGCGCCTTGCCTGAATCAATCGCCTCGGCCGCAACGCGCACGCCTTCGGCCAAGTCGCGCGCCTTGCCGCCGCATACGATTCCCGGCGCGGCATTCAGCAGGACAACGTTACGCCGCGCGCCCTGCTCGCCTTGCAGGATGGCTGTAATTATTTCCGCGCTTTTCTTTGCGTCGCCTCCTTCCAGATCCTCCAACCGCCCCGCCGGAATTCCGAAATCGCCGGGTCCGATGCGGGCAAGCTTCACCTGTCCGTCAGCGACTTCGGCGAGTGCTGTCGGTCCGGTGTTGGTGATCTCATCCAGTCCGTCGGAGCCGTGAAAGACGAACGCGTGACGCACACCCATGCGCGCAAGGACACGAGCGACCGTTTCGGTGATCGCGGCGGAATGTACTCCCAGAACCAGCGCCGGCGCTGCACCGGGATTCAGCATCGGCGTGAGCAGGTTGAACGCAGTGGGGATCGGGATTTCGCGATAAGCGAACATCAGGTGTTCCATTATTTCGCTGATCACAGGCTCGAATACAAACCCAAGGCCCACGCTGGCCAGACATCTCGCGATCTCGACCGCTGGAATGCTCGTATTGATTCCCAGGGCTTCGAGCACGGCTGCGCTTTCGAGATCGCTATTGTCGGCCCGATGTCCCTGCTGCAGGACGCGTACACCGACTCCGGCAACCACGAACGCTACTGCCGAGCTGATGTTGAACGTTGAGCCGGGCGCGACGTAGTCATGCCCGTTGCTCGGCTGGCGGGGAATCAGCATGCGGCGCTCTGTATTGGAGAGTCCGACCTCCACAGGTCCATACTGGTTGAAGAGGTACGTCTTTCCTCGCAGCACCTGCGCCATGCCCAGTAGTTCTTCCTCGGTTTCGCCCTTCATCGAGAGAGCGACCAGCAGAGCCGCAGTTTGCGCCCGCGTCGCTCGTCCGGAAAGAATCTCGTCCATGGCCGCGGACGCCTCCTTGACCGTCAGATTCGTGCGACGCAGCGCTTTTTCCAGGCAATCCAGTATCATGACGCGTCCTCTAAATGAAAACCGTAGCGCGAATTGAATATGACGAGCCATAGTCGCACTATAGCTTTCATTGGTGCGAGTGCCTTTCCTTTCCCGCTATGAGCGTCTAGGATAGGCATTTCGGTTTGCCTGAACAAGAGGCGAGCCCAATGCGCAGTAGCAACGCGGGCCAGAAAGGCATTGAGGAAAGAGACGATATTTTACACTACCGTATGCTGGTCAGCGCTGTGGGACTCTGTTAAAATAGCTTTGATTGACCCGGTATCAAGCCGATTCGCCCGGAAGGCAGGCGTGACCCTCGCGGAGAGGTGGCTGAGTGGTCGAAAGCAGCGGTTTGCTAAACCGTCGTAGGGGCCTAAACCTCTACCGAGGGTTCGAATCCCTCCCTCTCCGCCAGTAAGTCTGCAATAACCCAGCAATATCTAGAGAACCGCCGGAATTGGCGGTTTTCGCGGCGAATTGCGCGATTTTCAACAACAACCTGTATTGGAGAATCTTGCTCGAGATTATTCGTGCCCGACAGGCGCAGAATTCTCCGGTTGGCCAAACGGCAGTACAGGTTCGAGATGGTACCAGTGGTGAGAGTTCGCGGATTGTGCGAGAGAAAGAATTCTCAACGCCAGGTCAAGAGTTGCCGGCTCAGCATCTCAGAAGGTTTCGCGTCCCTGGATGCTCCAGTCGAGTGGAGCTTTCGACGAGAGGCCGGTCAGCACGGACGCAGCGCCGCGCGATCCGGAAATTACACCCTCGACAAAATCCGGACTCAGGACGCCGAGCCGTAAGATCTTGCCGACATAACTTGCGTTGAGTCCTGTTTCTGCGGCGATCTGCTCTTTGCAGGTAACAGATGCCGGGTCGCAAATTGCCATCAAGCCGCTCAGCATCACCGTCCCGAATACGCCGTTGGCGGAATCGCGTTAGTACAGTCCATGATCGCTGAACGCACAGGAGTGGCATCGATATCTGCACCATTTGTGTTCGATAATTTAGCCGGAAACTTAATTATCGCTTTTGTACGTATGTCGACGAACTGGCAGACGGTCAGCATCACTGATACTGCGGGTAACGTCTATACCGACGCGGTTTGGCAGAGCCAAGATGTCGACGGACACCAGATTCATCTGTTCTATGCGAAAAATATTGCACCCGGACGAAACGTCGTAACGGCGACTTTCTCGTCCACTAATAATTATCCGTGGCTTGCAATTTACGAGTACAGCGGCCCTGAGCACGGCCAATCCGCTGGACCAAATTGCGCACGCGCAGGCGCACCGACTTCAGGAGTTTTTCGGAATACCTGACAGTCCCTTTCATGACTATAAGAAAGGGTCCGGATGGCAAATCAAACTCCATCTCGAGGCCCCACGCTAATCGCCTCCGCGAATTTTCGAACTCGGACTAATGACGCGACCAATAAACTCTTTGAGAAGCAGCATGTTTGGTTGAGGCAGAGCTTAACCATCTCGGAAATCAGCAAGACAGGTTGCGGAAGTGTTATGCGGGACGTGCCGCTTGCGATTTATAATTACCACGTATGTGGCTGGCCTTAGCACGGTGATCGCTCGGCTGGAGTCGTGCACATGCTTCGATGGCTGCTGATCGGCCCAGCGGTCGTATTGCTGGCCTGCGCAGGTTGGATCGCATATAAGGTTTGGCCCCGGCAACTGAAGATCACGCTGCCCTCCGCAGTTCCCGTTCCTATAATCCAAGAACATAATCTGTCGCTGCGGGCTCCCTTCGGCGCCTGGCTGGCAAACATTGGAAGTTCCGACAATGAACTCGGCGCCTATTTGCGTTTCGAGTTCCTCAAGAGCCAGACAGTAGTTGATGAGTCGCGAATATTCCTAACCGCTGATGAACGCTCGAACGCGCCAATCTATCACATTTGGATTTTAGCAAATGATGATCTGTTGACAGCCATCCAGGATCTCGCCACGCTGCGAGCAGCCAAGCTGATCGATGCTTTCGATTTCGGCGCCGCGAGCAGAGACGAGATTTTCCACAAGCGGCAGGAGACAGCTATTTTTGAGGCCGCATATCATGAACCGGTCCGGCAGAAGCTGGAAGCTTTACCACGAGCGCAATTGTTACAGCCGCTGATCAGGTTTATGGTTTTCAAAGCAAAGACCGATCCGCGTGTGATGAAAGAGATCGAACCGGTTCCAACGCCCCCTTCCGCCGAGCGCGTCAAGGAACTGGCCGCTGATATTATCGCCGTCGCTCAGTTCTTTTCTCTCCCGCTGGATTTCTTTTTGGGCATTGCGGCGATCGAAAACAACTACATGAACGTACGGGGCGATCTGAATCACGTTATTTGGAAAAGGCGCGCTCAAAAAGGAGACGTCATATTGCGCCGGCAGAAGGGCCGAGTTCTAGTGAGGAATTACGCTATTGGAGTATGGCAGATCACGCGCGAGACGCTGCGTTATGCCCATGCACTCTACTTGGCCGACAATCGGGATTATTCGGCTCTTCCGCCGCGTCTTCGTCCGGACCGGAATTTAGATTTGGATCTGCTGAACGGTCCAGCGCTGACGACGTACGCAGGCATCCTGTTTCGCAACCTGCTGGATCACTTCGCCGGAGACATCCAGAAGGCGCTCGGCGCGTATAACGGCGGCATACGCCGGCCAAATCTGAACTATGCGCAGGCTGTCGAGGTGGCTGCATATCACGCCAGAAATATTCTCGAACATGCAGTCGCGCTTCACGAAGAAGCGGTCGCGCGAGCAAAATACACCCTGGTCATCCATAGATAAGAAATCAGAGTTTGCCTTGATGGCGGTGCGAAGGTGATAGATGCCCTGGAGGAACACGCCAGAGGCTGTCCCCGATTATGGGAGAATGAGGATTCAAGCAGATGGGGCAACAAGTGAGCCCGTTTGCGGGTCGGTTAGTCGAGTCTTGAGGACTGTTTCGTAGAGTGCCTGGGTCTGTTTCGCGATGGCCCCCCAACTGAAGACTTCTTCGCAGCGCCGCCGACCGGCTTGGCCAAACCGCCTCCGCAACGCCGGGTCAGCCATGAGACGATTGATCGGCTCAGCCAGGTCACGAGCGAACTTCAAGGGATCGATAGGCGCGTAGGGTGGTTCCTGGATTTGCGGTAGGGGTACGAGAAATCCTGTCTCCCCATCCACCACGACCTCCGGGATGCCACCGACAGCGGACGCGACCACGGGGGTTTCGCACGCCATCGCTTCGAGATTGATCAGACCAAAGGGTTCATAAATGGAGGGACAGCAAAAGACGGCTGCGTGTGAGTAGAATTCGATGATGTCTCTCCTGTCCAGCATTTGCCGGATCCAGATGACCTTCTTGCGTCTGGAGGATACCTCTGCAACTGCGGCCTGCATTTCGCTTGCGATCTCTGGTGTATCGGGCGCGCCCGCGCAGAGAACTACCTGGTACTGGTCATCCATGTACTCGATGGCGCGAACGAGGTAGAGGATCCCTTTTTGGCGGGTGACCCGTCCGACGAAAAGCAGGTAGGGCTTCGATGGATCGACTCCAAAGCGAACCAAAGCGTCCGTGGTGTTGACATTCTGGTATTCGGAAGAGTCGATGCCGTTGTGGATAACCGTGACTCGTTCTTCCGGAACGCGGAAATGCTGCAGGATATCTCGTTTGGTTTCCTGTGAGACTGCAATCACCGCATCGGCCATCTCCAGCGCAATTCGTTCCACCCAGCGCGAAAAGTCGTACCCCTTTCCAAGCTGCTCACATTTCCAGGGTCGAAGGGGCTCCAAGGAGTGCGTGGTCACGACAAGAGGAAGCCCGTAATTCAGCTTGGCCAAAATGCCGCCAAAATGTGTGTACCACGTGTGGCAATGAACGATGTCGGCATCGGTGCCACACGAATTGAAGTCCAGGCAGCGCTGGACGGAAGCGAACACCGGCTGAAGCGATTTGGGGCAGCCATAATCACTGTTATCCAGCTTGAAACCACGAACGTGCAGCTCGGGATCCTCCCTATGCTGGTCGCCGAAGCATCGAACCTCGACCTGCATGAGTCTGGACAGTTCCTTGCTCAGGTATTCGACGTGTACACCGGCTCCCCCGTAAGTGTACGGCGGATACTCATTGGTCATCATGAGGACTTTCATGCTTTGCCCTTGCAATCTCGGAGGCACTCCTGGAGTTCATCCCGCCGCCAGGGTCGATCAAAGCAGACGCGCTGCTGACCCCCGGAGACCGCCAAGTTCAGTGACATCCAGTATCAAAGATGATGGAAGGTTTCTTCGCGTTTCGGTTGTTTTGATTGTTGCTCGATCGAGCGGCTCACCAGCTCTTTCGAACCAAGTCCCACGGCAAGGGCCAGAGCCAATACAATACCTCCCAAAACAATTCCGTAAGCCAGATACACAATTCTGCGGCCAATGCCGAGGTGGTCCAGTGCCATCGCGGCCGTGGTGATCAAAACCAGCCATTTCACCCCCAGGCTGAGCGGCCGCGCAAGGTTGATATTCATGTTGACACTGCCGATCAGAATGCTACGTTCCACGTAGCGAGCCACGATCTTACCCGCGACAATAATCAAGATCGCCGCCAATACGTCCGGCATGTAGCTGAAGAGGTCTAGCATCAGCCGGGAAGTCAGGGTGCTGTCGAACGCGGCGAGACCGACCAGGAATCCGGCCAGAATAATCAACCAGAACAGGACTCTGGCCACCCACTCCGTGGGCCGATTCGCTGGTCCCAGCTCGGGAACATCCGCGACGCCCGAGCGCGCGAGCCACTCATCAAGACCAATTCCCCGGAGCATCCGGCGTATTGCTAATCGAACAATCACTGCGATGATCACCGAGAGCAGGAGCGAGAGGAGCAGCGCCACGAATCCCGGCATCTGCCGTACCACCGTGACGACGATCCGACTAGCTGACTCGTTCAAGGCGGTTGAAACCTTTTCCCACATATGAACTCCGTTTCTGCAATCCAGCCCCCGATAGCCGTGTCTTACTGTTGTTACGGGTTGAAGCGATCCGGCCAGCGCCATCGCGATTGAAGATAGGGTTTTTGACTCTCGAATGCGAGGCAGAGCCTTTCAATCCTTTGCTCTAGGTTGAAACCGGCCGTCCGCTGCGACTCCAATGCGAACGAAGCGACCCAGGCGAGATACAGTGGCGTAAGTGCACCTAGCAGGTGATCCCGGCTCATGACGTGAAGGTGATTTGCCAGTGCAAAATCGTAGACGATGCGCGCCCACCATTCATCCGCCATATGGAACGCATCCGGCGGCATCCGGTGCAGCTTCTTCATTTCGAGCAAAGTAGTCGGAGGCAGAAACTTGCCCCAGAGTTCGGACAGGTTTCGCACTCCGAGTTGAAACGATTCGATCATAGGATGAGCGTCTACGGCGCCAGACTCCTCCTTCACGGGTACGGGCTTGCCGAAGGTCGGCAGCGGTTGCGACCCCCGAACCTTCTGCCAAAATGAAGCATGGTGCTCCAGGTCGGTGAACAATGCGCCGACCACCTGCGCCAGCACGGTGCTCAACTCGGTCGGATCTCTGGTGGCGTGCACTGGAGCGCTCAGATACGTCTGGCAAATCCGAAGGCCAGCTCGCACGGCGTCCGTCACGATCCATATTGGCGGTCCATCGCCGCTGCTGGTTCCATTCCTCGCATCGGGCTGCACATACCGTTGGATCAACCGTGATGAAAATCCGAAATCCATTGCGATGGGATACCGGACACGCTTGCCGTAAAGCGCTCTAATAAGGGGGTAGATCAGGCCGTTGTTAATCAGTCCTTCAAAACGTTTCCGGGAATAACAAGGCATTACCAGATCGAATCTCTGATTCATCAGAGGCTCTATCAGCCGGTGGCAGGATTGCGTGGTGATGTTCGCCGGCTCCGAACCGAAAACAATGCATGCGGACCCTTCGAGATTGCGGCCGATCAGAAATAACGCCCTTTGGGCATTGTTGAGGCCCTCGATGGGGGTTCGCAGTCGGCCGAGCGGCAACATCGAACTTGGGAGCAGCAGCGGTTGCCCCACAGAAGAAGATGCGAGAGCGCGCGCGTCGCGGACCGCGTCCGAATACACGAGTACGGTCTTGAGGGAAGGGTTAATCGCGTTTACCGCGCCACTGATCGCGTCGGCGGCGGACTGAATAGTCTCCCAGCTATCGCAGTTCGGAACGCCGAACACGATATCAGCGCCCTTAGCCGCTTCGGCCGGTTCAATGCTCTGATGGGCTGTGATCAGTTCCGACATCTGTGATCAGTTCCGACATCACTGGGCTCATCCTTGTGAGGCCGGCAGACGCTGCGCTACACCCTCACATTGAAAGAATGCCGTTCAGCGGAATGCGTATCCAATCAGGACGGTTGTTCAGCTCATAGCGCAATTCGTAAAAGGTCTTGTCGAGCAAATAAGCTTCCAGCAGCGCTCGTAATCCCTCTCGGGCAGGCAGGAACGCGGCGTCGGCGCCTCGCTCGCAGTAAGCCCTCAGAAACTCTGCACCCGTGGCCCTCTCCCACAACTTGGCCCAAGGCTCGAGGGTGATGAGTTTTTCCGGATGCCGCGTGGTATAGGCCAGCAAGGCTGACCAGGCGGCATAACTGAAAGACCGCAGCATTCCAGCCACATCCTTGAGGGGTGATTGCTTGCTGCGCCTTTCCGCTAGCGAACGCGCCGGCTCTCCCTCAAAATCCAGAATCACAAAATCATTCTTCACGCGCAAAAGCTGGCCCAGGTGATAGTCTCCATGGATGCGCGTGCGGAGCGCTGAAAACGCGCTCTTACTCAGTTGCGCGAAGCGCTCCGTCAGTTGTTTGCGACGGTTCAGCACCAGCCCCGCAGGCTCGACCAGGTCATCGGGCAGATTCGCGAGATTCGCCTTCAGAAATTCCAGCACTACACTGGCGTGCTCTCGCATCTCGGTCTCAAGCCGGCGGAGATCTTCGGAACCGAGGGGTTCTGGGGCAAATGCAGGATCTGCGGTTTCCGCGGCTAATGCCAGGTGCAACTCAGCCGTTCGCCGCCCGAGCATGGCGGCCGAATCTAAATAGATTCCGACGTGCTCGCGGGCCTCCTCGGGAGTCGGTACTTCGCTAAGGTCCAGCAGGGACAGTTCCCTACCGTACGGCGGACCCGCTTGAGGAACTGCAGCACACTGCTCATAGTAACGATGCAACTCGTCCAGCGTCCACGTCCAGGCGTCGCCCTGATTCTCGACCAAACCCTGAAGCATTCCTAGCGTGGCGGGATCCGCACCATCGCGCAGGTATTCGATGACGCCCGCGAAAGGCGGTACGGAAGTGAATTGCGCCTGCTCGGTCAGATAACGGCCAACCTCACAATCTGGGTTCGGGCCAGACTCCTGACGGCGGAACAGCTTCAAGATCGCTCGGTCGCCGTAGATGATCGAGGAGTTGCTCTGTTCGCCGGTAAGGCACGTGCTGGCGAGAACTTCCGTGCCCGCCCCCCGAATCTGCCAAAAACGTTCGCCTTGCACTCCACGCAGCAGCCCTTTGCGGCTGTGTATCTGTCGCTGCTCTTCGATGAGAGCGAGAAAGGCCGCTCGCGTAGAGTCGGATGCAACCGCATCGTATAATACAGCCGGCACGCTGCCCGATGACAGCGAGCACAGCATCAGCTTGGGCGCGGCCTCGCGGAGTTGAACCGCGGCATCGCCCCAGGAGATTGCCAATGGAAGGAAGTAGCTCTCCGGTGTTCCCCTCTCGTATTGAACTTCGATCACCACCAGTGCCGAGTGCATGGATTCGAACTCAACCCAGTCCGTAACGGAGACCTCGCTAATCCGCCGGGCCTTGCCTCCGAACCAGCGCTGTTTCGGCAAATACTCCGGCAGAACCTGACGCTCGAGTATCTGCCGGCCGCTCCCCTCCAGGATGTCCTCCCATCCGCTCATCATCGAGAGTTCGCCCTCCGGTTCAGAAACGATGGCCTCTGGTCTCTCTGCCTCGTGCAGCTCGAACCAGATAAATCCGTATGGGCCGAGGACGAGGGGGTACGGCTGCCGCCCGATCACGGGAAACTCCACGCAGCCCAGCATCTCAACCGGAAGCACGCCCTCCAGTGCAGAGAGATCAAGCTGCACCGGCTGCGCGAAGCGCGAGAGATTGGCCACGCAGAGGACCTGTTCGTTTTCAAACCTGCGCAGATAGGCTATCACCTTGCGGTTGGCCGGCTCGAGAAACTCGAACGAGCCGCGGCCGAAGACACGGAACAACTTTCGCAAGGCGATCATATTGCTCATCCAGTTGAATAAGGATGAGGGGTCGCCCCGCTGCGCTTCTACATTAATCGCCTCGTAGCCGTAAACCGGATCCATGAGGACGGGGCTGTACAGCTTGGCAGGGTTGACGCGGGAGAACCCGGCGTTGCGGTCTACGCTCCAATGCATGGGAGTGCGCACACCGTTCCGGTCGCCGAGGTAGATGTTGTCGCCCATGCCGATCTCGTCGCCGTAGTAGAGAATCGGCGTTCCCGGAAAAGAAAACAGCAGGCTGTTCAGCAGCTCAATGCGCCGGCGGTTGTTGTCCATCAGAGGAGCCAGTCGCCGCCGGATGCCGATATTCAATCGCATGCGCGGATCGGAACTGTAAGCCAGATACATATAATCGCGCTCATCCGCGCTGACCATTTCCAGCGTGAGCTCATCATGGTTGCGCAGGAACAGGCCCCACTGGCAGTTATCGGGTATGGCCGGGGTCTGCGCCATGATTTCCGTGATTGGCAGGCGATCCTCCAGCCGCAGAGCCATAAACATGCGGGGCATCAGCGGGAAATGAAACGCCATGTGGCATTCATCGCCATCGCCGAAGTAGGGGCGCACGTCGCTGGGCCACTGATTGGCCTCGGCCAGGATCATGCGGTTGGCGTAGTGCAAGTCCATTTCCTGCCGGATTCTTCGGACAATGACGTGCGTCTCCGGAAGGTTTTCGCAGTTGGTGCCGTCGCGCTCGGCCAGGTACGGAATCGCATCCAGCCGCAGCCCGTCAACTCCCAGGTCGAGCCAAAAGCGCATCGCTTTCAGAACTTCTTCCAACACAGCAGGATTGTCATAATTGAGGTCCGGCTGGTGCGAGAAGAAACGGTGCCAGAAATACGCTTTCGCCACCGGATCCCAGGTCCAGTTGGATTTTTCCGTGTCTGTGAAGATGATGCGCGCTTCAGGGTACTTCTGATCCGTGTCGCTCCATACATAGAACTCGCGCTCGGGTGAGCCGGGAGGCGCCAGCCGCGCCCTTTGAAACCAGGGGTGCTGATCCGAGGTATGATTCACCACCAGCTCAATCATTACTTGCAGTTCGTGCCGGTGAGCCGAGTCGAGGAACATCTGAAAATCCTCTACGGTTCCGTAGTCGGGATGCACACTCATGTAATCGGAAATATCGTAGCCATCGTCGCGCAGAGGGGACGGGAAAAATGGAAGCAGCCATAGGCAGGTGACGCCAAGATTCTGGAGATATTCGAGCTTCTGAGTCAGACCCGGAAAGTCCCCGATACCGTCATTGTTGCTGTCGAAGAAAGACTTCACCGGCAGCTCATAGATAATGGCGTCCTTGTACCACAGCGGATCGGATGCGCTGCCGATGCGTATGATTGCAGGTTGCTCTCCGGCTCGGCGCAACAGAGCCAGATTGCCGGGATCTGCCAAACCGCTGGCCGGATCGGCCGCTCTGCCGGAAGCTTTGATTTGATTCTGTGCAGTTAGATCATTTTCCATTTGAAGTGTCACCAAAGGGGGAAGACAATCAGACTGCGCTGGGGACCCCGTTTTTTGCGAGGCCGAAGAATCTGATTTCGTTTTTCAACATCAAGCAAAAGCAGATCCTTCGCTGCGCTCAGGATGACATCGTCAAATAACTTTTCAACCACCTGCTCGACGGCATTCCGTCCGGCAGCACGGGTCACAAATAGTAGTCGAAGTCCTTCTCCGTATGCAGCCGCTTGCGGAGCCGGAAAATGTGAGCGGGAAGGCTGTCGGGAACCAGTTCCACATAGTTCCGGCTGCCACTCCACAAGAAACGCCCGCCGCTTAACAGATCATGGGCCTGGAATGCTTGACGCGGATGGAGCCCCAGGCTTTCCAGATCGAGATTGATCCAACCAACTTGTCTGTGAAAGGCGTCGAGATTCACAACCACCACGATAACATTGGACAGGTCCTCGCTCGCTTTGCTGTAGCAGAGCAGCAGAGGATTATCCGTGGCATGGAACCGCAGCGTGCGGTCGCGCTGTAGCGCCGGGTTCTCCCGCCGAATGGAGTTCACGCGCGCGATGAAGTCCTTCAAGTTGCGCGGCGACTTGACATCCCAAACCTTCAACTCGTATTTTTCGGAATCCAGATATTCTTCGCTGCCCGGCTGGAGCGGCGTGTTCTCGCACAGTTCAAAAGCGGGGCCGTAGATGCCGTAATTTGAGCCCAGCGTAGCAGCGAGCACCAGCCGCACCATGAACGCCGGCCGGCCGCCAACCTGAAGGTACTCGGGAAGAATATCCGGCGTATTCGGCCAGAGGTTGGGCCGGAAATATTCTTTTATAGCCGTGCAGGTCAGCTCGCGGAAATAATCGGTCAGATCCTCTTTTGTGTTTCGCCAGGTGAAATACGTGTAGGACTGTGAAAAGCCCAGCTTCGCCAAGCGATACATGACTCGCGGCCGGGTGAAGGCCTCCGCCAGGAATATCACCTCCGGATGGCTTTCCTTGATTTTGCCGATCACCCACTCCCATAAATAAAACGACTTGGTATGTGGATTGTCTACCCGGAATATCCGCGCGCCCTGCTCGAGCCAAAACTCGAGCACGCTTTTCAACTCTTGCCAAAGAGCGGGCCAGTTTTCGGTTTCGAAATTAATCGGATAAATATCCTGATACTTCTTTGGCGGATTCTCGGCATATTGGATACAGCCGTCCGGGCGCTTGCGGAACCACTCCGGGTGCTCGCGCACATAGGGGTGATCCGGAGTGCATTGCAAAGCGATGTCGAGCGCGATCTCTATGCCGAACTCCTCCGCTTTAGCGATGAGGTACCGAAAATCTTCGAGCGTACCGAGTCCAGGATGAATCGCTTTATGCCCGCCTTCCTCCGACCCGATGGCCCAAGGGCTCCCGACGTCGCTGGCCGTAGCAGTCACGACATTATTCTTACCCTTACGAAACTGCCGGCCGATGGGGTGGATGGGCGGCAAATAAAGCACGTCGAAGCCCATCGAAGCGATATAGGGCAACCAGTTGGCGCAATCGCGGAACGTGCCGTGGCGTCCCGGCTGGCCGGAGCAGGATCGAGGAAAAAGTTCATACCACGAGGAGAAACGAGCCTTCTCCCGGTCAACAACCACGACCAATTCCTTTTCGAAGCGGGTTGCCAAGCCGTACTCCGGGTATGACGAGACGAGCCGCGCCAGTTCATCATCCAGAGCGATGGAGGTGCGAGCCTCCAGCGACGCACCTTCCCGCATAAGGCGCGCTCCTTCGCGGAGGCGGTTAGCGTCCGGGCCTCCGGCCCGCTGCGCCGCACTTTCCACGAGGCCCGCTCCAATGAGCAGATCTATGCTGACGTCCTGCTGCGCGTCCAAGCGCTTCATCAGGTCCGTGCGCCACGTACGAAACGAATCGACCCACGCCTCCACGGTGTAGAGGTAGCGTCCGAGATCGGACACACGGAATTCGCCTTGCCAGCGGTCATTGACCGCGGGCTGCATCGGCGATTCCAGCCAGCGGTCGTCGTTTTGGTGGCGGTACAACAGCCGGCAGGAGAGTTTGTCATGGCCGTCCGCGAAAATGTCCGCCTGCACCTGGACCGTCTCGCCGTTCACTCGCTTGATTGGGAACCTGCCGCCGTCAATCTGAGGTTGGACTCCCTCGATGACAACTCGACATCGCCCGCAATTTTCATCCATTGAAACTATTCTATCGCACGAGTCCGAAATTGCCGACCGCTATCTCCCACCGGACCTTGACTGCTACTGCCACTTTGTAGGTCAGGCCCGTGGTGAATTCCAGTGACTTCTTTTTGATTCGCTCGCGGATTACTCTCAACCCAACAGCGCGATTGCAAAAGCCCGGCTGTGGTAAACGGTTGCTGGTTATAAGAAATCCCATCGAATGCGCGTCATTTTTTCGGACTGTAACAGAACATACAATTCGGTCGCCACACAACGGGCAATTGCGCGACCCCTACCAAATCTGCAGCTGTTTCTCGAACCGGGGCTTGCAATGTTTATCTGCACCGCGTAGCGTCAGAGAATACGGTCAGCATCTGAAACCCACTAGGGCAATTGCGACTTTTCTAGCTTCCTCCCTTCCTACATGGAAGGACTGATATGGAAGGCCATTCAGCGTCAGCAATTGGTGCAGCGTGGTCACCAAAAGCTGTGCGAGCAGTGTCGGATTTAGAGTGTTGGTGAGCAGACCTGTTTTTTGTCCCGTTCGAATAATGTCTGCTAACTCCCTCACGAAAGTCACGTATTCTGAGTCGAGTATCGATTCAGGAAGCAGGAACGGATTTCGCATCTGAACCACGACAATCCGGAAAACTTGCGACTCGGCAAGCCAAGGACGGCTCGGGGCGTCTTCTGTGGATTGGATTAGGGAATCCACCACAGTCTCGAATAATTTCAATGGGTCCTTCGTGACTTGACGATAGTGACGGAGGCGCAGGTTGAGCGGAGCCCAATAATATTCGCTCATGATAAAGAGGGCCGCCTGCTTCATTCCGGTAAAGTAGCGATAAAAAGCTGGATCCGTAGTGCCAGCCCGCTTTGTGATCTCGGCAACACGGGCTCCAGCAATGCCCTTAGTGGCGAACTCCTCAACGGTGGCGCTGATGATCCGGTGCCCGAGGTCAGTGACCGGTTCGCGTTTGATCCACTCCCTGCGATGCCTTAGCTTCGATGCAGAAGACCCTCTCCGGCTCTTCACGATAGCTGTACTCCCATATAGTTTCCACCATTACACTTGACAGGTAGATAATAATCTGATAAAAACACTGCTGTCAATAATGTAAGCATAACTTATATATTAACAAGTAGTACTTGTTTAACAAAAAGGGAGGCGCGAGATGTGGGCTTTCCTCTTGTTTTTCGGCTTTCCAATCGTATGCGTAATACCACTGCTCCTCATCCGACGCTCGCTGTCAAAGAAACAGATGGAACTCGATGGGAAGCAGTTTGGGATTTGGTTTCAGAAGGCGTACATGGGAATGGATGTTGATGATCAGGCAGTCAGTGAAGTCATACCTGGTGGCAAGAAAACGGCTGCCCCTGCCGAACGAGGACAAAGGAGTGCATAGCGGGGCGATGAATAATCCCAAATGGCAGGATCTTGAACTCCGGGCTTGTAGTCATCCATAAAGTGTCTCGATGAAAAGGAGGGTGCGATGCCAGAGTATCACGCTCCAGAATATCGTGCTGAGGAAATTCGGGACTTTAGAGTCCCGCCAGGCATAGGGAAAAAGATAGTGGTGGTAGGGGCTCTCATTGCCGTCCTTATTGTGCTGGCGGGCACCGTAGGGACGGTCGGCGCAGGACAACGCGGCGTCTTGCTGCGTTTTGGGGCGGTGACAGGGGCGGTGAAAGACGAAGGTCTTTACTTCAAAATTCCTTTCGCTGAGCAGGTCGCTCTGATGTCAACGCAGATTCAGAAATACAGTGCTCCGGCCAGTTCTTCCAGCAAAGACTTACAAGTGGTCGCCACGGAAGTCACCTTGAACTATCAGTTGGATGCCAGCCGGGTGGGGGAAACTTATCGCAATATGCGGCAGGATTATGAAAGCCGGGTCATCCAACCGTTTATCCAGGAAGCGGTCAAATCTACCACGGCCAACTTCGACGCCGAGCAGTTGATCACACGAAGGCCGCAGGTG
>JACPPJ010000019.1 GCA_016191085.1 Acidobacteriota bacterium | reverse complement strand
GCTCGCTCAAGGCTCGAACCGTGGATTCCCTGCAACAAGCAATTTCCGAGGCCATCGTAACGATCACACCCAGTGACGCGTCCGCTTGGTTTCGCCATTGCGGCTATGATCTACAGTAACAGGAGAAATGCTCTAGGTGGAGCAACGGGCAGACCGTCCTGAGGCATCCCATTCCAATAACCGAATCAGTTCCCAGACCTTCAACCTAGCTCCAGCTTCGCATAGCTCGTTGGCATAATTCATGTCGAAATGAGGTTCGGGCGGCGCTTGTGTCGCACCGCGCCGCTCCTTTCCCCCGTTGTCCGTTGTCGGGTTGGCGAAATTGTGGTAAAAATCTAATGAGAGTTATGGAAGAAATCGAGCGGCCAGCGTTAGATTCAGGCGGGGAAATTCCCTTGAGTCGGCAGGATCTGGGGCCTAAGAGTGGGCTCTTGCCAGACCTGCGCTCGTGGATGCGGGATATCCTTGTTTCGCTCGGCATCGCTGGCGTTGTCATCGTATTTCTATATCAGCCTGTGAAGGTGGAAGGCAACAGCATGATGCCGGAACTGGCTGACCAGGAACGCATATTCATCAACAAGTTTATCTATCGCTTCGAAAGTATTGAACGAGGCGACGTCGTGGTCTTCTGGTATCCTCTGGACCCTGGGAAGTCATACATTAAGCGCGTGGTCGGATTGCCAGGGGAGACCGTGCAACTGATTAATGGCGAAGTTTACGTCAACGGCAGAAGATTGATCGAACCGTATGTCCCCTCTGAGTACCGCGACCGCCAAAGTTTAAGACTGATGCGCATCCCGCCCGGAGAGTTCTTTGTGCTCGGCGATCACCGAACATCCTCCAACGACAGCCGGGTTTGGGGGACCGTCGAAAGAAGGCTGATCTACGGCAAAGCGGTTTTCATCTACTGGCCGTTTGGCCAGCTTGGAATGCTACGGTGATTGGGTCGCCTACCGGCCAATTTCCTCATCCATTCAATACTGATTTAGTTTTCCCAATGTTGAGAGGATCCGCATGCAAGCAACCCTAGCGCTCGAAGACGGCAGGATATTCACAGGCGAGAGTTGCGGCGCCAAAGGCGAGTGCTACGGGGAAGTCGTTTTCAACACCTCCATCACCGGTTATCAGGAAATCTTTACGGATCCTTCCTACGCGGGACAGATTGTCGTTCTCACCAATCCTGAGATCGGCAATTACGGCACCAACCCCGACGACAATGAGGCTACCCGGCCGTACATCGAAGGCTTAGTGGTCAGACAATTCAGCGTAGTGGCGAGCAACTGGCGCAGCCGGGAGCACGGCGAGCACTTTCTGGAGCGCTACCAGATACCCGCTATCGAAGGACTCGATACTCGCGCTGTCGTGCGGCATCTGCGAACTCATGGCGCCATGCGCGGTGTGATCTCCAGTTTGGAAAACAAACCGGAGAGTCTCGTCGCGAAAGCCCGTTCCATCCCCTCGATGGCAGGCCGGGACTTGGCCCAGGGCGTTTCCACAAAGCAACGATACGTTTGGGGTGCGCCGGTCCAGCCGATCATTCCGGGGCGCAACGAAGAAACACAAACGGCGAGCGAGCAAGCACCGCCTTTCCACGTAGTGGCGTACGACTACGGGATCAAACAGAACATTCTGCGGCGGCTGGTCACGAGTGGCTGCCGCGTCACGGTTGTTCCAGCGCTCACCTCCGCTGAAGAAGTGCTGAGCCTGAAACCTGACGGGATATTTCTCTCCAACGGCCCCGGCGATCCTGAGCCGTTGAAAGTGCAAGCGGAGAATGTTCGAAAGCTATTTGGCAAAAAGCCGATCTTCGGCATCTGCCTGGGACATCAGGTCCTCGGACTCGCGCTCGGCGGCAAGACGTACAAGCTGAAGTTCGGCCATCGCGGCGGGAACCATCCGGTGATGAATGCGACGACGAAAAAAGTAGAGATCACGGCACACAATCACGGCTTCGCTGTTGACCCGGATTCGCTGCCGTCAAGCGAGATCGAATTGACACATTGGAATTTGAACGATCAGACCCTGGAAGGCTTCAGGCATCGCTCGTTGCCAGTATTTTGCGTGCAATACCACCCCGAAGCCTCCCCGGGCCCGCACGACTCGCATTACCTGTTCGGGGAGTTCACCAAGATGATGGAGGAGTGGCGGCATGGCCAATGAAGGGGTGGTAGCTACCAAGGCAGTGCCCATAATGCCAGAAGCGGAAGTGACGCTCCGATTTTGCTTCTGGTTGTTGGATCACACAAACGAGGTCACTCAGGCCGATGTTGCTATTGACGGCGCCCATGTTCGCATCAAACCCCACAAGCAGGGTAATCAAGTAGTCGAAGAGCGCATTGTTTTTGATATTGGCCGTTTTCTCATCGAAAACGGATGCACGCGCCAGAGCCACGAACATGTTTTTCGGGGTGATTACCGCCGAAGAAATCAGTTGTTAAAAATCCGTTCGCGAGTGGGTTTCGATGTACAGGTGAAAGTAGACGGGAGAAAGATCAGGGCCGAGTGTAAAGGCGGGCCTTTGCAGAAGGTAAAAGGAAAGAGCGCCCTTGTAACATTGGCGAAAGCGGTTGGACAAATCGTCGTATCAGAAAGAAGTTCGCTCGACGACGATTTGTGGGTTGCAGTTCCGCGTTCTCCAGAATTCGAGGCTGCCGCGAAGAAAGCAGTGAGTAGCGAGCTATTTGTGAAAACGGGAATTCGGATTGCATTAGTTGCGAAAACCGGCGAGGGGCTCAGTTTCGATGCGAATGGGAGGTTATCTCCGTGGCTAAATATCAATACACCGTCGTGATTGAACAGGATGAGGATGGAGTGTACATCTCGTCCTGCCCGGCATTACAGGGATGTCATTCCTACGGCGATACCTACGAAGAGGCGTTAGAGAATATACGGGAGGTAATCCAGCTTCATATCGAAGCGCGGCAAAGCGTTGGTGACCCGATCCCCATTGAGGTTGCTGTTGATCGGGTGGAGGTAACGGTTGAAGCTGCGCCCGGCAAAACCGCGTGAACTCGAACGGATTCTAAATCGGCTAGGTTTCCGGCAGATCCGCCAGCGAGGAAGTCACGCTGTCTTTCGCCACCCGGACGGCAGGTGGACATCCCTGACAGTTCACCATGGCAGGGATATTCCCGAAGGCACGCTGCGAGATATGATCAAAGACATGGGCATCACCGTGGAGCAATTTGAAGAGATGCGCTGATACGCGAGCGATTCCGGTACGCTCAACTTCGCAAATCGTGAGATTAGTTTTAAGCAAATCATGCCGCGACGCACTGACATTCACAAAATCCTGATCATCGGCTCCGGCCCCATTGTCATTGGCCAGGCCTGCGAGTTCGATTACTCGGGCACGCAAGCGTGCAAGGCGCTTCGCAGCGAAGGTTATGAAGTGGTGCTGGTGAACTCGAACCCCGCCACCATCATGACCGACCCGGAGCTTGCCGACCGCACTTATATTGAACCGCTCGAGGTCGAATACCTGGAAGCCATTATCGAGCAGGAGCGGCCGGACGCGTTGCTGTCAACGGTCGGTGGTCAGACGGCGCTGAATCTCTCCGTTCAACTCGCGGAAAGAGGAATTCTGGAGCGTTACAACGTCGAGTTAATCGGCGCAGGGTTGCGCGCCATACAGATGGCCGAAGACCGGCTGATGTTCAAGGACGCCATGTTGCGCATCGGCTTGGACACGCCGCGCAGCACGCTGGTGAACAACCTCCAGGACGGACTGGAATTCGCAGCACGCATGGGGTACCCCGTCATCATCAGGCCGTCGTTCACGCTGGGCGGTACGGGCGGCGGTCTTGCTTATAACCGCGAGGAGTTTGTGGAAATCCTGGCGCGCGGGCTCGATCTCAGCCCGGTGCACGAAGCGCTGGTCGAGGAGAGCGTCCTCGGTTGGAAAGAATTCGAGCTGGAGGTCATGCGCGACCTCCGCGACAACGTCATCGTCGTTTGCTCGATTGAGAACTTCGATCCCATGGGGGTCCACACTGGGGACTCGATCACGGTTGCGCCGGCGCAGACTCTGACCGACAAAGAGTATCAGATCATGCGCGACGCCGCGATCGCGGTGATCCGTGAAGTTGGCGTGGAGACGGGTGGCTCGAACATTCAGTTCGGCGTACATCCGGAGACCGGGCGCATGGTGGTGATCGAGATGAACCCGCGCGTTTCGCGCAGTTCCGCCTTGGCGTCCAAGGCAACCGGCTTCCCCATCGCGAAGATCGCCAGCAAACTTGCCGTCGGGTACACACTCGATGAGATTCCTAACGACATCACCAAGAAAACGCCATCGTGCTTTGAGCCCACGCTCGATTACGTCGTGGTGAAGATACCGAAATGGCAGTTTGAAAAATTTCCCGGCGCCGAACAGACGCTCGGCCCGCAAATGAAATCGGTAGGCGAGGTGATGGCCATTGGCCGCACCTTCAAAGAGTCGTTGATGAAAGCCGTGAGATCGCTGGAGACCGGCAAATCTCCGACCGCTGTCACTGTTGATGAAACTCTGGTGACGAACAAACTGGTGACTCCCAGCCCCGATCGTTTGACTTACATCCGCCACGTTCTGCGGAACGGCTGGACCGTGAAGCAAGTCGCGCAGATGACCGCCATTGATCCCTGGTTTCTGCAACAGTTGCGGGAGGTCGAGACAACTCTGCTCGCAACGGAGCAGAAGGACACGGAAACTATCACCACTGAACAACTGCGGCGGACGAAGCGCGCAGGAATCTCGGACCGGCGGCTCGCAACGGTATGGAACACCAGCCTGGAGCAGGTTTACGGTGTGCGTAAAAAGCTGGGCGTCAGCCCCGTGTTCAAGCGCGTGGACACCTGCGCCGCCGAATTCGAATCATTCACACCGTATATGTACTCCTGTTATGAGCAGGAGGACGAGGCTGAGCCAAGCGGGCGCAAGAAGATCATGATCCTGGGCAGCGGCCCCAACCGCATCGGTCAGGGCATCGAGTTCGATTATTGCTGCTGCCACGCCTCGTTCGCGCTGCGTGAAGCCGGTTACGAAACCATCATGGTGAACTGCAACCCGGAGACGGTCTCGACCGACTACGACACCTCCGACCGGCTATATTTCGAGCCGCTCACGTTCGAGGACGTCATGGCAGTCGTGAACGAGGAGAAGCCGGACGGCGTGATCGTGCAGTTCGGAGGGCAGACTCCGCTGAATCTGGCGCTGCCTCTGAAAAACGCTGGCGTGCCTATCATTGGCACCAGCCCCGAATCCATTGACCTGGCCGAAGACCGCTGCCAGTTCGGTGACTTGCTCAACCGGCTTGCAATTCCACAGCCGGAGAACGGAAGCGCCACATCTTTGCCGGAAGCGCGCGAAATCGCAGAACGGATCGGATATCCTGTCCTGGTGCGGCCTTCATATGTACTCGGCGGCCGGGCCATGGTCATCGCGTACGAGGAGGCCACGCTCGACGAGTACATGCGCGAGGCGGTGGATTACTCCAGTCCTGGGCGGCCGATCCTGATTGACCGGTTCCTTGAAGATGCGACGGAGATCGACGTGGACGCCTTGTGCGACGGCAAGAACGTGCTGATCGCGGGCATCATGGAGCACATCGAGGAGGCCGGTATCCATTCCGGTGATAGCTGCTGCGTGCTGCCCTCCATCACGCTGGGGCCCGAGACGCTGCGCACGCTCTGTGATTACACCACGCGGCTCGCGCTTGCTTTGGACGTGGTTGGTTTGATGAATATCCAATACGCCATCCAGGACGGCAAGGTGTTCGTGCTGGAGGTGAACCCACGCGCGTCGCGCACTGTACCGTACGTCAGCAAAGCAACAGGAGTGCCGCTGGCGAAGCTGGCATCGCGCGTGATGACCGGCGTCAAGCTGCGCGAGCTGCTCAAACAAGGAATATCGCCCGACAAAGGGCCGCCGCCTCTCGATCCTGCGGGCCCAAGCGCGGGAGCGTTGCTGGGCATCTTGCCCGTGAAGCAGTACTGCGTCAAATCTCCTGTATTTCCGTTTGCCAAGTTCCCGGGAGTGGACCCGATCCTCGGACCCGAGATGAAGTCCACTGGCGAAGTCATGGGGATCGGAGAACAGTTCGGCGAAGCGTTTGCCAAATCCCAACAGAGCGCGGGATTGCGCTTGCCGTTGCAGGGCAGTGCATTCATCAGCGTTCAGGATCGGGACAAGCCCAAAGCGGTAGTGCTTGCGAAGAAGTTGCACGAGATGGGATTTGAAATTGTTGCGACTCGTGGTACGGCGGAAATTTTCTCAAGCGCAGGCGTTCCGGTGCGCACCGTGTACAAAGTTATGGAGGGCCGGCCCAACGTTGTCGACTTGATCAAGGGCGGACAGATCCAGCTTCTCATCAATACACCGATTGGTGCAAAGTCGTTCTTTGACGAGAAAGCGATCCGGCGTGCGGCGGTCCAGCACCGCATCCCGTGCATCACGACCATAGCTGGCGCGCTCGCCGCGGTTGAGGGCATCGCCGCAATGAAGGCGCAGCCGATTCGCGTGATGGCCTTGCAAGATTTGCACCAAATGACGGTCGGTAAATGAGGACGAGAGGGAACAGGGATTAGGGAAGAGGAAACAGAACGCGGCAGGACACGCCGGCTGCTTTTTCCTATTCCCTGCTCCCTATTCCCTGTTCCCTAAGCTCTTATGGATTGTCACTGTATCCCGTATACCCATTTTCCCAATGCCACCCGTCTGTTCGTAGACTGCCTGTATAACTTTGCTCAAGTGAGGGAGTTTTACTCGTACAACCCTTTTGACGGCGAGAGCTTTCGCCGCGCCGCGGAAAAGATCCCACAGGATCAGGAATTCAGACGGCAAGTCGTTGGAGTGCTGCGGGAGCAAAACCGTCGCTTCGGTGCAAGGGAACATACCTTTGAGAATTTGACCAAGCTCCAAGATCCGAATTGTGTGGCGGTGGTTACTGGTCACCAGGTAGGTCTGTTCAGCGGGCCTGCGTTTGCGTTCTACAAGAATCTGTCGGCTATTAAGCTGGCGCGTAGCCTCACGCAGAGTGGGTTGCGGGCGGTGCCCGTCATATGGCTGGCCACTGAGGATCACGATTTTGAGGAAGTGAACCACTGTTTCGTACAAGACCGCGACGGTACACCGCACCGCTTGTCGTACGCGGGACAACCTCCGGTGCCAAACGCGGCGTCGGGGTCCGTTCCCATTACTGACGCGATTCTTCCATTGCTGGATGAGTTGCACACGCTGATGCCGGAATCCCCCTCCGCCACGGAATTACTGGAACATCTCGCTGAGACATACAGACCGGGCAAAGCTTTTGGCGAAGCGTTTGCCGGATTCATGATGCGGTTGTTCTCGGAATACGGCGTCATCCTGCTGGACCCGCTCGATTCCAGGCTCCACCGGCTCAGTTCTTCGGCTTTTCGAGCGGCAATTGAGTCCGCGCCTGTCCTTACGAATGCGCTGCTCGAGCGAAATCGGCGGCTGACGGAGAGCGGTTATCACGCGCAAGTGCACGTCGGTGATGACTTCTCGTTGCTATTCGTTTACGTCAATGGTGAGCGCCGCGCGTTGCGCATGCGCGGCGGGCGCTTCGTGACCGCCCAGGGCGACACCTATTCTACTGACGAACTGCTCGCCCAACTGGAGCGCGCGCCTGAAACAATCTCCGCGAACGTTTTGTTGCGTCCCATCATGCAGGACACTTTGCTTCCTACCGTCGCATATGTCGGCGGGCCGTCTGAGATGGCCTACTTCGCGCAGGCCGCCGCCGTTTACGAACGCGTCCTGGGCCGCATGCCTGTGGTGTTTCCACGCGCTAGTTTGACGATGCTGGACCCTGCCGCCAGCAGACTGTTCGGTAAATACGGCATATCGCTGCCGGACGTTTTCGCGGGCAAACAGCCGCTCCGGGACAAAATGGCGTCGCGTTTCCTGCCGCCCGGGCTCACCGAATTGTTTAAGGAGACTGCCGCCAATCTCGAAGCGGATCTGCAGCGAATTCAGGAGGCGCTCTCGACATTCGATCCAACACTCGTAGACGCTGCGGAAACCAGCGGCAGGAAAATGCATCATCAACTCACCACGCTGGAACACAAAGCCGCCGCGGCAGTTCAAAAGCGTTCCGAGCAGATCGAGCGCGATGCCACGCGGCTGGAAAACGCGCTCTACCCGAAAAAAGCGCCGCAGGAGAGGATATATTCAGGGATCAACTTCCTGGCCCGCCATGGCGCGGGTTTCATGCGTGAACTCTACGAGCAGATCCCGCTGCATTCCGCCCAGCATCAAGTGCTTGGTTTTTAGTAGTACTATCGTGTCGGCCAGCAGATTCCCATTTGGCCTTTTCAGTCCGTTACCTTACAATCAGCACATGCTGTATCGCTGCTGGCTGCGCTGTTTGGCAGCTTTCGTTTTGGCCGCATGCATGTGTGCGGATGGTTACGCCTCCGGGCCGCTGCAATCCGCCGATCCTGACGAAGACTCCAGCTTAGCCTACGCCTCGTCTGCGCCGTTCGACCTGGTTCCTCAAACGGAACGCGCCAGCTTCCGTCTCAAGCGTCCGGACTTACAGTCCCTCTATCTCGCCATCGAGCAGGCCTATGGAGTGAAGCTCCTGTTTGATCGCGACTTGACTACCTCGAAGATCACGAGCGATTTTGAACTGGAAAGAGTCACGTTGAAGCAGGCGCTGGAAGCTGCGGGAGATATTTCGCGAACATTCGTCGCACCCGTGGACCAGCATACGGGAATTGTGGCCGGCGACAACGCCCAAAAGCGCGGCGAATACGAGCGGCAGGTCCTCGGCAGTTTTCCAGTCGAGAATCAAATCACTCCGCAACAGATGACTGAGATCAGCAACGCTCTCCGCACGATGCTCGATCTGCGGCGTGTATCGCAGGACACCCGAGCCAACTCCATCACCGTGTTGGGCCGGGCGCGCCAGGTGGCGGCCGCGCGGCAGTTTCTCGAGACGGTTCAAAAGGATCGCGGCGAAGTCGTGGTGGATCTGGACGTGCTCGAAGTCAATACTCAACAAGCGCGTGAGCTGGGCATCATTCCGCCACAGCCGTTCGAGTTATTTTTCCAGGGCGCGTCCGGGGCAGCCTTTGTTGCGATTCCCGCCGTACGCGCAGGGTCGGCGCTCTTCGGGATCAGACTTCCAGGCGCCAGTGCTACGCTCACCTATTCCTCTTCCGCGCTGCAATCTATGCAAACTGTGCATCTGCGCGCCTCCGACGGCCAGGAAGCCAACCTGCTCGTAGGCGACCGCGTACCCATTCTGAATGGGATCGTCAGTAACAGTTTTTTCTTGGGCGACGGCTCACAGGACCCTTCGTTTGCGGACACGGGCTTTTTCCCCTCAATCCAATATGAAGATGTAGGCGTCACGATAAAAGCGACGCCGTATCTCCACTCCGGCAGTGAGTTGACGCTGAAAATGGACCTGGCACTTCGTGGCGTGAGCGCGCAAAACCTGAACGGCGCTCCTATCATCTCGAACAGGCAAGTCACACAGCAGTTTCGGATGAAGGACGGCGAAGCTTACGTCATCGCAGGCATGCTGAGCCGTTCGGAGAATCGGTCGCAAACCGGATATCCCGTGCTTTCGCGCATTCCGCTGTTGGGCGCGCTGTTTGGAGATCAGAAGCGCAACGAGGCAGAAACCGAATTGCTGCTGGTGATTCGGCCGCGTATCATCCGCCGCCCTGCAGCAGAGGAATACGCCTCCAATGTAATTTACTTTGGGAAGGAGCTACAGGGCTTACCGGCAGCTCCCGCAGTCCCGGTCGCACCTCCACCACAGCAGCAGCCAGTGCCGCCAGCGCCGGGAACTCCTGGGCAGCCGGTCCAGCCTGGCCAACCTGGACAGCCTGTCCAGCCACAGCCGTTCCCGTTCCAGCCTCCCGCGCCGCTGCAGCCGCCGCAGCCTGGGACCACTCCACCGCCTCAGGTGGGCCCTGCGCCAAGTCCGCCGCTGCAATTTGTTCCTGGCCAGCTGCCGGGAATTCCCGGCCAACCACTTCAGCCAGCAGAAACGCCACAGCCTCAGTAGAGCGTATTAGACTGCGAGGCCGCTTACTTCGCGCGCGGCTCGGAACATCGCTATACAATATAAGCGTGATCTACGAAATTGCAGCCGACCTGACCGCATTGCTGCACTTGGGTTTTATCCTGTTCGTGGTTTTCGGCGCCATACTGGGCCGGCGCAGCCGCAGAGTGCGAGCGCTGCACCTGGCCGCTATGACGTACGGCGTGTTGATCGAGGTGTTCTATTGGTACTGTCCGCTGACGTATGTGGAACAGTTCTTTCGCGCAAAAGCGGGTAGAGGGATGTACGAGGAATCGTTCATCGAACACTATTTGAACAAAGTGATTTATCTTGACATGTCCCAATGGATTCTGATCGTCGCGGCGGTAGTGGTGCTGGGTACAAATGTGGCGCTATACATGTATTGGGTTTGGAAGGCAGGACATCGCGCTGGCAGCCGAGGCGAACGTACCTTTCGCCATGGGCTTTCTTGAGAATCTGCGAATAAACCCGCGGCGAGGAAAAGCGCTCGCCGTGGCTACCATTGCGCTTCTACTGCGGCACGCCCTCGCGTGCCGCGTTGCGATTTCCGTCTCCGAACTCGAGCGGCTGGATTTGCTGAGGCTTGCCGAGCCTTGCTAGTTCGGTCGAGAACTTCGCGTAATCTCCCACCACGAAAACGGTAAGTTGATCCGGATGCAAATACTTCTTGCCGACGCGTTCGATGTCTTCCGTGGTTACCGCCTCGTACCCGGCAAACTCTTTTTGGAGGTAGTCGGCAGGGAGGCGATCATATTCCACGCGCATCAGGGCCGCGAGCGCCCGCGACGGTTCCGAGTAGCGGAAAACGTAGCTGTAAAGGAACATCTCCTTGGCGGTCTGGAACTCGTTTCTGGAGATTCTGCCGGTCGTCATCTTCCGAATTTCATCGATCATTGAATCGATCGCTTTGACGGTGGACTCGGTTTTAGTCTGAGCTACGGCAATAAAGAAGCTGGTATCCCGCTGTGAGGTCGGGAACGCCGTGCCGGCATCATAGGCGAGTCCCTCATCGTTGCGCACGCGTTGCGTGATGCGGGAGCTGAAATCCGAGCCGCCCAGTATGTTGTTCATCAGGTCAATCGCGAAACGGTCCGGGTTGTTGCGGTTCGTGCCCCAGTGCCCGATGCGGATACTCGACTGGGGCACGGGTTTGGGAATGTAGTAGACGCCCGGCTTCGGTTGCGCATTGGCCTGCGGCAGTGGAGGCAAAGTCACCTCCGCTTTCGGCCAGTCACCGAAAAATTTCTTGACCTTGTCCAGCATTTCGGGCTTTTTGAAATCGCCAGTCAGTCCGATCATGATCTCATTCGGATGAAAGTACTTCTGATAGAACCGGATCAGGTCCTCCCTTTTGATCTCGCCGATGCGCTCAACTGTAGGCGTGCGGCCTGCGGGGTGCGCAGCAGTGTACATCAGGCGCGCAAACTCGCGGCGAAGCATCGGGCCTGGCGTGTCGTTGGAGGAACGCAGGCTGAAGATGGCCTGGCGCTTGGCTAATTCGAGCCGCGACTCTTCGAACTGCGGCTCACGTAAGACTTTGGCGAGGATGGACAGACCCTCATCGGCATCCTTCTGCGGCACGTTCAGCGTCACGCGGCATTGCTCATCTTCCATGGACACATTCAAATCAGCGGCGATGTAGTCTATACGCTCATCGAGCTGTTCAGGAGGGAGCGTTTTGGTTCCTCCGGCGCGCAGTAGTTCTCCTGTGAGCGCGGAGACTCCCAGTTCGTCGGGCGTTTCGTAATATTTTCCAGTACGCACCATAACGATAACGTCCAGCAACGGCAGGCGATGGTCTTCCTGGACGTAGACAACCATGCCGTTGTCCAGCACTACACGCTCGACTTCAGCGCCGATTTTCGGAAATTTCGGCGCCTCCGGCGGCCCCTTCAACTTCATGGCCTTGTCCCACCCGGCCGAGTGGCGATCGCCGCGCGAGGGAGCTGCACCGGCGTGCTCGCCCTGCTGAGCGGGCAGGGACAGCGATGAAATCAGCGTTAGCAACAATGCTAATGCAAACCATTTGGCGAGATATAATTTCCTCATTGCCGTGCCTCCACTGGCCCAGCCGCGTTGGGCTCGCTTTCGCCGGGCGCCTTGGTGCGCAACTCGGCAACCGTGCGGTTCTCGCCTTTGAAATATTTCTTGGCTACGTTCTGGACGTCCTGTGCGGTCACTGCTTTGGTCCTTTCGCGCTCGGTGAGGATAAACCGCCAGTTGCCGGCTAGATGCTGCGCCGCGGAGATGCTATAGGCGAGATAGAAATTTGAGCGCATGGACCGGATCATGCGGGCGTCCACGGCGTTGCGAACACGCGTCAGTTCCTCCTCCGTCGGCGGCTCCTTTTGCAATCTGGCGATTTCGTCATATATATCCTTCTCTATCTCCGCGCCTGTCTTCCCTTGGGTGGGGGATGCGGTGATCACGAACAGGCCGGGGTAGAGGTTAGTCATGGAGTCTGCAGCGGCCTGCAATGCCACCTTTTTCTCGAGGACCAGCGATTTATACAACCGGCCGGTGCGCGAGTGACCGCTGACGCCCGAAAGCAGGGCGGCAAATACGTCCAGCGCATAACTGTCTTCGTGCCCGATCTGGGGGGTGTGATAGCCGATGTAAAGCCGCGGCTGCGCCTGTACTTCCATCAACACTCTTCGCTCGGCCACCTGCGGCGGCTCTTCTGTGATCTTGCGCCGGGGTTGCGGTTGCGCCTGCAATGGCCCGAAATACTTCTCCATGATAGCCACGGTTTTGTCCGGGTTGATGTCACCCACGATGGCGGCGATGCAGTTGTTTGGCGCGTAAAATGTCTTGAAGTACTGCAATACTTGTTCCCGCTGCAAGTTATCTATGTCGGAAGCCCAGCCAATGATCGGACGATGATAGGGATGCGCCTGGTATGCGGTCGCTGAAAACATCTCCCACAGCAACGATGGCGGCTGGGTATCAGTTCGCAGGCGGCGCTCTTCGTGCACCACGTCACGCTCGGGATAAAACTCGCGGAAGACGGGGTTGGCTATACGATCGGATTCCAGATATGCCCACAGCTCCAATTGATTGGATGGCAGTGAAACGAAGTACTGCGTGGAGTCGTGGCCGGTGGAGGCATTCAGACCGACGCCGCCCACGCGCTGGTAGGTCTGCCATAACTCGTCTTTGACGGTATATTTGTCCTGCTCCTTTTGTACGGCAGCCATTTCTTCCTGGAGCTTCTTGATATTAGCCTCGTCCGGTTTCTCGAAGGCGGAAAACCGCTTCCGCTGCTCGGCGTCGATTTCAGCGTAGATGCGGTCAATTTTCTCCATCAGGGGCACTTCGGCCTGGTAATTGGTGGTTCCATACGTTTTGGTGCCCTTGAACATCATGTGTTCCAAGAAATGGGCGATGCCCGTCTCACCCATGGGATCGTCTACGCCGCCCACCTTGAAGCGAAGGACCAGCGACACGGTCGGCGCATCGTGCCGCTCGACCATCAGCACCTTCATCCCGTTCTTAAGAGTTCGCTCGATTACGTTTAATTGAACATCCTGTGCCGCCAACAGAGGCGAGAGCGTTACCGCAAACACGCATGCGGCGATGGCGCGACGGACGGCAAGGCGGTCTACCCGCGCGCCTGAAACCCGAAACGGCTTTGACATACCACAACCTTTCCTCACAAATTGTTCACTAGGTGGCGATTTCGCCGCGAACCGATCGAGAACACAGCCAAGCAATGTTTTGCCGGATAAGGCTATCATAGGGGAATAAGCGGGTTTATTTCCAGCGGGAAACTCGAAAGCATCCAGCGCACTTCCACTTGCTACGTACCGCTGACTGAGATTACAGTAACCATCATGGGCCGTCCTCTATCTAAAGGAACCATCCTCGCGATCGTTTTTGGGATCATCATGCTTGCCGTGATCATCTATGAGACAGCCGGACTAGGGCAGTTCGAGTGCGAAGTGTGCGTCGAAATGGACGGCCGCTCCAAGTGCATTACCACCAAAGGTGAGGACGAGCAGCAGGCTATGCAAACGGCCAAAGACAACGCCTGCTCGTTTGTCGCAAATGGCCGCGCTGAAAGCTTCCGTTGCAGCCAACAGCCCCCAATCAGCATCAACTGCAAACGCCTCTAAGAGGGCGAGTAGCGAGTTGCGAGTAGCGAATCGCTATGGGCCTTTCTCCATTTTCGGATTTTGCCTCCAAAGCAAACGCCGGCTGGCATCTAAGATACTGTCTAATTTCTCAGGCCGGCGAGTGCGGCGCACCACAGGGGGTAACATTCGATGCCACAGCAGATTGATTCGTTAGAGATGCTTCTGCACGAGGAACTCAAAGATATTTACGATGCTGAAAAACAACTGACCAAAGCTTTGCCGAAAATGGTCAAGGCCGCTTCCTCCGACGAACTGCAGAGCGCGCTGGAAGAGCACCTCGAGGTGACCAAGCAGCAGGTAAGTCGCCTCGAGAGAGTCTTTGAGCTTTTGGGGAAACCCGCCAAGGCCAGACCATGTATGGGTATGCGCGGGTTGGTCGAAGAAGGGAAAGAAGTGATGGAGAAGGATGCCGAGGAGGTCTTTCTCGACGCCGCCATTATCGGAGCGGCCCAGAAGGTGGAACATTACGAAATCGCCGCTTACGGCACGGTGCGGACATTTGCTCAGATGCTGGGAAATGATGAGGTGGCGAATTTGCTGGAACAGACACTGAACGAAGAGAAGGAGGCTGACGAGAGGCTGACGGAAATCTCCGAGTCCATGCTGCAAGCTCACTCCGAGCAGGGCGAAGAGGAGGGCGAGGAGTACATGGAACAGGACGAAGAAGAGCCTCCGCGCAGGCGTACCGCACAGGCAGGCACAAGAGCACAGGCTGGTTCCAAACCTAAAGGCCGCCGGCGAGCTGCGTAGTTACCTCAGCCCTGAGCCGGTTCGGCATGCATGCGGGACCGGTGTCGCTGTGGAACTAATCATGGCGGCCATTACGGGTTAGAGGATATTGCTGACCAGTTTGGTGTAAGAGATGTGGCAGCAGTTGCGGGCTTATGTTGCGGTTCCGTGACGGAGCAGCAAATTGAGGCTGACAGTCGCAGTACCGTGCGACTCTGAAGCGGCACGAAGAGCGGCAGACAGCCGGGCGGTGATATCCAGGTCCTGCGACCCTTCCTCGAACCATGTTTGATTGCAGTTTTCGCAAACTAAGGGAAGTTTCTGGGTGTTGTCGAGCGGCCGGGTCGTACTTGCCCCGCAGTTATTGCATTGGAAATGAAGTGCCTGTATATCAGCAAAAGAAATCAGAGTCTTAACCTGGGTGGGCACGCGTAGCTCGCGCTGGGGTGCGGCACGGTCGACTTTGGCGTCGGGATCAAGCGGAGTACGGCCAAGCGGCATCCCGGCGGGCAACTTCGGAGCGGTGGCCAAAGAGCTTGGAGAGCAGCAGCCCTCCGACAAATGCCGCGCCGATGATCGTTCCGGGTCTTTCTTGAAACTGTGCTCGCCAACTAAAGGCGTTGCGAACTCGGTCTTCGAGCTGGGCCACGTTGCGGCCCAGCTCCCTCCGCTGCTCCTCGATGTGGCGCTCTATTTGGCTCGCCGTTTGACCCATTCCACGTTCTCCTTCATGGTCTCGATGGTTCTCTCAGGTTTCGGACTCACGCGCTTCAGCTCTTTCCTGCCCGCCGAAACGCAGACCGCCGCGATTATCCCTGCAAGCACGCAGACGCAAAGAGCGGCAGCCCACGCCGGGATGGCGGCAGACAAGGCGAACATCATGGTCAACAGCAAAAAACCGAGAGCGTAGATCCCCAGAACGATTCCCGCTCCCAGAATGGCTGTGGCTTTGCCCGCCTTGACTGCCTTCTCCTTCAGCTCGGTTTGCGCGAGCCGAACTTCAGACCGGAATATCTCCTGCACGTTACCCACAATGGCCTGCAGGGCATCCGGCACAGTTCTTTCATTTTGCCAAGCCATACGTACTCCTTAGCGCTGTGGCGCTAAAATTCCCGTTACGCAGCCGGGGCTTGCCGGAAGTCAGCAGCTTCTGAGTCAGATGCTCGCCTTCGATACTGTTCGCGGAACCCCGGAATAGATTGCTCAAAAAACTGTTTCACCAGCGAGACTCCGACGCCGATCAGAGACGCTTTCACCCTGTCCCACGCATCGTTGGCCCTCTGGCGTTCGCGCAGCGTGGCGGGCCCGGGTTCCTCGCGCCATGCGCGGGACGCATACCCGCCGACTTTTTGTCCACTCACTACTGCTCCGAGGAGCGCGCCACCAGCGAATGCGATCCCCATCATGGTAATGGGACGCTCCTGCATCTGAACACGCCAATCGAACGTCCTCGAAATCCTGTTCTGCAGATCGGAGACGTTGCGATCCAGCTCGTTCCGCTGCTGTTCTATATGACCTTGTATTTGACTCGACATTTCGCCCATAAGAAATTCTCCTGACTAGTCCTCAGACCGGAACATCCGTCCGACCATAAAGCCTGCGAAAACAGCGGCGGCCAGTGAGGGGCCAGGATGACGGCGAACCAGGTCCTCTACATCTTTCATCAGTGCGCTGAAATCGTGCTCACGAATGTAGTCGGCCGCGGCGTTGATGTTATCGGCTGTAGCATGCGCCATGGTCTGTACTCTTTCACCGCCCGGCAGCGTAGCGGCTTTCTCGTGTAGCGTATCGGCAGCCCGTTCCAAGCCGCTGGCGGCGCGCTGTCTCTGTTCGTCGGCTTTATCGGCGGCTTTGCGGCCCATCTCCTGCACGCGTTCCTTCATTTCAGCGGCCGTCTCGTTTAGTTTCTGTCCGGGGCCAGTGCTTTCCGGTTCCCATGCCCTGTTGGTTGCCATTTTCTTACCTCCTTTTTTTCGAACAAGGTCGTTCTCGCATTAGGTGCGAGCTTCATCTCGTCGCTTCGGCGCGGGTACGGCGCCACTCTCAGGAACGATTTGTGATCTTCGCTGAAAGGCTAGACGCGCGTGAACTTACACTTTCTATAGATGTTCTCGCTGCTGTTAAGAGGTGCAATATCAAAGGGACACGCGGGCGATTCAAAAGGCCAGACGAAGAACCCGTTATCTCCAGATCAACTGCGGATAAAACTTCGCTCACGTGAACTTCACTATCGTTCTGCGCTTGTCGCGCGTGGGGTCTTGAGAGTGTACCTGGTGATCTGGCGGTCCCCGGTATAATAGAAACATGGATGAGCGGGATCGTATCTTTGACCCGTTTCGCCGTTGGGGTTACTTCCAGGCCGATCTGGACCCACTAGGTTATCTGCAACCACAACCGCATCCAGAACTGAACGCCGACAGCAGCGAATTGGCCGCTGAGGCGAAACGTATCTATTGCGGCTCCATAGGCGTTGAGTGCATGCATCTACCCGACCCGGAGCAGCGAGCTTGGGTGGCGCAGCGCATGGAGAGCGATCCGCCCGCTCCAGACCGCCAGCGCATATTGGAACTGCTGGCCCGAGCTACCATCTTTGAGCAGCATGTGCACGCGCGTTATCCTGGGACCAAACGGTTTTCACTTGAGGGTATGACTGCCGCAATCCCGGCTCTCGATGCCGCACTGGAACAAAGCGCGGAACTCGGCGCAGAGCAATGCATTCTGGGCATGACTCATCGCGGTCGGCTGAACGTGATGGTGCACATCGTTCGACGGCCCGTAGCGGACGTACTCGCGCGGTTCGAAGATGTAGACCCACGCAGCGTGCTGGGGAGCGGCGACGTCAAATATCACCTCGGCGCAACGGGCGAGTACGTTACTCAGAGTGGCCATACTATCGGCATACACTTGGTATCAAATCCCAGCCATCTCGAGGCCGTGGACCCTGTAGCAATGGGCCGTGCTCGCGCCAAACAGGTGCGGATGGGAGAAACCGGGCCGGCTGCGATTCTGCCAATTCTGCTGCACGGCGAGGCTGCCTTCGCCGGGCAGGGCGTGGCATCGGAATCGTTGAATCTCGGCGGCATCGAAGGTTACTCTGTCGGAGGAACGGTTCACCTGATCCTGAACAACCTCGTCGGGTTTACGTCCAATCCCAATGAGCTACACTCATCACGTTTCGCCTCCGACGTAGCCAAGCGCCTGCCGATTCCCATTTTTCACGTCAACGCGGAGGACCCAGAGGCGGTCGTGCGCGTGGCCCGCATGGCGGCCGAGTACCGCTATGAGTTTGGAAATGACGTCGTCGTGGACTTGATCGGGTATCGCCGCTACGGACACAGCGAAGTGGATGACCCCACCATTACGCAGCCGGTGCGCTATCGGAGAATCCAAGAGACGCCCGCGCTATGGGAAAGCTATGCGCGGGCAATGGGTGTAGATACTGCTGAAATAACGGAACGCCTTCACAGCGAGTATGAGGCTGCGCAAACCAAGGCGCGCGCGGTGCGCAAGACTCCGGTGTTGCGTGAACTGCCGCCGTATTGGGCGCCATACAAAGGCGGGTGTTACAACGACTCCTATGAGCGCGACACGGGCATACCCCTTGAAACCTTGCGCTCTCTCGCCGAATCTCTGGTGAGTTATCCGGACGGATTTTCCATTCATCCCAAAGTGAAGCGGCTTCTGGAGCAGCGCGCCGAGATGGGCCGAGGCGCGCGGCCGGTGGATTTCGGGATGGCCGAAGCACTGGCGTTCGGTTCACTATTGCGTGACGGTGTTCCTGTGCGGCTCAGCGGGGAAGACTCACGGCGAGGCACCTTCAACCAGCGGCACGCCGTTCTGATTGACACGCAAACGGAGGCCGAATACATCCCGCTCTGCCACGTATCGCCGCAGCAGGCGCGCTTCGAGGTGTACAACTCGCCGTTGTCGGAGATGGGGGTACTCGGCTTTGAATACGGTTACAGCCGCGATTATCCCGAGGCGCTGGTGCTCTGGGAATCGCAGTTCGGAGATTTCGCCAACGGCGCGCAAGTCATCATTGACCAGTTTATCGCCAGCGGCGAGGACAAATGGGGACTGCTGTCAGGAGTAACGCTTCTGCTGCCGCACGGGCATGAAGGCCAGGGACCGGAGCATTCCAGCGCGCGTATCGAACGATATCTGCAACTTTCCGCTCGTGACAACTTGCAGGTCTGCCAGCCCTCGACTGCCTCGCAATATTTTCATCTGCTGCGGCGGCAGGCGCTGCGGCCCTGGCGCAAGCCGCTGGTTGTATTCACGCCCAAGGGAATGCTGCGGCACGCCGACGCGGCGTCGCCGCTCGAGGATTTTTCCGCGCCACGGTTTTTGAAGGTGCTCCCGGAGCAAAGATTCACAGAAGCCACCAGACTGCTGATTTGCACAGGCAAGATCGTGCACGAACTGCGTATGGAACGTACCAGGCGCAAAGACGAATCCACCGCCATCGTTGCGCTGGATCAGCTCTATCCATTCCCGGAGGCCGAGATCGCCGCCGAACTGTCGCGCCTGCGCTCGGTGCGCGAGATCGTCTGGGTACAGGAAGAGCCGGCCAATACGGGGGCGCTATTCTATGTTGTCCCGCGGCTGAAGCGCCTCGCGCGAGGTCGCGCGGTGCGTTCCGTCAAACGATCCGCCAGCGCCACGCCCGCGACGGGCTCCGCCAAAGCCCACGAGCACGAGCAAAAGACACTGCTCGCACTCGCCTTCACTAGCGCCACAAACTTCAGCAGCGCGGCATAAGCGCACCCCGATAAGCCGGAAACGGCAATGTTTTTCCGGGGATTCCCGATAACACGATAAATTGGATCAACTTGCTCTTGACAAGCTAAACGGGCGGCCGTATATTTGAATCTACCTAACGTTAGTCAGGGAGTGGGGAATGGTCAAGATCAGGAAGGTGCCTCAGACCGGCCTCAGGGTAGAGGCTGCTATGGAATCGCCGCAGCGCGTGCTCATCCGGTCGTGTGACAGACCACAGAGCGTGCAAACGATGCGGCTCGACATGCCCGAAATTCTGGGCGGGACCAACAAGGGATTGATGCCGCTCGAAGCTTTGATTGGAGCGTACGCGGGATCGCTGAACGTGGTCGGCAACTTTGTGGCGAAAACCATGGACTTCGATCTGCGCGATTGGAACTTTACCGTGTGGGCCGAGTTTGATCCGCGCGGCATCTACGGGCTGGCCAAAGTGCCCAAGGCTCTTCGCGTCCTTCACGTGGACGCGCGGGTAACCACGCCGGAATCGCCCAAGCGCCTGGCGCAGCTTCGCAAGACAACCACCGAACGCTGCCCGGTGCACAACCTGCTCAAGGGGGCCGGCGTACGTTTGAAAGAGAACTGGGCGATCGTGGCGCCGAACGGTTCGGCGACTGCCGCGGCGAAACCCACTGCGAAATCGAAATCGAAAAAATAACTGCAACGGAGGAGTGACAGGAATGTTTACCGATAAGATCGAAGCTAAAGATTTTGCCAAGATGCCGCAGGAGTATAAGGACCTGTTGATCAAGGTTCTCACGATCCAGGCCGACAGCGAGCTGGGCGGGCCGCACCTTTATGTTGAGAGCTGGATTCTGAATGCTCCCACGGCGGAAGACCAGATGATGCTGGCCAAGACGGCCGCTGAGGAGATCGACCATCATCGCAAATTCGTCAAAGTTCTGGGCGAACTGAACGTGGACGTATCCGACCTGATCAAGCACCGCCGCGAGCAGCGCATGCTGGAGATTTTCCGTGATCCACTCGTCACCTGGGCGGACATGGGCTGCTTCGGCACGTTCATTGACCGAGTCGGCGGTTATCACCTGGAAGACTTCAGCGACTGCAGCTACCTTCCCGTAGCGCGCATCATCCCGCAGATTCTGAAAGAGGAGAGGCAGCACATCGCGCATGGCCTTCGCATTCTGGATAGCCTCTGCCAGACACCGGAAGGCAAGGCCGAGGTTCAGAAGTCTCTGAATCGGATGTATCCGCGCTGCCTGGACATGTTCGGTGTGACCGGCTCGAAGCGTAGCGAGCAGTACCTGCACTGGGGTATCAAGAAGCGCACCAACGAGCAGGCTCGCGCGCAGTATCGGGCCGAGGCGCAGAAGGTCATCGAGCAGTTCGGATTACAGGAGCCCGATCCGCTGAAGGACCGGCGTTACCTCTAGAGTTTGGCGGGGGCTGGGAGCGCAGGCATCCTGTGCGATTCGTCTGAAGCTTTGGCGGGCGAGGACGAAGTCCCAAAGTGATCAGCAGATTCCTTGAGGACCGCGAGGACGCCAGCGCTCCCGTGGGCGATTTGATCGGGAATTATGAGCAAAGCCGATAGAGCAAATGACGCGGCGGCAGCGGGAACGCTGTTGCCTGTGGTTCCGGATTTCGATGCGCCGGCGCCGGCAATCGGCCCGGCGTTCGGATCCCGGCTGGATCAGATCCGCGCCGCGGGACTCGAATTGTTGTTCCGGCACGGCTACTCCGGGATGACCATGCGGGAGATCGCGGCCACCCTCAACATAAAAGCCGCCAGTCTTTACTACCATTTTCCCAGCAAGCAACACATCCTTTTCGACCTGATGCATGCCACCGTTTCGGAGCTGTTGCAGGGGCTGCGAGACATCGTGGCCTCCGTGCGCGAGCCGGTGGCGCAACTCGAAGCCGCCATCCGCTGGCACGTCCTCTTTCACACTCACAAACGCAAAGAAGCCTTCGTGAGCCACAGCGAGCTGCGGTTTCTGGAGCCGGACAATCTCCACGAGATTCTGAAACTGCGGCGCGAATATGAACGCCTCTTCGATGCCATCCTGAAGCGCGGCCATCGCAAAGGAGTATTTCAGGTCGAAGAGTTCAGTGTCATCCGCAATTGCATCCTCACCATGTGCACCGCCACTGCGGGATGGTTCTCCCCGCGCGGTCCGCTTTCAGCCGAAGAACTTGCCGAGCAGATCGGCCGTTTCGTGCAGTCCGCGCTGGTAAAAGGCGGCCCCATCACCCCGCTCGAAGTTCACAACCTCCCGGAAATCGGCCCAGACGCCGTTCGATAACCGTTGTTCAGAGCCGCGACCCCATGGAGCCGTCATGACAATACGTTTGCCGCACCTCATCTGCAATGGTAGGATGACAGTTCAATCTGCCCGGGCAGAGTGCGAATGGATAACGAACAGAACAAAGTAGCAGTTGTCACTGGCGCTTCCCGCGGCATCGGGCGTGCTTGCGCCATGGCGCTCGCGGAAGCTGGAACGAATGTGGTTCTGGCCAGCCGTGGGATGGACGCGTTGAAGCAGGTCGCGGACGAGATTCGTTCACACGCGAACGGGGCGGTAGAGGCGCTGCCGCTGGAGCTGGACGTCAGCAGCGAGGAATCCATCAAGACCGCTTTTCAAAAGGCCAACGAGCACTTCGGCAAGATCGATATTCTCGTGAATAACGCAGGTATCACGCGCGATGGGCTGATGATGCGAATGAAGCGGCAGGATTGGGACGCGGTGATCAACACCAACCTGAACGCCGCGTTCCTGTGCATCCAGCAGGTACTGAGCGGCATGGTGCGCCGTCGGTATGGCCGCATCATCAACATCGTATCCGTGGTCGCGCAAATGGGTAATCCCGGGCAGGCGAACTATGCCGCGTCGAAGGCGGGAATCATTGGACTGACGCACGCGATTGCGCAGGAGGTTGCCTCGCGCAACATCACATGCAACGCGATCGCTCCTGGTTACATCGAGACCGCCATGACCGAAGCCATCAGCCCTGAGGCGCGGGAAAAACTTGCGTCGCGAATTCCTATGGGCCGCCTCGGCCAGCCAACTGATATTGCCCCGCTGGTGCGATTCCTGGCCTCTGACGAGGCGGCATACATAACGGGGCAGGTGATCAACGTAAACGGCGGAATGTACATGTGAGGCGCGTCCGCGCGGCAATGCACACCCGCTTCTCACGCGCGCAGCTCTGAATCATCACCCGCTCCCCGGCGGTCGCGGCTCTGATAAGCGCATAAAAAGCTGTTCGTATTCCGTTGCCACTCCGTCCCACTGGTAGCGCTCTCTGACGCGCTGGAGCCCTCGCCGCTCGCATTCTTTCCGGCGGCATGCATCGCGCAGTACTAGCGTTATTTTCTCCGCCAAGTCCGCAGAAGAATTCTCAAATGCAATCCCCGCCGCGCCCGCGACCTCGTGATTCTCAGGTGTGTTCAGATAGAGCGCGCAGCGTCCGCACCCCATTGCTTCAATCAACGCCGGATGCGTGCCTCCTACCGAAGTGGCATGGAGGTAGCAGAACGCGTGCGATTGCAGCTCGCGGTATCCCGTCCCGTAGATCGCGCCAGGAAAGAGGATACGAGCGTCCTTGGTGGACTTCACTTCCGCTTTGTAGGCGTCAGCGTAAGGAGCGTCACCGACAATCACCAGCCTCATATCGGTCGCGACGCGCTCGAACGCCTTCACGACCAGCAGGGCGTTGTTTTCAGGTTCCAGGCGGCTCACGTATAAAAAATATCTTTCCGGTGCAAGGCCGAGGCGACCGAGGGTGGCCGTGCTCTCCAAGCGAATGTCGTCGGCGCCGTAAGGGATGAAGTATGACTGCTTCCCGTAACGATCGCGGTAGTAATCCTGAATGGCGCGGGCGTCTGTCACCATGGCTGTGGGGAGAAACGTCGAAAGCCATTCCGACAGTCGCAGATATGCCTTCCCCATGGCGTTCCACTTCTCGCGTTTCCACTCCAGGCCGTCTACGTTGACAATCGTTTTCTTGCCCATAAGGCGTGGAATGAAGGAAAAAATGCTGTTAGCCGAATTGCAGATCAGCACTACGTCCACGTCCTGAAACAGCACATGCAAAACGGAAATGAACGTATGAGCGACGGTATCGAAGTACTTGTGCGGCACGGTTGGGAGCAGCACCAGGCGTACGCCTTTGTACGAGCTGCCCTGGTAGTTGATGTTGTTAGTACGACAGTAGACCGTGACCTCATGCCCTCTCTGGGCCAGTCGCGAGGAGAGTTCCTCGGCGAAAGTCTCAAAACCGCCATAATTGGCCGGAATCCCTCGCGTGCCCAGGATGGCGATCTTCATACGTCAGAGGGAGCGATACTGGCTTGGACCGGCGGCCTGAGCCGGAAGGCGTGGCGGCACCGCGTCCTTAGCGGTTGGAACGTGAGGCAGTTCGACAGGCAGAGTGACAGGGCGGAAGCCGAACCACTGCTCAAGGTAAGAGTTCGGAACCTTGCGCCGCTGCTGGATGGCCCGCCTTTTGGCGATGGTGCGGCGCCACAAGCGAATCACGCCAGGAAAAGCTGCGAGCGAACTCCGCTCCGCCAGCAGACAATACAAGAAAACGCCCCCGTCCCGCACGGAAACCGGTACGAAATGGCGAAGGTACAGCGACCACGTGGCGTTTTTGACCCTCATCAGAAACCGATTCTGAACGCAGTGGCGATTGATTTCGGCAGGCACGCTGCTGCGCTCGCCAGGGAAAACGGTGCGCACGTGGTACCCAATCGCCTGCGGAAGGTACAAGCAACGCCATCCCAGCAACTGAGCGCGCCATGCAACATCGGCATCCTCGCGGTACAGGAAAAAGTCTTCGTCAAAGAACTCGCCGTCAATGCTGACGTCCTCGATCATTGTCTTGCGGTAAAGAGCGGCCGCGGCGGTTGCGCCAAATACAAATACCGGGTCGTTGTATTCGGGACCGTCAGGCAAGTTCGATCCCCGGTCGAGGTGGCGAAATGTGGGGGTGAAGTAAATGCCACACGAGTCCACTCGCGGCTCGGCCGTGGGTTCAAGCGCAGGCGAAGCGCGCAGCAGCTTGCCGCATAGCGTTCCGATGTCCGGGGATAACTCCCGGTCGGCCAAGAGCGCGGAAAGGAAGTTCCGCTCCAACCGCACATCCGGGTTCAACGCCAGCACCCATTCGCCAGTGGCGTGCCGAATAGCCTGATTCTGTGCTGCCGCAAAGCCGCGGTTTTCTGAGTTCTCTGTGAGACGCAGTTCGTTCTTGTACTCGGCAAGAACAGAACGTGTGCCGTCGCGGCTGTCATTGTCCACCACAATGATTTCGAGAGACGGCCAGTCCTGCTGTAGCACCGCGTCGAGACACCGGCGGATATGCATCTCGCTGTTATAAGTGACGATCGTGACGGAGACTTTCCCCGCGTGTTCCCCCATGCATTCCCCTATCGTGCAGAGCGCCTTAAAGCTATGAGTAAGCCAAGCACAACCCTCGCCGGCCTGTTACCTCCACCCCAGGAAGGACAACTTGGCGGCCTCTAAATAAGCATGAACCCGCTCGGCCCGTTCTCCGCTCTGACGGTGCGACCTTCGGAAGATGCCGAACAGCTCTGCCGCGATACGCAACCCCACGCCAATTAACAGCGCGGCGCGGATGAAAAGCCCTGCGGCCCAACCGAAGTGCTTGCCCACATAATAGAGCAAGTTCCTGTACCAGTAAACCTGCCGTTCTGAAAACGTGACGGATTCAAGCGAATGCCCGCCGGAGTGCTCATAGGGAATCTGCGGAGTGTAGAGAATTCTGCCGCCATGCTGCCGCAATCGAAGACACAGGTCCACGTCTTCAAACCACAAAGGGAAGAATCGCTCATCAAAGCCGCCAATCTCTTCGAAGCTGCGGCGCCGCACCAGTAGGCACGCCGCGGCCGGCTGCTCGATCTCTCCCGGTTTGCCGTGATCGAAGTCGAGGCAGCGATAATGCCGGTTAACGGAGTTGTTCGGGAAGAAGCGGTTCAGTGTGAGCATTTCGAATATCAACGCTGCGGCTGTGGGCAACCGCCTCACGTTGAAGCCGATCTGCGTGCGCCCGTGGACATCCACGAGACGTGGGGCGATAGCGACAGTGTCTGGGGATTCGTTGAGCATCTGCTCTAGACGGGCAAATGGCTCCAAGCATACAACGTCCGGATTCACAAAGAGTAACGCGGTTCCGGTGCTGTTGCGGACGCCGAGGTTGGCGCCGGCCGCGAAGCCCAGGTTCTTCGGAGCAGCGATCAACCTGACGGTAGGGAATGCCTGCCGCATCAGTGCCGCAGTGCCATCGCTGGAGGCATTGTCCACCACCACAATCTCGGCTCCGCTGTCCTGGAATGATGTAAGGCAGCGGCGTATATGTTCCCGCGAGTTGTAGGCAACAATGATGATTGAGATCATTACTTGTACGGGAGCGCGGGCATCTTGCCCGCCTTCTTCTTGTCTGGTTATGTGCGGGCATGATGCCCGCGCTCCCATCTCCGCTGCAGCGCTTCGACTACACTCCGCGCCAAATTTTGTTTGCTGGCTGCCGAATTCATGATGGTGTCAGTCACGAGCACACGCACCCCGCTGCGCTCGATGGACGGTTTGAGATACTCATCCTTGCGATCCAGCACGAACAGGTCCAAGAAATCCCTGTAGAGTTTCGCCATCGCCCCGGCTGATGGTTCAAAGCCGAGCGACTTCAACATTCGGTCAGCGGGACCTTTGAGAGCTTTGCCTCCCACAATGGGAGTTACCGCGGCAATGGCCGAGGCTGCACGGAGCGCTTCCCCGACTCCTGGAATCGCGAGGATCGGACCGATACTGATGAATGGGTTGCTGGGCGCGAGAATGACGGCATCGCTGTCGCGTATGGCCTCCAACACGCCGGGCGCGGGGCGGCTCGCTCGCGCCGCCGAGAGATCAATCTCGAGCACTTCGAGCCGTTGTTGCAGTTTGACGAAGTACTCCTGGAACGGCAGCGTGCCCTCGGCCGTCCGAATAAGTGTCGGGGCTAGGGCATCCGTCATCGGTATGACGCGAGAGCGAATGTGGAACGAGTCGCAAATCTCTCTGGTCACTTCGGAGAGCGTGGCTCCTTCGTGCAGCCGACGTGTGCGCCGCAGATGCATCGCCAAGTCGCGATCTCCGAGTTGGAACCACGCATCCTCACCGAGCATTCTTAATGCGTTCAGGCATTCAAAGGTATCCCCCGCCACGCCCCAGCCGCGCTCACGGTCAATTATCCCGGCCAGAGTGTAGATGATCGTGTCCATGTCCGGTGAGATGTGCAATCCGTGAAAGGACGCGTCATCTCCGGTATTCGCGATGACGGTGATCTCCTCAGGCGGCACAACGGCCGATAGTCCATCAACAAACTTTGCGGCGCCCACGCCGCCAGCAAGTACGGTAAGCATTGTTCATAACCAGAAGCCCGAAGTCAGGAGTCAGAAGGTGTGTCGTAAGTACGTCCGGCTTCATTCTGGCTTCTGACTTCTGGCTTCTGGTTGCCTCACCGGAACAAATCCCTTTCACGCGCACGAATCAACGCTGTGGCATTGCCGGGTGCGGGCCGCCACGGGAAGTGGCGGATAATGGCAGCTGGACGGTGGGAAAGTTTCCCCATCACGATCTCGGCGGCTGCGGCAAGCTCGTCTGCGGCGGCGATAACAGTAGCAGAAAGCGAGTGCCCGTGGCCATCCTCGTGACCGCGATAATCGAGTAACGGGTTAAACCCTGCCACACCGATGGCAACATTTGTTAGTCCTTCGCGCCATGGTCGCCCAAAAGTGTCGGAGATGATCAGGGCGATCTGCTTCCCCGTGCAGCGGGAAATCTCCTCCTGCAAACGCCGCGCCGAAGCGTCCGGGTCGGCCGGCAGCAGCGCCACCCAGCCTTCGGGAACGTTGGATGTATCTACGCCCGCATTGGCGCATGTAAGACCGTGGTGGGTCTCGGCCACGATCAGGCCGGCATCCATCCGCACGATTCGTTTGCTTTCGCGGAGGACCACTTCAATATGCCGCGCATCTTTGCCGAGCGTCGCGGCCAGCGATAAAGCGAAAGCAGAAGGTTCGATACCGCTCAACTCGATCAGCCGGCCCTCCGCTTTTGACACGATCTTCTGCGCCAACACCAGCACATCACCGTCCTCGAAAGCGAGACCCGCAGACGAGACGGCGCGGCAAAGCTCCTGGACCAGCGGTGTGCCGGCCGTGATCTCAGGAAGTCCAGCGATGGCGAGGACTTCCAGTCTTTCAGGCGGATCGGTAAGCGGGGGCATTTGTTCTTGACAACCCTGAGTCACCAGACTACTTTCGGTAAGTAGTTTCACGCAAGGCAAAGTTGATTCTTAGGCCCAAAGTACCATGATAGCCGCATTGCTCCCCGTCAAGGCATTCGGCCGGTCGAAAGAGCGGCTGACGAGCTATCTTAGCCCCGAAGAGCGCGAACAGCTCGCGCGGACCATGTTCGACGATGTCTGGACGACCTTGCTGGAGGCCTGCAGTAGAGGCGACGGCCTGGATCGGTTACTGGTGATCTCTTCGGAGCGGTATGTGCTAACGCGCTGCGACTCGGCTGGGGTTGCTTACCTGGAGGAGAAACAGCAGATCAGCCATTCCGCATCTGTGAGAAAGGGCACGGAGTGGGCGATCAGCCTGGGCGCTACTTCTTTACTGTCTCTGCCGATTGATACGCCTGCGGCGACGGCGTCAGAAATACTGGCTGTCGGAAGGCTACGCGATAATTTTTCTGTTGTGGTGGTCCCCTCGGCGGACGGCACGGGCACTAATGCGCTATTGAGGACACCTCCGAATGTCATCAATCCTCATTTCGGCCCGGGAAGTTGCCGCTTGCATGTCGCCGAAGCGCACAAGCGAAAGCTACCCGTTTTGGTCTACGCCATGAGCGGCTTTGGCGCCGATATCGACACACCGGAGGACCTGCAGAGCTTCGCGACCACGGAGATCCCTTGCCGCACTCGCGAACTGGCCCGCCAATTCCTCGCGGTGAATCGCGGAGCAACGGTATGTCTTTAGAAGTCGTCACAGCGACTCCATACCCGCGATTCGTTGACGGCGTGCTCCGTGGGATAGCGCTCACACGCGACGAAGCGGAATATCTCTACTCGTGCGCCGAGGTCCCGCTCGATGCGCTTGCCGAAGCCGCACGTGAGTTGCGCCGGGCGAGCAAGGGCGACACCATCACGTATTCGCCCAAGGTCTTTCTGCCGCTCACGAACCTATGCCGCGACTACTGCGGTTACTGTACTTTCCGCAGAGATCCCGGAGAGCCCGGCGCTCACTGGATGGAGCCCGAAGAGGTTCTGAGTATCGCGCGTGCCGGTGCGACGCTGGGTTGCACAGAGGCGCTGCTGAGTCTTGGCGACCGGCCGGAGGCCGCTTTCCCGGAAGCCAAAGGTTGGCTCCGCGCTCACGACTTTGAGCGAACTCTGGAGTACGTGGCGTTCATCGGCGAAATGCTGCTGCGGGGAACTACATTGCTCCCGCACTCCAATCCAGGCCTGATGGCGCGAACCGATCTGCTGCGGCTGAAAGAGTCGAACGCAAGCTTGGGTTTGATGCTCGAGAGCACCTCGCTCGAATTGTTTTCTCCAGGGGCGGCTCACGACAATGCAGTTGACAAGCGACCGCACCGGCGACTGCGCACCATACGCGAAGCGGGAGAACTCGCAATTCCGTTTACTACCGGAATCCTCGTTGGCATCGGCGAGTCGCCTCGCGACATCATCGATTCTCTGCTCGCGATCCGCGCCCTGCACCAACAATATGGCCACATCCAGGAAGTGATCGTGCAGAATTTTGTCCCCAAACCGGAGATTCGAATGCGCGATTGGCCAGCCCCTTCAACGCAATGGTTCGCGCGCACTGTGGCGATCGCTCGTCTGGTACTCGGCGGCGAGATGAACATCCAAGCGCCTCCGAACCTGACCCCCAACGGTCTCGAGTTGCTGCTCGACTGCGGTATCAACGATTGGGGAGGCGTATCGCCGTTGACGCTCGATTTCATAAACCCGGAAGCTCCCTGGCCGGAAGTGACTAAGCTCGCGGCTGTGTGCAGTGGTAAAGGCGTTCGGCTGCGTGCCAGGTTACCGGTCTACCCGGAATATGCGAACCGGCGCCAATTCTTCTCCGGATCGGTTTGGAAATCCATCGAGCAGCGCACCGATGCGGATGGCTTTCCGGTGCCGCGGCAGCCACGAAGTCATATCTGTGAGATTATGTCGTTTTCTCCGCATTCAGCGGCAGCTGCGGACTAGAAGGAATCATAATGGCAATCAAACGAAACGTGCAGTTCGGGCATGAGATAGCCGCGTACGAAGATCTCACTCCGCACCTGCCGGCGCCGCTACGGGCGGCTCTGGACGCGGCATTAGAAGGCCGCGACTTGGACCGTGATCAGGGCGTCCAAGTGGCGAACGCGCGTGGCGAGGAACTCCTCGCGGTCATGTCCGTGGCTGACCGGCTGCGGCAAGCAACGGTGGGTGATGAAGTAAGCTACGTAGTCAATCGGAATATCAATTTCACGAACATCTGTACGATCGGGTGCACCTTTTGCTGCTTCGGTAAGTCGGCCCATTCCAAGGACGCGTACTGGCATTCGCTTGAAAGTGTCGCCGACAAAGCGGAAGAAGCGTGGCGGCTCGGCGCTACGGAGGTGTGCATGCAGGGCGGGCTGCCTCCTGACCTTGACGGTTACTACTATAGCCAGGTGCTCGAAGCCGTGAAAACCAGGGTACCGGAGCTGCACATCCATGCGTTCTCGCCTATGGAAGTCGTCTATGGCGTGGAGCGAAGCGGGTTGCCTCTGCGGGATTTTCTACAGATGCTCAAGGATGCGGGACTCGGCAGTTTGCCCGGGACAGCGGCGGAGATTCTCGATGATCGGGTACGCGCCATCATTTCGCGGATCAAGCTGAAGCGCGCGCAATGGGTGGAGGTCATCACTACTGCACATGAGCTTGGGATTCCAACCACCTCCACCATCATGTATGGCCACATCGAAGAGACTTCAGATTGGGTGAATCACATGCTGCTGCTGCGCTCCATTCAGCAGCAGACCGGCGGCTTCACGGAGTTTGTGCCGCTGGGCTTCATTCATGAGAAAACCACACTCTTTCGCGACGGCCATTCGCGGCCAGGCAGCACCGTGGAAGAGGACATCGCTATTCACGCGCTGGCGCGCATTCTGCTCAATAACTGGATTCCCAACATCCAGCTTGCCTGGCCGAAGCTGGGGTGGGAGGTGGCGCGGCTGTGCTTGCGCGCGGGTGCGAATGACGTCGGCGGCACTTTGATGGATGAGCAAATCACCAGTGCCTCGGGTGAGATCGAGGCTACTTCAGCCACGCCCGAACAGTTGCAGTCATTCATCTGTTCTGCGGATAGAACGCCGATAGAGCGGAGCACCACCTACCGCGTGTTGCGTCGTTTCGAGGTTTTGGCATGAGCCAAAGCGCCGCGCCGGTACGAGAAACGGTGGCCATTCTCGGAGGTACAGGCGAGCTGGGACTGGGGTTGGTATTGCGCTGGGCGGCGGCAGGCATTCCCATCATCATTGGTTCGCGCGACACCGCTAAAGCCGAAGCGGCTGCCTCGAACGCATTAGAGCGCCTGCGAGCAACGCGCGGCGCGGCGATCTCAATCTATGGCACCGACAATCGAGGAGCGGCGGCGGAAGCAAGCGTGGTCGTGTTGGCGGTTCCATTTCCAGGTCAGGCCGCAATCCTGAAAAGTATTCAGGCATCACTGAACAATTGTATCTTAGTAGATGCCACTGTTCCGCTGGCCGCGACAGTCGGCGGCAAGCCCACGCGTATGCTGGGGCTGTGGCAGGGCTCAGCGGCCGAGCAGGCTCGCGAATTGGTGCCGGAGCCTGTTCCGGTGCTCGCTGCTTTTCACAATGTTTCGGCGGAGGCGTTGCAGGATTCCGCGATACCATTAGACTGCGATATCCTGGTATGTGGCGATGACGCAGCGGCTAAGGAGAGATTGTTCACGCTGATCAAGCTGATCAAAGGGCTGCGCCCGGTAGACGCTGGATCGCTGGAAATGGCTCGAGTGGTCGAAAGCATGACGGCGCTGTTGATTTCGGTGAATCGCCAGTACAAGGTGCATCACTCGGGCATTCGCATCACGGGTTTGGAATCGGCTTAGCCGCCGAGATACGATAGCTGTCATGAAAGCTCTTCGAATTCTATTACTATTCGTCTCCCTGGCATGGCTGGGGTGTATATCCGATCCTCAGCTTGAATTCCAGGCAGGCATGGAAGCCTTCGGGAAGAAGGATTACGCGACAGCATTGGAGAAGTGGAGGCCGCTTGCGGAAAGTGGGAACGCCAGCGCACAGACGAACCTCGGCGTGATGTACTACGAGGGTCTGGGAGTGAACCGCGACTACGCCGAGGCCTTCAAGTGGTATCAGATGGCGGCAATGCAGGGCTATGCTGAGGGCGAATACAACGTTGGCGTGGCTTTTGCGCAGGGACGGGGGACCAATCAGGACTTTCGTGAAGCGCGCAGGTGGTATGAATTAGCGGCAAAACAGGGATACGCTCCGGCGCAGCTCATGCTCGCAGAGATGTACTACCGTGGCACCGGTATTGCCGTGGATTACGAGAAAGCGGCCAAATGGTATCGCGAAGCTGCTGAAGGCGGTGAAGTGGCGGCTCAGTATCTGTTAGGTTCCGCCTATTTGATCGGGCAAGGGGTGCCGCGAGACCTTGTGCAATCGTATAAATGGTTCACTGTGGTCGCAGATCAAGGCGATGAGAAGACCCGCCGCAACGCTCTGAGTATGCGCGACGGATTTTCGGCGCGCATGTCGCCGCAGGAGATTGTCCAGGCCGAGAAACTGGCGAAAGACTGGAAGCCTAAAAACGAATCCGACGGGCAGTAGAATAACCCATGAAGACTGCTGGAAGACCGGACGGCCATTCCGGACCGAATCACACCAACGGTACGCTATACTTGGTGGGTACTCCCATCGGTAATCTTGAAGACATTACGCTCCGGGCGTTGCGAGTACTGCGCGAGGTGGACGTGATCGCCTGCGAAGACACCCGCCAGACGCAGAAGCTGTTGAATCATTACCAAATCGAAACGCCGGCGACCAGTTACCACGAGCATAACGAGATGACTCGTGCGCCGGAGCTGGTCCTGAGGCTTGAGGAAGGCGCCCGCATCGCGCTTGTCTCCGACGCAGGAATGCCGGGGATCTCCGACCCGGGTTACCGGCTGGTCGTCCTGTGCATCCGACACAACATCACTGTAACGCCGGTGCCGGGCCCTTCCGCGCTGGTCGCGAGCTTGGTGGCCTCAGGCCTGCCGACGGATTCGTTCCAGTTCTTCGGCTTCCTACCAGCCAAGAAGACGGCTCGACGCAAGTTTCTGGAGCAACTCCGCGAGTCGTCGTCTACCTCCGTTTTGTTCGAATCACCGCACCGCATCATCGAGTCGCTGGAAGACATTCTGGATGTTCTCGGCGACCGCCCAACCGTTCTGGCGCGCGAGCTCACCAAGATTCATGAGGAGTATGTACGCGGAAAGTGCTCGGCAGTGCTCGAGGAATTGCGAAAACGCTCTTCAGTACCCGGAGAGATCACGCTGCTGATCGCAGCAGCCGGGGAGGAGCAGTCGCACGCGGTGCATTCACAGCCGCTTAAAGATAGGGTTGGCGAATTGATGCAGCAACAGAGTCTGACGCGCATGGAAGCGCTGAAGGCAGTAGCTCGCGAAAGACGTATCTCAAAACGCCAGGCCTACCGCGAATTCGAAGCGAGTGACGAGTGACGAGTATGGCTGAAGACATCCTGCCAGCATGAATCTTAGGATTCATCCGCCGCTCTCGCCGGGTTTATGCGTTATCTAATCCTCAGCGACATACACTCCAATTGGGAAGCTTTGCAGGCCGTCACGGAGATTGCCGCAGGTGCATATGATCGCGTCATCTGCTGTGGTGATCTAGTGGGATACGGGCCAGATCCAGATGCAGTGGTGGAATGGGTCCGCCAAAATGTGGCTGCGGTTGTTCGCGGTAATCACGACAAGGCCTGCGCCGGCCTCACAGACGCTGCTGATTTTACTGAAGCCGCTCGAACAGCAGCATATTGGACGCGGTGCCATATTAATCCCGATAACAAGACCTATCTGGAGAATCTCGATACAGGCCCTAAGCAGGTGGACGAGCTATTCGCGATTGTGCATGGGAGTCTTCGCGATGAGGACGAGTACATTACCGCGGGTTGGACCGCTGCTGATATCTTCGAGTTGCTCAGCGACAGAGTCAATTTCTTCGGGCATACGCATCTGCAGGGCGGGTTTATCAAAAGCCGCCGCCGGATCATTGATGTCCCGCTGAAGCCCTTCTCCACAACACCAGTATCGGGCCTCAAGCAGTGCGGCGTGCTGGAGATCCAGGCGGACGAGACCTATTACCTCAACCCCGGCTCCGTAGGGCAGCCGCGCGATCACGATGCTCGCGCCGCTTTTGTTATATATGACACTGATGGACTGGTCGAATATGGCCGCGTCCGTTATGACGTCGAAACCACCATGAAGAAGATTCTTAACGCTGGCCTGCCGGAACAGTTGGCATACCGGCTGAGTGTTGGACGGTAGTTCCGGGGAAACCGCGGTGAGGATTGCAATCAATCGCCACAGTTCGGGTTGATACAAGCCTTGGTGATAATTGTTTTTCAATCGTATAATCTCACTTGCAACTGCACACTATGCATATGAGGTGAGTAGACATGAAGGGCATTGTACTGGCCGGAGGACTTGGATCGCGGATGTTTCCGCTGACCAAGATTACCAACAAGCACCTGTTGCCTGTATATAACGAGCCTATGGTCTACTTCCCGATTCGCACGCTGGTCGAGGCGGGGATCCGCGAGATATTGCTCGTGACCGGAGGTCAGAATGCCGGCGATTTCCTGCGCCTGCTTGGAAATGGCGAGGCGTTCGGTCTGCGTCAACTCAACTACGCATACCAGGTTGGAGAAGGCGGCATCGCGGACGCGCTGCGCCTCGCTGAACCGTTTGCAGACGGGTCGCCCATCTGCGTAGTCCTAGGCGACAACATCATAGAGAAGAGTATTGCCGGGGCGGTGGAGCAGTTTTGCAAACAAACTGACGGAGCCCACATCCTGCTCAAAGAAGTTCCCGACCCGAGCCGGTTCGGTGTGCCTGCGTTTAACAACGGCAAGATCACACGAATCGAAGAGAAACCGGCCAACCCCGCGTCACCGTACGCGGTTATTGGCGTCTATTTTTACGACAGTACCGTTTTCGAGCGCATCACAACATTGCGTCCCTCCAACCGCGGCGAGCTTGAGATAACGGATCTCAACAACAGCTATCTGGCCGAAGGCAAGCTTTCCTACAGTGTCCTGGATGGTTGGTGGACCGACGCCGGCACGTTCGAGTCACTGCTGATCGCGACTAATTTGGTCGCTGGGTCACTAAAGAAGAGACAAGATGCCGAGGAAAGCACCGCCAGCGGCGCAACCATCCTCGCCTGGTCGTAAGCAAGACTCGGTGCGAGTCCGCCGCGACGGCCTCCATTGGACTAATAAATTCGACCGTGGGAAACTCCAAACTGACACCGGCTCAACGACGGCTGGTAATGATGGTGCTAGTCGGGTCGTTGGTCGTCGCGGGAACGGTAGTGTTGCGTCGTCACCCCAGAAAACCAAAACCCAATAACCGTGGCTGTTCGCTGCTGGCTCTTGGCTGCTCTAGGCTGCGGAGCTGTTCGGTGAGCGGATCATCAAACGAACTCTCGCTAGAATTTGGGATCTCTGGGTGTCCTGCAAAAGCCTGAAGTACCGCACCAGCGCGTTCCAATATGGATCGTTTGCAACTGCAGGCTGTGACGTTCCATTCGGATGCGGGAGGAGTTCAAGCACCTCGACTTCCAGAGCTTCGGCGAGTCTTTCCACCACGCCCAAGCCGGGCAACAAGTGGCAATGCTCAATGCGCGAGACATATGTGCGCGGGACGTGCGCCTTCCTCGCGATCTGCGCCTGCGTCAGATTCTTGCATTCCCGTAATTCGCGCAACCGGGGGCCAAGCGCGAAGCTCGGCAGCGTCTTGCCGCGAACTTCCAGTGGCTCAATGTGCTTGACTCCGGGCAGAATTCCGAAAGTTGGCTGAGGCTGCGGTTCGGCAGCGGCTGGCTCTATCTCCACTTGCGGCCTTGGCAGAGGGCCGTCGCACCGGCGGCACAGATCGGACAGAGTACGGAACTGCACCAGCATGCAAGACGCACAACGGACCACCTCTCTGGGTGCGGGCGCGCCGATGACCATGCCTGGGTTTGGCAATCCGCTATTCAGACGAATTTGCTCTGAACTAGTCAAGCTCGACTCGGACATTTTGGGACCTCGCTCTTCCGACCAGCGGCAAAATAAAGAGCCGCCAGAAGAATTGCTTCTCTTCTGGCGGCTCGGCTGACTAAAAAACTTTAGTCCCGTGACTCTGCGTCCCCCGGTCACCCGGGGTTTGCTCTGATCAGAAGTACAAATTCATTTTACGAATCTAAATTGCCTCGCCTGCGTCGTGCAGTCAATAGTACGAAAGGCCCATTTGCGTAACGTCCTGGCAAGCCGCGGCGCGTGCTGTCGTTTTCCGCGTCAGCGCCTCTCTGATGTGGCGGAATGACGCATGATCGGGCGAATTGTCGCAGGGCAGTTCTCCCTGAAAGGCATAGAGGTGCTATTCCGTTAGCAACGCCAGAGTCGCAAACAAACCAGTTAATGCTATTGCCGGTCCCATTACTCATTGGACGTGCAATTGCAAAGCGAAACCGCGAGCCGTCGATTGTTCACGCATCCCCGGCGATGTGGCGACGGTTTCGCGATACGGACGATTCATACGTGCGGGACTGCTGCACTTTGAAGATCGGTCCTTCTCGTTTTTAGAATCGCTTTTCATGCACCAAACCATTTGCCGCTCGCTTCTTATTTCTCCCCAGACGCGGACGTGCGCTATGCACAGGAGGATTCTCATGTTGTTCAGACGGCGGTTGGTGTGTGCGTTCATCACGCTTCTTTGCTTCGCCGCGTTTGCGGCGGCTGACGATGCGACTCTGGTCGCCACGCCGGATTCGCTGTTCTTCCGGCAATTGACGTCCACAGCTCCCGCTCCCCAAAACTTCAGCCTTAGCGGCAAGGGAGCAACCCTTGGCTCCTTCACAGCAACAGCAACGTCAACCGGTAACTGGCTCAGCATATCTCCCGCAAATGCCAGCGGCGCCACTACTATTATCGTGACGCCGAACACCACCGGCCTCGCTCCCGGTGAATACTCCGGCAACATCAATATCAGCGCCACGGGATTCAGGTCCGCAACAGTTAAGGTCCAGCTCCAGATCACGCCCATGACCATAGCGGCGGGAAATTCTCTCTTGTCGCCGCCATCGGTTCCGATGCTGCGACCCGGTGATCTGGAATTCCGTACTGCGCAAGGCGGCGCGGCAAGTGGCTGAACGTATCTCCTGCATCCGGCAATGGCAAGGCCGTCCTCAAGGTGCAGGTAGATCCCACCGGACTGAACGTCGGACAGTATGAGGGACAAATCAGCGTCACCAGCGGCAGCAACACTGCGACGACACGCGTGCGGCTGAGCGTGGATACCGCTCAGAGCTCGAGATTGGTCGTTGTTCCACAGGCTCTGAACTTTAACATCGAGCCGAACGCCAGGCGGCCGCTTCAGCCTAGAATGCTCGAAGTACGCAGCGCCGGACGCGGCGAAAATCGCGGTCCTGGGGGTGGCGGCCCGGGCGGTGCTCCAGTAACACAGTGGACAGCCTCCGTGAACATTGACAAACCCACGGGAGGGAATTGGCTTACCATCAGCCCGACTTCCGGCAAAACGCCAGACAAAATCACTGTAACCGCGAATCCCACGGGCCTCGCTGCTGGAACATACTCCGGCAAAGTGATTGTCAAGTCCGGCTTGGACACGACTAACGTCCTTGTGTTCCTGCGCATTCTAGGTTCCGGAACCACGAACGCGATGGTGTCTCCGAAACAGTTACGCTTCACGGCAACGACAGGCGCTACCGGAGTCGTGTCGCCGGCAACGCGCACGATCAGAATCAATACGACCTCCACAGGTTTGAATTTCACCGCTACGGCCACGACGGCGAAAGGCGGTAATTGGCTGAAGATCACGCCGGCTTCCGGAGCCGTGCCCGGCTCGATCACGGCGAGCGTGGATGCAGCGAACGCCACGAGCCTCGCTCCAGGCTTATACACCGGGGCCATTGAGGTGAAGACTCCCGGCGCAGCCAAGCAACTGAGCACGATCCTCGTGGGCCTGCGTGTAAAGAGTCAGGACGACAAACCACATCTGGAACTCGAGCCCGGCGGCCTGGCTTTCAACGCTACAGTCGGCGGCTCCGGTCCTTCAGCGAAGCAGGTCGAGCTGCAGCCCGAGGGCGCGGCGAGTCTGGCCTGGAATGCCACGACGACAGTCGCGAGTCCTGCCGGCGGAACCTGGCTCAGCGTCTCTCCGACGTCGGGAACCACCACGACCGCTTCTACTTCCAAGGTGAACGTCTCTGTTAACATTGCGGGCCTTGTGGCTGGGACCTATTCCGGGACAGTAGTGTTTACTCCCGATCCCGCCAGCGGCGCGCCCGCGGTCCATCTGAACGTGGTGTTCGTCATGTCGGCGGTCACTGTCACTGCGACCAGGACGGCTCTTGTGTCGGATGACGGCGGCGCCGCGGTCGCGCCCGGCAACCTGGTGGCTTTGTTCACCAGTCCTTCGGACGGCTTCATCGCCGATTTTGCCGCGCCTCCGCTGGTGAGTGTAATTGTGCTCGATTCTCAGGGCGCTCCGGTCGAAGGGGCCACTGTGAGGATCACGTCATCAAACTCCGAGCCGGACATGACGCTCGAAGACATTGGAGGCGGCGAGTACCAGAGTGTGTTCCGCGCCTTGTCCAGCGGGCCGCTGACGCTGACGGGCACGGCGGAATTCGCCACGCAATCATCGCCGGGCTTCGGTGTCTCCGGTGATATGGAGGCGTCTTCCGATCAGCCGACGATCATCTTCCAGAACGGCGCGGTTAGCGCGGCCAGCATGGCTCAGGGTCCGGTGCCGCTGGCTCCGGGCTCGCTCGCGTCGCTCTTCGGAATGAACCTGGCGGGAGAAGGAGGCGCAGCCCGCACTGTGCCATTGAGCACCAGTCTTGGTGGCGTCCGGGTCACGATTGGCGGCATTCCGGCTCCCTTGCTGGGTTCCTTTGCCGCCCAGGGCCAGATCAACCTGCAGTTGCCATTCGAGCTGCAGGGCCAGTCGGCCGCCGACATCGTCATCAACAACAATGGCGTGCTCAGCCAACCTGAGACCGTTGAGATCGGCGTCGCGCCGGCGCTCTTCACGGTCTCTAACATTGGCACCGGAGCCGGAGCGTTCCTGCGTGGAAGCGACTTCGCTCCAATCTCGGCGAGCAGTCCTGCAACGGCCGGCGAGGTGATCCTGCTGTACGCCACTGGCCTCGGCGCAGTGCTGCCTGCCGTAGATAGCGGCACGGCCACGTCCGGTGTGGCAAACGTCAGCGGAAACGTCACCGTAACCATCGGCGGTCAGAACGCGCCGGTGGAGTTCGCGGGTCTGGCTCCGGGCTTCGTCGGCCTATACCAGATCAACGTGCGAGTTCCGGCGGGATTATCAGCCGGGGACGCGTTGGTCGTGCTCTCGGTCGACGGAACGGCGGCCACCGGCGAAGCGACGGTGTCGATCCGTTAACCCTGGGGTCGTTCGTCCTCCCAGCCCGCGCTTCTCGAAAGAGGAGCGCGGGCGTTTGTTTTTTGGTAGCCACGGCGAACGTTTTTTCCTCGTGGGCTTTTGAATGCGCGCGAACGACAAACCCACGGCGAGAAAGACGCTCGCTGTGGCTACCTCTGCTGTACACTACGTAAACGACTGCGGGTCTACATCAATGATCATTGCCGTAGGCGGGAAATTCTCGGTGCGGGCAAAGTCGCGGCAGGAATGGAGAACATCTGCAAGTATGCGGTGGCGTGAAGCTTTGATCAAGAAGTGATACCGGTAATCTTTCTTGAGCTTGTGGATGGGCGCGGCGGCAGGGCCGAGCAACTTCAATCCGGGCTTCTGCTGAGCCTCGAGATGCCGGCCCAACCGACCAGTTATCTTGAGCGCGTTTTCCGCGCTGGGGCTTTTGATGATGACATTCGCCAGCACTGAAAACGGCGGATAATGCATTACCTGGCGGAAGCCTAGTTCTTTGGCGTAGAACATGGCGTAGTCCTGGGCGGCGGCGGAGCGGATGGCGTAGTGCTCGGGGTAATACGTTTGGATAATCACTTCGCCCGGTAGGTCGCCGCGTCCGGCGCGCCCGGCCACCTGCGTCAATAACTGAAATGTGCGTTCGGCGGCGCGAAAGTCGGGGCGCGCCAGTCCAATGTCCGCGCTGATGACGCCCACCAGCGTAACGCGGTGAATGTCATGTCCCTTCGCGATCATCTGCGTGCCGACCAGAATATCGAGTTCATGGTTGCGAAACGCGGCCAGGATCGCCGCCGCTCTTCCGCGACCTGCGGCAGTGTCGCGATCCAGCCTGCCGATCCGCGCAGCGGGAAAGCGGCGCTGTAGCGCCTCTTCAATTTGCTCGGAGCCTTCTCCCATGAAGTAGAGGTGCTCGCTGGCGCATTCGGGACAAAACTTCGGGATGGCACGGGCATGACCGCAGTAATGGCACAGCAGTCGAGGGAAGCGTTTGTGGTGCGTCAGCGCGATGCTGCAATTAGGGCATTCGATGGAATGTCCGCAGGTGCGGCACAGGACGAAAGCGGAGTAGCCGCGACGGTTCATTAGAATCAAATTCTGCTCGTGCTGCTGCAGCCGCTTCTCGATCTCTTCTTCAAGCCGGCGTGACAGGAAGCTCTTCTTGCCCGTTTCGACAAACTCCTGGCGCATATCTACGATTTCGGTTTGAGCCAGCGGGCGCTCTTGTACTCGATGTTCCAGTTCCAGCAATTGATAGCGGCCCGTCTCGGCGTTGTGGCGCGTTTCAATCGCGGGCGTCGCCGAGCCCAGAATGACTGTTGCTCCGGCGTCGCGGGCGCGGACAATCGCCATGTCGCGGCCGTGATAGCGCGGCGCCTCCTCCTGTTTGTAGCTCCAGTCGTGCTCTTCGTCCACGATAACGAGTCCGGGGCGATTGAGAGGGGCAAAGACAGCCGAGCGCGTCCCGAGCACCACATCGGAGCGGCCTGTGCGGACGCGATGCCACTGTTCTTCGCGCTCGTTGTCGCTCATACCGCTGTGCAACACCGCCACGCGATTACCGAAACGCGCGTCGAACAGCCCCGCCATGGCAGGCGTGAGTGATATCTCAGGGACCAGCATCAGCGCGGGACGGTTCTTCGCAAGGCAGTGCTCGATGGCGCGCAGGTAAACCTCCGTTTTGCCGCTGCCGGTCACGCCGTGCAGAAGAACCACGCCGAACTGGCCGGAATCCATCTTCCGCTCGATGGCGCAAAGCACCGCCGACTGCCCGGTGGTCAAATCGTGTCGGTCTGTCGCTTCGATTGCCGTGGGATCGTCCGCGGCCGCGAGTTCGATAGCGGCGCGTGCTTCCAGGCTCTGCTCGTAACGAATCCATCCTCGCCGGTGCAGCTTCTGTACGAGCTTGGAATGCGGCCTCAGCGTCTCTCGGCGTATGCCATTGCGCTTTGCAATCCGGCGGAGCACCGCGAGTTCGCTCCCATCTGTTGACGGATTGTTGAGGGACGCTTCTCCGGTGGCAGTTAGAACTATGCGGTCGCGCTTGAGAACCGGCGCGTTCCGAGGAAGCATGCTGGCGAGCACTTCGCCTTCGGGCACAAAGTAGTAATCCGAGATCCACCGCCCCAGCCGTAGCAACTCGGGTGAAAGTACAGCGTCGTCATCCAGCGCCTGCTGAATGGGTTTGATCGAAGAAGGCTCAATGCCCGCCGGATCGGCGTTGCATCGCAACACTACGCCGATCAGCTTGCGCGGCCCGAATGGAACGATGACGCGTACACCGGGTTTTAGCTGGATTGAATCGGGTACCGAGTAGAAGAAATGCTGTTCTAAAGGTATGGCCAGAGCTACTTCACAATAGGGCATCGGGATTTGTTCGGGTGTTCGTAAGGGCACGGTTTCACAGGCTGCTGAAAAAAGAACCTAAGTAGTAACATTCAGGCGTTTTTGTCTCGAACTTGGCTTATAACATGTTGAATTCTCGTTTGCCAAAATGCATGTTTTACTCTTTTGATTCTTTTTTCAGCAGCCTGTTCAGCCGTGCCGCAAGCAGAGCAAGCACCCCGGCTTTAGCCGCTGAGGGACGAGGCACCTCAGGGGCTAAAGCCCAATATCATTCACCACGCTGCCGGCACGGCTAAACCGGCTGCTGAAAAATTCGCTTGCGTTGGCGGTAGATTGTTTCTGTCACTTTTTTCGGGTTTTCGCCACAGCTCTGATAGGATTTCCGCCTCTGCACGGGCCTATTGCCTTGGTGCAGAGACACTACTCCCTGCGCTTACTGCGCAGGAATCAACTTCACCATCGGCACCAGATTGTGGGCGGC
>JACPPJ010000018.1 GCA_016191085.1 Acidobacteriota bacterium | reverse complement strand
GTATACATTAGAAACAAGAAGCGGCGAGAACGGATTTCGTCGCGAAAGAAAATTTGAAATCGAAAGGGAGAATGGAACGATGAAATGCGCAACTAAGAAAGCAGCCGCTAAGAAGAAACCGGCAGCCAAGAAAAAGGGAAAGTAAGCCGGCTGCAAGTTCCGGTTTGAAACGGGGGGACGAGATTTCGTCCCCCCGTTTTATTTTATCGCCCGCCTCATTGCTCATCTTTGTCATTCATCCAGACGCAGAGGTTCCAGTAGCGACTCGATGTTATTCGCATCCACTTTGACGTGGCGCAACTCTTCAGGGCTGGGGGTTTCATCGAAGGCGCGGAACAGCCGCATCTTAGCGGCCGCGTATTTTTCCGTATCCGTGAGGCTGCGGCCGTGCGATTGTTCCCAGCTTTGCAGCGCCGTCTCCTCCACCATTACTTCCACCGTGTAGTAGCTCTTGCGATCGCTGGAGACGCTGAATAGAAATGCCGTTCCGCCGCGGCTCAGCAACCGCCGCCGGGGCTGCGATTCGAGGAAGTAGTACTGGTAGACGAAGCCGCTCTCGCCCGAATAGGTCTTCATGCGGCGGACGGTCATCTGCTTCCGCTGCCTCCGAATTTGGCTCTGAAACGTGCGGTTATACGATACCGGCTTTGCGGGAACGGCCGATGACGCGGGACACGGAATAGATGCGCCGCTGCTGGCCCTCAAAATAGATGCGTGTGAGAATCTCTCCGATGAGGCCGGTACAGATGAGCTGAATTCCGGCCAGCACGACCATCGCCGTGATGAGTAGCAGAGGACCATGATTCATGAAGATCGAATGTCCTGTGAGCTTCTGATACATGAGATAACCGAGGCCCGCGGAGCCCACGCTTAAGCAGGTGAGACCCATCATTCCGAAGAAGTGAAGGGGACGCGTGAGGTAGCGCAAAAGGAACCGCACCGTTAGCAGGTCGAAGAAGACGCGCAGCGTGCGGTCGAGACCGTAATGCGAGCGGCCGTTGGCGCGGACCGAATTGTGGATGGGTACCTCGGTGATGCGAGCGCCCTGCAGCGTAGCCAGTGCGGGGATGAAGCGGTGGAGCTCGCCATAGAGGTTTACATTTCGAATCGTCTCACGTCGGTAAGCCTTAAACGTTGTGCCAAAGTCGTGCAGCGCCACGCCAGAGAGAATTTTCATGGCCCAATTGGCCACGGCTGATGGGAGCCGGCGCGTGAAAAAGTTATCTACGCGTTCCTTCCTCCATCCACTGACAATGTCGTATCCTTGATGAATCTTTTCGATTAACGCAGGCAGGTCGGCGGGATCGTGCTGGAAATCGCCGTCCATGGAGACGATCACTTCACCTCGCGCGTAATCGAATCCGGCGGCGAGCGCGGGGGTCTGGCCGAAGTTGCGGCGCAGTTGGATCACCACCACGCGAGAATCGAGGCCTGCGATCTGCTCCAGCAGCAAGAAGGAGCCGTCCGTGCTGGCGTCATCGACGAACACAATTTCAAAATCCCACTCCTGCGCCTCCATCACCTCGACGATCTTAGCGAAGAGAGGAATGAGGCTGTCCTCCTCATTGTGAATCGGGATGACTATCGAGTAGAACGGACCCTTTTCTTTTCTCATCTCATGCCTCCGGATGCAGGAGTCGCCATGGCCAGTCCCTCCTGAGACGCTTGCGGAGAGGAGGGGAGCAAATCGCGAAATCGCGTCAGGACAATATTCAACTCGCGCAGCCGCCGCCGCCAGGCGCGGTCGCCGAAGATGTCAATCTCTACCTGCCTCTCGCGCTTCAGCCTGGTGGGCAGCGCTTCGAGCTCCGCGTCATAGTAGCCAGGGTGGCACATAAGTTCGGTGACCCCCGCCGTGACTAGTTGCAGCGTGATGTCCAACGACGGACGAGTCCAGCGGCCAGTGAGTCCAAAGCCTGTGAAAAAATCCGGGAGCCGCATGCCGCAATCCATCATACGCCGCTCAAAGCCGCTGGCGAATAAATTCAAACAGCGGCCAGTGAGTTCCCTTAAATCGGGTGTGGCAGCCGCGCGTCGGGAATTGTCGAACGGACGCCGCAGCCACGGAATGGAATAGCGCCGCGCCACGGCAGCGACGGCAGCAGCGACACGCGGATGCAGGTGCGTGTGCTTGTGCGTGTCTAAGTGGCTCGGCTGAATCCCGGCCGCGAGCAATTTTTCTATTTGCGCTGAGCACTCGCGCTCCAGCTCAACCACGGGAATCGCCCCGCTGACGAGCCGCCATACCAGCGTCCGCAACCCGTAAAACGAGCCGTCAGCGCGCACCAACTGAGCGACCTTGTCGCTCGACGACAAAGGTGCACCTTCCACGAAATTCAAATGACATCCTACGTCCAGCCCCGGCGTGCTGTGGGCAAGCTCGGCGGCATCATCGAATGCTCCGCCGTTCGCCATGATGGACGTGCTGGTGATGATGCCGTTGCGGTAGCCATCTACAATGGCGCGGTTCACACCCCGGCTGTAGCCGAAATCATCCGCGTTGACGATAAGTTGCTTCACTCGCATTTTGGCGTCGCGACGTTCACCAGACTTCATTCGGACGCGCACCGACTAGATTTTCAATTATAAACCAGTCGCCATTACCCGTGCGCGGAACGTTGTGCGGCGCGTTGCAGATCGGGTTCCCGGTCGGTCAGCGCAGTCACGACGGCTTGTCCCACTTCCGACGTGGATGCCGTCCCTTTCAAGTCACGTGTCCTGATCCCAGAATCAATTGCTTTCTTAACCGCGTCTTCGACGGCGTGCGCCTCCGCCTCCAGGCCGAAACTGTGGCGCAGCATCATGGCGGCCGAGAGAATTGCCCCCAGCGGATTGGCGATACCTTTCCCGGCGATGTCCGGCGCCGATCCATGTACCGGCTCGTAAAGCCCGGTGTGCTCGCCGAGTGACGCCGACGGCAGCATGCCGATAGAGCCCGCCAGCACCGAGGCTTCGTCGCTCAGAATGTCGCCGAACATGTTCTCCATGACCAGTACGTCGAACCGCCGCGGATTGGTTACCAGCAGCATGGCGCAAGAGTCCACGAGCTGGTGCTCGAGCTTTACGTCGGGGAACTCCTTCGCGCCGAGATTGGTAACGACCTCGCGCCAGAGTTGGCCGTTTTCGAGCACATTGGACTTGTCGACGCTTGTCACCAGTTTTCTGCGAGTGCGCGCCAGGTTGAATGCCACACGCGCGATGCGCTCAATTTCTGTCTGTGTGTACGCCATGGTGTTCACGACGGATGCTTCGCCGTTGCGCTTGATGCCGCGCGGAGTGCCGTAGTAGAGCCCGCCCGTCAGTTCGCGGACGATAATCATGTCCGTGCCCTGCACGATGTCGGAACGCAAAGGCGAAAAACTTTCCAGCGCCTGGAAGCAGATCGCCGGACGCAGGTTGGCGAACACTGCCAGCTCTTTGCGCAACCGCAACAGCCCTTTCTCGGGGCGTTTCTCTGGGGGCCAGGTGTCGAAGTCCGGATGGCCCGTGGCGCCCATCAGCACCGCGCCTGCCGATTTCGCGAGCGTCAGCGATTCGGGCGGGAGGGGATCGCCGGTGGCGCGGATTGCCACGCCGCCGAACAGCCCAGTAGCCGTCTTAAGGGAGTGATGGAAATTGTGGCAGACCGCTTCGAGCACCGCCACAGCTTGCTCGGTGACTTCCGTCCCAATGCCGTCTCCGGGTAATAGCGTAATTCGCAATTCCATGTGTGGACCTCCGTCGCAGAATTATCCCGCATGCGTGCCGAGAGTTGGTAAATGACTGGAGTTCTTCCGAAGAGCCGGTGGCTGAAGCGGAAGGCGACGTGGCAAATCGTACGTTCTGCCCCGAAACACGCTGCAACCGAGCCGTCAGAGTTGGCCGTGCGGCAAGTGACGGGTTACTTCTTTCTCTCGATGACTCCGCAGGCCAGGCGAGCGCCGGCATTTCCAACCGGCTGGCTCTGGAGATCATCCGGCTGGGCGTGAACAATCACGGCCTTACCGGTGATCGAATGCGGACCATCTCCCACAGTCAGAAAATCCACCGTCAGGTTCAAACGCGATTTTCCTTTGGCGTCGGCCTCGAGATTCCCCAAATCACCGACGTGGTGTTCCGCAGCGTCCGGCGCGCCGTGCGGCTTGTTCTCAGGATTGAAATGGCCGCCCGCACTAGTTGCGTCGGGTGCGCTGCAATCTCCTTTTTCATGGACGTGCAAACCGTGCTTGCCGGGTTGTAAGCCGGTTACATTCGCAACTATGCGGGTCTTGCCGTTCTTTTCGTCAAATCGTACGGTGCCTTTAACGTTGTTCCCCTGCGTGGGCTTCAGGACCGCGACAGCGTTATGCGACTGGGCCGCAGCTACAGCGGCGCACATAAAAGAAGCCGCCAGCACATACAGTGTGTTCCGCATCTTCTGACCTCCACAAGGCGCGAGTGGGTCGGAATACAGCGGGCCGTACTACATCTCGAAACAATCGAGGAGCAGAGTTTATACCGTGGAAACGGACTGCTGCTCCATCTGCTGCACCAGCCGCAGCAGGTCTTCGTCCACGACGATCTTCTTGCGATCGGCCAGTTGCACAAAACGCCGGTAAAGCTCGGCCAATTGCGCACTGTCGGGGTGGATTCCCAAATCCTCGTAGCGCTTTTGCAGAGCGTGGCGTCCGCTGTGCTTGCCGAGAATGATCCGGTTCGTCGGGACACCCACTGACTGCGGCGTCATGATCTCATAAGTCAGCGCGAGCTTCAGAACGCCGTCCTGGTGAATGCCGGCTTCGTGCGCGAACGCGTTTCGCCCGACGACGGCCTTGTTCGGTTGCACGGCCACGCCAATGATAGACGTCAGAAGCTGGCTGCTGGGATAGAGCAACTCGGTGCGTATGCCGGTCTCGAATGGCATGACGTCGTGGCGAACTCTTAGCGCCATGATAATTTCTTCGAGCGCGGCGTTGCCGGCCCTCTCGCCGATGCCGTTGATGGTGCACTCCACTTGCCGCGCTCCGGCAGCGACTGCCGCCAGAGAATTGGCCACTGCGAGCCCCAGATCATTATGGCAATGCACGCTGAGAATCGGGCCGTCGCCTACCGCTTGACGGACGTCGCGAATCATCTGGGCATATTCTTCCGGCACGGAGATGCCGACCGTATCAGGCGTGTTCAAGGTGGTGGCGCCTGCCTGCACGGCAACACGGAGCGCCTCTCCCAGATATTGTCGTTCGGTGCGAGTAGAGTCTTCGGCCGAAAACTCCACATCGTCTACAAAGCTTCGTGCCAGGCTAATTGCCTCGCCAATCTGATCCAAAGCCTGCTGGCGTGTGACGCGTAGTTTGTGTTCCAGGTGAATGTCGGATGTGGCAAGAAAGACGTGCAAACGGGGCTTGCGTGAGCTCTCAAGCGCTGCTGCCGCGCGTTCAATATCCGCGCGCGTGGCTCGCGCCAGCGCTGCTACAACGACGGAGTCCTCCGCCTGCAACCCGATCTGCCGTACTGCTTCAAAATCATCGTCGGAAGCGATAGGAAAGCCGGCCTCCAGAACATCAACCCCGAGCTCCATGAGCTGCCGCGCCATTTTGAGTTTTTCCGGAGTGTTCATGCTGCAGCCGGGAGACTGTTCCCCATCGCGGAGAGTGCTGTCGAAGATAACTACTCTGTTGTCGGCCACGATCGCCTCCTCCGTGGGGATCAGCACTCGTCCATAGCCGCGACGGCTCGCGACAGCGTTCGGCTATGCCGCCGGGGTGCTGCTGTGGCGCAAGTATAACAAATCGCGGAGATGTAACGCAATTTATAATTGTATATGAGTTGATAAGTTTTGTTAATATATAGGCACGCCGGATCAGCCGCTCCAGCGGCTCTCCTGAACAGGATCAAGACAGCTTATGGAACTATCACAAATTGGCATTTTTCTCACAGTTGCAAACGAGAAGAGCTTTTCGCGCGCCGCCCAAAAGCTGATGAAGACACAGCCCGCCATCAGTCTGGCGGTGCAGCGTTTAGAAGCAGAACTCGGCGAAAAGCTTCTCGACCGCTCGCTTAAAGATGGCACCTTGACGGACGCCGGAAAAGTGGTGTTCGAGTATGCCCAGAAATTCGACCATTTGCGCCGCGACATGTACAACGCTCTCACCGAGTTGCGCGATAAACATACCGGCAAACTGACCATTGGCGCCAACGAAAGCGGAGCCTTATACCTGCTGAACCATATTCATGAATTCCGGGAGCTATATCCCAAAGTGAAAGTCGAGGTGCGTCGCTCCCTCTCGCGCAATATTCCCAGCGAGGTGGCTTCCAACTCGCTCGACTTGGGCGTAGTCAGCTACAAGTCCGGCGACCGTACGCTGCAATCCCTTGTCATCTACAACGACGCGGTGGCGTTCATCGTCCATCCCGCGCACCCGTTCGCCAAATGCAAGCAGATTTCCATCCGGGATCTCGGGAATGAAACAGTCATCGCTCACAACATCGCTTCTCCATACCGCCAGCTAGTCCTGGAGGCGTTTCAACATCATCAGGTGAAGCTCAACATGGATATCGAGATGCCCACGGTGGAGACCATCAAGAAGATGGTTCAGAGCAAGATGGGAGTGGCATTTGTGCCGCGCATGTGCGTTCAAGCCGAAATTGCCGCGGGCCAGTTGGTGGAAATTCCGATGCGCGAACTGCGGGTCGCGCGCAAGATCCGCCTTGTGTACCCGGCTCATCGCAGCCTCTCACATGCCGCGCAGGCGTTTCTCGACGTGGTGAAAGCCTCACATGCCGGATGATTTCTTCGCCACCAGGCACACAGCGAGCACACAAGTTATGGAAGCTAGAGCATTTTCAGCTTTGCTATATAGCGAGGAGATGCCGAAACCAGGCTTCCTCTCAGGGGTTTAAACCCCTGAGGGCCGCGCTAATCGGCACGACTAAAGTCGTGCCCTTACAATTCCGCGCACTCTATTATGAAAATGCCCTAAATGCGTGGTCTCTGCGGACTTTGGATTTCGGTCACAAACTCCCGGATTCGCTTATCCAGGCCGTCCCGAACATTTCGGAAGACAAGCATCGTTTCCTGAACGTCACCATTGAAAGAGGCGGGATCGGGGATGCTCCAGTGAAGCGTGCGCCCTGTGCCACAATACGTCGGACAGCTCTGACGCGCTTGATCGCAGACTGAAATCACGTAATCGAACTCGCGGCCTGCCAGACTCTCCAGCGACTTGGAACGCTGCTTGGATATATCTATGCCGATCTCCCGCATGGCCCGGATCGCATACCGGCTCACCGGCTCGGGTTCGGTTCCGGCGCTCCACACCTCCACGTTTTCTCCCGCATAATGGCGCAGCAGGCCCTCCGCCATCTGGGAACGGCAGGAATTTCCAGTGCAGAGGAAGAGGACCTTTACGGGCATGACACTGCTCCCTAACGCGAGTGTCCCACACGTACTAAGACGGATCATTGTTGCTATCGGTTTCCAGAAGTGGATTCGGCGTGGTGCCGTACGTCTATGCCTTGTACCAGGAAGAGAACGTCCTCCGCAATATTGGTGGCGTGATCCGCGATGCGTTCCAGGCTGTGCGCCGCGAACATCAGGCTGACGCACTGGTCGATGGATTGAGGGTTTTCTTTCATGTACTTAAGCAGCTCACGATAGGCAATCCTGCGTAGCTCGTCGACCGCATCGTCTGAATGTATAACTTCTCGCGCGATGGCCGGGTCTTGATGCACGAATGCGTCCAGGGTCCTTCGCACCATTTTCTGCGCCAGCTCCGCCATTTCCGGAATATCCACGGGCGCGCCGACCGGCGCCTCCTTCATCAATCGCTGGGCGCGCTGTGCAATGTTCACCGCCTGGTCGCCCATTCGCTCCAAATCATTGTTGATCTTGATGGCCGACATGATCAATCGCAGGTCTCTGGCAACCGGCTGCTCCAACGCCAATAGCTGCGCAGCTTGATCATCTATGCGAATCTGCATCTGGTTGATGCGTGCTTCATTGCGCAAGACCTCTTCTGCCTGCGTCGCATCTCTGGCAGTCAGCGACAGCACGCTGCCGTGGATGGCGGCCTCAACCATCCCGGACATCTCCAGGAGCGATTGGCGAAGCAGGTTCAACTCTTTTTCAAAGTGGCGCAAAATCAAATTCTCCGATCGATCACCGGTAGCCACGGCGAATCTCTTTTTCGCCGTGGGCTCGTTCCGGCGCGGTTCCGGCGAAAACCCACGGCGAGAAAAAAGCGCTCGCCGTGGCTACCCATGCTAACCGAAGCGGCCGGTAATGTAATCCTCGGTCTCTTTCTTAGCGGGCGTCTGAAAAATGATCTTCGTGACATTGAACTCGATAAGACGCCCCATCAGAAAGAACCCCGTTTCGTCCGCGACCCGCGCCGCCTGTTGCATGTTGTGGGTGACGATGACCAGCGTGCACTGATCCTTCAGCTCGAACAGCAACTCTTCTATTTTACCCGTAGCGATGGGATCGAGCGCGGAGCAGGGCTCGTCCAGCAGCAGGACCTCGGGGTCAATAGCAAGCGCCCGCGCGATGCAAAGCCGCTGCTGCTGCCCGCCTGAGAGAGCGTAAGCGGACTTATGGAGCTGATCTTTCACTTCGTCCCATAGAGCTGCGCGCCGAAGACTCGCCTCGACCAGCTCGTGCAATTTTCGACTCTGGTCCCACCCGTTGATCCGCAGCCCGTACGCCACGTTATCAAAAATCGTTTTTGGAAAAGGGTTGGATCGTTGGAACACCATACCGACACGGCGGCGGAGCCTGGCGGCCTCCATCGTGAGGACGTCTTCGCCGTCCAGCAGCACCTCTCCTTCGGCGCGGGCACGCGGAACCGTCTCGTACATTCGGTTCAGCGTGCGCAAGAAAGTCGTCTTCCCGCACCCGGAAGGTCCAATCAGGGCCGTCACTTTATTCTGAGCGACTTTCAAGCTGATGTCGTGCAGAGCCTGTTTCGCGCCATAAAAGAAATTCAGATGCGAGACGCTGATCTTTGCCGCGTTTCCACCACTGCCGGGTGTTTCTTCAGTATGAGGTGCAAAGGGATGTGAGGGAGTCGTCATTACCGTAAAGTTCGCGAGGCTACGCACCGATCATCCCTCCATTCTGCATTGGTCTCAGAATCCGCGGGACAGCGACTTTCGCGAAAGGATGAGCCGCGCCCCGATATTAGCAAACAGCACCAAAACCAGCAAAACCAGCGCCGCGGCCCAGGCCTGCCGCCTCCATTCATCGTAAGGCGAAATCGCATAGGTAAAGATCATCACCGGAAGCGATGCGGTTGGCTCATTCCAGCCGTGGCTCCAAAAACGGTTGCTGAAGCTGGTAAAGAGCAGCGGCGCCGTCTCACCAGCAACTCTAGCCAGACTCAACAAAACTCCCGTGGCGATCCCCCGCATGGCGGCAGGGATTACAACCGTGATGACGGCCTTCCATCTCGGAGCGCCCAGCGCCAGGGCGCCCTCCCGAAGCGTTTGCGGAACCGCGCGCAGAAAGTCTTCGGTGCTGCGGAGCACGATGGGAATCAAGATCACTGCCAGCGCCAAACCGCCGGCGAGAGTTGAAAAGTGTTGCATGGGAAGAACCAGCACCGTGTACGCGAAGATGCCGATCACAATCGACGGCACGCCGTTGAGCAGATCGGCGGTGTAACGCACGACAAAGGTGAACGTCTTGCCGCCGAATTCAGCCAGGTAGACCCCGCCGATAAAGCCAACAGGAATTCCCGCCAGCGCGGCGACCAGCAGCAACTTTCCGCTGCCTACAATCGCGTTGGCCATGCCGCCGCCGGACTCCCCCACAGGACGCGGCAACTGGGTCAGGAAATCCCAATCAATATACCGGCCGCCGTTCCAGACGAGGTATCCAAGAATGAAAAACAGCACCGCGACGGCAGCCAGTGTGCAAAGGCCAGTGAGGCCCAGCATAATCACGTTGATGAGATTCCTGCGATGGGTGCGAGCGCTCACGGATGCTCCGTCCCCCTGCGAGTGGTCGCCAGAATCATCAGCCGTGCGAGTGCATTGATGATAATTGTCACCAGGAAAAGCACCAGGCCAAGCTCGACCAGCGCGCTCAGATAAAGGTCATCGGTCGCTTCAGTGAATTCGTTGGCAATGACGGCCGCGATGGTGTAACCGGGCGCAAACAGCGACGAGCTGATCTTGGGATCGTTTCCGATCACCATGGTGACTGCCATGGTTTCGCCCAGCGCTCTCGCGAGCGCTAGGAAAATGGAACCCAGAATCCCTGTGCGGGCGTACGGAGCAACTACGTCCCAGGTGGCTTCCCAACGCGTGGAGCCCAGAGCCAGGGCCCCTTCGCGCTGTTCCATGGGTACTGCCAGTAGCGCCTCGCGCGAGATGGAGATGATGAACGGCAGGACCATGATGGCGAGCACAACCCCGGCAGCCAGAAACCCCACGCCGTATGCCGGACCTTGGAAGAACGGCAAGAACCCCAGCGTGGACTGGAGAAAAGGCTCTACATAGGAACGTAGCAGCGGGACGAGCACGAAGATTCCCAGCAGCCCGTACACGACGCTAGGCACCGCCGCGAGTAACTCGATGACGAACGTCAGCGAAATGGAGAGAAGGGGAGGGGCAAGTTCAGCGAGGAAGATCGCTGCTCCCACGCCAATGGGGACAGCAATAATCAGAGCTACAGCCGACGTAACCACGGTTCCATATATGAATGGCAGCGCTCCGAACTCCCCAAACACCGGGTCCCAAACGCTGGTGACCAGGAATCTCCAGCCAAATTCATGCCATGACGCAGCCGAATGCCTGCCCAGCTCAACAACCAGCAGAAACGTGATAAGGAGCACGCTGGCGGCGAAGGCGAGCGTTACCATATGTGCGATCTCGTCACCGCTGCGCAGCCGCTCCAGAAATTTTCCGGCATGCGTGCGGCGTCGAGCAATCTGAGTTAGAGACGTTTGGTAGGCCGGCATTCGTCCAGCAACTCTCCAGATTATTGAATCAGCGAGATCGCTTTCGTTACTTTTGCGACCACGGCTTTCGGCAGCGGCGCGTATGACATCCGCTCGGCGAGTTTTTGGCCGTCCGTGATCATCCATTGCAGAAACCCAGTGAGCACTTTTTTCTTCTGAGCGTCGGCGATCTTTGCAGGCACCAGCAGCCAGGTAAAACTGGCGATAGGATAAGCGTCCTTGCCCTGGGGATTGGTAATCGAGACGCGGAAATCGTCGGGCATCTGATCCGCCACTCCGGCTGCGGCCGTGACGCTTGCCAGATCGGCCTTGACGAAATTGCCTGCGGCGTTCTTCACGGCTCCGTACGGCATACGATTCTGAACGGCATAGATCAGCTCGACATAACCGATGGAGTTCGGCGTCTGCTTAACGAGTCCCGATACACCCTCATTTCCTTTGCCGCCCAGACCCACGGGCCAGTTTACGGATGTGCCCGTTCCCACTTTGCTCTTCCACTCCGCGCTGACTTTTGCAAGGTAGTCGGTCCAGATGAAGGTGGTGCCGCTGCCATCGGAGCGATGGACTACGATGATGTCATTGCCGGGAAGCTTTACGCCGGGATTCGCGTTGGTCAACTCCGCATCGTTCCATTTTTTGATCTTCCCAAGGAAGATCCCTGCCAGCGCCTCCGGCGTGAATTTCAACTCGGCAGCGACGCCCGGAATGTTGTAGGTCGGGACATCGGCCCCGAGCACGGTTGGGAAGTGGAGCACCTTGATCTTAGCCCGCCTTATTTGCTCGTCGGTCATGGGGCTGTCCGACGCACCGAAATCAACCGTCCCTTGCAGCAATTGCCGAATCCCTCCGCCAGAGCCGATAGACTGGTAATTGATCTCGATTTCGGGATGCCGCTTGTGGTATTCGTCAAACCACTTGGAGTAGATGGGATAAGGAAACGTCGCGCCGGCCCCGTTCAGTTGCACGCGATCGGCCGCGGCCGTTGCGGGCGGCAAGGCTGACAACATGACGGCTGCCATAATCAGCGTTACCCAAATAACGGTCGCGCACCTCGTTCCCCGAGAAGCAATTTTCATGACGTGACCTCCTATCGCCGCTACTACTTAACGGTTGGCGCGGAGCCCGGCAGTTGCCGTCCGCATCGTAATATTAGTATTGCATTGAGACCCTCTCCAGCCCACATTACGGGGTTGCGGATACCTCTGTAAACAGCCATAATTAAGAATCAAATCGTTCTTGATTAGTGAATGATTAGATAACAGAGTTGATCGGAACGCGAGGAATCAGTGGAGTTCTACCAACTTGAATATCTCTGCGCGGTAGCCGAGCGCGGCGGTTACAACCAGGCGGCGCGGCACCTGTACCGCGTGCCCAGCGCCGTCAAACGCGGCGTAGCGCTTCTGGAGGACGAGATTGGCATCCCGCTGTTGCAGCGCGACGGCCGCGGCGTGCGGCTGACGGGCGAGGGCGAAGAGCTCGTTCGCTGGGCCCGCTCCGCCATCGAAAGCCGCACCGAGATGCTGGACCGCATTCGCAAGAAAGGCCCGCTGCAAGGCCGCGTAGTGGTCGCCGCAGGCCAGGCGATCTTGAATAAAGCTTTGCCGCGACTCAAGCGCTTCATGACGCGCAACCCGCAAGTCGAGATTCTAATTCTGCGCCGCCGCGGCTTCGAGATCGGGCCGCTGATCGAGAAAGGCGAGGCGGATTTCGGATATTTGCCGCTGGAATATTGTCCGCCCACGCTTCACTGGCACCGTTCTGTCGAATTGAAGATGTTGCTGGCCATCCCGAAGGGACACGCTCTATGCCGTAAGCGGCCGATTACGCTGCAAGATATCTGCAAGACACCGCTCATCCTGCCGGATCGCCAAGCCTCCTCGGGCCGGCGCGTACATCGCGCCTTTCAGGCCAAGGATCTCGAATACCGCACCTTGGTAGAGACCGCCGACTCGCGCCTGTTGCTCGGGTTTGTGCGCGCCGGGTTGGGAATCAGCATTCTTCAAGAGCAGGAACTTGCTTACGAAGCCAAGAAGTATTTGACGCTGGTGGACGTAAGCCACCTATTCGGAAAACAGGTGGAAGGCATCGCGTGGCGCAAGCGAGGATACCTGCCGGAAGCAGCGCGCAGTCTGATGCAGGCGCTGGCTCCGGAGGCCTCCATCGATGGGGCGGCTAAAACAGCGACCGCCGCGCGGTAGCCGCTACTCGGCAGTCGGCAGTTTTCCCCAGAACCTGGCCACGGCGCGAATACCGTTGAAAAAATTCGGCAGGTGAAATTTTTCGTTCGGCGAGTGCAGACGATCGTCGGGCAGACCGAACCCCATGAGCACCACAGGCGCTTTGAGCGTCTCCTGAAATCGAGAGACAATCGGGATGGAACCGCCGCCGCGTACAAACACGGTCTGCTTGCCAAAGGTCTCCGACAGCGCTTCGGCCGCCGCTCGGATGTACGGATGCTCGGGTTTCATTAACACTGGCTCGCCGCTCGACAGGACGCGGACTTGCACGCGCATCCCGGCGGGCGCCAGCCGTTCGACATACTGTTGAAAGGCTGCCATGATTGTATCCGGCTTCTGCCGCGGCACCAGCCGCATGCTAATCTTGGCAGCAGCGCGGGCCGGGATTACCGTCTTTGCTCCCTCACCCATGAACCCGCCGACGATACCGTGCACCTCAAGTGTCGGGCGCGCCCAGATTCTCTCCAGCACTGAATAGCCCGGTTCACCGATCAGCGACGGCGCCCCGATCTGTTTGTCAAGAAAATGCTGTTCGTCAAACGGCAAGCGCTTCCAAGACTCCTTCTCCGCCGGGGCAGGCGGCTCAACATCGTCGTAGAATCCGGGGATCAGGACGTGATGCTCCGGCGAGACCAATTGCGAGATGATGCGGCTCAAGGCGGTGAGTGGGTTCGGGGCCGCGCCTCCGAATAAGCCGGAGTGCAGGTCCTGCGCAGCCCCGGTGGCAATCACTTCGGTGTAGATCAGGCCGCGCAGCCCCACGCAGAGCGTAGGCAAACCGGGTGCAAACATCTCCGTATCCGAGACCAGTACCACATTCGCGCTGAGCTTTGGCGAGTTCTCCCTGACGTACTTGTCCACCGCGCCGCTACCGACCTCCTCTTCGCCTTCGATGATGAATTTCAGATTCACCGGAAGCGATCCTTGCATCTTCAGCAATAATTCCGCGGCTTTGACGTGTATATACATCTGCCCTTTGTCATCGGCCGCGCCCCGCGCAAAGATGTTGGAGTCGCGGATAGTGGGCTCGAACGGGGGCGAGACCCATTCGTTCAGGGGATCTGGCGGCTGCACATCATAATGGCCGTAGCACAACACGGTCGGCTTTCCGGGAGCGCGCAACCATTCGGCGTATACCAACGGGTGGCCGTCGCTGGCAATGCGTTCCACGCGCTCCATCCCCGCGTCGCGCAGCTTCGTGATGATGAAGTCGCAGGCACGTTCAATGTCAGGGCGATGTGCCGGCAGTGTGCTGACGCTGGGAATCGAGAGAAACGCCTTCAGCTCTTCCAGGAAGCGATCCCGATTGGATTCGATATAACTGTCCAGGAGCGTGCTCATGCAACCACCAGCGGAGTAAAATTGAAGAAGAGGCCAGTATAACTTGAAAGCCCAGCAACCTAAGAATGCGATAACAAAGCGCATGGTAGCCACGGCGAACGTCTTTTTCGCCGTGGGCAAGTTCCGGGGTGTTCCTGGTGACAAAACCACGGCGAGGAAAAGCACTCCTCGGCTCGCCGGGACAAGTCGCCGTGGCCACCACGACCACGCCTTTGTGTCACGTGCCGTTCTATACGTCGCGGTACTTCTTTGCCTGTCTTCCCTTGCATCCGCCGATCAGAAGCTGATCCTCAAGGACGGCAGCGACCAGATCGTAAGCGAGTATCAGATCAAGGGCGATCGCGTGCGCTTCTACAGTATGGAGCGCAAGGAATGGGAGGAGATTCCCGAATCGCTGGTGGACTGGAAAGCCACTGAAGAGGCCAAGCGCGCTGCGGAAAAGCCGCCTGAGATTGATGAGGACCTAAAGAAACCAGCGGCCCCGCCGCGCTTCAGCGTCGCGCCCGGTGTGCTCCTGCCCGAGAGCGACGGGGTTTACGTCTATGACGGTAAAACCCTGCTGGGACTCGCACCGTCCCACGCGGAGATCAGAAACGACCAGACCAGACAGATTTTGGGCAAGCTTGCGCGTGTACCCATCATCAAGGGCCGCGCGTACGCGGAGGTGCCGGGCGCTTCGGCGAAAGTGACGGTCACAGGGCCGAACCCCGTGATCTACCTGCATCTGAGCAAGCTCTTCTCTGAAGGTTACGGCATCGTGAGGATGAAGCCCGGGAAAAACAGCACGCGCGTCGCAGAGGAGATATCCATCAGTCCGATCAGCGGCACTGAGACGGAGTCGCAGGACCGCGTGCCCGCCACTGTCGAGCAGGTCCAACCCGAGTCCGGCGGCACGGCTGGTGTGGTGCGGCTCACGCCGAAAGAACCGCTCCGCCCCGGCGAGTACGCAGTTGTTGAATACGTGGAAAAGGGGAAGATGAACCTCTATTTGTGGGACTTCAGCTACCGGCCTGACACCCGCAAGCGTTAACCCTCATCCGCTCCTCCAATCCGACAGTCGTACTTCATCTGATAAACTTTTATAAGTCATGATCTCTGCCGAGAAACTCGCCTCATTGCCTACTGAGCCCGGAGTGTATCAGTTCAGGAATGCGGCGGGGCAGGTGATCTATGTCGGCAAGGCCGCGTCGCTGCGGCAGCGCGTGCGGTCGTACTTTTTGGAAGCGCGCGTTGCCGATGCCAAGACAGACACGCTGGTGCGCGAGGCCGCGGATGTCAGCACGATCATTGTGGACAATGAACGCGAGGCGCTGGCGCTCGAGAACAATCTCATCAAGCGTCTTCAGCCGCGATTCAATATCCTGCTGCGCGATGATAAGACGTACCCGTACATCCAGCTCACGGCGTATGAGAAGTTTCCGCGCGTCTACGTCACGCGCCGGCTAAAGAAAGACGGCTCCATCTACTACGGCCCGTATTTCCCTGGCGGGCTGGCGCACCGCATCGCTCATTTCATTCACCGATATTTTCTGGTGCCCTCGTGCAAGGTGGACCTGGATCGCCGGCACAACCGTCCCTGTTTGCAGTATTACATCGAGCGCTGCCAAGGACCGTGCGTAGAGGGCTTGACGACGGAGGAGTGCTACGCAGCCGCGGTCCGCGACGTGAAGATGTTTCTGGAAGGCCGTCATACGGAACTGCTGAAAGAGCTGCGGCGGCGCATGATGGACGCCTCCGACGCGGAGCGGTTTGAGGAGGCTGCCGCCTGCCGTGACCTGATCACCACCGTTGAACAACTTGAGGAAAAGCAGAAGGTCGCCTCCGCGAGCGACGATGAACGGGACATCGTCGGCTATTACCGCGAGGGCCCGCTGGTTGCCGTGAATGTCTTCCACATGCGCGGAGGCCGTATCCTGGACCGCCGCGAGTACTTCTGGGAAAACCAGGAGCAGTTCGAGGAGAGCGAGTTCATATCGTCGCTGCTGAAGCAGATGTACCTGGAGCAGCAATACATCCCGGCGTTCATTCACGTGCCAGTGGACTTCGAAGACCGCCCTGTGCTCGAGGAGCTGCTGAGCGAGCGGCGCGGTCACAAGGTGGAGATACTCACGCCGCAGCGGGGTGAAAAGCGCGCCATGATGGAACTGGCAGAGCGGAACGCGGCGCATTCTTTCGATCAGCGCTTCCGCGTTCTGAAGCCGAGCGCGCGTGCGATTCTGGAATCCTTGCAGGAAGCTCTCGGCCTCCCCGAGCCGCCAGCGCGCATCGAATGCTTCGACATCTCGCATTTCCAGGGCTCCGACACGGTGGCGTCCATGGTGGTGTGGGAACACGGCAAGATGCGCAAGTCGGATTACCGTCACTTCATCATCCGGACCGTGGAAGGCATTGATGACTTCGCTTCCATGCGCGAGGTCGTGGGGCGGCGCTACAAGCGTCTGCTCGATGAGCAGAAACCGTTGCCCGGCCTGGTGTTGATTGACGGAGGCATAGGCCAGCTCCACGCGGCCGCCGCCGCGATTGAAGAACTGGGCATCATCAACCTGCCGCTCGCCAGCATCGCGAAAAAGGAAGAGATTCTGTTCGTCTACGGGCAGGAACAGGAGCCGATCCGGCTCGACCGGCACTCGCCCGTGCTGCACCTGATTCAGGAGGTACGCGACGAGTCGCACCGCTTCGCAGTGCGGCTGCACCGCCAACGGCGCGCCACGCGCCAGCTTCGGTCGGAGATCCGCGAGATCCCCGGCATAGGAGAGAAGACCGCGCGCAAGCTGCTCGAAAGCTTCGGCAGTCTGGAGGAAATCCGCGCCGCGTCAGAAGAAGACCTGCTCAAGGTGGTGAACCGCCGGCAGGCCACCCGCCTGCGGGAGTATCTAACGCAACAGGCATCACCTTCGACTTCAGTTCAAGATAGAAGCATCCAATAAATATCCATAGTCGGCGGAGCCGGCGTGTAGAACTTCTCTTCACTCGGTTCGGCCAGGTTTATATTGAAGTCGTATTGTGTGGATCTGCACCGCGCACAATTGGCCCACAGCGCGTCGGAGGGCCGCAGGTGCTAGGCCATGGGCACAGGGCAGCATTGGCGGCGCAACACAGCGCGAAACCTGCCAAAGTCCGCGCCAACCGTGCGGACTTTGGCAGGTTTTCATCGTGCTTTCTTTTTGAGCAAGTAAAGCCAGCGATGGCTGTCGCCGAGACGGTGGGAGGCAATAATCTTGAATTGGCGACGGCAGGCGGCTTCAAACGTCTGCGTGTTTAGCCATTCATAGGATCGATCATTCCGATCATTCAGAAGGGACTGAAAGAATGGGTCACTCGGTCCCACAAACTCGGCCACGCAAATGCCCTTAGTCAGTTCAGCAGCCCGAGCTAGAATTTCAGAGAGCGGAATACCGCCGATTACCTGCATGTGGTGGATCACTGCCAGCATGAGCACGGCGTCAAAAGCACCCCTCGCGCGGTCAAGGAAGGAGGGGTAGCCGTCTACAGCGGGTGTTGGACTTGAAAAGTTGACTACCAATGGTAGGATGTCCAGCTTCTCGGCATAGGTTCGAAGCCACAACTCCCCCACCACCAGAGAGTCGGAGTCTATGGCAACCACGCTGGCTCCATACCTGGTTGCCAGGGTGCTGAAGTGGCCGGTATTGCAGCCAACGTCCAATACCCGCTTCGGTCGAAAGTGGGCTATGGCGTTCTGCACAAAGGCTTCTTTGTCGGACAGGTTCTCAGGGGTATAACTACGCTGGAGAATCATGTAATCTGACCAACGCGGGCTTCTCCGGCTTGGTGGGGTGAGTGTTACCAACATTCCGCTGAGGTGCTTCAACAAGAGCTTTAGGCTGGTTCGAGAATCAGCGGGCTCCTTCTTGGGGCGACAGTGATGTAGCAATGCTCCAGATTCCCTTACGGCGAAACGGAACCTGGTGGGAAGCGAATCGGGGGTCACCGCAGGAGCCCTTCGCTCCTGGGGTTGGTTACACAAATGGTAGAACTCGCTAGGTTCAAGGCCACCTGGCCGAGTCAAGAAAACCTGGTGTGTGGGCAGCCCAAACTTCTCGTATGCCATCAGGGGCAATAAGAACGCCCGCACGAACTGGGCGTAAGCAAGCCAGGCCGGATCGCGCGGTTCGCGTTCTTCAAGCGACAGCAAATCTACAAAAACGGCTTCGGAGCCTCGAAACAGGATGTTGTACGGGATAGCGTCCTTGATCCCACGGCCCTCCGAGAGTAGTGCATTTGCCAGTTCCAGGGTCAGCTTTCCGGCGGCATGCAACATTTCGGGGGGCCATTCGTGCGCAGAAGCAGGGAAAGGAACCGAACCGTGTTCCAGTGCTATCCATGCGTCCTTATTCCCTAAGCGATTCGGAAATGAGTTGTGGGAAAGAAACTCCTCGCGGGAAGCTTGATCCAGGAAGCGGGTGGGAACGAACCGACTGGATTCGGTGAACTCGCGTACAGTTCGCGAGTTCAGGAAAGCCTGAACTTTAGGCATATACGAATTATGGATGAGGCGGATCAGGCGGCCGTCGAAGACAAAGAGCCGCGCGTCGAGATCCGGTAGGGAAGGCAGAGAAGTGGGAAGAATGTTTGGGGCCATTGCTCATCTTGAGTTTGATCGGATGAACCGCCCCCGAGCAAACTCCCGCGGTTAGGTCCAAGAGATAAAGGTTTCCTCATATCCTCAAAGTAAGATATATGACAATGCTTTCACGAGCAACATGATTCGGGCAGTCCCCCCAACAGGGCCGCATCCGCCAAGGCGTCACGGGTTCGGATGCGGTACCTCGATCCGGACGGCACGGCCCCCTAGCAATTCAATCTTCAAATGGGTCTTCGCCCGGTTCGGCCAGATCCACGGAAGTCGCGTTGTGAATCTGCCGATCGGCCCTGCTCTCGTCCGGGTGCTCTCCGAAGAAGATGCGAACATTATAAGGCCGGCGATGCGCCGCAGATCAGCTCCCGTGATAATCCTCTGTTTCGAGTCGTACGGGTTACCTCAACGGTGAAGCGGTAATTCTCGCGCTGTTTCTCTGGAGTTGCTTGCATGAGTCCCTCTGCACCGTTCGCTGCTTACACGACAATGCGACCTCTCGACTGGAGCTTTCCACATAAGACATTGTGACTCAATACACTGGCGGAGCGACGACCCCACAGCTATAATCGCGGGTGCGGCAGCGCTTCGGCGTCTTAGACCGGATCGTATTTTAGGAGGAACTATGACATTATTTCGCGTACTTATGTTGGGAGCAATAGCGACCTGCATCTTTGCAGCAGGCACGGCGCTGCAGCAATCGGCCCGCGGCCAAAACAGCACAAAATCAGCGGCCGCGAGCGAGTCGCTTCCCAAGGATGTCTACCCCGATTCGCGATCGCGTCTGCCGCTTGTGAAAAGGGAAAATCTGGATGCGGAAGGACAGAAGGCCTACGATGCCGCCACTTCCGATAAACGCTCGCTTGCAGGGCTGCAAGGTCCGAACGGCATTCGGCTGCATAGCCCTAAGCTGGCAACTGCCACTCGACCCGCGAACCAGTATCTGCGGTTCGGAACAAAACTTGATCGACGGTTGAGTGAGCTCGCAATCCTGTTAACTGCGCGCGAGATGAACCATCAGTTCGAGTGGACGACGCATGAGCCGGAGGCGCTGAAAGTAGGCCTGGAGCAGAATATTATTGATATCGTCAAGTACCGCAAACCTGTGACCGGATTGGGAGAGAAAGAAACGGCCATCATCCAGCTCGGCCGCGAGCTATTCCAGAAGCATGCCGTCAGCTCCGATACGTTCGCTCGCGCTTTGAAGTTATTCGGCAACGAGACGCTCGTTGACTTGGTGTCGCTGATGGCTAGCTACACAGGGACCTCGGTATTGTTGAATGCATTCGACCAGCAACTGCTCTCCGGGCAAGAGCCGCTGCTGCCGATCCCGTAGGACAATGACAAGTGACGAGCGAGGAGACTTCCTGCTCTTGTCGCGTTTCGAAGGACATAAGAACATAGCCGTCATAGGCTGCGGCGCGCTGGGCAGCGTATTTGCAGGACTACTGGCGAGTGCCGGTCACACGGTCTGGGCGGTTTGCCGCTGGCGGGAACACCTGGAGGCCATCGAAGCACGCGGCCTACTGCTCGTGGAACGCGAGCAGGAGATACGGCCCGCGTTGCGTGCCTTTTCACATTTGCCCCACGAGATACTTGCGTCCCGTGTGCGCTGCGATCTGGTCATCGTGCTTGTGAAATCATTCGATACGGATTCCGCGGCAGCGAGTCTCGCTGGTATTCTGCCGTCCCGCATTCCCATTCTCACGCTGCAAAATGGCCTGGGAAACGCTGAGGCGCTCGAAAACAACCTGCCGCATAATCCAATCCTTGCCGGCACGACGACGTTTGGTGCTTTGCGCGAGCGTCCCGGCGTGGTGCGGCTCACTGGCCGCGGCGAATGTGAAATCGGCGCATGGAACCGCGCCGCAGATGCCGAACTGGAATCCGTAGCAGGCCTGCTTTCCGGTTCCGGCATTCCGTGCTCGACTTCTCCGGACGTGAAGAGCGTTTTGTGGAAAAAGCTAGCGGTGAGCGCGGTCATCAATCCGTTGACGGCGCTTCTCCGCGTGCGTAACGGCGAGCTGCTGGCGCATAAAGAAGTCGTGCTGGCGTTCAGGGACGGCGTAGACGATGCGGCACCGGAAATAGTCGAGGAGGTTTCCAGGGTCGCAGCGAAACTACAGATTGCGCTGCCTACGCCTGCGGAACTGCTGGAAGAGGTCCGGCGAGTATGCCACCTAACAGCGGCAAACCGCTCCTCCATGTTGCGCGACGTGGAGGAGGCGCGGCGCACGGAAATTGATGCCATCAATGGAGCGGTTGTACGCGCCGGCCGAGAGTGCGGCATTCCGGCCCCAGCGAATCTGTTCGTGAGAGCTTTGGTGCGGGCGATATCCCCGGCGACTTGGGAACTGCCGGCAGGGTCGCATAGGAGGCCAACATGAGGCATAGCAAACAGTTGGTACGCTCGATGCTGTTAGTATGGGCTTCGGTGTCTCTGGCACAGACAGCGTTCCCGCAGTCGCGAGAATCTGCAGTCACCGAGAAACTGCCATTCAAAGTGTGTCAAACCTCGGCCACTTGGACGCGCCCATCGGTAGATGTGCAATCCAAGAAATGGTGGAGCTTTCCACGTTACGGGTGGACTGCCGATAAAGGCAAGAGCAGCTACGAGTGGAACCACGATTTCTTCATCGTTCCCCGGAATAGTGCAAGTCTCAATTTTGATCTCGAGAACCTGACCGGCGTGTGGAGTGCCCTGGATAAGAACAACCTGTGCGACCCGCAAGAACGCTGGAAAGAAGTTGACAGGGGCCGTACCGTCGAGCTTTTGATTCTCCTACATCGCGTTCAGTCCATCGAGCGCACGGGTACCCTCTATACGGTGACGGTTCAGTCCACCGGAAAGGGATTTGAGATAGTCCAGGTTGGCAGACCGAAAGAAGCATCTGATAAGCTGACGTTCGTGATCGTCAATCAAAAACGGCAAGAAATCGATCGCCTCATCGAAGGCGTCACGCCTTGGAGCTACTGATGTCGAGAGAGGCGCGCTCAAGGGAGTTAACTGATCAGCAGCGGGATGCCATTGAGCACGTCGATGGTCCCCTCCTGATTGTTGCGGGCGCGGGCACCGGCAAGACACGCGTGATCGTTGAGCGCGTCGGTTATCTGCTGCGGAATATTCCGGGACTTCACCCGCAAAACATCCTTGCTCTGACGTTCAGCGACAAAGCAGCCGAAGAGATGCGGCGGAGGGCGGCTGCGCGTTTCCGGGAGGCGCACCGCTGCCGTTTTTCAACCTACCATTCGTTCTGCTTGCAATTGCTGCTGAAGCACTCGCCGCGAACGCCGCCGTGGAAACCAATTGACGAGCTTGATCACTGGATTTTCCTCCGGCGCAATCTGGAACGCCTGGACCTGGACTATTACCTGCGCGTCTCCGAGCCCGGACGCTTTTTGAACGACCTTCTCGAGTTCTGCTCGCGGTGCCACGACAACTTGGTGAGTCCGGCCAGCTATAGCGCATATGCGGAGAATTTGCGCCCGGAAATTTTGGATATGTCTCCGGGTTCAGGGAAGCGAAACAAGAAGAAGCCCAAACCCTTGTTCGAAGAGGAAGTGGCGCGGCGACGCGAAACCGCGCGCGTCTTCGCGCAATCCGAGGCCATACAGGAAGAAGCCGGGCTGGTGAGCTTCGGAGCCATGCTGGCGCGCGTTGTCACGCTGCTCGAAAACTCGCCGGAACTGCGCGGCAGACTACAGCGCCGGTATCCGTTTATTCTGGTGGACGAATTCCAGGATACCAACTGGGCGCAGATTGAATTACTGCGGCTGCTCGCGGGCGAAACGAGGAACGTGACCGTGGTTGGTGATCGTAAACAGGCCATCTATCATTTTCGCGGCGCGTCTCATACTAGCTTTGATTTGTTCAAACAAACATTTCCCGAATACCGGGAAGTGGTGCTCGATCAGAATTACCGGTCCACCAAGCGAATTCTGTCGGTTGCTGAGGCGGTCATTTCGCTCAGTAACGCCGAGGGTGGCCAGCCCACGCAACAATTGCGAACTTCTAACGAACTAGGCGAGAAGGTTGAGGTCTGGGAATGCGTCAGCGATGCGGAAGAAGCCGAAGCCATCGCGTGTGAAATTGCACGGCAGGTGCGGGATGGAGAGGCAAAGGCCTGGTCGGATTTCGCGGTGCTGTACCGGGCGCACCTGCACAGGAACTACCTGGTATCCGCATTGCGCCGCCACAACGTTCCGTTCGCGATCCGCAAACTTGCCATCAACAATCAGCCCGCGGTGCGTGACCTAGTAGCGTGTCTCCGCGCCATCGGGCACCGCAATGACAGCATCAGTCTGCTGCGCGTCATGTCCAATTGTCACGTGGACCCATCAACGCTGCACGAATTGTGCCGGACGGCACGGAGCCAGCAGCGCACCCTGCGCGACGTTACGGAGCAAAAATTTGCGGAACCGAACAGCAGCAGCGGGAACAAACAACCGACTCGGGTTCTCCTCGACCTTTTGCATCGCTACGAAACCATTGCGCAGGAGCAGAGGCTCGCAGCATGGCTCCACAATTTGCGAGATGAACTGCGATTGTTCAGCCGGGCGGAGGACGCCGGCGCGTGGAGAGCGTTCTCCGAATTTGTGAAGACCTGGGATGGCGAAAAGTGTGCCAACGGCTTGCTTCGGGAGTTCCTCGAATACTTCGCGTATTTCGAGGAGGCCCGTGGAACAATCAACCTGCCCGATGAAGACGCATCTGTGAACTTCAGCCTGGACGAACAGTCGTCGGAACGCGGTTCCGCTAAGCGCGCAAACACGGTCCAGCGCAGTTTGTGGGACGAATCGCCCGACGATTCTCAAGGCAAGGTGCAGCTTATGACCATGCACGCCGCCAAGGGACTGGAGTTCGAGCACGTCTTTTTGCTGCACCTCATCCGTGGAGCCTTTCCGAGCCGCCGCCAAGATCCGCTCATCGAATTCCCAATCGCACTGCTGAAGGGCCCCGCGCCCTTGGGTGATATCCACAAAGAAGAGGAGCGCCGACTTTTCTACGTAGCTCTCACGCGCGCAAAGCGACGTCTAACGCTCTGCACAGTTGCAAACGACAAGCGCAAACCGTCTGAATTTCTCCAGCAGCTTCGCGACAGCGATTGCCCGGATCTCGAGTGGAAACAGATTCCACCTCACGGAGCGCCGCCGCAGCGCGAAGTTCCTATGCCCGCTATCTTGAAGCCACTGGCAAAGCAGCCGGATGTGATGTTGAGTGTTTCGGGAATGGAAGCGTACCTGGAATGCCCGCTCAAATATTTTTTCAGTCACGTCTGGCGGGTTCCCATAATGCCTTCCGCGGCGCTGCGGTTTGGCTCGATCATGCACACCGCAATCAGCACAGTCGTGAGCGCCATTGCGGACGGAGCAAAATCGATGCAGTCAATGGAGATTGAGGCGGTGCTGCGGCAATCCTGGAGCGATGCGGGATTCACAGACTCGGTACAACGACGCAAATACTGGGAGATGGGTTTGCGCCAACTGCAGGGCCTTAGCGCGAATTTCACGCAAGATCCTTTTGAACTGCTGGCCCAAGAGAAGGCGTTCCAGTTTTCTCGCGGGGGAGTCAGGGTGGTGGGACGCATCGACCAGATCAACCGCCTGAATGACAAGCAGGTCGAAGTGATCGAGTATAAGAGCGGCCGCGCGCATACACAGAAGCAAGCCGACGAGAATCGGCAACTCACGCTGTATGCGCTTGCATGCCGGGATGTGCTAAATCTTGAACCGGTATCGCTCGTTCTCTATAACCTCGAGACGCAGGAACAACTGCGCACTAAAAGGAACGCTGCAGACTTCCGGGAGCTGGAACAACTGCTGGCCGAGACCAGCAGCAACATCGGAAACAACCATTTTCCGCCAGCGCCTGCGTATCAATGTCGGACGTGTGACTACAAGACACTCTGCCCCGCTCACGACGATTTCAACTAGCCGTCCTAGGTCTACCATCGAGTTGGTACTGTGGCACTAAATTCGAAATGAGACCGCAAGGCTATTGTTGTTGTTTACCAATCAGCGGTAAAACCTTCTAGTACGACTCTACCTATGCAGTCATACAATCTGAATTCCGACGCGTCGAGGCGGCCGATGGCAACGCCATCACCCCCGGATTCTCGCTCGCGATGAGGCAGTTTAATGGACCCAGCAAATAAGAGACGGGCGCAACGATTCCCAATGGCCTTGCCGGTAGCGGTCCGCATGAGCGAAGCCGAAGCCACAGTCAAGACCAAGGACATCAGTTCCAGCGGAGTTTACCTTGAGTTCAGCACACCCATGGATGTGGGCTCGTCACTCGAATTTGTACTCACGCTTCCGCGCGAGATTACAAACGGGCAACCTGTCCAGGTGAAATGCAGAGGTAAGATAGTACGCGTCGATCGAGCGGCTATGGAAGGAAACGCGGTTGGTGTCGCTGCAACGATCGAGCGGTATGAATTCGTCCGCCCCAACTAACCTTATCAGCAGCCGCGATGCGGCTGTGATCGAACGCAAGTTCGCTCTACAACACGCGTCAATAAATTGTCTCTCTACGCCGCCCGGCCAATGATCCGCGCCAGCTCCTCAAGTGCGCGTTGGCATCCCGCCCCATCCACATCTTGATGCGTCACGATGCGCATCAGTGCCGCGTTTACGCCGTTGATATACACGCGCCGCACCGACAGTTTCTGCGAAATTTCGGCTGAGGTCATTCCCGTACCGGAGACATCGAAAATGATGATGTTGGTATTCACCTTTCGAGAATCCACCCGTATGCCGGGCATGCGGGCGAGCGCTTCGGCTAGGAACTTGGCGTTATCGTGATCTATATGCAGCCGCGCCGGTGACTTCTCCAGAGCAACTAGGCCGGCGGCCGCAATCACGCCAGCTTGCCGCATTCCACCGCCCAGAATCTTGCGGTGAATTCGGGCCTGCTCGATGAAGCTGCGGCTGCCGGTGAGCAGCGACCCGACCGGCGCGCCGAGGCCTTTCGATACGCAGAACATGACGGAGTCGAACTTGTGAGTCAGTTCGCGGACGCTCTTGCCCAGCGCTACCGCCGCATTGAAGATGCGGGCCCCGTCCAAATGCACCGGCAGCCCCGCCGCGTGCGCCTCATCGCATATCTCATCGCCGACATGCTGCGGGAGAATGACTCCACCCTGCATGTTGTGCGTGTTCTCACAGCAGATGAGCCCTGTTTGCGCGCGGTAATAGATCTTTGGACGGATCGCTTCCTTTACGAGTGGCCACGTCAGAATGCCGTCTGGTGTGCGAATCGGCCGCGGCATGCAACAGGCGATCGCCGACATGGAAGCCATCTCGAAATTCAGGATGTGCCCCCATTCCTCGCAGATAATCTCCTGCCCCGGGCGCGTGTGAATTCGCATTGCGATCAGGTTGCCCATGGAACCGGAGGGAAGAAATATGGCGGCCTCTCGCCCGAACATTTCAGCGGCGCGCTGTTCGAACCGATTCACCGTAGGGTCTTCGCCGTACACGTCGTCACCCACCTCGGCTTCGGCCATGGCGCGGCGCATCTCCGGCGTAGGCTTGGTAACGGTGTCACTGCGCAGGTCGACTGGCGGCAAAAGCTCCGTGCTCGAGTCTCTCGCGGCCGAAGCCGCTGTCGATGGGGTCATCTGCTCTTTTGTGGCGCTCATCACTATTTATCCTACAACCCAAGCGGTTCATCCAGGTTGTTCCAAAAGAAATCCTGCGAAGACTTCATTTGAGAAAAGTACGCCTCGGTCGGTGAGCCGCAAGCGATCGGCCTCGGATTCCAGCCAGCCAGCCTCGCAAAATTGTGTGATCGGCTGCTTGTAATGCTCGCGTACGCTGTGAGCCGACGGATCCAGCTCCGAAGCGAACTCCTCATCCAAACTGGAAAGGGAAATGCCGTCCCGGCAGCGAAGTCCAAGAAAAATCCGCTCTTCCAGCTTCTCGCGGCGGCCCAGCGAATGCTGCTCGTGGATGGCCGGGACGTTTTTCTCGATCGTCTCGACGTATGCGACGACAGAATCCGTATTGCACCAGCGACGCTGTCCGTCATACGAGTGAGCGTCCGCGCCGAAGCCGAAATAGGGAGCATTGGTCCAATACTTTTGATTGTGCCGCGAACGCCTGCCCGGGCGAGCGAAGTTGGAGATCTCGTAATGGTCGAAGCCGCTGGCGCGCAGCAGGTCCACTGCGGCGCAATAAAACTCGGCGACGGCATCTTCCCGTGGCACGGCTCCCACATGATAACGCTCGCCATGCTGCAGCATCTCCCGCCCGAGACGGCTGTCATCATCCACTTCCAGCATGTATACGGAAAAATGCTGCGGCTGCAACTCGAGTAACGCGCGCAGCGACCGTTCCCAAGACATCGTCGTCTGTTTTGGTAATCCGGCAATCAGGTCGGCAGAGATATTGCAGGTGCCCGCCTCGCGCAGAGCCGCGAATGCTTCGGCCACGGTGCGCTCGTCATGCAGTCGCCCCACGGCCCGCAACTCCTCTGTGACCATGGATTGCACGCCGAGGCTCACGCGGTTGATGCCGCTCGCGGCCCACGCGGCGGCCGCTGCCGAGGTCACGTTTTCCGGGCTTGCTTCGATGGTGATTTCGCAATCGGCCATGACCGCAAAGGACTGTCGAATTGCGCCGAGTATATCCCCAGGTTGCCAGGAGTCGAGCATGCCCGGAGTGCCCCCGCCCAAGTAGATACTGTCTACGTGAAACTCCGCCGCCGTAACTCCGGCTTGGTCCCACAGTTCATTCCGCGCGATGATTTCATTAGTTAAGCACTCGACATAGCGTGGCAGCAAAGAAGAAGCGTGAACGCCAGAGGCAAAATTACAGTACGTACACTTCTGCCGGCAAAATGGAATGCTGATGTAGATGCCGGCGGCAGTCATCTTCCAATTGTATCAGAGCAGTTTGATGTCGGCCGAATTTGTGGAAGAACCGCCAGGTGGCCTTGATGGCGGCCAGGTTCTGTTTCTTTTGGGTACTTTCGCCAGCAGCGGTGAAGCAAATCGTCATGCGTTCCAGAGCAGCATGACTGATGGGAGATCGAACTCACGGATCCGTCGGAGGGCACCGAAACGTGGGCAACTGTTGCCGCAACTGAACCGCGCGCTGCCCTTGTTCCGGTGCGGTCTTGTGCGGCTGGCGGTGAGGAGCGCGAGAATGTTCCTTCAGTTCGGCAGGACTGCTGCTGGTACGGCGGAGCCATTTGCGGACGGTCGGAATGGTGGTCTGGAAGAGTCCAGCGGTGGCCATGATGCCACGGCGTCGGGCAGAGTCCACCACTCGGAGCGTCTTTCATTTCGCGAATGAGCTGGATGTAGAGAGCGGGCATAGCCGGCCGATTTTACGGTGGGACTGGCTGGCTTGCTCTCGCCCCAGCAAGCCAGCCCAGCGCTCTTCTCCTCTTCTGACTAACACACTTCAACCCCACAGGGGGGATACGAAGTGAATAGGCTATACCAGAGTCATGTTTTACCTTGACAGCCGGCGCCCCGCCGGACCATC
>JACPPJ010000015.1 GCA_016191085.1 Acidobacteriota bacterium | reverse complement strand
CGCTGCCGATTGCGGCCGGGTTCGGAATTTCCCGTCCGGAGCATTTCGCAGAGCTTGCGCCCATCGTCGATGGCGTAATCGTGGGCAGCGCGTTCGTCCACTGCCTGGAGCAGCACCCCCGAGCCATATAGGTTGAAGCCGAGGCATTCAACAGCTTTGCGGCAAGCTGAGAAGGCTCTCGGCATATTTCGAGGCTCTGTGGTGCTCCCATCCAGCGTTAAGATGCCGCTCTGAAGCAGGAAATGTGGGGTGCCGGAGGAACGGGAAATTCATACAATACAATGTGCTTGAAACCGATCTGGTTCAGCAAAGACACCCATTCGGACTGAGGAATTGTCTTGCGAATTGGGTACGAAGTTGTATCGGGCTGGATCGATTCTTCCCAACTCAATTGGAATCCATGTGGCTGTTGCCACTTCGATCTTACGCAAAGGTGTCCCCGAATTTGAAACAGCGCGCCGCCTCCGTTCCTTCACGTCTGTCCTCCTCGATAGGTTTTATGACGCCAGTCTAGCCGGATGGGCTGGGAATCCGGGAGCCAGTTTGGGAACAATTATTCAAAGTGCGGCATCACGAATCAAACTTCTCGGAACAAATCTTTCAGCGGTACTCCAGCCCCTTTTGCGATCTTTTCGATGTTGACCAGGGAGATGTTCCGCTCCCCTCGTTCTACTCCGCCCATGTAGCTCCGGTCGAGGCCGCAGAGATCGGCAAACTCCTCTTGAGAGACCCCGAGCGCCTTTCTGCGTTTGCGGACGGCCTTGCCGAACCGAGTGAGCACGTTTTCCACAATGTTTCATATTGGAAATTCCCGCTGTTGATATGTCCACGGACTTAACGTACCATTTTGTTTTTTGGAGTGAAAATCATGACCATCGGTGCCCCACTTCTCCAAGCCCCCGATATGTCTGAAACACTGCTTTCCCGTACAGCCGAACCCCATCAGGAATCTCTGCTTCAAGAACTCATTGATCGCTGCCCAACTATCCTGCCGATTCACGATTTTTACCCTAATGTGGAGGGTCTTTGCTCTCTTGGCCGGGAAATACCCGTTCCGGTTGCAGATGGGGCGGATGGATATATAGACAACCTGCTTGTCACCGATGACGCTCATTTAGTCATTGTCGAGACCAAGCTATGGCGCAATTCAGAGGCCGTGCGCGACGTTGTAGCACAAATTCTTCAATACGCGATGGGCGTCAGCCAATTGTCGCTAGACGAATTTGAGAATCGGCTGAGGCGCGGAGATGTTAAGAGCCAACGGCTAGGACCAGATGAGAGCGTGTACCGACGTGCCACATCGCTTCCGCAAAGGGCCGACGATTTTGAAGATGCATTCGACAGGTTACGTCGGAATGGCGATATTCTGCTACTCATCGTCGCAGATTGCATTCGGTCCAGCGCCGAACGTCTGGTCCAATGGATGAACAACGCCGTGGGTGCATATAAGCTCGGGTTGGTCGAATTCCGCATTTACGACTTGCCCGATACCAGTAGGATCATCGTCCCCAAGACGCTCTTGAAGATCAGTGAGGCTTCCCGCCATGTAGTGACCATCAGTATGCAAGGCACGGCCAGCGAGCAGGTAACGGTAACGTTTACCGCGCCCGGCGAGTCGTCTAAGAAGACGAAGCTTTCGCCTCCCCCCACTCCCATGACCGAGGAACGACTGACCGCACAGATTCGAGCCAACAATCCGCCAGATGCCGCAGAATTGGCCGAGGGTCTGCGCCAGCGGCTACGCTCTTCAGGTTTTGCGACGCGCACCTTCCCCTCACAGATTAGCTACGGAATTGAAGTGGACGAAGATTTCATTTCGCTACTGTCCATGACGCCCACGAACATGTGGTTTTCTATACCGATTCGCGCCGTCCGTGTGCTGGGCGAGCAGCGATTCATTACCTGCAAGCAGCGAATCAATGAAGTGGCTGAGTTTTACAGGAGAGAAGACGAATCCGATGCCACCAAGACGACGGCTTTAGCTCCCCGATTTCGTGTTTTGGACGGCAAACTAGACGCCTTCGTGGAAGCGTTTACCGAGGTCGCAGAGACGGTCAAAGGTGCTATGGCTGAGCCGTCCTAACCCTCTTCCGCTCCGCTGGTAATCGGGGCCAGCACACTGGCAACCAATCGCATTATGGCCCTCTTAATTGAGCCAACCGTTGGCCGGATTCGGCAGAATCCTCGCCTTCCCGGATTTTACTAAGAATTCACAAAACGTGTGGCACAGATCGGAAAGATAATCGTTAGCCCATTGCTCGACCGCATATTCCGCGAACGTCCTGCAATAGACCGTTCCGTGCTCGCCGTCATCCCTGAAACCTATCAACCCGATTGGTTCTCCGCCAGCCTCTACCAGTCCGTTCAACTTCTGGAGCGGATGCTCATCGCTGTTGAAGACGCATTCGCTCCTTTTCTCAAAACCGACGGCAATGATCACGACTTTGAACTTTGGCGCTTCGGCTTGCAGTTCCTCGATCAAGTCTCTTGTAGTCCTTCCCATTTTGTCGCTCCTTACAGGTCCCTCACTGCTGCCCGGATTCCTTGTGGCTGGTCTTCGCGGCGGTTCGTCTGATTCAGCTGGCTGAATTTGTAATTCCCAAGTCTGGCCAGAGGAGGTTGAGCAGTTTCGCTAGGTTGAGAACGCCGATGATCTGAATTGGGTAATCAACCTCCAGGCCCTCCGCCTGGGCGTTTTTTTCTTCCTCCGCCAAATAACCTTGGAATTCTTGTTCACAATCAGCAGACAGATACACCCGACGGACGATGCCGGTGTGGTTGTGCACCAAAACGTGAGCCAGTCCCGCCAGATAGCTCGGGGACGGTCTGCGAATACGAGAGTTCAAATCCAATTCGCCTATGAACAGGGTGTTCGGCTCGACTCCCTGCTGCAAATACGAACTCAAAAGCGAAACGGCCAGCGGCAAGTCTAGTTCAACGCAGTACCGTTTGTGACCGGGCAAGAAACAGTTGACGGTGTAGGAAAGATTCGTAACATCCACGTCCTTTAATTGGCGGATTGTGCACAATAACTGCTTGATTCTTTCCCGTGGCAGATTCGGGGCGTTCAGTTCGGGATTCGAGCCGTAGGGCGGCATGCTGACTACAGCCTGCGCCTCGGTTAGATTTTCACTGTCGCCAGACCATCCCCAAACAACACTGCTTTGGGCCGTCGTGTGCGGCGCTTTTAAGAGCCGCCCGTTTTCGTCCATCGTCAAAACTACTGGGTCAGGGATGGCTCGCCCAAAACGGTTTTTTGGAACAAAAAAGAGCCTGAGCCGAAAGGCGCGGCGGAGGTAGATCATCACATCAATGTTGTGTTCCAAGTCTTTTGGACCGGCAACTAGTCCCCGCTTAGTGACATGGCCGATGAGGAGAGTACACAGACCAGTTTTTCTGGCGAGTTCGAGGAACTTGTAGAGAAAGTGATATTGCTTAACGGCTGTAGGCGCGAGGCCATGCCCTTGAATGGAATCGTAAACAAGCATGCGGCAGCCGTGATATTCCTGACCGTCCGCCAGCATTCGGCAGACGATGAAGTCGGGAAGGTCCTTCACTTCCGGAACAATGTCATCACAAAAAAGATGCTTTTTGACGTTAGCTAGCTCTTCGGGTGTTAGGTTCGGTGAAACGCGTTCCATGACGCCTGCAATATCAGCGATGCCCTGCTCGTTCGTTAGATAAACCACGCCGACGCCGCACTTGGCAACCGCGACACTGATTTGAGCGGCCAAGGTGGTCTTAGCACCCCCCGGGTCCCCGGCAATCAGGTAATTACCGCCGCGCACCAGTCCGCCTCCTAGGGCATCCTGGAGCCACAGCAGGCCCGGCAGATCGAGCCTTTCACGTCCAGTTGCTTGAATATCACCAAACCTTGCCATAATTCATCACTCCTTGAGGGCACCACGCTGAACGGCGCTGGTGCTGGTGAAATGGTGCTTCGATGCGTCGCCCATTAGCCGAAGCGACGCGGATAACAAACTGCTCCAAGCTAATGCACCGCTGTCGAAAGCTCTCAAAGCTCATCCTAGCTGGACTAGGCGGAAACAATGAAGTATTATGTTACTAACGGATAATAACAGGAGGCGTTAGTTAGAAAATGAAAAGGAGACGAGGTAAGCAGCTAGGCCGGGCTCTCGTTAAATGGTTGAATGCCCCCAGCGAGAAAGATAAATGGTATTACTCGCACAGACACAAGCCGTTCATTGAAGCGATTCTTGCGGATGCACAAGTGGTTTTTGGGAATTTGGCGGAACACGACTCTCTCCACAGTTTCTCGGTTGCCGTAAGAAGCGGAAGCAAGCATTCAGAATTCTGGCGCTGCTACTACAGGCTCAATGAGGAGCTGTCCAAATTCACGTCAGCCCCGCAGATCGAGCTACACGAGTACTACGATGGCAGTCCGGTGAGTTTGACCCTGACAACAGAGGAATCCCCCATCGCAGTAGTCAGCGGACAGGTCCGCTGCTTGCTTCAACTGATGCTTGATCGAGAGATAACAAACGTCCGCAGATGCCCGCAATGTACTAAATGGTATTTCGCGCGCCGGTCAGATCAAGAATTTTGTACGGCTGCCTGTCGGTGCAAATGCCACTCTAAGACAGAGGCTTTCAAGGAAAGACGCCGCCGGTACATGCGCAAGTTGTACGCGCTTCATAAGTCAGGCAAAGTCAAATAGTACAGGCAAAGCAGATGCCAGGTCGCGCAACGCTGGCTGTCGGATGCCAACAAGGTTCTGTTGAGGGGCGATAAAGAGAGATTGGTCCGTGTACTCCGTTTGGGCTCCGTTAAGATCGGGAAGAAAATCATTCGTTGAAAGTGGAGGAGTTATCATCGTCGGAAATTAACGCAGTAGGCTCTATGTTTTTTATTTTCAATCTAAGGCCGCTTTCCCAAGCTGGACGTCGCGGGTTCGATTCCCGTCTCCCGCTCCAAACCGTCCTGGAATGAGTAGTTTGCACGCGACCGGTGTCATTGGCCGACATTGCCTGACTCCGCAAGACTCCAGTTCCTAGACACGCTGCGGTGCGCGTATCAATTGTCGCTGCTGCTCCACGTTAGCTGCCCAATCGTCCAGCGATTGGTTATCGTAATACGCTGTAATTAAGCGGCCACTTGTTCCGACTTCACCAAGTTCCGGTCCGTACTCTGTTTTGAGAAGCAGCGGTACCAATTCGACCGTGAGGCCTTGTTCCGTTACCTTCCGACACCGGTGCTCAACTGACTGACCTCAATCCCGGACAGCTCCGCGATGTGCCTCAGTTCGGAAAACTCCTTCACGGTCAGACCAAGTTTCTGGGCCGTCTTGCCCATTTCGTCCTGGGTCTGAATTGCGCCGAGGGTGAAGTCTTTGAGAGCGGCGAAAGCTCTTTTCGCCACATCGTAGATGGCGTTGCCGGCGACGACGGCCTTCGTCATGGCGAGCGTCATCCCGTCAATCCCCTTGGAAGCGCCCTTCGCCGAAGACACAGCTTCCTTTTCCAAACCAGAAAGGCTCTTGTTGACACTTTTGATCGAGGCGTTTGCTCCGGCGGCGTCCACCTGGATGATCAGTTCGAGTTTGTTGTCACCGGGCATGTGGCTGGTGTGGTCTAATGACTGTTGGCAACGGACTCTGACGAGGGAGCAGGTCTTATGAAGATTAGTTTAAGCAAAGATAAAGTGATGGAAATGAACCCGGACATAATCACGTTGTACAGATATTTCGCTTATGCTGCACACATGCGGGATCTGTTCCGTCGCGAGATCAGTGCAGACTGGTTGAAGATGCTCAGCGCCGACAAATCAGGCCTCGTGCTTTTCTTCTATTCCGCACCGGGAATATACTTCCTCTATTCATACTCAGGAATTTACTTGGTCATCGAAGGGTGGAGGGATCTGAATTTGAGTGATCCCAAGATCGATGAACTCCTCAACTCCCCGTTTGTAGAGCGGCTGAGGCTCTTTCGAAATGCAACTTTTCATTACCAGAGGGAACCGATGAGCTGGAAGCACCTACAGTTTTTTGGGACCGGGGAGGAACAGACCGAAAAATGGCTGAACGAGTTGTATTCCGAACTGGAACGGTTCTTTCTGGAGAACACCCTACCGCTGCCCAGCGGATTTAAAGAATCCTTCAAGGACAAGTCACATTTCCAAATTGCTCAAGCCATCAAAGATTACTGGGCATCGGAAATGAGAGCGGACGGCGAGACGAATGCGAAACAGGATTCGACGCCTCAGGGTCAAGTTTAGTCTGCCTGGTTCAAGATTTCCCACGCCGCCCCGTCTCATATTCATCCTGCGCTTCTTCGATGGCTAGCATCGCAAAGAACTCCTCGGCGGCAATGTCGTCGAGGGAAAGAGAAACGCCGAGCCGGAGGGCCGCACGAAGATCAATCGCCCGGCGCAGCAGTTGTCCGGCCTCGGAATGCTGCGCGGCGTCCAGCCGGTTGAGCGGGCATTTTTCGCAGCGGCCTCCATCATCGGATGGACCCGCTCGGGGACAGACCGCAAGTTTCCGTCCGATTTTATCTGGCGAGGCGATACCGGGTAAACGAGAGTCCGCTGTCAAACTCTCCTGAGCGGAATTTTTGCTTGACACATAGGTGTACGCACCTATACACTGGCTGTGCGGGGCGACGACGACCAACTCGCGTCTTTTTAAGGACCATGAGCATGGCAATGCATCGAACCACCGGCGCCAAAAAAAGTTCTACACCGCGCCTGGCTGTGGACAAAGAAATCACGCCGAATCATCCTGTACCACCCGGCGGCAGCGGTCGCCGTAAAGCAGCGACACCGCCGGGGGATTCACCGCTACCGCCATCCGACTCTGAACCACTGTTGAATCTGGCAGGAGAAGGGACCATCTCGGTAAGAGAGGCTGCTTTCCGTCTGTGCAAGAGCGAAGGTGCCGTTCGCAAGTGGCTCCGCAGAGGCCGCCTCAAGGGATGGCAGGTCGGCGGGAGTCACTGCACGGTCCTTGTGTCGGAGGCGTCAGTAGAAGAAGCGCTGAGGAGGGTAAAAGTGTTCGGAACCTAGTTGCGGCGCCCTCGCCGACTTTTTAGTGACCATACACTGCCACGGCGAAATGAACGCGGGTGCCAGGTTTCAGGTGCTAGCCTGGATTATTCATGAATGCATTACTGGGAATGAGGTTTGCAGCCGCTTCATCGCACCACCAGACTACTTCGCCGTCTCTCGGGCGAATTAGCGAGGCGGGGGAAGCGTGTGGCGATTGGGAAGTCAGCGCGCTGAGCATCGTCGGCGCTTTATTCGCCCCTGCGACGAGAAAATAAATGCATGAGGCGTTATTTAGTACAGGCAGTGTAAGAGTGAGGCGAACAGGAGGTTGCGCGGGAGCACGAACCGCGGCTACCCAGCACTCCCGCTCGTTAAGTACAGGCGACCCGGGAAATAGAGATGCCGTGTGGCCATCCTCGCCCATTCCTAATAGCACCAAATCAAATCGGGGCAAAGGAGCAGGGAATCGATCCCTTAGAGTGGCTTCATAGACGCGAGCCGCTTCGTCCGGGTCGGGAAACTCGGTCGGCATGGCATGGATGTTTCCGGCGGGAATCCGCACGCGCCGCAGCAGAATCCGTTCTGCCATTCCAAAGTTGCTGCGTGGATCGTCGGGCGGCACGTAGCGCTCGTCACCCCAGAACAAGACCACGCGTTCCCATGGGATCGCCTCTCGGAACTCGCTGGCCAGCGCGTTGTACAGAGATTCGGGTGTATTCCCACCGGCCATGACGAGGGAGAACGATCGTCCATCCGCTGCGGCTTTCCGGATTTGCGCGGCAACGCTGGCGGCCGCCTGGCGACTGAGCGCCTCCGAGTCTGGAAATACTTTCAGGCGGCATGCGCGTGCGTTCATTCCGGCAGCCACTTGGTTCCGTGTTTCTTGATCAGCGCGTCGGCCGCCGAGGGTCCCCATGTCCCGCTGGTATACAAGTGCAACCCTGGAGGATTTTCCAGCAGGTGCGAATACAAGTGCCACGACGTCTCGACCAGGTCCGCTCGCACGAACAACGTCTGGTCCCCTGTGACGATGTCCAACAGCAGTGTTTCGTAAGCTTCGGGAATGTCTGAAAATACCTCACCATATCGAAAATCCAACGATTGCCTCTGCAATCGCATGTCGCCGGGGACCTTTACCTCGAAGCTCAAATCGAAACCCTCGTCAGGTTGGATCGTAATGACCAGAACATTGGGCTGAATCTCCGGGCAGGGGTTAGGCCGGAACAGTGCAACAGGCGGGCATCGGAAGCTTACTGCAATCTGAGTTATTCGCTTAGCGAGCCGCTTACCCGTCCGGAGGAGGAATGGCACGCCTTGCCACCGCCAGTTCGCAATCTCCAGACGCAATGCGGCATACGTCGCTGTTTGTGAATCAGGCCGCACCTTTGGTTCCTGTCGGTAAGCGGGAACAGGAATGCCGTCAACCATGCCTTCAATGTATTGTCCGAACACAGCATCATTCGGATGTATGGGGGAGATGGAATCCAGCACCTTCATTTTTTCGTTTCGGATGGCGTTGGCTTTAAACGCGCTGGGCACCTCCATGGCAACAACGGCGAGCAACTGCGTCAAGTGATTCTGGACCATATCGCGCAAAACGCCGGATTCTTCGTAGTAGCCCGCGCGCCCCTCGATCCCTACTGTTTCCGCCACGGTGATCTGAACGCTTTCCACACGATCGCGGTTCCAGATGGTTTCGAAGATGGGGTTCGCGAACCGGAATACCAGCAGGTTCTGAACTGTCTCTTTGCCGAGATAATGGTCAATGCGGTAGACCTGCGCTTCGTTGTAATACCGATGCACCAACGCATTTAGCTCCTGAGCGGATTTCAAGTCGCGGCCAAATGGTTTCTCGATTACAAGGCGTGTCCAGCCCGAGCTGCGGTTCAGGCCGGCTTCACCCAAGCCCTCGATGGCGGAAGGGAAGGCGCGCGGGGGCAGCGCGAGATAAAACGCTCTGTTGGCTGGGGTGCCATGTTCGCGCTCCAGTTGCTCGATGCACGTGGCGAGCCTGCGGTAATCGTCGCTGTCGCCTTTGCTCATCTGAAGAAAATGCAGGCACTCGTCGCACCAGTGCGACATTTCTTCCGACGACATACCCGCGGATTGGAGCGAGCGGCGGGCGTCAGCACGAAACGCTGCGTCGTCGAAATCGGCTGTTCGAGCCGTTCCTAGCACGATCAGTTTATCCGGCGCCATGCCTTTCGCGTTGAGCCGCAACAGGGCTGGCAATAGCTTTCGACGCGTCAGGTCTCCGCTGGCGCCCAGAATCACGAATATACAGGGATCAACGGCAGCCTTCGTCATAACTATTCCTCGTGTTTGACCGCGTGTCCTCCGAATTCGCTCCGCATGACCGCCAGCAGCTTGTCCGAGAAGGAATCTCTCTGGCGCGAACGAAGCCGTTCGAGCAACGCCAGCGTGATCACTGGAGCTGGAACATCCGAGTCAATAGCCTCAGCCACTGTCCAACGGCCCTCACCGGAATCTGCCACATAAGGCTGAATTCCACGCAAGGTGGGATTTTGTTCCAGCGCACCCGCGATCAGGTCCAGCAACCAGGAACGCACCACACTGCCCTCGCGCCAGATGTTCGAAATTTGTGTGAGATCGAACTGAAAATCAGTCTTGCTCTGCATAATTGCAAAGCCTTCGGCATAAGCCTGCATCAGGCCGTACTCTATGCCATTGTGGACCATCTTCACGAAGTGTCCCGCGCCGCTCGGTCCGACATACCCCCACCCTCTATCCGGCGCAGGCGCGAGCGCTTCAAATATTGGACGAAGTCTTTCCACGGCGTCAGGGTCGCCGCCGACCATCAGACTGTAGCCCTCGTTCAGACCCCAAATACCTCCGCTGGTCCCGCAGTCCACAAGGTGCAGCCGGCGCTCGCGCAAGAGTGCTGCCCGGCGCAGCGTCTCCTTGTAATTAGAGTTACCGCCGTCCACGACTATATCTCCAGGAGTGAGCAGCGGCAGCAACTCACCGATGGTGTCGTCTACCGGATTACCTGCGGGAACCATCAGCCAGACCGCGCGCGCAGGCGACAACTTCCCGACGAGCGCCGCGAGCGAGTCAACGCCTTGCGCTCCACGGGCGACAGCGTTTTTCACCGCGCCAGGACGGCGGTCGAAACATACAATCGTGTGGTCGGCCCGGAGCAGTCGCTCCGTCATGTTCGCGCCCATGCGTCCAAGTCCTACCATGCCTAATTGCAAAGGTTCATCCTCCTGCGTCCCGGGAGCTAGAAACGCGCCGTTGCGTACGCGTTGATCTCTCAACACACTCCGAGGCGCTGCAGCTCCGTGCGGAGCTGAGCGCCATCTTTATACTGCACTGCATGCATGCCAACGCCGCGCGCGCCTCGCACGTTTTCCTCACGATCATCGATAAAAACTGATTCGCCGGGGAATCGCCCCGTCATCTCCAGGGCCAGGTGATAAATTCGTTCGTCTGGTTTCCTCACACCCAAATAACACGAACTGAAGAACACGGCAAAGTACTTGTACAGGTCAAAGCGATCAATGCGGTAGCGATTCAAATCACGGGATTCATTGTTGATGGCGCCGATGACGTATTGCTTCTTCGCTGCGAGCGACGCGAGCAGTTCCAAAGCCTCTTCGCATGGCCGCGACTGGGCGTAAATGAACTGCTTAAACTCGTCCTTCGTAAATGCGCGCGGCTTATAGAACACAGTTCGATCCAGGTATTCATCGAGAGACATCTGTCCTGTTTCGAACGCGCTGATTACGGTATTGTGGAGGCGGTCAAATGCCACGCGCTCTAATGCGAAAGTCTGGACAGCTTGGGCGCGTGAATTTCGGTCCCACGCATTGCTGAGGAAGACGCCGCCGATGTCACAGAAGAGAGCGGTAGTCGTGGAGCCGCTATGAGCAGTCAATGCCCGTTCCTTTGGGTAGTGACTCAGTTTAAAATCGAAAGGGCACGACTTCAGTCGTGCCGGTGCGACTGTCATTAGCGCGGCGCTCTAGCGCCTGAGGTGCAAACCTCGGCGGCTAAAGCCGCATTGATTGTTAGCCTTTCGGCACGGCTGAAGCCGTGCCCTTCCACAAACGAGTTGCCGGCGATTCAAACTGAGTCACTACCTCCCTTTGGCTCAAACAAATTGAAACTCGTAAACCCGCCTGGGCGTCCCGTCACGATTTCCTGACGGGGAATGTACGTAGTACCTCCTCGACTGCTTTATGAAGCCCAGCGATTCCGCTGCTGACGTCGCGTCCCAAGTTGATGCGCAGCACATGGCGGCCACCCTCCTGTAGCGCCTGGTAATCACCCAAAGCTTGCGCGCGGATGAGAGAGCCAAAGGTGTAGTCAGCTTCGGGTACAGCCACGTCTGTGGCCGGCTCATCGATCAGTTGCAGGAAGATACCAGTATTCGGCCCGCCCTTGTGAAGCTGGCCGGTAGAGTGCAAAAACCTCGGCCCGTAACCAAGCGTCGTTGCCAATCTGGTGTGATCGCGAATCAGGACTCGCAGCTCTTGCAGTGAGGCCGTGTTGTCAGCCGAAGGAGGCAGATAAGCCTGTATGCCGACGTAACTGTGCGGCCCTGCGGCGCTGAACCAGTTCTTCAGCGAGGCAGTGAGTTTGTCAGTATCATCAACAACCATGCCAGAATCAACGACGCTCTCGCCGGGTTTTCTTTGTGACATGACTTTGCGGGCGAGCTGTTTTGCAAGCTCTACGTCCGGCTGATCGAATGGATGAATGCCTAGTACCGCGCCCGCCGCTGCGATAGCGATCTCCCAACGGAAGAACTCTCGCGCCAAATCTCCCATCTCCGACATGCGCAGGTGAATCAGCGGGAGTCCAGCGGCTTCCAGTCTGTGGAAGCGAGCCTCTTCAGCCTCACTCGCGCCGGGAGCAAGCAAGTGAACGAATACACGATCGGTGCTATAGCTGTCGGGCTTGCCCAAAGGTTCGTCTGCTATGGGAATGATACCCTTGCCATTCTTTCCGGTGCTTTCTGCAATGAGCTGTTCGGCCCAGGCCGGGAACGAATCGAGCTTGGGCGAGGGCAGGAAAGTGACTTTGTCATAACCGGCGAGCGCCAGTTCTCCTAACGCGGCTCCCAGGCTGAGACCGGGATTCTCTGCCATTTTCACGCAAGACGCGCATGCTTCCGCCATGGTCCAGGCGCGATCGAGCAGGTCATGCACGTCCGCGCCGATCAGTGCGGCAGGAACAAGTCCAAACACCGTGAGCGCGGAGTAGCGGCCCCCGACATCGGTCACGGCGAGAAAGCAGCGCCGGAATCCGCGCTCATGCGCCAGCTTCTCGAGTGGCGTACCTAGATCCGTGATGGCCACAAACTGACGGCCCGGTGAGCCCGCTTGTTCTGATGCACGCTGCCAAAAATACCGGAAGAGCGAAAGCATCTCGAGCGTTGTTCCCGACTTACTGGAGACGAGGAATAGCGTTCGCCCCACATTGATCCGGCGCTCCGTCTCTCGTACGGCTTCAGGGTGTGTGCTGTCGAGCACGATCAATTCGGGGAATCCCGGGGCACTGCCGAGCGTGCGCTGGAACACCTCAGGAGTGAGGCTAGAGCCGCCCATGCCCATGAGTACCACATGCTGAAAGCCTTCATCCCGAACCTCGCGCGCAAAACTCATGAGGTCGTCGGCATGCTCTTGCATCAACTCCGGCAATGTCAGCCAGCCGAGGCGATCCGTTAGCTCCGGGACCGGTTGCGCGGACCACAGGCGGTAATCTTTCGCCCAGAGCGACCGGGAAAAGCAGGTCTGCTCCCACACGGCCAGACGCTTTTCCACATCCACTTGAACAGCTCCCAGCCGCATGCTCTGGCGGTCCACTTCGCCGGCGAGCATCGCGGTCCGCTTTTTGTCGAGCGCGGAAAGCAGTCCGTCCAGCGATTTCGAAAATTGTTCCACGCCATCTTTCACAAGCTGATCGCCGATCGAGTTCAAATCAATGCCTAACGAACCGAGCCGTGCAAGGACGACCTCGGCTACTTGCTCATCGCGTTCCGCGGAGGCCGATACATGGCCGTGATCGCGAAATGCCTCGAGTGTGGACGGCGGGACAGTCGTGACCGTGTCGCGGCCGATTAACTCCTCCACGTACATTACATCCGAGTACGCTGGATTCTTGGTGCCGGTACTCGCCCAGAGCGGCTTTTGAACTCTGGCGCCGCGCTCCCGCAGAGCCGTAAATCGCGTGCTGCTGAAAATATCCTGGAATCGGCGGTACACGCGTTTGGCGTTGGCAACAGCGGCTTTTCCGCGCAGGGCCACCGCTTCAGGCGTGCCGATTGCTTCCAGCGCGCGGTCCACCATCGTATCCACTCGGCTGACGAAGAACGATGCGACCGAGCTCACGCGACTGGGGTGGGGGTTGCGCTCCAACCCGCGTAGATACGCGCCTACAACAGCCTCATAGTGTTCGAGCGTGAACATCAATGTGATATTCACGTTGATGCCCTCTCCGATCAGCGCTTCGATTGCGGGGAAGCCTTGCGCCGTGGCAGGGACTTTCACCATCACATTTAGCCTGTCGAGCGCTTTATGGAGCCGGCGCGCCTCGGATATGGTTGCCTGCGTGTCGTAAGCCAGCTGCGGAGAGCACTCGATGCTGACGAATCCGTGGGTGCCCTCGCTGCGCTCATACACCGGCCGCAGAATATCGGCGACCATCTGCAGATCCTCAATTGCAAGCTTTTCGTAGAGCGTCTGCGCCTCCATGCTCGGATCGGCAGCAAGCAAGACGCGTAGCGCAGCGTCGTAATCCGTGCTTCCTGCAATAGCCTTCTCGAAAATTGTAGGATTGCTTGTAATTCCGCTGAGGCCGTCTTGTTCCACCAGCCGCTTGAGTTCGCCGCTGGTGATCAGATTTCGCCGGATGTAATCCAGCCAGAGGGACTGGCCGTAAGCTTGCAATTCGCGAAGAGGATTTCCTTCGACCCTAGATGCCCGCTGCGTTGCCATCTGGTTCTCCCCAATCCCGCAGAGCCGGGATGAAATGAAATGGGGCTACGAGGCCAAAGTTACTTTTCATGTCGGGCCTCGCCGAGGGTGCCTGATTCTATGTTCAGATAACGTGACTCTAACCGCTTCACCTTCTCGAGCCGGATTAGGTGTCGGTTCTCGTTAGAAAAACGCGCTTTGAGGAAGGTTTCCGCAAGCTCCAGGGCCAGTTCCGGCCCGATCACTCGCGAGCCCAGGATCAGCACATTCATGTCGTCATGCTCGACGCCCTGATGCGCGGAGTAGGTATCGTGGCAGAGACCGCCTCGAATGCCGGGAAGCTTGTTGGCAGCAATGGAAGCTCCCACGCCGCTGCCGCAAACGAGGATACCACGCTCGGCTCTTCCGCTGCGCACCGCGTTACCGACTGCTTCGGCGTAGTCGGGATAATCCACCGGGTCCGTGCTGTTCGTCCCCTCGTCGAGCAAAGAATATCCAGCCTTGCGCAGGCGCGCCGCTAACGCTTCCTTCAACTCGAATCCGGCATGATCGCAACCGATGGCAACCCGCATGTGATCCACTCCAGGCGCTTCAACTCTCGGGATACTTAATTGTACAACTGCGCGCACCGGACGAGGCTGTTTGTTGAAGCTGGTAATTATTTGCAGCGGGTTTTCATTCTTCCTCTGATTGCCGCGTACTATCCTCAAACCGGTAGAAGCTGAGCGCGTTTGATCCTTGGGCCAGGACTCGAAAACGCCTCAACCGCTCTGCGCGATCGTCCAACGACTCGCGCTTGCTGTGTTGCACGATCACCAGTCCCGCTGGCTTCACGAGATGCCCAGCGGCAATGATACGGATGCTCTTCACGTACTGTTGGCGCGCCTCATAGGGCGGATCCAGGAAGCAAAAGTCGGCCTGGATGCCGCGCGTATCAAGCGCCCGCAATGCGCTGATGGCGTCCGAGCAGAGCACCTCCGCCTGGCCTGCCACGCCCAGCGAAGTTAGATTCCCATGAATGATGCGACAGGCGGCGACATTTTCCTCGACGAAGAAAACTCGCCGGGCGCCGCGGCTGATCGTCTCAATGCCGACGGCTCCGCTGCCCGCGTATACGTCAATGAAAACGGAATCCTGGATAGAAGCGCCCAGTATATCGAAGAGCGACTGTCTGAGGCGATCGGGTGTGGGGCGTAGTTGGAGGCCAGGCAAGGTCTTGAGCCTGCGCCCGCGGTAGAGGCCGGCGATGATTCGCATGAGTCGAGCGGGTTATCCGAGTCGAGCGAGTACACGCTGGAAATCACTGAACAAACGGTACCAGGCTGAAACAGCTTACAAAGATGAGGGCGAGAAGTGCGCCGATCATCTGCCGTGTAGGACCGAGCGCGTAGCCGTCGTCTCGCGTTCGTGGATGCTGAATACCCATTAGCAGCAGCAACATCAGGAGGATTACCCATTGCGCGTTGTGTGTCACGATGGAGTAAAGACCCAATCCAAAGAACATCGCACGCGCGATCAATCGCCCCCGGGAACCAAACAGAGCATAGCTGACGTGGCCGCCATCGAGCTGCCCCACGGGCATCAGGTTCAGCGCCGTTACAAACATTCCTGCCCACCCGGCGTAAGCCAGAGGGTGCAGCGCCAATCCCAGACCGCTGGCCGAGGAACCTAGTGCCAACCACTTCAAACCGCGGAACAAAAATGGCGCTGAGATGACAAATAACGCGTCATCCGGATTTGAAGCAGCTACAGATGATTCTACAATCCCGATATACGTTAAGGGTATGGCAAGAATGATTCCGGCCAGTGGTCCCGCAGCCGCAATATCAAACAGGGCACGCCGATGGGGAATCTCTGGGGACATGCGGATGACTGCGCCGAAAGTTCCGAACGGTGAAAACGGCATGGGTATGAAATACGGAAGGCTGGCCGGGACTCCGTAATAGTGAAGCGTGAAATAATGACCGAACTCGTGCGCCGTCAGGATCGCGAGAAGCCCAAACGAAAACAAAGCGCCGGCACTGTAGCTCCCAAAAAGGATTTTGCCGACGTAGATAGTGCTCGCGACGGTCAGTAGGTACAATCCGAGATGCAGCCGAACACGCTGGCGTGGCATCGCAGGCGGCGGCGGCACAAATACCCGATCCGCAAGGGCGCTTCCGTTGTACGGTGCGACTTGAGCACTCGTCTGCGAATTGATAAAGGTTGGTTGTGTTGAATCAAGCCGTGGCGGTTCCATTATTGCCTTCACCCCCAGTTTACACCAAAGCCGTCGCTGGCCGGGGCCACCCGATGCGCACGCCATAATCTATTCGTTACATGTCGTATAAAGAGGGCAATATTGTGAGCACAATCGTAGGGGCCGTGTAGTAACATTGGTCCTCGCGTAAATACTTGTCCGTAATCTGTGATCCGGAATCGGAATCAATATGAGCATGGTCTCGAACACGGTCAGCGGCGCCAAAGGCGCCACGAAACTCACGCCGAACCAGATTCGCGGCTTCTGGGCAGCGTGGGGCGGTTGGACACTTGATGGCATGGATTCGTTCATCTATGCGTTGGTGCTCGTTCCGGCTTTGCGTGAACTTCTACCTCGCTCCGGAGTCGCCGCCACTCCGGCAAATATCGGCTATTACGGCGGATTGCTTTTCGCGCTATTCCTAATCGGGTGGGGGTTCGCCTTCTTGTGGGGGCCCATCGCAGACCGCTTTGGGCGCGTCCGCACGCTGATGCTGACGATTCTTTGCTACTCGCTGTTCACGTTTTTCGGCGCCTTCGCAATGCAGGTCTGGCACTTGGGTGTCTTCCGGCTGATCGCCGGCATCGGCATCGGCGGCGAGTGGACTCTCGGCGGCACGTTCGTCGCCGAGGAGTGGCCCGAGGACCGCAGAAAAACCGGCGCGGGGTGGATGCACACTGGTTATTATTTCGGCTTCTTCATCGCGGCGCTCGCCAACTACACCATAGGCGCGCATTATGGCTGGAGGGCGATGTTCATCCTCGGCGGTCTGCCCGCGCTGCTGCTCGCCTTCATTCGTTACGGAGTGACCGAGCCGGAGCGCTGGAAAAACCGCATGCGGCAATTGGGCGAGCGATGGTCGGCGAGCCGCGCCTTTCTGGCCCTCTTCTCGCCCGAGTACCGCCGCCGCACCATCATCAATTCTTCTCTGCTGATGATCTCCATGGTCGGACTTTGGGCGGGTTCGGTTTATGTCCCATCGTCCGTGACGCAGCTCGCGGCCAACAACGGCTTCACCCAAGTGCAAGGTGCGCGGCTGGCCTCTTATGCCACCATGCTGCTTTCGGTTGGCACCATCCTGGGGTGCATCATCACGCCCAAACTCGCCGAGACCTTCGGGCGCAGAGCCGCGCTGGGACTGTTCTTCGTGCTCATGTTTATCTCGATTGCCGTGGGTTTCGGCTACTTCTTTTATCTGCAGACGAACGCGCTGTACTGGTTCATGGGTTCGCTGTTTTTCCTGGGAGTTGGCGGGGCGAATTTCGCGATGTACACGCTGTGGTTGCCCGAGCAGTACCGCACCGAATGCCGCGCCAGCGCTTTTGCGTTTGCGACTTCGGTAGGCAGGTTTATTGCCGCCGGCGCAACATTCCTGGTCGGCGCAGGCGTCTCACACTATCAGACCATAGGGAAGCCTGTGGCGCTGACCTCGCTCGCATTCCTGGTCGGCTTGCTGCTGCTGCCGCTGGCGGAAGAGACCAGAGGCAAGACGCTGCCGTCTTGAAGATGCTGCTGAGAAACAGGCGGGGCCGCTCCCTGCGGCCTCGCCGCTTATTGGAAAAACATTTCGGGGTTCAACACGCGTACCGTTCAAGCGATTCGATCTTCGACAGAAAGGGGGAATCACAATGGCGGAAAAAGTGATGAAATCCGAGGCCGCATGGAAAAAGCAATTGACTGAAGAACAATACCATGTGACCCGCGAAAAGGGCACTGAACCGCCTTTTTCCGGCAAGTATTACAATCTGCACGACCAAGGTATCTTCCGGTGTGTCTGCTGCGGCAGCGAGCTGTTCAGCTCGGAGCAAAAGTTTGACTCCGGCACCGGCTGGCCGAGCTTCTGGGCGCCAAAAGTCAAGGAACATGTGCGCACCGAGACCGATCACAGCTACGGCATGATTCGCACCGAAGTCCTCTGTAACAACTGTGACGCCCACCTGGGGCACTTGTTTGATGATGGTCCTGCGCCAACCAATCTGCGATACTGCATCAACTCGGCGGCGCTGAAATTCGATAAGAAGTAGCGGAGATCTCCTCGCGGATTAGGCTCGCTGCCACGTTATTGAATCGCAATGTCCGCCTGGTCGTGAAACGCGTCCGGTGTTGAGATCGCCACCGGGACGTTAGGGCCGGACGGAGCATCGCTAGGGACGGTGACGTTGAGTTGATACAACGCTGCGAATCCCGGCGCAAGTCCCTTGAAGACGACGGTGGCTGTCCTACTTCCCATGAGTACGGTAACCTCTGAAGTAACCAGACTCAACGGGCTGGTCGGAGCAGGCAATCCGTCGCCGACGGGGGGAGACGTTGTCCCGAGGCCCGTCACATAGATCAATACCGTTTCGCCGAGTCTTGCCGGTGCCGCCGTGCTCACGAGGCTGTAGTCGGCGTGAAGAATCGCGCCCGCGCCGGACCCCGAAGATCCCACCGTGAATATTCCTGGAGCTGTCCTGGCCAGCGGTACGTCCACTGTATTAGATTGTCTGCCATTATTTACCACCGCAACGGTTGCTTTCGCGCCGGCAGCCGAGGACGGCATAACAGCGCTGACCTGTGTGTTGCTGACGGCGCGCAGTGGGGCGGCGTTGTTGTTTACGAGCACCTGTACGCCCGCGAGTGAGAGCGGCAGCGGAAAGGCCGTTGCATCGGCAGCCTGCGGAGCGAGGCCGGAGCCGAAAATGCTGAAAAGCTCGCCGGGAGCAAGCGGGTTTCCTGCAGGAGCGAAACTGGCTGCGTTCACCACGCCAATCGGACTGACGAACACTCCACTGCCCGAGAACGAAGGCGCCTTGATCGCGAAGCCAATTTCGAAGTTGGAGAGATCAGTTTCGTTTACGGCGGCAGTGAGGAAAGATGTCGCTCCTGACGCCAACGCCGTGCGCAGCGACCCCATAGTTCCAGTTGCATCGGAAGCGAGACTGTAAGTTGCCACACCAGAGAAGTCGAGAGGTCCTCGGGGCGAATGAAAGCGCCGCGAAAACAGCAGCGAGCCGTTTCCCGGCGGATTGGCTGATCCTGCGAACGAGGTAATGCCCTGTGATCCGAAGGCCAATCCGGCGGTGAAGAATATGCCCTGGAGAGAACTGTTCGTGGCGTTTCCGCTAAAGGAGCGAACACCGATGAGCAGATCATGGCCGCCCGGGTCCATAGATGCGGCAATCACCATGTTGGTGTCAGCCGAGACGAACAGCGCCTTTCTGCCGCTGAGCAGCGCCGAAGCGGGCGTCCCAGTCGGGAACGCCGCGGTGGCGCTTCCGTCGGCCGAGATGCTGTACGTCGCGCCCGTCACCGTCTGCGTGATCAACTGCTGCCCCAGATTCGCGGCATGCCCCGTCACTCTTATCGGATCGAATCCGCCTTGACCATTTGCGAACCAAGTGAACAACGCGTTGCGGACTTGCGATATGGCTCCGGAAGGTATTTCGAAAGTCGCAACCTGATAGTTCCCTCTGAGCGCATTATTGGCTACAGGAGATGTCGGCGCGGGAATGGCGACAAAGAAATCGGTGACCGTGGGCGGCGCTTCCGTGCTTGATCCGACAATGGCATTTACTCCAAGCCGCGCGTTTAAAAGCAACGTGCTGCGCTGGGGATTCGTAATGGAGACGAATCCATTCGGCTGCACCTGATAAGTGCCGCTGCCGCCGAAAGTAAAAGACGCGTTCGCGGCAACAGCCTGTTGACCCTGAAACGTGAACTTGCCCTGGCCGTCGAAGTTGATGCTGCCGTACGCGCTGGAGGCCAACAGCGTCGGGCCAGTGCTCTCGAAAAGTACATGACGGAAGTAATACTTCCCGCTGAGCGATTTGTTATCGAGTGTTTGGGCTGCTGCTGCGATAGGCAGAAGTATGCTGATCAGGATGATGCGCGTGTAAATTGTCATTTTCCCGATTCCTAGTGAGAAGTGGCACTGCCCACATTCTAGCAGCGGGGCTGAGCGCTAGCACTCCAAATTCATATGAGGGTAGTGTCTCAGTTTCAAAATTGGAAGGGCACGACTTCAGTCGTGCCGATACCGCTGGCGGAACCCGGCGCTTCAGCGCCTGAGGTGTGGACCTCAGCGGCTAAAGCCGTGTTGATGATTCGCGCTTTACGGCAGGGCTCAAGCCGTGTCCTTCCTCAACTCCCATTCGCGAGTAGCCAATAAGAAATTCAAACTGAATCACTACCCATATGAGTAGCCGCGCGTCGCGCAGAATGAAATAGCCACGGCACGTCTTTGTGCCGTGGGCCTGTCGGTCGAACAGAAACTTTTCTGCTGCTCGCGGTGTTTGTAGTAGCATAAAAGCAAAGTAGCAGGGCGGGGAAGAGATGCGGAATACAAGCCGAATATCGCCGTTGCGGGGCCCAGTCGCCGTTGCAGTAATCACCTCAGCACTGATTGTGGGCGGCGTGTTCATCTCTCGCGCCCAGCAGGCGGAAGACTCCGGCACGCCCGTACTGGATGCGGATTGTCCGTATTTCGGCGCTCTTCGCAAGAAGACCGCTGACCAGCAAATGGCAAACGGTTTGGGTCCCACGTCAGGGCAATACAATCTGAGCCGCCTAACGGAGGAAGTAGTCAGGCAACTGCCTGATTTGCCTGCAAGTGCTTCGCAGGACGGCAGTGCCGCTGTCACGACGGGTCTGGTCGTGCCGGGTGGAAGCCGCACGAGTACTTATCAGAACTTAAATCAACTGCCGACGATTGATCGCTATGTCTTTACGGCCCTGCAACAGACGGGGGTTGCTTCCGCCAGCCGGACGAATGACTTTGAGTTTATCCGCCGCGTCACACTCGATCTCACAGGCAGAATTCCTACTATGGACCGCGTGCTGACTTTCGTAGTCGACACCCGGGCCGACAAACGCGCCCTCTTGATCGAGGAGTTACTGGACAAGCCGGAGTGGGTAGACAAGTGGACGATGTATTTGGGCGATCTGTTCAGCAACAGCAGCAGGACCACCCAGATCAATCGGTTCCCCGAAGGGCGCAATGCGTTCTATCAGTGGATACATGACTCCGTGGCTGACGGCAAGCCGTACGATCAGATGGCGCGCGAGTTAATCTCCGCGCAAAGCAGCGAGCGAAGCATGGAGCAGGGCAGCTTTACGATCGGCACCCTGAACTTCATGGCCGGCGGCGTCGTAACCGGCGGACCGGTGCAGGACATTTGGGACCAGCAGACAGTCAACATCTCGCAGACGTTTCTAGGCCTCTCGCACATACATTGTTTGCTGTGCCACAACGGGCGCGGCCATCTGGACGCCTTGAGCCTCTGGGGCTCGCGCGGCACGCGCATGCAGGCGTGGCAAATGAGCGCATTCCTTTCCCATGCCGCGAGCCAGAACAATCCAGTGGGCGATCGAGCCGGCCACGTCTATTGGACCGTGCAGGATGATACCGTCTACAGGGCGGACTACGCGCTGAATACGACAACCGGCAACAGGCCGGCGCGCCAGTCTGTGAACGGCGTAAACAGAGTGGCTCCCGTATATTGGTTCAGCGGACAGAAGCCTGCCCCGGGCGAGAACTACCGTGTGGCGTTCGCGCGCGAGGCCACTTCAGATTTCCAGTTCGCGCGCGCTGCAGTGAACTACATCTGGAAAGAGTTCTTCGGTGTCGGTTTAGTTGACCCGCCGGATCAATTCGATCCAGCGCGCCTCGACCCGGACAACCCGCCTCCGGCTCCGTGGTCGCTGCAGCCTTCAAATCCACGGCTGCTCAACGCGCTGGCGCAGGATTTCATCAAGAGCAATTACGATCTGAAAAGCCTGATGCGCGCCATCACGAATTCCAACGCGTATCAATTATCGGCTCGCTACAACGGCAACTGGGACCCTGCGTGGCAGAACTTGTATGCGCGCAAGCTGGTGCGCCGGTTGTGGGCGGAGGAAATCCACGATGCCATAGCGCAGTCTTCGGGTTTGGTTCCCAGTTATACGCTCCGGGCCCAGAACGTGACGTTCGGGCCGGTGAACTGGGCGATGCAATTCCCTGAAACGGATGGAACGCCTGACAACAACGGCGCGATGTCACAATTCCTGGATGCCTTCCTGCGCGGCAATCGCGTGGATCAGGAGCGCAGGGGAGAAGGTTCGCCCGGTCAAGCATTGGGGTTGATGAACAACAGGTTCGTGATGGATCGCGTCCATGCTACGGGCGCGGCGCAGGCGTCCGGGTTGCTGGCGCGCAACCTTAACTTGCCGGACGATCAGTTGGTGAATACCTTGTTTGTAGCCGTTCTGTCGCGCTATCCCTCTGAGACCGAGATGGCGCAGGCGTTGGCGAATCTGAAGGCGGGAAACCGTACCCGGCAGGCCGAGAACCTGTTGTGGGTTCTCTATAACAAGATTGATTTCATGTTCAACTATTAGCGGGAACAGAGTATCCCAGGATTGGATTTTTCGTTCTGCAACTCGCGGACGAAGTTGTGGAAGGGCACGGCTTGAGCCGTGCCGAAAGGCTAACAATCAATGCGGCTTTAGCCGCCGAGGTTTGCACCTCAGGCGCTAAAGCGCCGCGCTAATGACAGTCGCACCGGCACGACTGAAGTCGTGCCCTTCGGACTTCTCGAATTGAGCAGGAACTGGGCAAACGATGAACGGCCAAGAAAAATTTGAGCGATTCATACAGCGCCACCCGCATCCTCACAAATGGTTAGTCGATCGGCCTCATCTGACGCGGCGGCAGTTTTTCCAGTTATCGGCGGCGGGCGTGAGCGCGTCATTCCTGGCAGGAGAGCTCCGCGCAGGCGACATTGTTCAGCAGGCCAACGTCGCCACTCAAAACAGAGCGAAAAATTGCATTCTCATTTTGATGGCCGGAGCGCCCAGCCATACCGACACGTTCGACCTAAAGATGGTGAATGGCGTCACGCCTTCAGCGGTGAACCCTGCAACGATCAACGGCATCCTGTGGCCGACGGGAATTTTTCCCAAGCTCGCAGATCAGATCCCGAACCTAGCTATCGTGCGCTCAATGAACGCGTGGGCGCTGGTACACTCGATCGCTCAGACCTGGACCCAGATTGGCAGGAACCCGGCAGCGGCGCTCGGGAATATCGCTCCGAATATCGGCAGCGTGGTGGCGCTTGAAAAAGAATCCGAGCGAACGCCTACGCAGGTATTTCCCACGTTTCTCGCCCTCGCTTCTGCGTCGGCCGTTGGGAACGGCTACTTCTCAGCCAAGTACGCGCCGTTCAAGGTGAACCCCTCGGCCAATGGTCTGCCGAACACGACGAACGTGGACGGGGAGGCCCGGGTCAATGAGCGTTGGTCGCAATTGCACGACATGGATGACCTGCTTCGTGTCAAATCACCGCTAGGGCGGTCGCCAGAGGATATGGAGGAGTTTTACCAGTCCGCGCGAGGGCTGATGTACAACCCCGCGGTCGATCAAGCGTTCAAGTTCTCCGCCGCGGAAAGCCAGCGGTATGGAAGCACCGGGTTCGGGAACGCCTGCCTAGTCGCTAAGCAGGTTCTGGCGGCGGATCAGGGTACGCGGTTTATCCAGATCACCATCGGCGGCTGGGACATGCACTCCGACATTTACGGGCGAAACAATCCCAGGGGCACTAACCTATTTACATTGGGAAAGACATTCGATGATGGCGTCGCCGCACTGATCGGAGACTTAGACGCCAGCGGATTGTTGAGCCAGACGCTTGTTGTGATGGCCGGTGAATTTGGTCGCACGGTCGGTCCAGTGACCGGAGCGGGAGGACGTGACCACTTCCTGCAGCAATCAATCGTGTTTGCCGGAGCGGGGATCAGCGGCGGGCGGGCGATCGGCGCCACTAATGCCAATGGTTCGGGCATCACTGACCCGGGATGGAGCCGCGGCCGCGCCGTTAAGACGGAAGATGTTGAGGCCACCATCTACTCCGCTATGGGTATCAATTGGACAACGGTGCGGTATGATGATCCGTTTCGTCGCGGGTTCGAGTACGTGCCGTTCTCGGATTTCGATCTGTACGGCCCAATTAACGAGCTTTGGAGCTGAAGAAGACTTCCGGCATTTCCTCCCGATTATGCAGTGTCACCGTGCCGTGAACCTTTCACGCGTCCATTCTGCTCTACACACGACTCCGCCTATTTGCCGAGTGTGGTTAAGCGGCTTTCTTCCTGGTCTCGCCGGACCGCGTTTTCCGAAGTGACTTCCCGCTGGCCTTCTTCGCACGAGAATGGGTGCTTTTCGAGTTGCCCTTGGACCTCTTGGCACGAAACTGCAGTTCTTTCCACAACTCCTGAGCGCCAACAGAAACTGGGACATCGCCGTGCCGACGTACCTGCGAGCGAGATTTAGCGTTTTCGTTGGCTATCCTATCGGCCAGCCGAAAAAAGGCGTCTTCCACCTCGTCCATTTCTGGTTGTTTACGTGTTTTGGCGTTCGCAGGCTTGGAGGGGGTTCTTGAAAATGCCCACGAATCACGCGATGGGCTTCGGAAAATGATGGTTTTATTTTTAGCGTCCTTTTCGAGCATTCATATCACTCCTTAGAATGCCGGTAGACACATTGTTGGATGCCGGAAATTGGCGGCACGATGTGCCATTCTCTTCTCCTAGCAGTCCTGGTACACATCCGCTACAATTCCTGGGATGAGGTTCACGCGGACTCGATAATAGTTTGAGACCAGAACAGTGGCCGAGACAACCTGCCCGTCTCCGATCCCTGTCCGTCTGACATGCCGCTATTCCAACGGCATTATCGTCAGCTACGTTGCCCGCGCCATCTCTTATGACGACAAATCTAAGCTCAGAGAGCTTCGAACGTGGCATACGGCTGAACGTGCTCACCCCCTTCATTAATGATATCATGCCTTGCCGCGTTGATGCTGTGTCGCTTAGCCGACACGAAAGCGCCCCAGTCTAACTCGCGCGGTGCCCCCCAAAAATCGAAAGGGCTGGCCACGCGGCCAGCCCCGGTACGCTTTACCAGAACTCCCTCCCCCCGGAGGATCTCTGGTTCGGCACTACCCTTTAACCAACTCCACAATACCGTCAGATGTGCGGGCACCCAATAGCCCTTAGGTAACTTTTTTCAATAGGACGTTGGATCTATGGACAACGCGGAGAGTACTTGCCGGGCGGGCCCGGCCGTGGAAGTTCAAGCGTGCTGGTGACTATTGAATCGCCGCACCATTCCCGCCTCCACCCTTCAGCGGGATTCGTACCTCCACCCTGGTCCCGTGGCCGGGCTGCGTTTCCAGCGAGAAGGTCCCGTTTACGAGCCGAGCCCGTTCTTTCATACCGACCAGACCCAATCCGCCTTTCCGTTTGGCCTGCTCCAGCTCGAAACCTTTGCCATCATCCTCTATGATCAGCGCGATCTCGTCGCCTGACCCTTTTAGTTCGACGCAAACATTCTTTGCGCCGGCATGCTTGGCGATATTCCACAAGTTCTCCTGCGTGATGCGGTAGATGCTGAGGTACGCGTCATAGGAAAGCGAGGCGGGAACATCGCCACCGATGAATCTTGTTGCAATACCTTGCTGGCGGGAAAACGCTTCACATTCTTGCCGCAACGCCTCTGCCAAACCGAGTATTTCGAGAACAGCAGGATGTAGCTGATGAGAGAAGTCACGAACCTCCGCCGCCAGCTTGCCTACGTCTTCACCGATCAGTGGCAGGTCGTTGAGCAGCGATTCGGGGTGCGAGGTCGCTTTCCTTGCCAGTAACGACACGCGCAGCTGGAGCGCGCAAAGCTTCTGCGTGAAAGAGTCGTGCAACTCCCGCGCGATGCGCTTGCTCTCTTCTTCTCTTGCCGCAATTAAGCGTCCTGCCAAGGCTCGCAGCTCTTGTTGGCTGCGGCGAAGTTCCAGATCGAGTCGTTCCCGGTCGCGCAAGTGCGTCAACAGCCGCCTGTACTCCTTCTCCGCGGAATCCTCGCTGGCAAACTCCTCCGGCGGGACAAAATAGAAGTTCCGGCAGACAGTATCTCCATAGATGACCAAAGGATGGGTACGAATCACATCGAGAACCACTGCCGGGGCGCAATTCCGCCGCTTGTACTGGCAAAGAGCAAAAGCAGGGGTGGAGGATAAGGTGCGGGTCAGCCGGCTCTCGTATTCTGCCCACCGCTCGGTCCCAAGAGCACCGCGCTGAACCCACTCCGTTTCGCCAGTGGCTCGCAGGGCCGAGAAGCCCGCGGCAACCGCCGCATCGGCTGCTTCCCTCCAGTAAGTGAACATCCAGTCGGGATCAAAATAACCTCGCTTGAGGTAAGCCTGATCCTTCCTGAGGATCATCAGCGCGCCTGAGTCGACGGCGGAGCCTACCGAAACGCCGGCAGCCTCCAGCGCCCCGTAGACAGGTTCAATGTTGTAATCTTCTGCGATATAGACGCATCTTTCGCCGCGCTCCAGCCCAATGCGGATAAATGGGATGGCAACCGCGAATTGTTCTTCCTGATTTTCATAGATCGAACAAAGATGGTCGTGCGGGCCAAGTTGTTCGAGTGAATCGAGTAGCGATTTATCTGTCGCGGGGGCTTTCATGGGATTCCACCTTTGTAAAGTTTCGCGCGGAAGCAGTGGACCTAAGAACGCCCTTCAGTCTCCTTCCTGTGAGGTTCGGTTGTCAATAGGTTTTTGGTTGCAGTGACTTGCCCATCTTGCCCATGCCGTTGAGAGTTCGATTGCTTTACGTTGCGTGAACGAACGATAATGAATCCATGGCGGATCTTGTCTACCTCAGTTTATGGCTGAGAGATTACAATGCTGACAACATGCTCCAGCATTGGAGCCGAGTGCTGGAGGCATTTCCCGGTTCGGCGCTGTTACCTGGAATCCGGTCCATAAGCGTGTATCCCTTGAATTGGGCGGAGTCGCCCGTCTTCGAGCGCAGCTTCGGCGAAGGCGCGACGGTCGAAGATGCGGTGATCCTTGGCTCCGAGTTCTTACATGATGACTACGCCTACGAAGCTGAGATGAATTGGGATCTTTGGGTCCGCAACGAACCGGCCATCTCCGCTGATGTTGGCGAGTCCGACCGAGATGAAGCTGAGGAACTCGGCTGGCGCCTTGCTCCTATGAGGGTTTCTCTGGCGTGCCTTGGGCCGCAGTTTGAGAGCGACGATCCCGAGGACCACGCCGATATTGAGATCAATTTCGGATTAGACTCTCCGTTTATTCCACCTGACCCGGAGGCGGCCAAAGAAGACCTGGACTTCGATCCCGCCGAAGCCCAGGTTCGCACTCGAGAGAACCTTCAACAGATGGTCGCGTTCGTCCACCGCCTGGATCAGACGATGCCCATAAAAAAGCGCTTGCTGTGGTGCGATTCCGGCGAGAACCTGGCGGACAAGATCATGAGGGGAGTGAGCGAAAACAGTGATGAGTGACAAGGACGAGAATTACAGGATTTGATATCGTCCTCTGAACTCGTCACCCGTCACTTTTCACTTATCACTGTTTTCCGTAAGCGCCTCTACTCCCGGCAGTTTCTTTCCCGCGAGAAATTCGAGTGACGCTCCTCCCCCCGTGCAGATGTGCGTGATTTTGTCTTCCACGCCGGCGCGAGTCACGGCCGCAATCGAGTCTCCGCCTCCCACGATACTGGTTCCGTGAAACGCAGCCAGCGCGCGGGCGATTGCAACAGTCCCCTTCGCAAACGGTTCCATCTCGAAAACGCCCATAGGTCCGTTCCACACGACGGTTTTTGAATTTGCAATCTCCGCGGTGTACAGATCCACGGTCTTTGGGCCGATATCGAGTCCCAAGTAGTCGGAGGGAATTGGAGTGGAGGTGCCGTCCACCACGCTTGTTGTCGCGGAGGCGTCAATCTTCTCAGCAATGACGTGATCGACAGGTAATTGCAGCCGGTACTTCCTTTGGGCGGCATCGCTAAGAACGGTCTTGGCAAGTTCGATCTTGTCTTCCTCGACCAGTGATTTTCCCGTGTTCTGCCCCAAAGCGCGCAAGAAGGTGTATGCCATAGCGCCGCCAATTAAGAGCACATCCACAACCGGCAACAGGTTTTCAATGACCTCGATCTTGTCCGAAACCTTGGCTCCCCCGAGTATCGCCACGTACGGATGGTCGGGATTGGCGGTGGCCTTGTTCAGATAATTCAGCTCCTTTTCCATTAGCAGGCCGGCAGCGGATTGGCTGAAGTAACGCGTCATCCCCTCGGTCGATGCGTGAGCCCGATGAGCGGAGCCAAAGGCGTCGTTCACGTATAGTTCTCCCAGTCTCGCCAGTTGCTTGGAAAATTCAGGATCGTTCTTTTCCTCTTCGAGGTGGAAGCGGAGGTTCTCCAGCAGCAATACGCCGCCGGAGGGGAGCGCGGCTGCCGCAGCTTCGGCTGGCTGGCCGATGCAATCGTATGCGAATTCAACTGGTTGGCCCAGCAGTTCTCCCAGCCTTTTAGCCACCGGCGCAAGGCTCATCTTGGGATTAGCCTTGCCCTTGGGTCTGCCGAGATGTGACGCCAGCACCAGACTAGCTCGTTGGCCGAGCGCGTACTTGATCGTCGGGAGTGTTTGCCGGATACGAGTGTCATCGGTGATTTGGCTGGTATCGGAAAGAGGTACGTTAAAGTCTACGCGCATGAACACGCGCTTGCCAGCGAGCTGTAGGTCGCGAATTGATAATTTTGGCATGGTAGTAGGAGTCAGAAGTCACAGGAGCCAGAAGTCACGAGCCAGAAGTTGAGCCTGGTGAGCGACTTCCTTCTGGCTTCTTACTACTTCTGGCTCCTATTTTTTTACAGCCCTTTAGCGGCAATGAATTTGATCAAGTCCCGGACGCGGCAGGAGTAGCCCCATTCGTTGTCGTACCAGGAGATGACCTTGACGCAATTTCCACCGATAACGCGGGTCAGCGGAGCATCCACGATGGAGGATCTCTCATCCCCGCGGAAGTCCGCCGAGACCAGTTCGCCTTCCTCAAATCCCAGAATGCCCTTCATCGCACCCTGCGACGCTTCCTTCAGCGCGGCGTTAACTTCGTCTTTCGTCGTAGCTTTCTCGACGAAAGCCACCAGGTCCACCACCGAGACGTTCGGAGTCGGCACGCGCATGGCGAATCCATCGAGCTTGCCTTTGAGCGAAGGAATGACAAGGTGTACCGCCTTGGCGGCTCCCGTGGAGGTAGGAATCATGGAAACGGCCGCTGCCCTGGCCCTGCGGAGATCCTTGTGGGGCAGGTCGAGGAGCTTTTGATCATTCGTATAAGAGTGAATCGTGGTCATGGACCCGCTGCGAATCGTGAACTTGTCTTCCAGTATTTTCGCGACAGGCGCGAGACAATTTGTAGTACAGGAGGCATTCGAGATTATATTGTGCTTGGCTGGGTCATAGACGTTATCGTTCACTCCCAGTACTAAGGTGACGTCTTCGTCCGAAGCCGGTGCAGAGATGATAACCTTCTTCACACCACCGCGCAGGTGCTTTCGCGCGTCGGCTGCTTTCGTGAACAGACCCGTGGATTCAATGACGATCTGAGCTCCCACCGAATCCCAATCTATTTTGGCGGGATCTTTTTCGGCAAACACGCGGATGTTCTTTCCGTCCACCTGGATGCAGTCCTTGCCGTGTGTGACTTGATTCTTAAGATTCCCCAATATGGAGTCGTACTTCAATAGATGTGCCAGGGTCTGTGGCTCAGTGATATCGTTCACCGCCACGATCTCGAGGTCCGGGTGTCCCATTGAGGCGCGGTAAATATTACGGCCGATTCTTCCAAAACCATTGATTGCTACTTTGACCATCGATCCTCCTAGTGCGTCGTTAACTTAAAAGTTTTAAGGGCGCTGCAGATTAGACGTGCAAAAAGTTTCGGTCAAGAATAAAAATGCCCACCCGTTCGGGGTGGGCATTTTCGAAATAGAGAATGGTCCGACGGAATGCGCAACCGTCAAAACCTTTGTTACCCGAAATGTTATTCGCCAGTACAAACCTTGTCAAGGAAAATTTCGGAATATTTATCACGATGTAAGCACAATAAAATCAGATGTTTACAAGCAGGAATTTTTGGCAAAGATCTATGAAAAATTGTATATGGAGAGACCTCCAATTAGCCTGCATTCCGTCTATCTAATTTAAAAATAAGTACTTATCTACCAGAGAGGTGCAATTGGATGATCTCCATTTGCGAGGGCCGGTCGAAGACCGGCACCGGCGAGAATCTCTTGGTCAAAATTCGGATTCCCCCAAAAGACAATCCGGCAACTAGCGCGAACAGCAGCACGAACCCGGCGAGAAGAAACACGTTCAAAACCAGGTGGGCAACATTGTCGCGGCGGGTCGGGACATACTCGCTCCAGGTCACCTGGGTCTCCTGGCGGATGCGGCGCAGCAATGCTTCTCCGGCTTCTGCCGTTGGAGCGCCGAACGTTAACCCGATCATCGATCCTCTTCGATCCAGATAGATTCCTTTCTCCTGTTGTCCCTTTACCGTTTGCTGGAATTCACGCAACTTTTTGGCGGCAAGCTGAGGAGTCGCGTAGCTGACTAGGAGCAGACGGACGTTTCTCCCTCCAGTCTCGGTCTGGTATTCGGCGATCTCCGCCTCTGCCCCTGACTCAAAGCCTATCTGCGCTGCGGGTAAACCCTTCTCAATTTTCGCAAACGCCACCGGGCCCAGAATGAATTTCAACGTCTGTGGGACCATGCGATCTTCGGGCAAGGCAGCGGGAAGGAGCGTCCCCACAGATTCACGCCTGGAGATCGGAGGAATTTTGGAAAGCAGTAGTTTCGAATCGCCGATGGTGAGTCTTGTACCTCGCGCGTCAATCACGTAAGGTCCGTGCTGAACCAGCAATCGATTCGGCCAAATCGCCATACGGGTTTCGGATCCTGAAACAGCGGTCCCGGCCTCTCTGTAAAAGCTGTAAAGGCCGTATCCGCCACTCGCGTCTCTCATTTTCCAGAGATTGACGACCAGCGTGGCGCCTCCTTTGCTGTACTCCCGGTGCTCGCCTGACTCGAAGCCGTATTCCCAGATCACGCCCGCGTCTTCCCCCGCAAATTGAGTCAACTGCGCCGCGGCCACGGGACGGAAAGCAGTGGTTACCCATCCGCTGATCGAGTCGGGCAACTGAGCGTTGGCTGAAAATGCCGCTGTGAGTAGCAGCAGGAAAGCAAAAAGAGAAGTTTTTTTCGTTCTTCCCATCACCATCTTAAGCTTATGATACACCTCTTCACAGTAGATCACCACGGGGGCGTACGAGAGCAGCTGACATGAGCGGGGGACCAATTCTCCCGCGCCGATGGCGTGCGTCTCACACACTACTCGGGTGTACTATATCCACCTGAACGGTCTGTTACAGGAGAGCGTTAATGCCCGATCATCCGCAGCAACCCTGGTTGGTTTTGCGCCACATTGAGCACGAGCATATCGGCACGCTTGCGCAAACACTCAGCGATACCGCCATTCGGTATATAGATGTCTTTCGCGGCGAGAGCGTGCCCGAGAGCCTGGAGTATCTTGGCGGTTTGGTCGCCATGGGCGGCCCTATGGGTGTGTACGAAACCGACCGTTATCCGTTTTTGGCGGACGAAATGTCGCTGATCCGCAGTGCGGCCAGTGTGGGTTTGCCTGTGCTCGGTATTTGTCTGGGAGCGCAATTGATCGCCGCCGCGTTGGGAGCGAAGGTGTATCCCGGTCCTCAAAAGGAGATCGGCTGGTTCCCGGTCGAAGTAACCGCCCCCGCAGATCCATTCACCCAAGGCCTGCCTGCCTCATTCGTCGGTTTTCACTGGCACGGAGATACCTTTGACCTCCCAGCAGGAGCAGTCCGGCTGTTTCGGTCTAATCTGTACGAGAACCAAGGTTTTCGCTGGGGCTCCAACGTCCTCGCTCTTCAGTTTCACCTGGAGGTCAGCGCAACCATGATCGCCGATTGGCTCGATGACCCCGGCTGCCGGGCCGAGATGGCTAGTATCAACCTCGATCCGGAAGTGATCCGCCGCGGCATACCGCAGTGGGCCGGGGAATTGGAGCGGTTGAGCACGCTTATGTTCCGGCAGTTCCTGAATGCGATGGTCGGTCGGATACATGTTCCCGCGTCAGAAGACCGGCTATGAAAGGCGCGCACAAGTCACTCTTGCGGGTTCTGTTCGCAGCCATAGTTCTCAGCCTCACCTGCGCCCGGCCGCAAGCGCAAGAGCCACAGGTTCCTGTGGTCGTGCGCCTGGAAGACTTCCAGCGCAGCATCGGACCTCTTCTAGTGAAAGACCAGCGGTTCACCATCGTGCTGCATTGTAAGCGGCTGCGCGGTCCAGGCGTACGCGCGTCGGGCTCCGAAGAGACGGTCGCTTCCATGGAAATTCGCAACCAGGCCGGACTTGTCGTCTACCAGAGATCATTCCCGGTTGGGATTGATCAGGACCACTTTTTTGAGACCACCGAAGTTTCCGCCCGGAGACTCGAAGGGAAGGGCGGGAGCGGACTGCTGGTCGTATACGGCGTCGAGCCCTCTACGCCGCTGGGCGGCGGCTCGTATCAAGTGTTCGGGTTGTTTGATGGCAAGTTGGTGCCTTTCAGCGCGCCCATTTCTTTGGAAGGTGACCTGATGGAGCCGGAGCCCGCTTCGGAAACAGTGGCTAAAACGGGCACGGAACCGGGTCTCGACGGCGAAACGCTTCACTTTCGAGTGTGGACCAGCAACTTCTTCGCGATCATCCCTGTGAGGGTGGATTGGTTGCAGGCGAAAGCGCGTCTCGGCTGGCGTTGTATGCAGATGACCTCCAAAGGCTGGCAGCCGATCTGCAGATTCGAAGTGGAGGCGCAACGGATTCCGGCGCAAGAGTTAACTTTTGTGCGGCTCTTACCTGAGCCGTTCGAACCCGAATCCAGCGCACAGCATGTGGTAGTGAAGCAAACGTCGAAGGTGGAGATCCTGGAAGGCGCCGGGATTGTAGAATGGAACGAAGACGGCGATGTCGTTCACCTGAATGTCGGCGAGGACCTCTGGCTCAAGATCCGCATCGACGGCAAAGAAGGATGGATTCACACGCAGGAAGACTTCAGCGCCATCGGCCTGCCGCAAGCGGGATGAGCAGCGGTCAGCTTTCAGCGATCAGTAACAGCTTGCTGAACGCTCGTCGCTGATGGCTAGAGCATTTTCACAATTGGTGTAGACCCGTAAGGGCATGACTTCAGTCATGCCGAAAAAGATTATCAAACGGTACGGCTTTAGCCGCTGGGGGCCTGAACCTCAGGGCCTAAAGGCCAGCTAGTCTGCGCAGTTGCGGCACGGCTGAAGCCGTGCCCTTACGAATCTTTCTTGGTCTACAGCAATACAGAAAATGCTCTAATCTACAGCATTGGTACAGTGTAACCTGCCCGTATGCATGACGATTGGCGGGAACCTGAAAGGAATGCTCTAAAAAGAATGCTCGAACGCTAACGCGCAGTTAGCGGCCGCCCAATATGGCGCGGGCGATGGTCTGAAGCTGCATGTTCGAGGTGCCTTCGTAGATTTTGCCGATCTTGGCGTCTCGATAATATTTTTCGACGGGATAGTCCCGGGTGAAGCCGTAGCCGCCAAAGATTTCTATGGCCATCGAGGCGGCGCGCTCGGCTACCTGCGAGCTGAAGTACTTGGTCATGGCGGCTTCTTTAAGGAAAGGCTGACCCGCCTGGCGCAGCCGGGCGGCGTTATAGACTGTTAGGCGCGCGGCCTCGATTTCGGTGGCTATTTCCGCGAGCTGAAACTGCACACCTTGGAAATCCGAGATCGGTTTGCCGAACTGCTTGCGCTCTTTAGCGTAATGAATGGAATGGTCCAGCGCGCCTCGCGCCAAGCCCACCATCTGAGCGCCGATGCCAATGCGGCCTTCGTTCAGAGTTTCCATGGCGATCTTGTATCCTTCCCCAACTTTGCCGACCACGTTCTCGCGCGGCACGCGGCAGTCTTCCAGAATCAACTCGCAAGTGCTGCTGGAGCGAATGCCCAGCTTATCCTCCTTCTTGCCGACCTCGAAACCGGGAAAGGCGCGCTCGATGAGGAATGCCGTCACGCCGCGATAGCCAGCCGACGGGTTAGCATTGGCGAAGACCAGAAATATCCCAGCCTCTTTGGCATTGGTGATCCACAGCTTGCGCCCGGTGAGGATAAAATGATCACCATCCTCGCGAGCCACCGCCGCCATCGAGAACGCATCGCTACCCGATCCGGCCTCCGATAGCGCGTACGAACCAACCGTGTCCTTGGCGAGCATCGTCAGATATCGCTTCTTCTGGTCCTCATTCCCCCACCGCAGCAGGGCATTATTAACAAGCGTGTTCTGCACGTCTACGATCGCCGCAGCGGACGGATCAACAGCCGAAAGTTCCTCGATCGCCAGGATGCAGTGGAAGAAGCTCTCTCCCGACCCGCCGTAGCTCTCCGGGATTTCGATCCCCATCCATCCAAGACGGAAGAACTCGTCCAGGAGCTTTTTCTCGAACACCCCCTTCTCGTCCATCGCGCGCACCAGCGGCTGAATGCGCTCGCGGGCAAATTGGCGGACGGAGGCAACGAACAGTTGTTCCTCTTCAGTAAGCAAAGTGAGCGGCGGACGGTCGGTAGCGATGATTTCAGGCACGGTATTCTCCTCCTATTCCACGGCGGGTTCTATTTTAGCAGGGGAGGGAAGCGATTCAACCGGAGGAGTTATGATGCTCCAGCGCGGATGTCAGAAGGTCGCGTACGTGGTGCTGGCCCGCGAGCGAGGTTACCAACGGGCGGAGGCAATGAACTCCTCAGAGCAGGTTCACAGCTTAAAAAGGCGACGCGCCTCGAAATGTTCGACGATCTGCTGACCAGCTTTGCCGAATAGTTCCTCTGAACCGGACGCCGAATGTATGTCAGCACTCAGTTCTGCATAGAGTGCACGCAGAGATGGGAACCGGCTCTTGAAGTCGTCCGGCAGTGTGGCCATGTAGCGGTCAAGAACTTGGTCCGCTTGGTTTGGAGGCTCGGACATCTGACCCCGAGCCCACTGTTCAACCAAAGTCCGAAATAGGAATAGCCCGGCCAGCGTCTGACCGGACTGATGGGCAACAACAGCTCCTGAATAAAACCTGTGGACACTTTTCGGAATTGCTCCGGGTACAGCGACGGCCTCCATCGGCGCGCGGCCGCAAATAGTGACTCTACTACCTTTGCGCCGAATTAGAAAAACTTCAGGCACGGTTTTGCACGATTGGCAGAGAAACGACATGACAAAGACCTGAACCCGCCGATTGCCTATACCGAGAGGTTGACTAGAACGTGTGTACTGCGGGATGTCGTCGGGCGAGATTGAATTGTACGCTTCTATACGGTCGCACTCACGGCAGAAGAGCTTGACGTCCGGCACCTTGAAAGCAAGGTTTTCTTTAGAAGCAGCCGGAACCCCGACGGCTTTCGGCGTTCGTTTTGAGTTGTCGATGACTACCCAATCATTCAGTAGTAGCTGGCTAACGTCGATCTGGAAGCGCCATAAATCCTCGCCGGGATTCTGCAGCAGGTTCGAATAGTCCTTGCTCAAGGCAGTGTGGTCAATCAAAACACCTTGGTACAGATGTTTCGATTCCAACAAATCTTTCAACACTGCCGTTATTCTTAGCTCGAACGCTTCCTTCCACCGTGAGACTGCCTCATGCCAGGAAAGTTTCTGGGTTATAGGAATCTGTACAGGCATAACGAACCGAATTATACCCTATTTGAAAACACGTGAGCACGATGGGAGGAAGGCGTACGGCGGTTATATGACGCTGGTTTCTTGATACGTTCCGAAGACGGTGCGCAGGCAGTCGCAGATTTCGCCGACGGTGCAGTAGGCGCGCACGCATTCCAGTATGGCGGGCATCATGTTATTGGTGTCTCGGGCGGCTTTTTCCAGGGCGGAGATCGCGGAGCTGGCACGGGACGCATCCCGGCACTTTCTCAGCTGGCGCAGCTTTTCAGATTGCTGCTCGGCCACGCTTTCACCAATGGAAAGCACTTCCGGCGATCGGTGCTCTCCCGCAAATGCATTGACGCCTACGATAATCTTCTCTCCCGACTCGATGGACCGCTGGTATTGATACGAGGCCCTGGCGATCTCCTGCTGCGGGAAGCCGCGCTCGATGGCGGGGATCATGCCGCCCATGTCGTCAATTTTGCGGAAGTACTCGTAGCAGGCTTCTTCCATGTCGAGCGTGAGCCGTTCCACAAAGTACGATCCGGCAAATGGGTCTGCCGTGTTCACGACCCCGGTTTCATACGCGAGTACCTGTTGCGTGCGCAGCGCCAACGTGGCGGTGTCTTCGGTGGGCAAGGCCAACGCTTCATCGAGAGAATTGGTATGCAGGGATTGCGTTCCGCCGAGCACCGCGGCGAGCGCTTGGATGGTGGTACGGACCACGTTGTTCATGGGTTGCTGCGCGGTGAGCGAACAGCCGGCAGTCTGCGTGTGGAACCGGCACATCCAGGAGCGCGGGTTCTTGGCGCCGAAGCGGTCGCGCATGACGGTGGCCCAGATTTTCCTGGCCGCCCGGTACTTCGCGATCTCCTCGAAGAAGTCGTTGTGAGCATTGAAGAAGAACGACAGGCGCGGCGCGAAGTCGTCTACGGGAAGGCCACGATCAATGACGTGCTGGACATATTCAATGCCGTCGCGCAACGTGAACGCCAGCTCCTGAACCGCGGTGGAGCCGGCTTCGCGGATGTGATAGCCGCTGATCGAAATGGGATTAAATCGCGGCGTCGCGTGAGCGCCGAACTCGATGGTGTCCGTCACCAGGCGCATGGAAGGACGCGGCGGGTATATGAATTCCTTCTGCGCGATATACTCCTTCAGGATATCGTTCTGAATTGTGCCGGAGATCTTCTTCCAGTCCGCACCCTGCTTTTCAGCAACTACCAGGTACATCGCCCACAGCACCGCGGCGGGCGAGTTGATGGTCATCGAGGTGGTGATCTGTTCCAGCGGAATATCGCGGAACAGAGTTTCCATATCTTCGAGCGACGAAACGGCCACACCGCACTTGCCCACCTCGCCTTCGGCAAGAGGGCTGTCGGCGTCGTAGCCCATCAATGTGGGGAGATCAAACGCCACTGACAATCCCGTTTGGCCTTGCGACAGCAGATAGCGGTAGCGCTGATTGGTTTCCTCCGGCGTGGCGAAGCCGCTGAACTGGCGCATGGTCCAGAGCTTCCCGCGATACATGCTGCGGTGAATGCCGCGCGTGTAAGGAAACTCTCCGGGATCGCCGAGGTCGCGATCATAGCTCAACTCGGCCAAGTCAGCTTCCGTGTACAGTTCGCGAACCGGTACGCCGCTGACCGTAGTAAACGGCACATTGCGGTCCAGCCGTTGCGACTCGGCTGGGGAAGCTTGCTGTGTCTCAGCGGCAGAGGATATGGGTTTCGTCGCCATGAGATTGCGGCCGTACGGCTCTGATTGGATTATGCGGGGAGGGGAGCGCGTTGTAAAGCAGGGTGGTGACAGCCACGGCGAGTACTTCGCCGTGGCTAAGAACGTTAACGGGCACCTATCCCCGCTGTTCGATTGGCACGTAACTGTGCTCGGTTGGACCGGTATAAATCTGCCGGGGGCGGCCGATCTTGGTGTTCGGCGACTCCAGCATCTCCTTCCAGTTGGCGATCCATCCGGGCAGACGTCCCAGAGCGAACATCACCGTGAACATGTTGATCGGGATTCCAATCGCCTTATATATGATGCCGCTATAGAAGTCCACGTTGGGGTAGAGCTTGTGATCGATGAAGTAGTTGTCGCTGAGAGCGTGCTCCTCCAACCGTTTGGCGATATCGAGCAGCGGATCGGATTTGCCGAGCTTCGCCAGGACCGCGTCGCAGGCCCTCTTGATAATCTTGGCGCGCGGATCGAAGTTCTTATACACCCGGTGCCCAAATCCCATGAGCCGGAACTTGGACTTCTTGTCCTTTGCCAGCGCGATGTACTTATCGACGTTGTCGCCGTCGGCGTGGATGAGTTCCAGCATCTCCATTACTTCCTGGTTCGCCCCGCCGTGCAATCGTCCCCACAAGGCGCAGATACCCGCCGCGATAGAGGCGAACATATTCGAGCCGCTGCTCCCCACCAGGCGCACGGTGGAGGTGCTGCAGTTCTGCTCGTGGTCGGCATGCAATATGAGAAGTAGGTTAAGCGCCCACTCCACTTCGGCATCGACGTGGTATTCCTCCGCGGGCACGGCAAAAAGCATGTGGAGGAAGTTGGCGCAATAGCTCAGCGAATTTTTTGGATATGTGAAGGGTTGGCCCATCGATTTCTTATACGAAAACGCCGCGATGGTAGGCATCTTGGCCAGAACGCGCGCCACAGTCATGTCCAGCTGCTCGAGCTGCCGCTTGGGTTCCACAGCTTGCGGATAATAACTGGACATGGAACAGATCATGGCCGAAAGAATGGCCATGGGATGAGCCGTACTGGGATACCCATCAAAGAACCGCTTCATATCCTCGTGGATCATCGAATGCCGGGTGAGGAGAGTCGTGAAGTCAGCCAGTTCCTGTTTGGTCGGCAGCTTGCCATAGATGAGAAGATATGAAACCTCAATAAAGGTTGATTTCTCGGCCAATTGCTCGATGGGAATGCCTCGATAGCGAAGAATTCCCTGTTCTCCGTCCAAAAAAGTGATGGCGCTGAGACACGAACCGGTATTCATATAGCCGTGGTCAAGAGTGATGTAACCGGTTTGCTGGCGCAGTTGAGAAATATCTATGGCGTGCTCGTTTTCAGTGCCCGCAACAGTCGGCATCTGGATGGATTTTTCACCGACAGTGAGCGTAGCGGTTTCCGTAGTAGTGGCTGGCATGAGAGCTTTGGATCTCCTCTGAGAGGGTAATAAAAAGGGGCTGCGGACGGACCGGAGGGAGTGACGAGCCCATTCCGGCGTTCAGTAGTTTACGGGCCGCACGGTACCGGAATTGGCGGTGCTGAAAGCATCGTGACCTCCCGTAATTCCCCTTCGCTTCATCCTACTTCCCAATAATGCAAAAGTAAAGAACGTGGGGAATTCAGCGGGTCCGGGTGTTGCCTGCGGGCGCGAGGCCATTCTCCTTTTCGATTGCGATTACTTTGTCGAGCCGGCGCTGATGCCGCTCCAGGCCCGAAAATTCAGCCTCCAGCCACGTCCTGACAATCTCCAATGCCAGCGCCCTGCCGATAACACGGCCGCCCAGGCACAGCACGTTTACGTCATCGTCCTCGCGTCCCTGGTGCGCCGAGAAGGTGTCATGGCAAACCGCGGCGCGAATGCCCGCAAACTTGTTCGCCGCAACAGAGGTTCCCACGCCGCTGCCGCAGATCAGAATGCCCAACTCGGCGTGCCCTTGTTGCATCGCCTCGGCCACTTTGCGCGATACGTCGGGGTAGTCCACGGGAGCGCTGCTGTGAGTGCCCACGTCCACGGCGATGTGACCGATAGCGTGCAGGAACTCTACGATCGGCGACTTCAATTCAAATCCGGCGTGATCGGCGCCGATGGCTATGCGCATCTGTGCTCTCCCTCCCGAACGCTACAACAGAGCTTCTGCCTTTGCTGCCACATTCTCCGGCCCAAATCCAAATTGTTTCAAGACCACTTCACCCGGCGCGGAGGCGCCGAATCGCTCTATACCCAAGACCGCTCCCGCCTCGCCCACCCATTCCAGCCAGCCCATGGGCGACGCTGCCTCAACGGCCAAGCGTGCTTTGAGCTGTGGCGGCAGCACTGCATCACGATAGCTTCGCGGCTGCTCACGGAAGAACTTCCAGCAAGGCATGCTCACGACGCGCGTCCCAATCCCCTTCGCTTCGAGCAAATTTTTTGCTTGCAATGCGACGTCAACCTCGGAGCCCGTCGCGATCAGGATGAGGCGCAATTGCGGTTGTCCGGAATCGGCGAGCACGTACGCTCCTTTGACGAGCAAATCAGCCGAACCGAACTTGGTCTGATCGAGCGTCGGCACCTTCTGGCGTGTAAGGATGAGCGCGGTGGGTCCTGTCCTGCGCTCCAGCGCGACACGCCACGCCGCGGCGGTTTCATTCGGGTCCGCTGGACGGACGACCGTCAAATTCGGTATAGCGCGCAGGGACGCCAGGTGCTCGATTGGCTGGTGCGTAGGGCCATCTTCGCCTAGGCCGACGCTGTCATGCGTAAAGACGTAGATCACCGGCAGTTCCGTCATCGCTGCCAGCCGGATGGACGGCCGCATGTAATCAGAAAACACCAGGAATGTCGCGCCGAAGGGCCGAACTCCACCGTGCAGCGCCATTCCGTTCAGAGCCGCGCCCATGCCATGCTCGCGGACACCGAAATGAAAGTTTCTGCCCGATGGCGAGACCTGGAAACTTTCTGCATTCTTCAACAGTGTGTCGGTCGAAGGCGCCAGGTCCGCCGAGCCGCCGATGAGCGTGGGCACGATAGGCGCAATCGCATTCAACACTTTTCCCGAGGCCTGGCGCGTTGCGAGGCCCTGGTCTGGAGTGAAGCGCGGTAGGGTCCTTTCCCATCCCGGCGGCAAGTCGTGGTCCATCGCCTGACGCCACTGCTCGGCTAATTCGGGGAATGCTTGTGCGTAAGCCTCGAAGCGCGCCTGCCACTCCGCTTGGCGAGCCTGGCCTCTGGTTACGGCCTCGCGGAAATGCTTCAACGCCTCATCCGGCACGTAGAAAGCAGGCTCCAGCGGCCAATCCAGCGCCTCTTTGGTGGCTTTGACCTCGTCGGCTCCGAGAGGCGCGCCGTGGGCTCCGGCCGTGTCCTGCTTATTTGGGCTGCCGAATGCAATGTGAGTGTGAGCGCGGATCAACGATGGCCGGTCTAGCACCGCTCGGGCATCTGCCAAAGCGTTGGTGACCGCCTTCAGATCGTTTCCGTCAATCTCCTGCACGTGCCACCCATAGGCCTCGAATCGCTGGGACACGTTTTCGCTGAACGCCAGATCCGTGGATCCTTCAATGGTGATGTTGTTGTCGTCGTATAGATAAATCAGCTTGCCGAGTTTTAGATGGCCGGCCAGCGACGCGGCCTCGGAAGCGACACCCTCCATCAGATCGCCATCGCTGCAAATCGCGTACGTAAAGTGATCTACGATGGGATAACCCGGACGGTTGAAGTAGGCGGCGAGATAGCGCTCCGCGATAGCCATGCCTACGCCGTTTCCAAAGCCCTGTCCTAACGGTCCTGTTGTCGCCTCAGCGCCGGGAACGAGACCGTGCTCGGGATGGCCTGGAGTTTTGCTGCCCCACTGACGGAATTGTTTCAGGTCATCGAGCGAAAGATCGTAGCCGGTCAGGTGGAGTAATGAGTAAAGCAGCATGGAGCCGTGTCCGGCAGAGAGAACAAAGCGGTCGCGGTTGGGCCACTTGGGATCGCGCGGGTTGTGCCTTAGAAACTTCGTCCATAGAACATAAGCCATGGCGGCGGCGCCCATAGGCATGCCTGGGTGCCCGGACTTGGCTTTCTCTACGGCATCCATGGCCAGCGCGCGAATGGTGTTGATGCACACCTGATCCAGGCGTTGTTGTTCTACAGGGGGCGCAGCGGACGGGCTTGCTTTCTCTGGCATCGTGATCTCCGGTGGCCTCAATCTTCTGCTATGGACCGGTGGTCAAAGCCTTCTATATTACTCGGAAATCCGTCTGCGGGGTACCTCGCCTCCCGTTTTCGCATCGGCCCGTCGCTTTTCTTGACAACCTGCTCGGCGCTGGTTACTTTGCTAATTATGCCTACAACAAATCCGTTGCGCGTACTAATAGCGGCTTCCGAAGGCGTCCCTTATTCAAAGACCGGCGGGTTAGCGGATGTGATCGGTGCCTTACCACAGGCGCTCGCATCCAATGGCGTTCAGGTTGGCGTAGTGCTGCCACGCTATAAATCGACCCGTCTGGAGAATTCTAAGCAACTGGTATCCAGCCTCACCGTAGCGCTCGGAGACGGGCTGCGGTTCCCGAGCATCTTGCAGGGTCCGACGACGGACTCGGTGCGGTGGTTTTTTGTTGATTACCCTCCTTTCTTCGATCGCGATTCCCTTTACGTGGGTCCCAGCGGCACAGACTACACAGATAATCCTGAAAGATTCGCGCTGTTTTCGCGTACCGTGCTGGAGATCGCCAAGACCATTTTTCCACCGCACCTGATCCACTGCCATGACTGGCAGGCTGGCTTGGTTCCGGTGATGCTGAGGACGGCCTATGCGTCCGACCCCGCTCTACAAGCCGTGCCGATCATTTTCACGGTGCACAATTTGGGCTATCAGGGGTTGTTCCCGTACGATGCCCTGAGCCGCGCAGGTTTGCCGCTCGACATGTTTCGCGTAGACCGTCTGGAGTTCTACGGCAAGATCAATTTCCTGAAGGGCGCGTTAGTTTACTCTGACGCCATTACCACGGTGAGCCGCAAATACGCCCAGGAGATTCAGACGCCCGAATACGGCTTCGGTTTGGATGGAGTGCTGCGGGATCGCGCGGAGAAGATCCACGGGATTCTCAACGGAGTAGACTATTCGCAGTGGGACCCGGCGGTCGATCCTCACATCGCCGCGCATTACGATGCCTCTAATTTGGACGGCAAGACCGCTTGCAAGCAAGATTTGCTGCGTCAGTTTGGGTTGCCTGACGACACCTCCATTCCGCTGATCGGCATTGTGTCGCGCTTTACACGACAAAAGGGGTTCGACCTGATCGCCGAAGTTGCTGAGCGCCTGATGGCCGAGAACGTCCGTCTCGTCGCTTTGGGCAATGGCGAGGCGCAGTACGAAAAGCTCTTCACCACTCTCGCGGCGCGTTTCCCTGAACGGGTCGGTGTTCGCGTCGCTTATGACGATGTCCTGGCGCACAAGATTGAGGCCGGGGCCGACATGTTCCTGATGCCGTCGCGCTATGAGCCATGCGGTTTAAACCAGATATATAGCCTCCGGTATGGAACAGTGCCCGTCGTGCGCGCCACCGGGGGACTGGATGATACCATTGAAGATTACGACGCCTCGACGGGGGTCGGCACGGGGTTCCAATTCTCGGCTTTCTCGGGCATCGCGCTCCTGGAAACGGTGCTGCGGGCGCTCAGCGTCTACGACAATCCCGACGAATGGAGACACTTGATGCGCGCGGGCATGAAGGAGGACTTCTCCTGGGACGCCTCTGCGCGCGAGTACGCTGCTCTTTATAGGCAGATGGCCGGCGACAGGGTCGTGCCTGAGTTACAATCAATGGAGCCAAAACACGTATCGGAGAAGCAGCCTGCCAAGCGCGCGGCAAGGCCAAGCACAGCGGTGAAGAAAAGCGCCGGCCCTAAGCCTGCGTCTGAAAAGAAGAAACCACCGGCCGACAAAAAGAAAAAGTAAGAAATAGGCCTGAAACTACACGGCGGTGAGTACATCTAATCACTGGAAGCTAGCATGGAGGTCTGAATGGCTGGTAACGTTCTGGAGTTTACGGATCAGAGCTTTGAGCAAGAGGTATTAAAGTCCGATAAGCCCGTCCTGGTAGACTTTTGGGCGGTGTGGTGCGGACCCTGCCGTATGATAGCGCCCGCCGTGGAAGCTCTGGCGACTGAGTACGCCGGCAAGGCCAAGATCGGCAAAGTGAATGTGGATGAAAACCAGTCCACCCCGCAGCGCTACGGCATCCGCGGCATCCCCACGCTGCTCCTCTTCAAGAACGGGCAAGTGCAGGAGCAGTTGGTTGGCGCGGCTAGCCGCGAAACCATCGAGAACCTGCTTAAGAAGCACGTTATGTAAAGTCTCGTAGCACCCCCATCGAAAGATTCGTTCGGAGAAACGCTTCATCTGGAATTTTCTCAAATTCAGGTTATGATGTTTCGGTGCGTCAAATCGCGTCTACGCGATTGACCACGACGCGGGGTGCGTCTGAATTGGCGCGGAGTTCCAGCGGAATGAGCAATCTGATCATCGTCGGCGCGCAATGGGGTGACGAGGGCAAGGGCAAGATTGTCGACCTGCTCTCGGAGAGCTTCGACATTGTCGCCCGCTATCAGGGAGGCCACAACGCCGGCCACACTGTCGAGATCGGCACCAATCGTTTCGTCCTGCAATTGATCCCTTGCGGCCTGTTGCGATCAGGCAAAATAGGCGTCATCGGCAATGGACTGGTGGTGGACCCTGCGGCGCTGCTCAAAGAAGTGGACGCCTTGGAGCAGAACGGCGTCGATATTGATCGTCGGCTGTTCATCAGCAATCGCGCGCATCTGATTTTTCCTTACCACAGACTGTTTGAAAGAGAATCCGAACGCGTCAGCAAACGGATCAGCATCGGAACCACGTCCCGCGGCATCGGTCCCGCTTACGAAGACAAAGCGGGCAGGCGGGGAATTCGCGTCGGAGATATTCTGGACGAGACTAACTTTCGTTGTCTGGTCGAGACCGCAGTCGCAGAGAAGCAGCTAGTGCTGCGCGCTTGGGGCTGCGATGCTGCCGTTGATACGGCCCCTATCGTCGCCGAGTACCTTGTGCTTTGCAGGCGCCTGAAGCCGCTCATCACGGATACATCCATGTTTCTGAACCGCCAGATGGACGCGGGCCAGTCGGTGTTGTTCGAAGGAGCCCAGGGAACCATGCTGGACCTGGACCACGGAACATATCCCTACGTCACTTCGTCCAGCTCTACGGCTGGCGGAGCGTGCACCGGGCTTGGTGTTGCTCCTACGCGAATTGCGGGAGTTGTAGGAGTCTCGAAAGCATATACAACGAGAGTGGGAGGCGGGCCGTTTCCAACGGAAGAGAACTCCACCATGGGTGAGACTCTGCGAGGCCGTGGTAAGGAATACGGTGCGGTCACTGGGCGTTCGCGGCGATGCGGTTGGCTGGATCTTCCAGTCCTGCGCTATAGCTCGATGGTCAACGGGCTCGACAGTCTGATCATTACCAAACTAGACGTCCTCGACACGCTGGATGAAATCCCCGTCTGCACCGCGTATGAATACGAAGGGTCCCGGATTGAGGAGATGCCTCCGCTCGCCGATATGCTGGCGAGGGTCCATCCTATCTACGAAACCTTGCCCGGTTGGAAGCAATCTACCTTTGGACTCCAGCGATATGAAGATCTACCCAAGCAAGCACGCGAATATTTGGAATTCATCGGTTCAAGACTGGGCGTAGAGGTTGCCATGATCTCCACCGGTCCTGAACGGCAGCAGGGAATCGTTCTTCCAGGTACAAAACTGCAGAAGCTGCTTACCGATAGGTAGCCGCGGCACGTTTGGTGTGCCGTGGGATCTTTTCGGATGCACCATTACAACCCACGGCATAAAATGCATGCCGTGGCTACAGCCGTTGAGGCGTACTGTGGCCGTCCTTACGTTTACGCAGGCGCGCGAAACCGTAATCGCACAGATTCGCTCTGCAGGTGGCACGCCTGCATCCGAGCGTCTGCCGCTCCTCGACAGCCAAGGGCGCGTGCTCGCCGAGCCGATCCACGCCGACCGCGATTTTCCTCCATTTCCTCGCTCTACCCGCGACGGCTTCGCTGTCCGTGCGCAGGACGTTTCCCAGTTGCCCATGCGATTGCGGTGCAAAGGACAGGTGAAGGCCGGAAGCGCGTTTTCCGGATCCATAGCGGAGACGGAGTGCGTGGAGATCATGACCGGCGCACCAGTCCCGGAGGGCGCTGATGCTGTCGTGATGGTTGAATATACGGAGCGCGACGGTGATGCAGTTGAAGTGAACCGCGCCGTATCGCCTGGCGAGAATGTAGTCGCACGCGGTAGCGAGGCGCGTAGTGGCGATTTACTGATCGAGCCGGGCCGCCGAATCCGTTATGGTGAGGTAGCTTTGATGGCTAGCGTGGGTCGCTCATCGGTGAGCGTATGTCGGCAGCCGCGTGTGGCTATCATTCCCACCGGCGATGAGGTCGTCGAAGTGGAGCAGACGCCAGGACCGTTCCAGATTCGCAACAGCAACGGCTACTCGCTATACGCGCAGGTCAAGGCCGAGCATTGCACGCCGGTACCTCTGGGGGTTGCTCTGGATCGCGAAGACCGACTCGCAGAAATGATTGCAGAGGGACTCAAGAGCGATCTCCTGCTGCTCAGCGGTGGCGTCTCGATGGGGAAATATGACTTGGTGGAAAAAGTGCTGGCCGAGTTTGGCGCGGAGTTCTTCTTCGACGGCGTCCTGATTCAGCCCGGCAGACCGCTCGTCTTTGGGCGCGCGCACGGCACTTTCTTCTTTGGGCTGCCTGGAAACCCGCTTTCCACTATGGTCACCTTCGAACTATTTGTCCGGCCCGCGCTGGCATTGCTCTCAGGAGAAGCAAGCGCACCGTTGCGATTCCTGCGTGCCAGGCTGGCGCGCGACTTCCGCCGCAAGCCGGGTTTGGCCTCCTTTCTTCCCGCGCTGCTGGAGGGCGATTATTACGACCCGTCTGTCTCAGTGGTGGAATGGAAAGGCTCCGGCGATATCGCCAGCCTGAACCGCGCAAATTGCTACCTGGCCGTGCCCGAGGAGGCCGCCGAAATAAAAGCAGGAGAGTGGGTCTCCGTCCTGACGCGCTGACTGCTTCTTTTCTGTAAACATGCGTTTGCGCTTTTCAAACGCTGCGGCCTGTCCGGAGAAGAGCCGCAGGGTTTGAAAAAGATCAAACCCTGCGCTACCGCTGCTTGTTCTCTGTCAACGAATGAGCGCCAGAGGCAGCTATCACGCGATATCATAGGTATATGAGCATGACTACACCCCAAAAAATTTCTGGATCCACTCCCCGCGCTGGTGATTCGCCGCGGCCGAAATCACATTTCATTCGCGACATCATTCTTCGGGATATCGAGAGTAATAAAAATGGCGGCCGCGTGCATACCAGGTTTCCCCCTGAACCGAATGGATATCTGCACTACGGTCATGCGAAATCAATCCATCTCAATTTTGGCCTGGCGAAGGAATTTGGAGGCAAATTCAATCTCCGATTTGACGACACCAATCCACTGAAAGAGGAAATGGAATACATCGAGTCGATCATCGAAGATGTTCGTTGGTTGGGAGCCGATTGGGAAGACCGTCTTTTCTATGCGTCCGACTACTTCGAGCAATTGTATGCTTGGGCTGTCCAGCTTATCCAGGCGGGCAAGGCTTATGTGTGCGACCTGACTGCCGACCAGGTGCGGGAGTATCGTGGCACGTTAAGCCAACCGGGCCGGGAAAGTCCCTTCCGTGGACGCGGTGTGGAAGAGAACCTGGCCTTGTTCGAACGGATGCGCGCCGGCGATTTCCCGGACGGTTCGCGTACGCTCCGGGCCAAGATCGATATGGCGTCACCGAACCTGAATATGCGCGACCCGATTCTCTATCGAATTTTGCATGCCGAGCACCCTCGGAGCGGAAACAAATGGTGCATCTATCCAACCTACGACTACACTCACGGGCAGAGCGACTCGATCGAAGGCATCACACACTCCATCTGCACGTTGGAATTTGAGGATCATCGCCCGCTCTATGATTGGTTCATCGAGCAACTCGGAATCCATCATCCGCAGCAGATCGAGTTTGACCGGCTGAACCTGACCTACACGCTGCTGAGCAAGCGGAAGTTGCTCCAGCTCGTTCGCGACGGACACGTGCGCGGTTGGGACGATCCCCGCATGCCCACTCTCAAGGGTGCACGACGGCGGGGTTATACGTCGGAGGCATTCCGCGAATTCTGCAGCCGAATCGGTGTGTCGAAAACAAATGGCGTCATCGAACTCGCGTTGCTGGAGCACTGTGTCCGTGAAGACCTGAATAAGCGTGCGCTTCGCGTCATGGCGGTCCTTCGTCCTCTACGGGTGGTCATCGAAAACTATCCGGAGGATCTCGTGGAAGAGATGGAGGCAGTGAACAACCCGGAAGACGCCAACGCGGGCACACGGAAGGTGCCATTTTCGCGCGTATTGTATATCGAGCGCGACGACTTCCGGGAGGATCCCCCCAAGGGGTTTTACCGGCTTTCGCCAGGGCGTGAGGTGCGCTTGCGGTATGCCTATATGATGACTTGCAGGGACGTAATCAAGGACGCCAGCGGAAACATTGTGGAGTTGCGCTGCACTTACGATCCGGAGACACGCGGCGGCAATGCCCCCGATGGACGCAAGGTGAAGTCCACCATCCACTGGGTTTCCGCACCGCACGCGCTGGAGGCTGAGGCGCGGCTCTACGATACCTTGTTCACCAAGGAAGACCCGAATGAGGTCCAAGAGGGTGAGGACTTCACAATCAATCTGAACCCAAATTCGCTGGAGATCGTCGAGCGCTGCAAGATAGAACCGTGTCTCGCTGGTGCTGCGGCCGGCTCTCTGTACCAGTTTGAGCGGCTCGGTTACTTCTGTGTTGATCCCGATTCGAAACCCGGGAAGCTCGTCTTCAACCGCACAGCGACATTACGGGATACCTGGGCGAAGATCGAGCGGAAACAGAAGGGGCAGGGGGGAAGTAAGGGTTTGCGTTATTGTACATGAGGCCGGACTCGTTCATCAAAGATCAAGCACGTCCTCCTCATCCGGCGAAGCTATGCCTTTGATGCCTTTGATATAAAAGTTAGCCAAGCACGCCGCAATCTTTTTCAGGACATAATCCGCGCCGCTGTACTCATCCGCAGCGTGGACACTGCGCCCTCTGACGGAGGCATGTAGTGACCATAAATAGCGAAGAAAATGTCGAACTGCGCGGATCTTCTCCGTTGCCAAAACCTCTCCGGTAAGTTTCTCTTTCTCTAGAACCCGCGCGATCTGTTGCGCAACGTGTCGGTCAGCGATCGGCACTGTAGGCAAAATACCGAACAGGTACTCAAGTCGCTCGGTCAAAACCCGTAAATGCATGAATCCGGCCGCAAGAATGCGAACTGAGTCATCAAACGCAACGGACGTATGATTCATGTGGTCCGCAACGATAAGCCGTTTCCGGAGCAGATGATTGAGAGCAGCGAGAACATCCTCCGGCACGTAGCTAAACTGTTGCAGAGCATTCGCAACATGCCGGCAGGTAAAGTACCCTTCCAGGCCGATTTCTCCTCGCTTCTTACGGTTCGCCGTTAAATAGTACAGTGCCTCGACAAGAAGAAAATTGTCCGGCCTCTCCCATTCTTTGTCGAAGCCAAACACGTTGATGATGTAGCCACTTTGATCGCTCGCAAAACGGTAATCCGTGCGCATCAAAATTTTAAGAACAGTGTGCTCTCTGATGGGAATACTTTTCGCACCCATGACACTCGATGTGATCGATTCTTCACTGAGGTGTCCCGAGGTAATAACGCTCACGAACATTTCCAGTGCTCGGCGCACGTCCCATCCGGCAAGCGCCTCGAGGACGCGAGAGATGTTGTGGCGGCGTTCGAACAGCTCCAAGTATAGTTGTCCTAGAAACCAACCGAGCGCCGATTTCGGATAACTGATCCGCATCCCGGATTCCAAGGTATATCGTTGTACCTCGGCGGCATGGGCCGTCAAATACTCCAGACTCAGTTCAAGTCGGCGCTTGACGACGTCTATGAATCGAGGCGGCGAAATGTGAAATGTTATGCCCGAGCGGTAGGTATCTAGAGGCGGCTTATCCTTGAACCGCTCGTATGTCTCGTCTCGCATTTGGAGGATCACAAAGCACTTCGTCAGTGCCATGAAAGAAAGGGCGATATTGAACGCCGTTAGCTGTCCGTTGAGATCAAGTCGGTCCACGTTGTCCATCACTACGACGAGTACTTCGTGACGGCTCCCCAAAATATATGTAGCGAGCCCTTGCGTGAACTCTTTCGGGTCGTCTTGCCATTTGGCAAGGTCGGTTGCCCGCTGCACGGCCGCCGATTCGGGAGATACTCGCTCAAGTTCTTCGTACACGCTGCGCCGCCTCTGAAGGTTTCTAGAAAAGATACCTCGCTGAGCGCTAGCAGAGTACACGTCCAGTGACGGATTCTCACTCTGGAATGCCTGCATGAACGATTCGTATAACCACCGTTCGGGACTAAGCGTATTGCTTATCGCACCAGTATTGAAGTCTATGAATGCCCAACGCGTCCGTTTAGCTTGGTCGGGATCTTGCAAAACATCGCAATATCGCCGCGCGAACAAAGACTTACCCGCGCCGACTGGGCCCTGGACGATTTGAAGCTGTCCTGTCATGGGGCGTTGCTCATCAAAGGAGGCGATTGCGTGCGCCACGTTGGGTTCTTCCCGTCGGCTGGGCTCCAGCGGTTTGACGATCGCGGTCTGCCGAAGTGAGAGCCGCTCCTTGAGCAACGACTCCAAAACACGATCGTATTCGGTAACTTCGTTTGAGGAAATGTATGCTTTTTCGGCGATCTCGTGAACGTTTTCCTGCGGGGTGGATGAGAAGTAACGCCGAAGGACCGGAGACAAGTCGGCTGCGAACGTGTTTAGAGGCCGCTTGGCGTTGAGCACAGCTTGGCCTCCCAGTAGGTCATAGGGGATAACGATGTTTATGAGCTGGAGCCTCTGGGAGATTTCTATTGCAGATTTATCGAGTATGTGGCCGAAGCAACGCGACTGTAAATTCTCCAGCCCGGCAGTGCCCACATTGAGATCAGACAATGACAACTCAATCTCTGGTGCCGCGTCCCAAGGTCCGTACAGTAATCTGTTGCCGTTTGAGGAGATGATGCGAGCACACGGGTTGACTCCGGCGGGAAACTTCTGGTTCAGGTGCCGAGCATACAGACTAGCTTCGCGGTAACCTATCTGCGGATCAACATCAGGAGATTTGGCTTCAATTATCATTACTGGCAGACCATGAAACCAAATTGAGTAATCCGGATAGTAGCCAATCGTCTTGCCTGCGGCTTTATCGAGGGGAGTGGGAGGAAGATACTCTTTGGTATGGACGTTGGCTACAGGTATACCCAGATACCCGTCTCCGGTCAGGAGTGGGAAGAGGATCTTTTGCTCAACATCGCTCTCCGTGGACAGTGCCGAATTCTCATCGATTAACATTTGAGATTTCCCACCAATTCTTTTCGACAATCCTTCGAAGTATGGCTCATCCTGACGTAAAAATCGACAGGCGACTCGCGCCGTTTCGTGAGGGAATCGTGTACTGGCCGTTGACTCGCCTCAGCGTCGAATCACCCAAAGGACTTACTCCGCGATAGGTTATAATTACCGTTTGCGTTTCTGTTTTTCGGTATTCCGGGAAGACCTTTCCTCCTAAGGAGCCAGCCGTTTGACTGTTCGCACCCGCATCGCGCCCTCTCCCACCGGAGACCCTCACGTCGGCACCGCTTACGTGGCGCTTTTCAACTACTGTTTTGCGCGAAAATCCGGCGGCCAATTTATCCTGCGGATTGAGGACACGGACCTGGCCCGGAGTAATCCCCAATCGCAGGAGTAGGAGTAGCGCGCAGGAGCACTCCTTGAAAGGAAATAAGCGCAATGAGCAACTCGTGGAAACTGAATGAAGAAGGATTGCGGATTCTGGCTGCGGTGGATAGGATCGCACGGGAAGTGATCGAGCCACGGGCCGCAACGACCGACAAAGAGGGCCGCTTTCCGAGAGAAAATATAGACGCCATGCGAAACGCCGGGCTGCTTGGCCTTCTCAGTGCTAAGGAGATGGGAGGACAGGGTCAGGGAATTCGTTCTGCTGTTGCCGTGGCGGAGCGGATCGCTCGCGATTGCCCCTCCACAGCCATGATTACGATCATGCATAATTGCGCGACCACCGCGATCGAACATTTTGGCACAGAAGATCTAAGGAAAGCTGTAGCCACCAGAGGTCAGTTGGCCACGCTGGCTTTCTCCGAAACCGGGTCACGCAGCCACTTCTGGGTACCGGTAGGCACGGCGGAGAGGAACGGAAACGGCATCCGGCTGAACGGCTCCAAGCAATTGATCACGGCGGCTGGAAAGTGTGACTTATACGTTTGGTCTAGCAAGCCTGTGGCCGCCCAAGGGCTGAGCACCATCTGGGCGGTTCCTTCGGACGCGAAGGGACTTACGATCTCAGCGCCGTTCGACGGCCTGGGATTGCGCGGGAATGGTTCTGCTCCGATCACGGCGCGGGATGTCCTGGTTTCCGAGTCGAGCCGTTTAGGTGAGGACGGAAAAGGGTTCGATGTAATGATGGGAGTCATTCTGCCTTATTTCAATGTGCAAAGCTGCGCGGTTTCCTTGGGTATGATGGAAGGTGCCTTGGCCCGGGCCGTCCAACATGTGACGAATTCCAGGTACTCGTACGATAGCTCGAAAATTGCCGACCTGCCGCAGGTGCGCGGGCATATTGCTAGGAGTCGTGTGAAAATAGATCTCGTTCGCGGTTTTCTACTGGATGCCGTCGAAGCCGTCGAGCAGCAGCGGGATGATGTGATGCTGCGTGTGCTGGAATCCAAGGTCGCGGGCGCCGAAACTTCCCTCGAAGTCCTGGATTTGGCTATGAGGGTTTGCGGCGGGGCGGCTTTTCGCAAAGACGTCGCCGTGGAACGCTTTTTCCGGGATAGCCGCGCGGCCACTGTAATGGCGCCTGTCACTGATGCGCTGTACGATTTTATCGGCAAATCCACCTGCGGTATGCCACTCTTCTGACGGCAGTGCTATTAGTAAAAAAAAGAAATACGGATTGTCCTATGCCAAAATCTGACAAGAAATCCTCGGACCGCCCTCTGCGAATCGGAGCGGTTGCCTACGATCCCAAAGTCGTCACAATCTGGGAAGGATTCAAGGACTACTTCCACAAGAGAGGCGTCGAAATCGATTATGTTCTCTACTCCCACTATGATGCTCAGGTGGACGCGATGCTCTCCGGAGAGATTGACATTGCCTGGAACTCGCCATTGGCCTGGGTAAGAACGGATCTCGCAACTAAGGGAAAGTGCCAGGCTTTGGCGATGCGCGACAGCGATCGCGACCTCACCACCCACATTCTGGTACGGCAGAATTCCAATATTGCTTCGGTGTTGGACCTGAAAGGCAAAACGATCGCTGTTGGAGCATCAGATTCTCCCCAGGCGACACTGATCCCGCTGGCGATGCTGACCGACGCGGGGCTTGTTTCCGGCAAGGACTTCGAGGTCCTATATCACGAAGTGATGTTCGGCAAACATGGGGATCATGTCGGCGGAGAGCGCGACGCGGCACGAGCACTGGCTTCCGGTCAGGCGGACGCGGCCTGCGTGCTGGACAGTAACTTCACAGTGTTCGTGAACGAAGGCACACTCGATCCCGGCACAACGAAGATCCTGGCGACCACGCCTCCCTACGATCATTGCAATTTCACCGCGCTCACCGGAGTTTCCGAGAAGCGCAGCCGTCCCTTCGTTGAAGTCCTCCTCGCGATGTCGTTTGAAGATCCCAGCGTGCGAACCTTTATGGAACTGGAAGGCCTCAATCGCTGGCTGCCTGCTCGCACCAGCGGGTATCAGCAACTGCAAAATGCAGTAAGCCGGTTTAAGTTTTATGCCTGAAATCATTCCAAAGCTGCGGCTCGACCTCGAAGACCTGGCGTTTCATCAGGGGGTGCCGGTATTGCTGCGGCGCAGTCTCGCCCGCATGGCCGAGGGAGAGTTGCTGGAGGTCCACGGCGACTCGTCCGACCTCGAACTGCACATCCGCTCCTGGTGCCGTCAGTCGGGCAACCCATATCACGGAGGTGGCAACGGAGTCGGGATTTACATAATCGAACGCGGCGCGGTCGCGGTCCCGTTGCTCAGTTCTGGCCCGGAAGTGGCGGAGGTAGCGGAGCCGACCTGGGCTTTGGCGCCGCGCGGTGCGATGCTCGAGGCCGGCGGCCCTAGCCTTTCATTTCCCCTTTCCAGGAAGAAGGACGTGTGGGCGCAGGAACTCAACAGCATCCATCGCCAGGCGGTGGCGAACCAGTGGTCAGCGGCGAAGGACATTCCGTGGCAGCAGCTTCCCAAGCTCTCTTCCGAGGTGGAAGGTGCGGTTTGTCAGATCATGACCTTTCTGACGGAAAATGAATTCGCCGCACTCTATATCCCTGCCCGTTTTCTTGCTCGTATTCATCCCCATTATAGGGAAGTCGTGCAAGTGTTGGCGATGCAGATCGCCGACGAGGCTCGGCACGCAGAGGCTTTTATAAAACGGGCCGAAGCGGGAGGGCAGGGACTCGGAACGACCGCGGCCAGTGGACAGCTTTCGCTCAAGAGTCTGATGGAGGAAGCGGATTTCACCTCTGCGGTTTTCCTGCTTTGCGTAATGGGAGAAGGGACATTTTTGACTTTACTGCCATTTCTGGAACGTCACGCCCCGGATGCGGTGACGGCGATGCTGGCGCGCCTTGCTCATCGCGATGAGGCGCGGCACGTGGCTTTCGGCGTCGAACATATTCGGTACATCTTGGGACTCGAACCGGAACGCCGGTCCTCATTGGCGGCGGCCGTCGAGCGGAGGAACAATGTCCTTGCCTCCGTCACCGGGCTGAGTCCGTACGTGCATGATGCCCTCGTGATCTACTCCGGGGGCGGCATTGAGCCTTCGCAGATCCGCCACGGCGCATCCTGCGTCGCGGAGCTGCACCGGGATATGGACCGCTCCCGTAGGGAACGCTTGCAATCCCTTGGATTCGGCGCGCAGGACGCCGAGACTCTTTCCGCTTATCACACGAAAAATTTCATGTGAGCCCGATGGCAGCGACCTGTATCTGCCCGGTGTTCCGGTCGATTCTCTGTATCAGTTTGAGCGGCTCGGTTACTTGTGTGTTGATCGCGACTCGAAACCCGAGAAGCTAGTCTTCAACCGCACAGCGACATTACGGGATACCTGGGCGAAGATTCGAGCGCAAACAGAAGGGATAGGCGGCGCCACGTCGTCACGCAATACAGCACGGTATGATGGCTCATTTGTAGACATACGCCGTGGTAGTCAACGACTTCTACGAAAGCGCGCTGCTTCTCGGCGTCGATGCGAAGATGATCCTGATCCTGCCGGATCCCGCGCGCTCGAATTTGAAAAAACCAGAGTTTAACAATGAGGAGCGGTAAGTCGTGGAAGAGAATTATCCACAACTCCCAGCCTTTGCGTTAGGACATCACGATCTGTTTTCAAATCCTCAAGCCGCTTGTTTCTATGTGTTGGAGAGAGTTGTCTTAAGCCAACTGATAAGCGGTGAAACTCTAGACCTTGTATGAAACTGGATGTAGAAATGATGTAGATGAGTCGTTCAGCTTTACGAACAATGTCAGTCTCGGTGATATCACTTTGCAATTTAAAACCGTTATGAGCAAATAGATATAGATCGTTTAAATAGAGAAAATACAATAAGGCGAGAAGAATCATAAAAAGCGCGAAAAAAAACCCGACGCCGGCATGCATGATCCGAGCCATGAGATGCCATTCTGACATTGCTTGCAATTCGGAAATTTGCTTCTCCAAACGGCTTAGCCGCTTCAATGCACGACTTCGAGAAGAGCTAGCCCACCATCGCTGGACCTTTGGTGTTAGCAGGTTTGCGGCAACAGCCATCGGTATGGCTAATATAAAGGCCAAAACACCGAGAACAGCAGCATAAAGGTAAAAACGCTCCATAACGCCGCCGATTTTAGCACAATAGAAGACCTCTGCACCCCTTCAAGAATTCGCAGTCAAGGAAAAACAGGAAGCAATCGCCTGCTACCCTCTCCAGGATACTTTGCGCGATAGGCTATAATTGCTGTTTGCTTTCTGCCTCCCCGGCATTCCGGCAAGGACCTTTCATCCGAAGGAGCCAACCGTTTGACTGTTCGCACCCGCATCGCGCCCTCTCCCACCGGGGACCCTCACGTCGGCACCGCTTACGTAGCCCTTTTCAACTACTGTTTTGCGCGAAAATCAGGCGGCCAATTTATCCTGCGGATCGAGGACACGGACATGGCCCGGAGTAATCCCCAATCGCAGGAGGCGATCTTAAACTCCCTGCGGTGGCTGGGACTCGATTGGGATGAAGGGCCTGACGTGGGCGGACCTCACGGTCCCTATCAGCAGAGTCTGCGGGGCGAAATCTATCGCCAACATGTGGCGCGGCTGTTGGAGGAAGGCCATGCCTTTCGCTGCTTCTGTACGTCGGAGCGTTTGGCCGAATTGCGCAAAGCACAACAGCCGGCAGGGCTCCGTCCGGGATACGATGGGCGATGCCTTGGGCTTTCACAAGCGGAAGTAGAGCAACTGCTGCGAGACAATGTTCCGTATGTCATCCGCATGAAAGTTCCGGAGCAGGGAGTCTGTGAGATGACCGATCTGCTGCGCGGCAGGATTGAGATCGGGTGGGACATGGTGGACATGCAGGTGCTGCTGAAGCAGGACGGAATGCCCACTTATCACCTGGCCAACGTTGTGGACGACCACCTGATGGGCATTACTCACGTCATTCGCGGGGAAGAGTGGATCAACTCGACTCCAAAGCATCTTCTCCTGTACGACTACTTCGGGTGGGAGAAGCCTGTCTTCTGCCATCTTCCGCTGCTCCGCAATCCGGACAAGAGTAAATTGAGCAAGCGGAAAAATCCCACTAGCCTGGTTTATTACCAGCGAATGGGTTTTCTTCCCGAAGCAATGCTGAACTACCTGGGTCTGATGGCCTGGTCCATGCCGGAGGGAGAAGAGAAACTTTCTTTGGCGGAGATGGTGGAGAAGTTCGACTTGGCGCACATCTCCCTGGGCGGCCCGGTTTTTGACATTAAGAAACTCTCATGGCTAAACGGGCGCTGGGTGCGCGAAGACCTCAGCGATGAGCAGTACGCGGAGCGCGTTCAGAAGTGGGCGTTGAACCGCGAATATCTGATGCCGATTGCCGCCCTCACTAAGCAGCGCGTATCGATCCTGAGCGACCTCGGTCCTCTGACCGCGTTCTTCTTCTCTGGAGAGCTGCCCGTCAAGGCGGCTGATTTTGAAGACAAGAAGGTGCCGGTTGAAGTGAGCAGGAAAGCATTCGCGAGAGCGCTCGAAGAGTTCGATGCGCTGGGCTGCTGGGACAAACAAGCCATTGGAGCGTTGTTCAAGCAACTCTGTGACGAGTTTCAAAGCAAACTGCGCGATTTCCTTCGACCGTTCTATGTAGCTATTACCGGGAGTCCTACCTCCACTCCGCTGTTCGATTCCATGGAGATCCTCGGCCGCGACCTTTGCCGCGCCAGACTCCGTCGCGCGCTGGAAGTGTTGAAAGGCGCTAACTCATAAAGAACTTCTCTCTGTCGTTTCGTATCCAGCAACTTTTCCTCCCGCCGGCGTGTTTACATCAATGACGCGAGATTCGTTAGGACACCCAGAAGACGGGCCGTTCAGCAGCTCTACAGAGCAACCATTCGCGTCTAGTTCGACTCAAAGGAAAAGGAGAGTTTCCCACCAATGAAGAAACCAATAACAGCATTCCTGCTGATTTGCACGTTCGCCACGACGTTGCTGGTTGCGCAGACGCCGACACCATCGCCTACGCCGACTCCGGGTCGCGGGCGGCCCAATGCTGCACAGATGATCGAGCGGCGCGTACAGCGGCTGACAACCCTGCTGAACCTGACATCGGACCAGCAGCAGCAGGCCATTAATTTCTTTACGACCGCGGCCAACACCTCCGGTCCCTTGATGACCCAGATGAGGACGCTACGGCAAACCTTGCGCACGGCGATTCAGAACAATGATTTGAATACGATTACCCAAACTGCCACTCAGATCGGTACTCTGATGGGGCAACTCACTGCCGCCCGCTCAACCGCTGAAGCGCAGTTCTACAATATTCTCACGCCCGATCAGCGAGAGAAGCTCGGCGCTCTGCGAGGCCGGGGGCGTGGAATGGGTGGGATAGGTTTTGGTCCCGGCGGCGGTCCAATGGGCTTTGACGGACCGGGCGCCTCTGGTGGTCCTGGCCAAGGGCCGCATCATGGAGGCCGGTAATCAGGCCTTTCACGCCGAACTGTAGGGGCGTCGCCCCTGGGTTCGAAACCCCGCGCCGCGCTCGTCCCCCGGTAAACCGGGGGACGCATTCTTCTGACGCGGCGCGGGGTAGAGGGAGACATTCAATGTTTCGACATAAAGCTCACATTGTCGTAGTTGCTATCGTTCTGGTGGCTGTTGCCGCGGGCATCGGTTGTGCTAGCAAGCCTGACGATCATCAGATCGCCTACAAAGTGCAAACTCAGATTCGAAATAACTCCGCAATTGATGGCGAGGTTACCGTGGACAACGCCGGTGGCGTGATCACGCTAAATGGGCAAGTGGGCAGCGAGGCGGCGCGGCAATTGGCTGCGCGCGACGCGGCAGGTGTCGCGGGGGTCAAAGTGGTGACGAACAACTTAACAGTGGCGTCGCCGCTCGCCGAAGCTGCTCCGCCGCCTCCAGTTGAGGAGAAGGCCGTTGTCGCCCCCAGGCGCACGACACCGCGGCGTCCGGTCCAAACCGCCAGAGCAATTCCGCCGCGCAGTGAGCCTGTCTATGTAGCGCCGCCTCCCGCGCCAGAGCCGGCTCTGCACATGGCCGTTGATACTCTACCTCCACCCCCGCCGCCTGCGCCGACGAAGTACACTATCCCGGCTGGTTCAGTGCTCTCGGTACGTCTGGTGGAATCGCTCGATTCATCCAACAACAGAGTGGGCGACACGTTCCGCGCCACTCTCGACGCGCCCATCAGGGCGGACGGTGAGGTGGTGATCCCCGCCGGGCTCGATGTGGAAGGCCGCGTGGTAGAGGCATCGAAGGCCGGCAAGTACACCGGACACCCCGAACTTACGCTTGAACTCAGTAAGCTGTTTGCGAACGGCGAGGTCTATTCGCTGAGAACGGATCAGTACAATCAGTCCGGCGGCGGCCGCGGCAAGGGAACGGCCGCGACAGTCGGTACTGGTGCTGGACTCGGCGCTGTCATTGGTGGCATCGCGGGCGGCAGTAAGGGCGCTGCTATTGGCGCCATGGCAGGTGCGGGCGCGGGCGGCGTGGCGCGCGCTGCGCAGGGCGCTCCGAAGATTTCGTTCCCGTCCGAGACAGTTTTGACGTTCCGTCTCGAGGAGCCGCTGATAGTCCCCGCGTACATCTCCAACGCGCGAGGCGGGGAACGCTGGTCCGATCGCAACTATGAATCGCCCAGACCGCAATTGAAACGCAGGGCAACGAACTTCGAATAGAAGTTGTTGCGACCAGTTTCGACACTAGAAGGGCACGGTTTCAACCGTGCCGAGTGCGAGATGTTACGCGCTTTAGCCGCTGAGGTCCAGAACGCTCCTCAGGGGCTAAACCCCTTCCTGAGCATCGCCGGATCGGCACGACTGAAGTCGTGCCCTTACGGGCTCACGTCCTATGAGGTTTGACCGTTTAGCTAAGGGCCGCGGACGCTGGTGGATGCTACCAGCGTTCGCGGCTGTTGCCGTGTTCTCGTGCGCCCTGCTGCCAGCGCAACAACCCACCTTCTCAACAGATGTCAAGGTTGTGAACGTCCTTGCAACGGTGCGCAACAAGCAAGGGCAAATCGTTCGGAATCTCACCAAAGACGATTTCATACTGGAAGAGAATGGCCGGTCTCAGGTCATTCGTTATTTCGGACAAGAGACAGACCTGCCGTTGACATTGGGTTTGCTGGTGGACACCAGCCTGAGTCAGGCGCGCGTGCTCGAAGAGGAGCGCGAAGCCAGTTACGCCTTCTTGGATCAAATGCTGCGCGACAAGGACATGGCATTTGTCATCCACTTTGAGGGCGAGGTGGAGCTGCTCCAGGATCTGACGTCGTCGCGCAAAGAATTGGAGACGGCGCTGCGTACGCTGCACGTTCCGCAGTTGCACCCTACGGGTGGTGGAGGTTGGCCGCACATGATGCCTTTGCAGTGGCCCGGTTCTCCCGGCCAATGGCCGGGCGATGCCGGTCAATGGCCCGGGTCGGGCGGCGGTACATGGCCTTGGCCCGGCGGCAGGCGAGGTGGGCGGCGGCCATGGCCAGACCGTCCTCCGCAGAGGACTGCGGGCACCGGCACCGCAGTATACGATGCCGTTTTTCTTGGTTCCGATGAATTGATGCGAAAGCAGCACGGTCGCAAGGCTCTCATCATCCTCTCCGATGGCGTAGACAATGCCAGCAAGGTTTCGTTAGAGACCGCGGCCGAGGCCGCTCTGCGATCGGACACCCTGGTTTACTCCATCGTGTATTCGGATGACATGGCGTATGGGCCCGGCGGCGGCGCTGGAGGTCCTTGGGGCGGCGGCGGACGTAGCCGAGACGGCAAGAGAGTCTTGGAACAGCTGGCGAAGCAGACCGGAGGACGCGTCTTTGAAGCGTCTAAGAAGCAGACCGTCGAGCAGATCTATACGATCATTCAGGAGGAGCTGCGAAACCAGTACAGTCTGGGCTACAGCCCCGATCCCGACCCCGGACCCGGCTATCGCAAAATCCGCGTTACGGCAAAACAGAAGGACCTGACAGTACACGCCAGGGAAGGTTACTACGCGCAGTAGGGTCCGTGGAGGCGCGATTAGCTCTTCGTGGTATCCGCGCGGGGGGCGGGCGCGGGCGCACTGCTGGCAGGCGGTTTTTCTGTGGCCGCGGGAGCGCTTTGACTGGGTGTCCCGAGCACGGTTTGCAGTTCTTCCTCTAGCGCCTCACGATTCACCAGTCCGCGGTGCATGGAGTAGTACTTTCCGTCGCGATCCACGATAAACGTGGTCGGCAGCCCCAAAATCCCGCCGAACAGTTCAGCCGTGCTCTCATCGCCCATCAGCACTGGATACGCCATCTTGTACTTTTCAACGAATAGCTGCACATCTTTCGAGCCGGTCTCATCGAGAGAGATGCCGATGACCTGCAGTCCCTGAGGACCGTATTTCTGCTGGAATTCGACGAACCAGGGGATCTCGACAATACAAGGAGCGCACCACGTTGCCCAAAAATTCACCAGCAGAACCTTGTTTTTGAAATCGGCGGCACTGCCCTTCGATCCCTTCAAGTCTGGTAATTCGAAATTGGGAGCGGGCTTGCCCCGAAGAGCCGGAACGGCAGGCGGACGTGCAGCGCTGGTAGCGGGAGATGCGCTAGAACGCGTACGCTGCTGCATCAGAGTCGATCCAACGGCCAGCGCCGCTAATAACAATCCGATCGCCAAAATATACCGGCCCACTCCATCCTCCTAAGCTAAGGGCGCACCCAAATCAGCTTTACAGCGCGAAGCGGTTCAGAAAAGCGAGGTAACCCGCCAGGCGCGTGAATTGATTTGTGAAGATCATCGCGCCCAGCACGATCAGCACGACTCCGGAGAAGACTTCCACCGTGTGCAGATGCGTCCGGAAACGATTGTAGAATTTCAAGAATTTGTTGATACCCAAACTCGTCAGCAGGAACGGAACAGCCAGCCCCAAAGAATACGAAGCCAGCAGCGTGATCCCGGCGCCTATAGTATCCTGGCTGGCGGCAAGGCTCAAGATGGCGGCGAGGATTGGCCCGATACACGGCGTCCAGCCAAAAGCAAACGCGAACCCGATGAGAAACGCGCCAGCCGCACTCGCGGGTTTACCCGCAGTGTGGAATCGCTTGTCACGATAGAGAATGCCGATTTTCAGCAAGCCTGTCAGATGCAGGCCGAAGATGATGATCACTAAGCCGGCGATCTTATAGAGCAGCGACATGCGCGAAAGCAGGACCTGCCCCAGCCACGTCGCGGATGCTCCCAGCGAAATGAAAACGACGGAAAAGCCCAGGATGAAAAGTATCGAGTGCAACAGAACCTTCCCGAGCACTCTTGTGTTGGCTTCGGATTTCAACTCATCTACGCTGGCGCCCGAGACCAGCGAGATGTAGCCGGGAACCAGTGGCAGCACGCAAGGAGAGAGGAATGAAACCAGTCCTGCCGTAAACGCCGCCGCTATCGAAACACTACCCATACATCACTTCCTTTTGGTCATCGCTTCACCACTGGCATTTTGAGAGAGTGCAACCGCTCTTGCCACTCTAATATAGATTCGCGCACACCGAAAAAGCTGCACAAATTTGAAAGATTGATGCGATTACCAGTTTGGCTCCGCCTGAAACCTGCACCTGCTCTTCCTTCCCGCCATGCAGCATGCAACGTACAAAACACCCCAACAAGAACATTCTGAGAATTACCGCCCGGTGATTGCGCGCTTCTCGATTTCGCTTATGAGGAGACTGACGCTGAAGTCCGCCGAGGAGCAGTGGCATGCGTTGCAGGCGAAAAGGCTACAACTTCTGTCGGGACAATATCCTAACGCCGCAGCCCGCGATGCGGCCAATGCCCGCCAGTTCCAGCCACGAATTCACTAGCCAGCGGCCGCCTTCTTCAAGGCATAGACCATCCGGAGAAGCCGCATTTGTTCTTCTGCGGGAAAATCCCGGATGCGCTTCTTTCCTTCAAGAAACATTGGCCCAATAGCGTTCGTTAAGGCAGGGTAGCGGCGCACCAAGTCCGAGACTCGCTCATCCACGGACACTTGCACAGCACGGCCGTGCAATGTGTTGATGGGAAGTTTAGCTTTTCCTCCTATGGATGCAGGTTTTGTAGCCTGTTTTATATCCTTTTTCTGAAATTTCATTTGTAACCGCTTGTCATGACTGGACTTGAGCTACTGTTAGGATGTACCTTTGCCCAGCGCCAGCCAGGTAAGATGTGCAAAACGCTACAACAACACGCTAACACAACTCGGTAATATTTGCAAACCAATACGGCGGTAACGGCGGGACTGAAGGCAGACGCCAAGAACTGCTGACCGCTGGTTATGAACCGCGGTTCGTATGCAGCCTATTCGCGATCAAGCAGAGTATCTCAGTACAGCGCGGCGGGGGGCTCTCACTAAAACTGGGCCGGGCTAGCAGGTGACGCGAGCAGTTGTTCCTTGCGGTAAATAAGTTCCGTAACGTTGTAAGTGGCCAGTTCGAATCCGTGGCCGTGGGTAATGGCGTCCGTTGGGCAGGCTTCGACACAATATCCGCAGAAGATGCAACGGTTGTAGTCAATATTGTAGACGGCCGCGTAACGCTCTCCAGCGCTGATCCGATTTTCGGAGGTGTTCTCCGCGGCTTCAATATAAATGCAATTAGATGGACATGCCGCTGCGCACAGGAAACAAGCCACGCATTTTTCCAGTCCGCTCTCATCTCGTTGCAGGATGTGTAAACCGCGAAATCGCTGCTCGAAGCGAGGCGGTTCGCTCGGGTAATCCTCTGTAACAGTGGGCCGAAACAAGTTCTTCAGCGTAACTTTGAACCCGGCTGCAAGCGTCAAAGCGGTATCCGCAATATCGTGCAATATGGAAGGCATAGGTAAGAAACCCGTTGCTCGGGTCATTTGAAGTGTAGCTCAAGATTGCAACAGGGGTCAAAATGGGGTGAGCCGGACAGGCTATCTACGCTGCCGCCGGCGATTAGCTTCCTGACGGGCTAGAAGTTGCTCATACTTTGGCTTCTGCTCCTCGGTGAGCATACTGCGGATACGGGCGCGGCCTTGTTGGCGGATACCTTCCTGTTCCCGCTCGAGCCGGCGGTAATTTGCATGAGTCTCGTCCAGGATGTCATTGAGCTGCCGGGCCTGTTCGGGCGTCAGGTCCAACTCACGCGTGAATTTTTCGACTCGGTGCTGGACGCTACGCGATTTTCCCGCATTAGCCGAAGTGCTTCCGGGCCACCAATTCTTCCACAGGTTAGTGGCCGCAAACCCAGTCAAAGCGCCGCAGAGAAAAATCAGCGCCACATAGAGTGTTGCCCTCTTGCGGTCCGTGGGCATTGTCTCACTCATGCCGTTTTAGTCCTCATCCACCAGACTCACCATCACCAAATCACGCCGTGCTTCCGTAGTGATTGCGGTCGAAAAGCGCGCGGGAGGGATGTCCAAAACGCCGTATTCTCCCCATTCCGTCTGAGTAGTGAAGGTCCATAATGAAATTAACAAGCCCGCTGCCAAGAAAATCAGTGGGTATGCAACGCGCAGACCGCGAAATGCTAACGCAAAACTGCCTAGACATCCAGCGCCGGAGTTTCTCTGGATCGAACTCTGGATTTTGAAGTAAAAGTCCGGCCCAGGAGCAGGAGGCGCCTCCAGCGGCTGCAGCCATTGCATGCAGGACTGAGTATCTTCTGCTTCGCGCACAGCGCGTGCGCAGGACGGGCACTCTTTGAGGTGCCGCCTGAAATCTCGGAGCTCGTGGACGTCCAATTCGCCGGACAAATATTCTTCTATACCCGCGTTCACATGTTGTTGCATCATGCCCATTGTGTTCACCTCGCCTGCGGGAGCTTCTTGCGGGCCACTTGGGCTAGACGGCGCCGCGCGCGGAACAACTTCACCTTGACCGTATTCTGATTCCAGCCGAAAAGACGTGCCAGATCCTGTATGGAGTAGCCTTCCACTTCCTTCATTAACAACAATACACGCTCGTCCGGCGTCACTTTCTCAAGCAGCATGGTGACGATCTGCCCCAACTCCGCTTGCCGGTCGGGCGAGAGCTCCAGCGTTGGCGCCCGCTCGAGCTTGTGGAAGTCAGCTTCTGAAATCTCTGAAACGCAAACCGTTCTGCGGGACCGATTGCGGCGCAGATGGTCGTAACATTCGTTCACCGTGATTCGGTAAATCCATGTGATCAAAGCGCAACGGAAATCAAAGTGTTCGATTGCAAAGTAGACCTTCGTAAACACCTGCTGCGCGATATCTTCCACATCTGCGCGGAGACGCACCAGCGAATGAGCGATGGAGAAGACTCGTCGTTGGTAACGCTCGACCAATAAACGGAACGCCTCAGGGTCCCCCTTTTGACAATTCCTGACCAAATTGGTTTCCCAGTCCGAGTCCGTTGCCGGACGAGACCTGACCACCACATCCGGTGCCGCGAGGGTTGCCTCCATGTCGTGTGGGACGTGCATTCTGCTCTTTCCGTTACAATAAACTTCAGGTTTGGCTGAGCATACTATAGCACGGCACACATTATTCCCAGCCTTGATTAAGTACGGAAACCTCACCTGAATGCCTGGCCGGTTCAGCCATGGAGGCGGGCCCGCTGTGTGAGCCGTGGGTTGCATTGCGATTCCCAAAATTAGAGCAGTCATGCTACTTTTCCGCCGAGATCCGACGAGATTCAGCCACTTAGTCAATCACCTGCATTAGATCGCGTTGTAAATCATGCCAAGCTCTGTCGTGCAGATGGTCACGGCGTGGGAACGGCGCGTCCCCACCCGTATGTAGCAGGACAAAGATGCCTCTTTCGTACTTACGTTTCTCATCGAATCAAACGTGTAAACGATTGGCGGATCTTCACGGCCAAGCTCGGTTTGGAGGAATCAGAATTGAAGAAGAAGGTTCTCATCACGGGCGGTGCAGGGTTCATCGGCTCTCACGTTGCGGACGAACTACTCACGTCCGGGTATGGTGTGCGGGTCATCGACACTTTGCTGCCTCAGGTGCACGGCGCCACGGGAAAGCAACCCGATTATCTCAACAGCGATGTGGAATTCTGGAACGGCGACGTGCGTGATCCGTGTGTGCTTCGCCGCGCGCTGCACGGCGTGGATGCTGTGTTTCATTTCGCCGCCAATGTCGGCGTCGGCCAGAGCATGTACAAAATCGTTGATTACTGCAGCGCTAACGATATCGGCACAGCGGTACTGCTCGAGTGCCTGATCGAGCGGCCGGTCGAAAGATTGGTCGTGGCATCCAGCATGAGCATTTATGGCGAAGGTCTGTATCGCGATGCCAGTGGGCAAACATATGAAAAGGTCGAGAGAACTCTCGAACAGTTGAAACAAGCCGATTGGGAGGCGCGCAGTGCTGAGGGAGAAGCCCTCGTTCCACTGCCGACTCCGGAGTGGAAGAGTCCATCGCTTAAGTCGGTCTATGCCTTGGGCAAGTACACACAGGAACGCATGTGCTTGATGGTCGGTGAAGCTTACAACATCCCGACTGTTGCCCTGCGTTTTTTCAACGTATACGGCCCGCGCCAAGCGTTATCGAACCCGTACACGGGCGTGCTGGCCATCTTCGCTTCGCGCTTGTTGAATGGGAATGCACCGATCATTTATGAAGACGGACAGCAAAAACGTGACTTTGTTTCGGTCTACGACATCGCTAAGGCGTGCGGCCTGGCGCTCGAAACGCCCGAGGCAGCCGGCCGCGCCTTCAATATCGGCAGCGGCAAAGCATTTACCGTCCTGGAAATCGCGAGTTTGGAAGCCAAAATCTTACACCGCAACATATTTCCGTTGATCAGCCGGAAATACAGGATGGGGGACATTCGTAACTGTTTCGCTGATATTGGCTTGGCTCGGAAGGTGCTTGGGTTTGAACCCACTATTGAGTTGGAGCAGGGCTTGGCGGATTTGGCGGAATGGCTCGATGGGCAGGCCGCAACCGACCGAGTTGCCGAGGCGGGCCAGGAACTGGCGGTCAGAGGGCTGACGATGTAAGGGCTCAATATAACGCAGCGCCAAGGTTCGAAGGAGCAGCGCGTGGCGATGAAACGAAAAGATCCCGGCCCCGAGTCCGTTCGAGCTATTCCGTCCATCGGTATCAATGAGTGGTTTAGGCCAAATGACCGTGAGTTGGTTGAGAACGTTCTCGCCGACATGAAGGCGCTCTCGATCCGGGAGCTGCGAACCGGAATCTCCTGGTCGGATTTCGCCAACGGCGCGCACGATCAATGGTACGAGTGGCTGTTCGAGCGTTTAGTGCGCGAGGTTCGAATACCCCCTTGCTTCGTCGGCACTCCGGAAAATTTGGCGCTGCTTCCCAAAAGCTCTGCGCCGCCGCGCGATTACAAGACGTATTCTGAATTCGTCCGCACTGTCATCACCCGATTCGGAAATTATCTTGATCACGTTGAACTGTGGAACGAACCCAATAACTTATACGACTGGGACTGGAGGCTCGATCCGGACTGGCACATTTTTGCCGAGATGATCGGCGCAGCGGCCAATACCGCTCATGAGCTCGGCAAGAAAACCGTGCTCGCCGGAATGTGTCCAACCGACCTGGCGTGGCTGAAGCTGATGTTCGATCGCATCGGTGCTCGATCGTTTGACGCAGTGGGCATCCACGGCTTCCCGGGTGCGTGGGAATTTGATTGGGAAGACTGGCATCGCAAGGTTTCCGATGTCCGCTCCGTGCTCGAAGAGTACGGCTCGGAAGCGGAAATATGGATTACCAAAACAGGATTTTCGACGTGGCGGCACGATGAGCACCAGCAACTCCGCGCCTTCGTGAAAGCCACTGAAGCTTCCGTCGATCGCATGTATTGGTATGCCGCGCGTGATCTCGACCCGGATCTGCCCGCTCAAGGCGGTTTTCATGTGGATGAACGCCATTATCACTTTGGTCTGAAGCGCTCCGACGGTACATCGAAACTCCTGTTCCGGCTTTGGGCACAGGGCGGAGGATCCTTGAGAGCGCGCAGTCCCTCGAGCAGATTCAATGTTCCACCAGAATTAATGGCGAAGTCTTTCGTGGGTGGGATCAATCAGGCTGGACGTAACGGCTACCTGGGCTGCGAGGTGAAACACCTGTGCCGCTCTCTGTACGCAGCGGCGCAACCGGTAGCGGTCCCGAACGTCGCCAATCTCGACCTGAACCTGGCTGCCGTACGCTGCGGTCTTTCGCTTCTAAAACGCTCCCAACGTTGCAGGAGCACCTGCGTCTTGCCGAGCAGGTGAATTTCAGGTGGGCGGTTCCACTCCTGCAACATCGCGGTAACGGTCGCTATCCCGGTCCGCATATGGGCGTTGCTGCGGAACCTTCACACGAGGAAGTTGCTAATGCGCATACGCATGTTCTACCACTCGCTCATTTCGGATTGGAATAATGGACACGCCCACTTCCTGCGCGGAATCGTGACCGAGTTGCTGTCGCGCGGCTACGATGTCCGCGTGTATGAGCCAAAGCTCGGCTGGAGCCTGCAGAATCTGCTGTCGGAAGGCGGTGAGCAGGCTCTGGCCTTGTTCCGGGAAGCCTATCCGGGATTACAAAGCGTTCAGTATGACCTTTCGTCGTTCAACGAGGATGCGGAACTCGAGGGCGCGGACCTGGTGCTGGTGCATGAATGGAACGACCCTGAGTTGGTAAAAAGATTGGGCGAGCACCGCGCCCGATCGCGTTACAGGTTGCTCTTCCACGACACGCACCACCGCGCCGTTACGGATCGTAAGGCAATCGCCAGATTTGACCTCAGCGACTACGACGGTGTGCTGGCGTACGGTAACGTCATCCGCGACATTTATCTCGGCGAGGGCTGGGCGCAGAACGCCTGGACCTGGCACGAAGCTGCGGACACGCGCGTATTCCGCCCGCACAGCGTTCACGCTGTGGAAGGCGATCTGGTGTGGATCGGCAACTGGGGAGACGAGGAACGAAGCGCGGAGTTGCGTGAATTCCTGTTCGAACCCGTCAAGCAGTTGCGGCTCAAAGCTCGTCTCTATGGCGTACGCTATCCGGCCGAAGCGATTCGGTCTTTAAGTGATGCCGCGATCGAGTATGTCGGTTGGCTTCCGAACTATCGTGTGCCGGAAGTCTTCGCGCAATTTTCTGTTACCGTACATATCCCTCGACGCCACTACGCTGCGACATTACCGGGCATTCCAACCATAAGGGTATTTGAGGCTCTGGCCTGCGGCATACCGCTGGTTTCTGCGCCGTGGGAAGACATCGAGGGACTGTTTACGCCCGGCAAAGATTTTCTCGTTGCTCACACGGGCGAGCAGATGACTCGCCACATTCGATCGCTGCTGCGCGACGCGGAATGGGCGCGCGAGCTCGCCGCACACGGCTTACGAACCGTTCTCGCTCGCCACACCTGTGCTCACCGGGTCGATGAATTGCTCCGAATTGTGAAACAACTGGATGGCGACAGACGCTCGGCTGCACGGCTGGCGGCTGCTGTCCGGGGAGAGGCCGCGTAATGCCGTCGGGAATGGAAATGGCGTTCTTCGGATCCAGCCTCGCTTCGGCTTATTGGAATGGAGCGGCACTTACTACCGCGGCATCATCCGCGCGCTCGCCGAGCGAGGACACGCAATTACGTTCTATGAGCCGGATGCGTATGACCGTCAGAAGCACCGCGACGGCCCTGATCCGGATTACGCTCGCGTCGTGGTTTATCCCGGCACCGAGGCGGGCGTCACTCAGGCTCTGCGGCAGGCGCGCGATGCCGATCTGGTTGTGAAATGCAGCGGCGTGGGTGTCTTCGATGAACTGCTGGAGGCAGCGGTGCTCGAAGTGAAGCATCCCCGCGCTTTGTGCGTCTTCTGGGATGTGGATGCTCCTGCGACGCTGGATCGCGTCCACAGCAACCCCAGCGATCCATTTCGTTCTCTCATACCTCAGTACGACATGATCTTCACCTACGGCGGCGGACCGCCAGTAGTGCGAGGGTACACGCAACTCGGAGCGCGAGAGTGCCACCCCATCTACAACGCTCTCGATCCACACACTATCCCGTCCCGGCCGACTCGCGATTCCGGGGGACCTGAATTTTCTCGGCAATCGCTTGCCCGACCGTGAGGCCCGCGTCGAGGAGTTCTTCCTGCGTGCTGCGGCGATGTTGCCGTCGAGGAAATTCATCTTGGGCGGGAGTGGCTGGGACGGCAAGCCGATGCCGGAGAATGTAGTGAATCTGGGTCACATCTATATCGCTGAGCACAACGCTTTCAACTCCACGCCCCGGGCTGTCTTGAACATTACCCGCGACAGCATGGCGCGGTATGGCTTCTCGCCTCCCACGCGTGTGTTCGAGGCCACCGGCACTGGGGCCTGCATCATCACCGATGCGTGGGAGGGCATCGAGCTGTTTCTGGAGCCCGGCGCTGAGGTCCTTTTGGCCAACAGCGGAGCAGACGTGGCCGCTCACCTTGAGTGGTTGACGGTAGAACGTGCCGCGCAACTGGGCGGCAACGCGCGGCGGAGAGTCCTGACGCAGCACACATACGCGCATCGGGCGGCGCAATTGGAACAGTTGCTCGACGGAAAACTTCAAGGCAGCGCGGCGCTTCAGCAAACCGCTCCACGATTGCGATGCCGTGCTATGCGCGCGGGCGTTCTATCGAACTCTGTGGAACGCACACTGCAAAGAATGCGGGAGCAGTATCCAGATTTACCGATGGTCGTCTTATCACGGACCGGCGGAGAACCGCAGTGGTTCGAAGTACTGGTGGGCGGCGCGATTGACCTGCTAGTCCCTCCTTACACCGAGCACGATTTATTACCTGCTGTGGAATATGCGGTCGCCTCTTATGAAGCTCGCGGTCGTTAACACGGTGACCGGCGTAAGGCAACAGTCAGCTAAGGAGCCGCCAATGAGCGCGTTTCGACACGCAATCTGCATGCCTTGCTGGAGAATGCGGCTGCTCAGGCCGGATAATCCCAGCCGTTCCACTGGAGTGGTCAGGTCGGAGATGTGTTGCTGGTGCGGCTCGCCCACCGAAGACCGCATCTATGTTATTCAATCGGACGACCGCGTTCCGTGCAGGGGTGTTCATCGGCGGGTTTTGGAATCACAACGCTCCACTCACGTCGATCCCTAGCGAGCAGTTCTCGGGGACTTACTTTCCGCAATGCCGTAGAACGGCGTCGAAGCTTTAATATTCTGAATAGACCCCACGGTGTAATGAATCGAATATTGCCGCAGTTGCCGCCCTTCTCATTCTCCGTTGCTTTGCATTACACTGGACGCTCGTATCGAGCAGCACTCCGCTGATCAGAACAATGCGGAACCAAGTTTCCCCCGAGTATCGTCCGTGAAAAAAATCGTTTTCCAGCTTGTGAAGTTCGGGCTGGCCGCGGCTGTGGTCATATACCTGGTGCTGCGCGGTGACATCGCGTGGGAACCGCTGCGGGCTTCCATGGCGGAGTGGCAATACACGGTTCCTGCTTTCCTCCTTCTCGCCCTCACTCCTGTAGGACAATTCTGGCGCTGGCAAAGCCTGTTGCGCTGTGGCGGCCTGCGCTTGCCCGGCCGCGACGTGTTTTCTTTCGTCATGGTTTCGAAGTTCTTCAGTATGGCGATGCCCGGCTATATCAGCGGAGACATTCTGCGCGGCTTTTACGTTTTCCGCCGCACGACCGGCCAGGGTGAAACTGACGCTGCTTCGGAGAAGGGCAATTCGTGCAGCCCGAATACTGCTCCGCCTACCGTCGTCGCCAGCATTGTATTCGATCGTGCCGCCGGGCTGTTTCCACTGTTTGTCATGTCTCTGTTAGGACTGCTTGGGGCCATCTGGTATCCGTTGCCGTCCGGCCTGGATCTATCGATCGGATTGCTGGCGGGGGCGGGTGTCTCAGGGATGCTGATTCTGTTTCTGCTGGCTTGGTGGACAGACCGCGCTCCGCGCTGGCTGGTGCGCGCGGCGGGTATATTTGGAGCTGGCCGAGCAATTGAACAGTTATTTGTAATTGCACATAGTTACGTCAGAAACTTAAACTTAATCGCAAACATTATCGGGGTGTCGTTCTTGACCCAAGGGGCAGGACTGTTGAGCTTCATTCTTTTCGGATTCGCTCTGAGGGTTGAGATTCCATTGAGCCTCTATTTCATGCTGGTACCTGTGGGGTTGATGGTAACAGCTATTCCGATTACCCCGGCAGGATTAGGCGTAGGACAAGTCGCTTTCCTCACGCTGTTTCACATGGCAGGGTCTGGGCAGGGGGCTAATCTTTACACGCTGTATGCAGTGTCATATGTGCTGATCAATTCAAGCGGCGCGTTTCTGTACCTGAGTTCGCGGTTTTCGAACCCATTGCCTGAGCAGGCGAATGCTGTAAAAATAAACAGGCCCTGAGAGGCGAACCGGGTGGTTGAATCGGAAGGAGGTTGCAATGTCGGACGCGATGCTGGAATGTGTAGTCTGTGGTAGTCGCAAGTGGCGGCAACTGGAGTTCTCGAAAGCGAATGAACTGGCAACCTCGGGCGCCGTTCTCTTAGCCTGCGAGGGATGCAGACACGAGACTTACTGGAAAACGTCGGATTACGGCCGGCGTGGCGGGACAGAGCGGAGAGCGCCTACTGAGGCGATTCATCCCGAAGCTGTCGACAGAATTCTGCGAGGCGAGCGCGCCGGGGTGCAGGCTCCGCCGGATAGGGACATGTATCGCAAGGCCGCCGCCGGAATCGTTCTGGCGGACCGGCGCACCGGTGCGGATCGCCGGCAGAGCTTTCAGCGGGGACATGATCGTGTGCCCCTGCGCCTGCCGATCCGCGTGCGTGTCAACTCCAGAGGAGCTTATTTCGAGGAACAAAATACGACGCTGAATGTCAGCCGCCACGGCGTCTACTTCCGCAGCCGTCTGCCGTATGAGAAAGGACTGCTAGCATATCTTATTCTGAACTATTCTTCCCAGAACCCTACGGCGAATATCGAACAGCCTGCCACGGTCATGCGGGTGGAACCGCCCGGCGGAGATGGCACGCGCGGAATCGGCGTGTTAATAGATAAGCAAGCGTCGGCGCAGAAAGGTCAGGCGGTGATGTAGTGATGTGGTGATACGGACAATCGATGAAGAGAACAGCCGGTATTGCGCTCGTTGCGACATGCCGAACCCGCGTGACAAATCGACTAGGTTAGCTCGCAGGCGGGATTTTTCATTTCAGACTTGAAAAACTTGCCATAATCGAGTATTGGTATCCGTTTGCAGTACTGGGGAGCGTCATCCGCCTCTATTGGGAAAGGGAATCACAAGCAATTTATGAGGCTGCGTCTGTTCTTTCACGACCGATGCTTTGACGGAGCTGCTTCTGCATCCGTGTTCACTCGTTTTTACCGCGGCTGCATGAGGTCCGAGACCGAATTCGTTTATACGGGCCTGGCGCATCGCGCATCACAGCTATTCGATGAAAACCTGTTCGACGGCGAAGAAAACGCCATCGTTGATTTTAAATACTGCCGCTCGCCGCGCTTGACATGGTGGTTCGATCATCATCAAAGTGCATTCCTCACGCCAGAAGACGGGGTCCACTTCCGGCAGGACCGCAGCGGTAAAAAATTTTACGATCCCACATTCAAGTCATGCACAAAGCTGATCGCGACCGTCAGCAAAGAGCGGTTCGGGTTCGACACCAGTCAACTTGACGATCTGGTTCACTGGGCTGACGTGGTGGATGGGGCATTGTTCCCGAATGCCGAAACGGCCGTCATGATGCAAGACCCGGCCCTGCGCCTCACGATGGTGATCGAAGCCGATATGGGCGGCAACCTGACGCGCTGGCTCATCTCGCAAATGGCCGAGCGGCCCCTGGCCGAACTGGCCGCCGAGCCGCAGATTGCCAGCCGCTTCCAGGTCTTATACGAACAGCACCTCCGCTCGGTGGATTACATCCGGCAGCATGGCCGCTGCGAAAACGGCGTGGTCTTCTTCGATTTGGTGGCGCCGAACGTGGAGGTCTACAACAAGTTTGCTCCGTATTACCTGTTTCCCGATTGTCTTTACAGCGTGAGTGTGTGCCCCTCAAGTTTCCGCACGAAAATTTCGGTGGGCTCAAATCCCTGGAAGAAGCCTGCCGCCTTCCACAATCTGGCAACTATCTGCGAACGCTACGGCGGCGGAGGCCACCCCCGGGTGGGCGCAGTTTCGCTCGCGCCCGGCTCCCTTGATGAGGCCCGCAAGATCGCGCAAGAAATCGTCGCAGAGCTGCAAACCGTGCCGCAGGAAGCGGCGCCGAAATAGCCACATTTGCACGCTGACGCGAGCCGCTGGCATACTGCTGGTATCGTGCCGATTTCCTCCGCATTGTTAATTTTCGTTGCATTGGCCATTCCGGTTGCGTTGTGGTTCGTTGTCCGTGCTTTGGGTCGAAACTGGCCGAGCCGGGAGATGGATCACAAGGCCATTCTGGCTCTCTCTTCCGTCTCGGCTTTAATAGCCGGGCTGTGCTGCCTGACGCCGATCGTTCTGGTGCTGCTCGGGATCGCCAGTATTTCTGTGGCCGCCAGTTTGGGGAACGTGCTATACGGCGACTATCGCTGGCTCTTCCGTCTGGTTTCGCTACTGCTGACGGCGGCGGCGCTGATAATTTACTTCCGTAGGCGCGGGGTGTGCACATTGATGGAGGTGAAACGGCGGCGGAAGTGGCTCCTCAATATGTCGCTGCTAGTTCTGGTCACCTCCACGACAGCCTATATTCTCTGGGCTTACGTAGCATTGCACTACTGGGGCATTGCCGCCGGCCTGCCATGGGCACAGTACGACGAGAGCTGGGCGATCCCCACATCGGCCGCCCTCGCCACCTTCACGGTGCTCCTCTTTTTCTTCATCAGCCGCTACCGCACGCCTGACGCCTAATACGTAGGGACGGGTTGTGAGGTCTGGGGTGTTGGATGCTGGGTGTTGGGGAACGGGCGAAAGTAGTCCGCACGCCTCCGCGGGTTCGGTTATCACTCGCCCTATTCGCCCGAGAAGAGATCACGGCTTTCGTTTTTGCAAGTAGAATACAGGGATGCCGAAAGGAAGAATTGGCGAGTTACCACCTCGCTATTCATTCATGCTCAACCCTTATGCGGAGGTGCGCCTGAGCAAGTGTCCAAAGTGTCAGAAGGATACCCATTTGCGGAAGTTCGCGCTTCTTATTCACATTGAAGGGTGGGGCGCGATGGCGCTCGGCAAGACTTGCCGCTATTGTTCCCGTTGTGAAATGATTATGGTGCATCAGGACGAATTAGAAGCGAAGTTAGCGCAGAGCTTCAGCCAGATCGCGCCGGAAGTCATCGGGAATGAATACATGGTGCTTGGCACGATCGAGAAGAAGGTGTGGCAAGAGGGACTTCAGGGTCGAGGGAAGCAGCTTGCAGCAATGTTGCAGCACGTAGCCGACTTCAAGAATGTCTATGATCTCAAGTATGAGCCTGGCAGATGGTATCCGGCCAATGAGGGGCCGAAGAAAGCATGAGGAGCGCAAGCACTGGAGATTGATTGCCAGGGGACGTGGAATCCATTGGGAGGACCTGGACGAGGATATCAGCGTGGCAGGATTGCTGGCTGGAAGGCCTTCCGGGGAAAGTCAGGCGTCCTTCAAGAAGTGGCTGGCGGCTTGATCCTCCTTCGAGGCCCACAATATATGGACAAAGTCTCGCAACTCAAGCCGCGTACTTGCCTTAATGTCCTCACGCATTCGCACCACGATGGACATAGCTTCCTTCTTGATCTCTTCCATGATCTTGTCTGCCCTCTGGAGTGGCAAGTGAACCCAATCGGTCCGGTACAGCTTCTCGTTTAAGGTGTTCACATCGTTAGTTAACGACGCGTCCTCACACACGAGAATCGCCTCGCCGATGAGTTGCTGTGATTCACCATAAATTTGATCAAACTGGTAGATCACCTGGGGCTGCGAGTTTTGGTTTGGTACGCCAATAAGATTTGCGTAGATGAAGTTTCTCATTTTCACCCAATGAGAGATGATGGAATCAAAAACTTTGATCTTGTTCTCAATTGTCCGTTGCTTGAAGCTGACCTTCATTGAAATAGAATGCGTAACGAAACCGCCAATCGCACCCGCCAATATTAAAAGGATTTCTTTCATGCGTACCGTTGGAACACCTATTCCTGTTTGTGCTCAGCCGTACAAAGGCAAGGTTCCATTCGCAAAGGCGGGTAGCCACGGCGAGCGCTTTTTCTCGCCGTGGGTTCGTAAATTCGGGAAAAGTCCACGGCGCAATGCGCCATTCGTTACCCGCTGTTTATACTGGCCGCTGGTGGCCTGCCAGTTTTGGTCTAGCGGATTCTATTTCATTCAGTGCCTGTTCGAGATATTTCAAAGCTTTTTTCTTTTGGTCCTCGGGAAAAGTGCCGGACGTATCTTTGGCATCCCTAAGAATCTCTATATTGATTTGGGCAAAAATCAGGGCATCAAACGCACTGCGCAATTCGGCGGCGGCCTCTATGGAAATACGGCTCGCGTACTCCAATGCAGACCCCGCTTGGTCTGGAACCAAACTGATCGTCTGGGGAAGCCAATCATGACGAAAACTGTGTGTTTTTGCCCAAAACTTATCTTAGCTGAGGCACTCTGAACTGCATTGTCCACAATCATTCTTCCCACTTCCTGCTGAGCCTCTACTTGCTCTCGGAGTTTACGCAAGGATTCTTCCGCCGCTTTTGCCTGCCTTTGTGCGGACAGTTGCAATTTGGTGGTTCGTATATGCGTAGTAGGCCCTTCCCGGTTTTCTGTAGAAATCTCGGAAAGGTCGAAACCGATCGAGTCATGTGTATAGAATGCCGAGAGCAACACATTCTTGGCTGTGCCCGAACCGGTGTTGCGCAGTAGGAGTTTATAACCTTTCTCGTCGTTGAATAAGGTGAGATTCTTGACGGCGCGCAGGCCCTGGACTTCAATAACTGCTCTGTTCGAAATCTGAGCGGTTCGCCTTGCTAGATGAGCCTCCCACCAACTTGAGAAGCTACTATTACCGCGAGGACACTCAGGCCGATAGACACGGCATGTGACATTCTATCGGTTTAGGTCGGTTCAGTGACAGCGACCCGCGCTCTCCCTCGTGCAATTGGATCCGCAGACGGATTCAATTCGTGGCTTTCAAACCAGGACTCCGATCCGCAGCGGAATCATGGTAGCGTAGAGGTGACAACGACTCAACCTAAAAAGGGTTTCGAGGCCTGCGAAGGTCGTCGGGTTGCCCCGGTAATTACTTGTCACTTGCGGCTGCCCTCAGGTATCTTTGTTGGTGAGCGCTGATTGCAGGACATAAAAAGGGGCGGCGTAGCTCAGTTGGCAGAGCGAGGGTCTCATAATCCCTAGGTCCACGGTTCGAGTCCGTGCGCCGCTACCAAATCGAAGCGACCCTCAAACGGTTTGGTAGTGAAGTTTTCAGCACCCTTTTTGATGGCTTCGACCACAGAAGCGATCGTACCAAAGCCGCTCATCATCAACACCGGCAGATCCGGTTTGCCGTCAAGGGACAAACTCCAGTAACGCAGCGCGTGTTTTGTTCTCTTCCTTTGCACAGCGGCAGACAAACACGGACCGTGACTCCCCGCTCAGCGTTATTGATTAACTCAATGGTTCCCCAGTGCTCTTCGGCAATGCTGCGAGCCATTAGAAGCGCTAAGGCCGTGCCCTGCCCAGGCTCCTTGGTTGTAAAGAATGGTTCAAAGATATTCGGCAATTTATCATAGGGAATGCCACAGCCGTTATCCCGCACAAATAGATGGACGTCGTCCTCTAGCGTGAATCCATCCGCGTATCTGGAGTCTCGCGCATTCAGCAAGATGCGCCGAGGCATTTGTGTCAATAGTGAAGCGAGTAGCCGGTCTCTAAGAGGTCCGTAGTGAAGTCCTGAAACCAGTGCAGTTGCGCGAATAAGCAGCAGCAATCCCGGTGCGATGTGCGCCTCGCGTACGCGCCGCTGACGATCGCTTCGCGCGGTTTCCTTCGGAATTGAACATTGTTGAAAGGCATCTACTTTTGCCCATCCGCCCTGCCGAGGGATTGGCACGGTTCATGCAATTAGGAACGGTTCATGCAATAGATTAGTCGAGAAAGCGTGATGATACCCCATCAGGAGAAAAAGTTCATTCGCGGAGGTGGTAATTGTCCTCGCCGCCATCGGGACCTACCGCAAGAAATGGTGCACTTCACGGTGGACCTCTCCATGTTTTCTTTGGAGCATATGGAGAAATGCGCGATTGAACAGGTGCTTCGTCTGTGCGGCAACAACAAAAGCCGCACTAGCCAGATCCTGGGTATCAGCCGAGAATCGCTTTACTGCAAAATGCATAAATACGGCATACCGCTCTGAAGTCTGCAGTTTCCCCTCCCCTGTCCGATGTCCGAAAATCTGACGCTCTCGCAGAGAGTCGCGATCCGGACGGAAACCCTTCTTTTAACAAGTTCATTTGGTTTTGTGCTGGTCTCTCGATTGCACATCGCTCATCCCGGCTCATCAGAAGGGGAGAACGTGATCTCGCAGGAGCTTGGCGTGACGCTCCGACAGCCATCTTTCTGGAGGGGATGTTCATCGATCTCTGCGCCAGAGCAGTAACAATACAACGAGGAGAATGATCGTGAGATATTTTGCCGCCTTAACCATAACAATTCTTATGTCATTTGTGTTCAGCGGAAATGTTGCCGCGGGAGCCGATGCCCAGTCGGGCAAGGCCGTTTACGATTCGAAGTGCAAGATGTGCCACGGAGCAGACGGTAAAGGGAACCCGGTCATTGCCAAATCATTGAAGGTGACGTTGCCAGATTTAACGTCTCAGACAGTTCAAAGCAAGACGGACGATGAGTTGAAAAAGCAAATCACCGAGGGTCGCGGGAAGATGCAGCCCGTCAAGGGCCTCACCGATCGACAAATTGCGGACGTGATCGCGTTTGTTCGAACCTTGGCTAAGTCGTGATCAACAGCAATCTGCGGTGAACGGTATTTGAGATTAAGGCCAGCCGAAGTCCTTCGTCTTTCCTCGTTACTTTCGAATCGACTAGCCTGATAGCTTACGTTCAAAACCCGGAAAAGGAACGCCAACGATGAAGTGATACTGAGCGCGCGGATCGCTCCGGGATTACCGGCTTTCGTAAGCGGTGGCCAGAGGAAAGCAGATCTCCAGCACCTTGATCCTGGGGGTGTGGAGGTCGGTCCTTGTGGAGCGCGGTATCAAAATTCAAGGCTTACAGGGCTCGGGATAGAGGAGGATGCAATGTGCCAGTTGCGACGATCACTCCCGGTAACGATCCTCAGTGCCAGGATTCCAATGCTTCGGTCGGTTGGGCTTCTTTTGGCGTGGGCGATTTTGATTTCCGCCGCATTTGGCCGGAATCCGGATCCGAAGGAGGGTTTGAAAGTTTTTTCGATTAAGGGATGCGCACGGTGTCACACCGTTATGGGCGAGGGAGGAAATATTGGGCCGAACCTCAGTCGAATACCTTCTGCCGGGGACGGCTTGGACTTCGCCGCGGCCATGTGGAGTCATGGACCGCAGATGTGGCAGCGGATGTCGACGGAGCAAGTTCAGCTTCCGAAGTTCGAGGGAGAAGAGATGGAAGATCTGTTCGCGTTCTTGACGATGGCTTCGTCGCTGGATGAATCGGGAAACAACGAGGCAGGCCGACTGGTCTTCCAAACCAAGCGCTGCATGGATTGCCACGCCATCCAGGGAAAAGGAGGGAAAGTAGGCCCAGACCTCGCACGTGTAGCTGGTAATCGGAATCCGGTTGCATGGGTCGCAGCTATGTGGAATCACGCCCCTGGCATGTTCGGAGCCATGAAGGAAAAGGGCGTGCCCTTCCCGCGTTTCCAGGGCAGCGAGATGGCGGACTTACAGGCCTACATCCGGCTTATGGCAGGTCCCTCTGCAGATCGTGTTTATTATCGCTATGTTCGTCCGCCGAGTTCCGACGAGGGTGAAGCCCTCTTTCGAATCAAACACTGCGTGCAATGCCATAGCATTGGTGGATACGGCGGAAGAGTTGGACCCGATTTGAGCCGAGCGGCTTTGCCGAGAAAGTACGGGGCAATTGCCCTCGTCATGTGGAATCACGCTCCCGAAATGCAACGGATGATGGCTGTTCTGTCGATTGCGCTCCCCCAATTTGAAGCGCAAGAATTGGCTGACTTGCTGGCTTACCTCAGCTCCTTATCTATGAAGCGAGAGGGAGATGCTGGTGCTGGGGCTAGGACCTTTGCCGTAAAAGGCTGTTCCGGATGTCATAGCACTACGGGAGGAAGCACCAGTATCGGGCCGAATCTGACAGGTCTGCAGGGGAATCTCACACCGATCAACATCGCCCGCGCTATGTGGAACCACGGTCCGGCCATGTTGCAGCGGATGGAGAAATCAGCCATCGCGTGGCCTGTCTTCAACAGCAAGGAACTTTCCGACACGTTGGCCTTCTTGAAGAGCATCCAGGCAGCGTCCTGGCAAAGTTCTCCGGCGAAGGCCGCCGCCAGCGCACCTTGAGATTCGCCGGCGAGTGGCGTCGTATCCGGTCACTGTCACACTGGCTGTCAGGATGCCTTGGTTGAATCGAACAGGGTTGGTAATTGTGGTCTTTGCTATCACCAATATGAGGAAAGAGACTGAACACTTGGCCCACAGCAAACAAGGTCTGCGCGCAGGAGACGACAAAACGCCCCGCAGCTCATGGCTGGCTATCTCTCTGGTGCTATTCATGGTCCCCGTCTGTATGGATGCTCAAGATGCAGCTAAATTCTTTGAAGAAAACTGCACCGCTTGTCACACCATCGGCGAGGGACCTCTGAGCGGACCGGATCTGAAAGGCGTCACCCAACGCAAGGATCGCGACTGGTTGATTCGATTCCTGCGCAATCCGGAAGCGGTCATCAACAGCGGGGATCCATATGCACAGAAAATTCTGCAAGCCGCCGGAGGCATCGTCATGCCGGACTTCCCGGAGATGACCCCGGCACTCGCCTCCGCTCTCCTCGATTTCCTAGAGGCAGAATCGAAGCGATCGGCGCCAGAACCCATCCCACCCCAGACGCCCATCCCGGCGCCAGAATCAAGTTCCCCCGAACCGCCCGCGGCGGTGGTTGAGATCAGCGACCGTCCGTTTACTCCTCAGGATGTGGAGCAAGGAAAGGAACTTTTTGGAGGTACCCGCCCCCTGGCCAATGGGGGACCGGCCTGTTTCTCATGTCATGGGATGAGGAGCTTTGGAGGGCTTGGAGGCGGCCGGCTGGCGCCAGACCTGACTCGGGTCTATGAGCGCAAGCGGGGGCGTAAGAGCCTCGCCGCTTGGCTCAGCGCTCCTCCTACGACGGAGATGCGGTCTTTATTTGACTCGCGTCCGCTGGAGCAGGAAGAAATCGTTTTCCTGGTCGCGTACTTTGAGGATGCTGCAAAGCGAGGCGGAGAGGCCGAATCGGCGGTGATCCTGGGCTTTTTCTTTTTGGGACTAGGAGGCGCGATCGTGGCCCTGATTTCTCTTGACGCCATCTGGAAACGGAGATTGGGCGCGGCACGCGAATCTCTCCTTCGAGCGGCCAGCCTGGAAGGTAAATCATGAAGCCAAATGGGACACACCACTGGATCGAGGATCAGTTCGATTCACGGCTGCGAACTTGGGAAGAGTTTTATCGCAACCGCTGGCAAACGGACAAGATTGTGCGCAGCACCCACGGCGTGAATTGCACCGGCGGATGCAGTTGGCAGATTCACGTGAAGGATGGGATTGTTACCTGGGAAATGCAGGGGCTGGATTATCCGACTTTGGAAGCCGGTCTGCCTCCCTATGAGCCCCGAGGCTGCCAGCGGGGAATTTCCTTTTCCTGGTATCTCTACAGCCCGCTGCGCGTGAAGTATCCCTATATACGGGGAGCCCTGCTGGATTTGTGGATTAAAGCCCGCGCCGAATATGAAGACCCCGTAGAGGCCTGGAAATCCCTGGTCGAAAACCCGGAGGCGCGAGGGCGCTGGCAGCGCGCGCGGGGAAAAGGCGGCTTCCGCCGTGCCGACTGGGAGACCGTGCTCGAACTGATGGCCGCAGCCAACATTCACACCATCAAGAAGTATGGTCCGGATCGAATCGCAGGCTTCTCACCGATTCCGGCGATGTCCATGGTGAGTTACGCCTCGGGCGCTCGGATGTTACAACTCATGGGGGCAGTTTCGCTCTCCTTCTACGACTGGTACTGCGATCTTCCCCCGGCCTCGCCGGAGACCTGGGGAGAGCAAACCGATGTTCCGGAGTCCGCCGATTGGTACAACGCCAAGCTGTTGGCGGTGATGGGCTCCAATCTGAACATGACGCGGACGCCCGACTGCCACTTCGCAGCGGAAGCACGCCACAACGGCTCTAAACTGTGGGTCTTCTCTCCCGATTTCAGCCAGGTGTCCAAGTACGCCGACGAGTGGGTGGGCATCAACGCGGGCCAGGACGGGGCCTGGTGGATGGCGGTGAATCACGTCCTGCTCCAGGAATACCACCATCAAAAACAGATTCCGTATTTTCTTGATTATGCGAAAAAGTTCACCGATGCTCCTTTCCTGGTGGAACTCACCGAACAGAACGGAGCCTATCGGCCCGGCAAGCTGCTCCATGCCAACCGCCTGATCCAGCATCGCGATTTGGAAAATGGTGAATGGAAGTTCCTGATGTGGGATGAGGGCGAAAACCGCCCCAAGGTGCCCATGGGCACTGTGGGTTCTCGATGGGGAACGGAAAAAGGCAAATGGAACCTCGTGTTGAAGGATGCGGTGGATGGAAGCGACATCCGTCCCGCGCTGACCTTGCTCGACAATTATGACGAAGTCGTCCTGGTCCAGTTCGATGATTTTGGAAAAGGCGGCGTTCTCCAGCGGGGTGTGCCCGTGAAGCTGATGGAAACGTCCACAGGCAGTTCCGTCTTCGTGACAACCGTCTATGACCTGCTGATGGCGCAGTATGGAGTATGTCGCGACCTGCCAGGCGAGTACCCGCAGGACTATGACGACGAGACCCTTCCCTACACCCCCGCCTGGTCTGAGAAATATACCGGCATGAGGCGAGAGCTGCTGATTCGCTTTGCGCGCGAGTGGGCCTCCACAGCGGAGCGCACACAGGGCAAGTGCATGATCATTATCGGCGCAGGGGTGAACCATTGGTATCACAACAACCTGATGTATCGCGCTGCCATCCAGGCACTGACGTTCTGCGGATGTGTGGGCGTCAACGGGGGAGGGTTGGCGCATTACGTGGGGCAGGAAAAGCTGGCCCCCATGGAATCCTGGTCGGCCATCGCATTTGCGAAAGACTGGGTGCCCGCTGCGCGCCTGCAAAACGCCACAAGCTGGCACTACGTTCATACCGACCAGTGGCGCTACGAAAAACAGTTCACCGAGTACAACGATGTGCCGGCGCAGCAGGCCGCGAACTCACTGGCCAGCGGACACACCGTTGACGTGCAGGTGAAAGCAGTTCGCAACGGTTGGCTGCCTTTCTATCCTCAATTCAACCGCAATTCCGTCGAAGTCGTTCGCGACGCGGTGGCCGCCGGCGCGCGCACCGACGAAGAGATCATCGCTCATTCGCTTCAGATGTTGAAAGGCGGACGGCTGCGCTTTGCCGTGGAAGATCCAGACGCCCCAGAAAATTGGCCGCGCGTCTGGTACATCTGGCGAGGAAATGCCCTGCTGTCCAGCGCCAAGGGGCACGAATATTTTTTGAAGCATTACTTGGGGACGCATAATAACGCCATCGCCGAGGATCTGGCTAAAGATTCGGTGAAAGAGGTGGTGTGGCACGAGACCGCTCCCCAGGGAAAGATGGACCTGGTGGTCGACTTGAACTTCCGCATGGACACCTCGGCTCTTTATTCGGATATTGTCTTGCCGGCGGCGACCTGGTATGAGAAGGCCGACCTGAATTCTACCGACCTGCACAGTTTTATTCAGCCTCTCTCGGTCGCGGTGCCCCCCTGCTGGGAATCCAAAAGCGACTGGCAGATCTTTCAGGCGCTGTCGAAAAAGTTTTCGCAGTTGGCGGCCAAACACTTTCCGGAGCCGGTTCAGGATCTGGTCGCTGCTCCCCTAGCTCACGACACTCCGGCGGAGATTGCGCAGCCAGAGGTGAAGGACTGGGCGGATGGCGAAGTGGAAGCGATTCCGGGCAAAACCATGCCGGCGCTGAAGGTGGTGACCCGCGATTACAAGAACCTGTACAACCAGTTCATTTCTTTTGGCCCACTGGTCCGGGCTAGCGGGCTCGGCGCCCATGGCACCAGTTACGACGTAAAGGACTTGTATGACGAGGCCGTCCTCACCGGGCCGACGGCTTCCTGGAATGGAGGCACCTATCCCTCGCTGGCGGACGATGAGCAGGTCTGTAACCTGATCCTTCGCTTCGCGACAGTGACCAACGGAGAACTCGCTTATCGCTCCTACAAGAATATGGAGGAGAAAGTTGGGCTTCCCCTGGCGCATCTCGCCGAGAAGACCCGCTCGGTGCGAGTCAGTTACAAGACCTTACAGAGCCGTCCTCAGCGCCTCATCAACAGCCCCATGTGGTCGGGGCTGCTGGAAAACGGCCGCCCCTACTCTCCCTTTACTTACAACCTGGAGTGCATGGTCCCCTGGCGCACGCTCACGGGTCGTCAACATCTTTACCTGGACCACTCCGGCTACATCGCCTTTGGCGAGCACCTGCCGACATACAAACTAAAGCCGCACCACGCCCGGTACGCGGACCTGCTCTTCAGCAAGCAGGCAGGCCCAACGAAGATGCTGAACTATCTCACCCCGCATGGAAAGTGGCACATCCATTCCACCTTCGCCGATAACGAGCGCATCGCGGCCCTCTCCCGGGGATGCGAACCGCTCTGGATGAATCACCACGACGCCGCAGAACTGGGTATCCAGGACAATGAGTGGGTCGAGGTGCACAACGATCACGGGGTGGTGGTAACCAGGGCGGCGGTGAGCGCCCGTATTCCACAAGGCGTCTGTATCCAGTACCACTCTCCGGAACGCACCTGTGCTGTTCCCAAATCACCATTGCGAGGAGATCGCCGGGCCGGTGGCCACAACAGCCTCACCCGGGTGCGGTTCAAACCCAACCTGATGGTGGGCGGATACGGCCAGTTTACCTATCACTTCAACTATTGGGGGCCGACCGGGGTCAATCGCGATACCCACGTGCTGGTGCGCAAGCTGCCGGAATTGAAATGGTGAGCGCGGCCCGATAAGGAGAAACCTCATGAATGTCCGCTCGCAAATCTCGATGGTGTTCCACCTCGATAAGTGCCTCGGATGCCATACGTGCAGCATTGCCTGCAAAAATATCTGGACCAGCCGCAAGGGTGCCGAATACATGTGGTGGAACAACGTGGAGACCAAACCGGGTTGCGGTTATCCGACTCGCTGGGAGAATCAAGAAAAGTATGGCGGCGGCTGGGAAACGAGCAACGGAAATTTGCGAATGAAATCAACCGGAAAAGGGCGCGCTATTTTCAACATCTTCCACAACCCCCGCCTGCCCAGCCTGGATGATTACTATGAGCCGTGGACTTATGACTATCCCGAGCTGTTCAACGCGCCGGAAGGGCCGGACCAACCGGCGGCCCGGCCCGTATCGAAGATCACGGGCAAACTCATCCAAATTCAGGCCGGCCCCAATTGGGACGATGATCTGGGAGGCTCACCCGTTTACGCCCAGAACGACCGAAACCTGGTGGGACTAACGGACGAGCAGAGGCAGCAACTGTCCTCCATTGAGCGACTGGTCTTGTTCTACTTTCCGCGGATTTGCAACCATTGCCTGAATCCCGCCTGCGTGGCGGCCTGCCCCTCGGGGGCACTGTATAAGCGGGGCGAAGACGGCATTGTGCTGGTAGATCAGAAACGTTGCCGAGCCTGGAGGTTCTGCATCTCTGCTTGTCCTTACAAGAAAGTCTTTTTCAACTGGCTTACCTACAAATCGGAAAAGTGCATCCTGTGCTTTCCACGCCTGGAGACCGGCCAAGCGCCTGCCTGCTTCCATTCCTGCGTGGGGCGGGCCCGATATTTGGGGGTGCTGCTGTACGACGCGGACCAGATCGAGACAGCCGCTAAGCACCGGGATGAAGAACTCATCGAAGCACATCGCTCAATGATATTGGACCCGCGGGACCCGGTTGTAATCCAGGCAGCGCTCCAAAACGGCATACACAGTTCAGTCATCGAGGCCGCCCAGAAATCTCCTGTCTACAAATTCGTCAAAGAATGGAAACTAGCGCTCCCGCCCCACATTGAGTACCGCACCCTCCCGATGTTGTTCTACATTCCGCCGTTGTCGCCGGTAATGGCCATGCAGGGCAAAGACAAGCTTGTGGAGAATGTGTCTGTCAATCTCTTCCACGACATTGACGAGGCGCGGCTGCCCATGAAGTTTCTCGCAAACCTGTTTGGAGCAGGGCATGAAGGCAAGGTGCGATATGCCCTTCGGAAAGTAAAAGCGGTTCGCTGGTATCGCCGGGCAGTCACCGTAGGCGACGTGGATATGGCCACCGCCGAGCACATGCTGCGCGAGGCCGACAGTTCTCCAGAAGAAGCCGAGGATATCTATCGCTTGACCTCTCTTTGCGCCCTCGAAGATCGCGTCGTCATTCCCCCCGCGCATCGGGAGGAAACCATCGAGCGCGTGGAAGATACCGCGGAGCATCAGACCAACCATGGCTTCGGTTTTCTGACAGAACTAGGCAGGGGGATGTAATGCAGCAAACTGGAATGGGGATTCTCGGCAGGATTGGCGAGTTGCTGGCATACCCCCGGGGCGACTACCGGGATCGTCTGGAATCCTGGCGTACCGCCCCTCCATTCGGAGATGTGGAAGCCGATTCTCTACTGAGGAACTTCCTTCGCCAAATTCAAGACCTCCCCCTCGAACAAGTGCAGGAACTTTACACGCACACCTTCGATTTCAATCCCGCTTGCGCACTGGAAGTCGGCTGGCACTTGTACGGAGACGAATATGCCCGGGGGGAGTTCCTGCTTGCCATGCGGGAACGTTTGCGGCGGCATTGCATTGCGGAGTCCCGGGAACTGCCCGATCACCTTTCAAATGTTTTATCGCTCCTCGATCACATGGAACCCCAAGAGGCGCGAAACTTCAGGGACGGGTTTCTTATACCGGCCTTGAACAAGATGCTGGCTGGTCTTGCGGAGCACGACAACCCTTACCGATACGTTTTACTTGCCCTGGCGAAGCGGTTGTCGTCACAAACGGGAGAGGGTTCAGCGGAGGACCTTCATGTCTAATCTTTGGTCCTATTTGGATCCGTTACTGTTTTCAGTGCTGCCGTACGTTGCATTCTTCAGTTTCTTCTTGCTCACCATCCAGCGGTACCGGCAACGCGGCTTTTCTTACTCCAGCTACTCTTCGCAAACTCTCGAGAATAAACTCCACTTCTGGAGTACAGTCCCATTCCACTATGGGATTTTGGTGGTGCTGACGGGCCATGTGATTGGCTTTTTGTTCCCGCGTCAACTGCTGTTGTTCAACCGCATTCCTGTGCGTCTTTACATCCTGGAAGTTTCGGCGTTGATTTTTGGACTGCTAGCATTGGTGGGCTTGATAGCCGCTGTATCGCGGAGAATCATCGAACCTAAAGTTCGAGGGCTGACTAGCGTTCCCGATTGGATTCTTTACGGAATGCTCCTGGTTCAACTCGCCAGTGGTGTGAACTTGGCGGTGTTTCACTCCTGGGGAATCAGTTGGTTTGCAGCCACAGCGACGCCCTACCTTCGGTCGCTGCTGACACTGCATCCAGACATCAGCTCCATCGCGGGCATGCCCTTTTCGGTCAAGCTTCACATTGTGAATGCCTATCTGCTGATCGGGTTGTTCCCTTTTACGCGCCTGGTACACATTCTGATTGTACCCAACCCCTATTTATGGCGTAAGCCACAGGTAGTCCGATGGTATACGCGGCCTGGGGCGACCAAGGCCGCCGGGCAGCGGTTTGGAAGGGGCAGCATATGAGCCAGCCGGTGCCCGATTCGCGTGACCTTAGTGCCGTTGATTCATTGTCCGTCTCCGCCGGGGCTCTCGGTGGGGATGCTTGGTCGTTACCAGCAAACGCGGCCAGCCAGTTCCGCGAGAAAGGAACCTAGCGGTGAACAGCCTAGTAGTGACGATCGTTCTGGGCACGGGTTTAGCCTTCACGGCGGCCTTCTTCGGACGCTCGATCTCCTCACGGCTGCCGGGAAACCAGCAAGGATATGAACCGGTACAGCCAATCGCTTATTCGCACCGCTTGCACGCGGGCGAGTTGCAAGTAGGCTGCCTGTATTGTCATTTTGGGGCCGAAAAGAGCCGCCATGCGGGCATCCCGCCGGCCAGCGTATGCATGAATTGCCATCAGGTCATCAAAGCATCGCGGGGAGCGATCCGCGCCGAGAACGAGCAGGCGCAACGGGAAAACCGCCCGGCCCGGACGGTGGTCTCGCCTGAACTCGCTAAGCTTCACGACGCGATGACGTCCCATCGAGAGGCGCGAATTGACCAGAAACAACCTCCCGAGCCGCTGGCTTGGGTGGCGGTGCACCGGCTTCCGGATTACGTCTACTTTGACCATCGCCCGCACGTGAACGCCGGAGTGGAGTGCCGGCGCTGTCATGGCCCCGTGGAAACCATGGAGCGCGTGCGGCAGGTTGAGGACCTCAGCATGGGCTGGTGCGTCAATTGCCACCGCGAAGTGAATCGAACCGGGGTGGCGGGCAAAGCGGTGGAAGCCTCGATTGACTGTGCCACCTGCCACTACTAAGGAGACCGCCATGGCTGCGCGCCATTCGAATCGCACCTGGGAAAACACGCCGGCAGAGACCGACGAGGGAATTGCGCGTCGGGAGTTTTTGAAGGCCGCGGGTTTCACATTCCTGGGCGCCGCTTTGACGGGTTGCCAAAGAGCACCGGTGGAAAAAGCGATTCCGTATCTGGTCAAGCCGGAAGAGATCATTCCCGGGCGCGCTTATTTTTACTCCTCCACCTGCGCTGGCTGCAACGCTGGTTGCGGATTGCTGGTCAAGAATCGCGACGGCCGTCCCATCAAGCTGGAGGGAAATCCTGACCATCCTCTCTCGCGGGGCGGACTCTGCGCTGTGGGGCAGGCCTCGATTCTCGGTTTGTACGACAGTCGGCGTATCCTTCAGCCGCTGCAAGAAGGCAAGGTAGCCACTTGGGATGAGGTGGATCGGAACATCATCGAGGAACTGGAACAGATCCGAAGAAAAGGCGGCGCCGTGCGGTTCCTCAGCGATTCCATCTCCGGCCTGACCACACTCGCTACCGTGGAGGCTTTTCTCGGACGCTTTCCAAACGCCCGGCACATTGTTTACGATCCCCTCTCCTGTTCGGCCATCCTGGACTCCTACCAACAAACGAACGGGGCTCGCCTGCTTCCCCGCTTCCGCTTTGACCGGGCGGAAGTAGTAGTCAGTTTGGATGCCGATTTTCTGGGCACCTGGATCTCCCCAGTGGAATACACCGCCGGATATCAGGAGGCCAGGAGGTTGGAGGCCCGCCCTCCGCGGTTTTCCTACCACGCACAATTCGAATCGCGCATGTCTCTCACCGGCAGCAAAGCAGATGAACGAATCCGCATTGCGCCGCAGGAACTGGGGCTGGTAGTGACTCATCTGGCCGCACTCATCGCCCATTATGCCCAAGTTCCATTTCCTACCGAGCGGATCGAATCGCCGGCAGTTCCGCGGCAGACGCTGGAAAAGATTGCGCAGAAACTTTGGCAAGCGAAGAGCAGGAGCTTGGTTGTATGCGGCAGCCAGGACGTCGCTACCCAGGTGCTCTGCAACTTCATCAATCATCTTCTGGAGAGTTACGGCGCCACCATTGACGTGGGATTTCCCTCCAACCAACGCCGGGGCAATGATCGAGAGCTACGGTCTTTCTTGGAGGAACTGCAGGAAGGCAAGATTGCCGCTCTTTTCGTTTCCAGCGTAAATCCGGTCTATGACCTACCAGAAGGCGACCGGCTCGCCGTCCTTCTTCGACAGATTCCTCTGGTGGTAAGCCTCGACGGGAAACACAGCGAGACGACAGAAGTGGCTCATTATGTTTGTCCCACTCCTCACTATCTGGAATCGTGGGGTGATCAGGAATCCGTGCACGGCGTCGTCAGCATTTACCAGCCTTGCATGCAACCGCTCGGAAACACGCGCGCGCTTGTGGAGAGCGTGGCGGCGTGGATGGGGATGCCGAAATCCGCCTACGACACACTCCGCGAAAACTGGGAGGCCAAAATCTTCCCCCGGCAAGCCAAAGAGAGTTCTTTCCAGGCTTTTTGGGATCACGCCGTCCACGACGGTTTTGTCGAACTGGAAAGAACACCCGCGTTGGCAGTGCGTCCGTTTGCGTCGGACTCTGTCCACCCAATCCTTTCTGCGAGAGCTTTGGGAAAAGATGAATATGCGCTGGTGCTGTATCCCAAGGTGGGCATCCTGGACGGCAGGCACGCTGACAATCCCTGGTTGCAAGAGCTGCCGGACCCTGTCAGCAAGGTGGCTTGGGACAACTACGCCTGTCTTTCACCCGCAGCCGCCGCGGAACTCCGGGTCGAAGATGGAGATGTCATACGCCTCGAAAGCGGTCTTGTAAGGGAAAGCACCCCGACCGAACTGCCCGTAGTCGTTCAGCCCGGCCAGCACGACCGGGTGGTGGCGATTGCTCTGGGATACGGAAGCAAGGCCACGGAACGCTTCGCCAGAATGGGACCACGATGGCTGCATGCCAAGGCCACCGTCGGCGAAAACGGCCGGGTGGGAGTGCGGGCGGGTCCTTTCCTGCGGCTCACGGAAGGGGGAGTAGAATACTGGCGCAGCGCGGTGAAAGTCTACCGTACCGAAAAACACCTGGCGCTCGCTTTCGCGCAGACTCAGCACTCGATCGAGGTTCCCCAGCATCTGGCTACTCCGGGCACGGAGCGCCGCCCGGTGATCCAGCAAGCCAGTCTCGAAGCCTACCTCAACGATGTCAGTTCCGGAAAACAACGCGAGGAGAAAGAGCACGAAGATCTCTGGCCTCCTGATCACGTCTATTCCGGGCGCCGCTGGGCGATGGTGATTGACTTGAATGCCTGCACCGGCTGCTCCGCCTGTGTGATCGCTTGTCAGGTGGAAAACAACATTCCGGTGGTGGGGAAAGACGAGGTTCGGAGACGGCGCGTGATGCATTGGATTCGCATTGATCGTTACTATGCTGGCGAAGACACGACTCTGGAAGTGGCCCATCAACCGATGCTCTGCCAGCATTGCGAAAACGCGCCGTGCGAGACCGTCTGCCCGGTATTGGCAACAGTGCACGACTCCGAGGGCCTGAATCAACAGATCTACAATCGCTGCGTGGGTACGCGCTATTGCGCCAACAACTGCCCCTACAAAGTGCGCCGCTTCAACTGGTTTGATTACCCGCACGAGGATCACCTCAAAAACATGGTGTTAAACCCCGACGTTACCGTGCGGTCGCGCGGCGTGATGGAAAAATGCAGCTTTTGTGTACAACGAATTCAGGAAGCCAAAATCGAGGCGAAGCGAAACGGGGAACCGATACGCGATGGCGCCATCCGGACCGCTTGCCAGCAAAGCTGTCCGGCCGGCGCCGTCGCCTTTGGCGACAAGAACGATCCAAACAGCTTCGTCTCGCAACTGCTGCGCAGTTCCCGCCGCTATCACGTCTTGGAGGAACTCAACGTCCGGCCTTCCATTGGATATCTCAAGCTGGTGCGGCACCAAATGGAGCAAGAGGAAGGGGTACGCCATGGCTAGCCTCGACTCCATCCTGGATACTCCCCTCATCGGAGGCCGCAAGACTCCTGCCCAGGTAACCACGGACATTTGTGCCGTTCTGGACCGGAAACCAACCTGGGTCTGGTGGGCAGGGTTTCTGTTTTCTTTTGCGGTGTTGTTGGTCGGAGCTGCCGCGACGACTTATCAGATCGCCTTGGGCATCGGCACCTGGGGACTTAACAGCACGGTCGGCTGGGCGTTCGACATCACCAATTTTGTATTCTGGATTGGCATCGGCCATGCCGGCACCCTAATTTCCGCCATTTTGTTTCTGCTGCGACAGCCGTGGCGGACCTCGGTGAATCGCTCAGCGGAGGCCATGACCATCTTCGCGGTGATCTGCGCCGGACTCTTTCCGCTTATCCATATGGGGCGTCCCTGGCTGGCTTACTGGATGTTCCCCTACCCCAACACCCGGGGCTCGTTGTGGATCAATTTCCGTTCGCCACTGGTATGGGATTTTTTTGCCATCTCCACCTACTTCACAATTTCAGTAATCTTCTGGTACCTCGGCATGGTTCCCGATTTGGCCACGATTCGCGATCGAACCAAACCGGGCCTACGCCAGCGGTTTCTGGGATTGCTCAGCTTCGGGTGGGACGGCTCGGCTTCCACCTGGCAACATTATGAGACCGTTTATAAGATGCTGGCGGGATTGGCGACACCATTGGTTGTGTCAGTGCACACCATTGTGAGTTGGGACTTCGCCACCTCGGTCATCCCGGGCTGGCACACCACCATTCTGCCGCCGTATTTCGTAGCAGGAGCAATCTTTTCCGGAATGGCCATGGTGTTGACGCTGACGATTGTCGCCCGCAAGGCGATGGGGCTGGAGCACTATATTACGTTGCAGCATATCGACAAGATGTGCAAGGTGGCGCTCGCCACTGGCTGCATGCTGGGCCTCGCTTACCTGACTGAATTTCTCACGGCTCTCTATTCCGGAAATCAGTACGAACAATTCATGGCCCTCAACCGAGCGCTGGG
>JACPPJ010000016.1 GCA_016191085.1 Acidobacteriota bacterium | reverse complement strand
TACCGCGGCGAATTGGCTGGCTTGCTCTCCCCCCCAGCAAGCCAGCCAATTCGCTTCTCCTCTTCTGACTAACACACTTCAACTCCACAGGGGGGATACGAAGTGCATAGGCTATACCACGAACCCCGCTGCGTTGACACCCCCGCCGATTCATCGCTACACTGGCCTGTTAACCGAGTTATTACCGAGGACACATGGCTCTCCCCAAAGAGTTTCTTGGCTATCTGGCTAGAGAGGTAGCGGAGAGGCTGGACAAATCCGGCAAGGTAAAAATCCAAGATAAGGCTGTTGTTGCTGCCAAGATCCAACAGGCATTGCTGGACGATGCCGCTCGTGAAGACCAACTGAATCAGGAAGTCCGCGATTATCTTGCCAAGTACAACGAACAGATTCGACGCGACGGCATCTCGTACCAGGAGATGCATCAGATGGTGAAACGCGAGCTGATGAAGAAGTACCGCATGATCCCGTCTGCCGGAAAGCGCGATGAAGGCAAGCTTTCCCGCGACAAGACTATCGAGCTTTCCCACCGATTGATCAACGAATTGGCCGCCATTCCTCAAGTGGAACTTGCCGACGAGAAGAACGAGGTTCGACTGGAGATCCTGCGTGACATGCAGGCGCTACTGAGGCAGGAATCGGCGATTGATGAGGCTGTGCGCCAGAAGATCCGCTCGCAAAAACGCGATATCGCCGACGGCAGCGGCGAGTGGGATATTCTTTTCAGGAAGTATTACTCGGAAGAGATGCGCAAGCTGGGTGTGTCGTAGATGCACCCTGTGAAGCTTTTTTAAAGTTTGAACAACAAGGGAGCCCGCGAGCCGGTTGGACACGCGGGCCTTTCGTTTTCGAATCTAAACTATTGCCGCCTCTTCAGCGTGGGTTTCTCGTCGTCTTCACCTTCGTTGTTTTCCTCGTCGTTCCCTTTGTTGCCACTTTGATCCGTAACAGGCGGCTGCTTGGTTGATTTCCGCAGAGTCGGACGGCCTTTCTGGTCCTTGGCGTCTTCGATCCTTCCACGGTTCGAAATTACCCGCAGACGATCCGATACCTGTGCGAATTCTGACGTGGTGACTACGTATTCGGACTTGGGTGGAAGGATGGTCTTGATCTCATGCTGAGAGGCCGTGATACGGTCCGGCGTGAGCGGATGCGTCGAGAAAGCCTTGGCTAGTGTCCCAGGGCGGCTCTTCTCCTTGGCCTGTATCTTTTCGAAGAAATCCGTAAACGCCAGCGGGTCGTAGCCAGACTTATACAGATATTGCAAGCCGAGGAAGTCGGCCTCGCGCTCGGCGCCGCGGGAAAACTGAAGGAATTTCATCGGGATCAGCACTCCGGCCAACGACCGCGCCCCGAAACCGGCCGGGCCCCCCAAAAAGATCAGCGGCAGACTGAGCCAGTTGGCCAGCTCGGCCTTGCTGGCGTTGCGAGTGCCATGACGAGCCGCTACATGCGCGATCTCGTGTGCCATGACGCCGGCCAATTCCGCCTCGCTCTCCGCCGCGAGGATCAGCCCGGAATTCACATAAAAAAAACCGCCGGGCAATGCGAACGCGTTAACTTCATCGGCGTCAATGACTTTAATCGTGAAGGGGACCTGCGCGTCGGAGTTCCTCACCAGGTTCTGACCGACGCGGTTGACGTATTCTGCCACGACCGGGTCTTCCACGAGTCGGGACTGCTGCTCGACCTGCTGAGCCATCGATTTGCCCAGCGCGATCTCTTTTTCGAGCGAATAGAAATTCATCCCCTTGCCGACATCGCGGTCTCCGATGGCATCGGGGTCGCTCCTGCTGTTCTTTTTTTTCTGGTCTTTCTTGTCAGCCTTTTGGTCCTTCTGGCTGTTGCTCTCCTGACCCGCCGATGTGGGCATGGCGCCCGCAACGAACAGCAGCAACATGATAACCAGCGTCGCGGCTCTTTGTTTCATGGCTTGATACTCCCTAGCCTGAATGGCCTCGCTTGCATAGGCATTCTATGCCCTCAACCCCAGTGGTGTAACTCTACTTACTCTAGTATACCTAAACCCACGGCATTATCGAAAGTTGCGTACGTGCAGCCAGAGGTCGCCGAGATGAGGCTTTCGTTGGACGCGAAAAAGCGCTGTTTTCGTCCGCCAACTCGGGACTTACGTCATGGGCTAATTTCCGCCGCCCCTGCCCGGGGCGGGTTTCATCATGCAGTACCGTCAAAGATTTTGAGATTTGGGATTTCATAGTAAATTAGGCGGAGCAAGTTCAGACGTGGAGGATGCTTTGGCTGCACGCAAAATACTGATGGGGCAAGTTTGGAAGAAGGACGACACCAGCGAGACATACCTTGTTACGAAGCTCTACAACGAAGTTTTTTCCACCTACGCCGTGCTCCGCAAGATAGGTGGTGAAGAGATTCTCCGCGTCAAAGTGGCAAAGTCCGCTGAGGGAGCGCAGATTCCAGGATTCACCTACACTCAGGATTCGCAGGATTTTTAGCCGATGATCGAAACCATACTCGCTATTCTCAGCGGCTTCATTATTGCTGTCATTTCAAGTTTAGGCTATTGGGGCATTGTCCTGCTAATGGCCATCAATTCCTCTGCCCTCGGGTATAATGCTTCCGTTTTCAAACTGACCCACTACCCTCGATGGGCAATGGATTGGGATTTGTGCAAAGATGTCGAAATCGGGAATTCCGGCTATGATGGCGTATGATCCCCATTGCTGAGGTACCATGCTGGACTGGCTGCAAGAAGCGTTTCTCTTTCTGACGAACGTGCAAGGCCTCATCACGTGGGGAGGCGTGGTGCTCGTTTGCATAATCGTCTTTGTCGAGACGGGTCTTTTTTTCGGGTTTTTTCTTCCTGGCGATTCGCTTTTAGTGACGGCGGGCATTTTTGCGGCAGCCGGGTTTTTAGACATCTCAACGCTTCTTTTCTTTGCCTCAGCGTGTGCAGTGCTGGGCGATCAGGTGGGTTACTACATTGGACGCAAGACCGGCCAAGCGCTCTATAGCCGCCCCAACTCACGTTTTTTTAAGCAACAACATCTGGAGCGAACGCGGGCTTTTTATGAAAAGCACGGACCAAAGACGATTGTCCTGGCGCGCTTCGTGCCCATCGTGCGGACCTTTGCGCCGGCCGTCGCAGGGGCCGCGGAGATGCGCTACCGGCGATTCGTCACCTACAACGTTTTCGGGGGCATCCTGTGGATTTTCAGCATGACCCTGCTCGGATACTTCCTCGGCGCGTCCATCCCCAACATTAACCGCTACATCCATTGGGTTATCGCGGTCGTTATCCTCCTCTCCATTTTGCCCGTCGTCATTGAAGTCCTGCGCATGCGGCAACGCCGCACAAAGACCGAAGCTGCATTGTCTGTCAGGGAAAATCCGTAAAGGCCCGCACCATCTTCGCGGTCGCCAATCCTGCGGCACCGACCCGCGATCCTCGTGAAACCGAGCTCAATCGCAGGTTACGCAGCCCACTTCTTCATTATTGAGAAGAATAGCGAAATTGAGAAGAATAGCGAAAGCACTAAATAGTAGTCGCGACAACTTCCATCACGTTCATACGTGCTGGCGCAGCCACTTCGTGAAAGATTGGTGCACCCGCCGCGCCTATTTTCCTCATCGAAGGTCGTGATAACGCCCCGGCTCTGCTGTCCCGCGACAAAAAGGGAGGTTCCATGAGCATCTCTAAATCAAAAGGGATTCCACTCGCGCTCGCCTCGTTACCAGTATTGGCGTTTCTGCTATTCGTTGTCAGAGGACAAGGTCAAGGACAAGGAGGAGGCCAAAACCCGCCGGGTAACCAGCCCCCGACTGAGGTGGGTTTTAGCCAGACGATTCGTCAAAACGCGGATCAAATGCTCACTGAAGGGAAAACCATTTTCCGCTTCGATACTTTCGGCGACGAAAGTTTCTGGAGCGGCGCACTACAACTGCATCGGGCAATCTTGGGTCTCCCAAATGGCGTGGGTCCTGGGCTGAGCCCCAGAGCCGCCCTGAACCTGGGGCTCAAGGTAGACATGGATGCGCTTCCCGCATCACTCATCCAGGATATCCAACAGGGGAGGGTCGATCTGGACGCCCCAGCCACAACGCTGGCTCTGCTGCGTCTGAACGCAATGGTCGGCGTGATGGGCATATTCGACCAGCCCCTCACCAATCCCGCGCAAGCGGAATCTCGGGGCGCGCTGCGCAGTGTCGGCATTACCTGCGCGTTGTGCCACTCCACTGTTGATAACGCTTTCGCAGAGGGCATTGGCCACCGCTTGGACGGATGGGCTAACCGTGATCTCAACGTGGGAGCCATTATTGCGCTCTCTCCAAACCTGACTCCGCTAGCGGATGTGCTGGGCGTTGGCGTGGAGACCGTCAGAACGGTCGTTAATAGTTGGGGCCCCGGAAAGTTCGACGCCGAATTAATCCTCGACGGGAAGGGATTCCGCCCCGACGGAAAATCGGCCGCAACGCTGCTGCCACCGGCGTTTGGCCTTGCCGGAGTGAATCTGCACACCTGGACAGGAGCATGGGGTGGGGTTACGTACTGGAATGCGTTCGTGGCCAACCTAGAGATGCAAGGCAAAGGAACGTTTTTTGATCCGCGGTTGAACGACGCCGCGCAGTTCCCGGTTGCAGCCCGGAACGGATTCGGAAACGTTCGCAACAGTCCCGACCTGATCACACCGAAACTGGCGGCGTTGCATTTCTACCAGCTTGCCATACCAGCGCCATCCGGTCTCAGTGCCGTGCCCGGAGCGACCACTCCGCCAGGAGGCCCGCCTGCTGCGCCCGGCACGCCACCGGCTCCCGGTACCGGCGTTACTCTGCCCCCGAACGTACCGCTTAACCAAGCGGCAGTCGCCCGAGGCGAATCGTTGTTCAAGGGTAAAGCGCAGTGCGCGACCTGCCATGTGCCGCCTCTTTTCACTGAGCCGGGCTGGAATTTGCACACACCTGCCGAAATCGGTATTGATGATTTTCAGGCAAACCGCTCTCCGGACAAGCGCTACCGAACAGCGCCTCTGAGGGGACTCTGGACGCATCAAAAAGGCGGCTTTTATCACGATGGCCGTTTCGCTACGCTCCGCGACGTCATCGATCATTACAACACTTTCAAATCTCTGGCGCTAACTGAGCAGGAGAAGAACGATTTAGCCGCTTACTTGCTGTCGTTGTGAGTGGCTAGCGCAACTGGATGCGTGATAGTGCTCAGCAGATCACGTTGTCGAAGCTTCGGTTCGCCCGCTGGTTCGAGGTAAGGAAGGCGATGGCTCTCCTTCCATTCGCCTTCCTTGCTTGCATTGAACCAGGTTACGGTCGCGGCTCCGAACAGCGATTCACCATCGTCGCAAAGCACGCAGCGCCGAAGCCGTTGTCAATGTTGACGACGGCTACATTGCTGGCGCAGCTATTGAGCATGGCTAACAGCGCCGTTACACCCTTGAAGCTCGCGCCGTAACCAACGCTGGTAGGAACCGCAATGACCGGCGCCGCGACCAGTCCCGCCACTACGCTGGGCAGCGCGCCCTCCATCCCCGCGACGCAGATAATCACCCGCGCTTTGGAAAGCTCCTCGCGTCGCGTCATCAGGCGATGAATTCCCGCCACGCCCACATCGTACAGGTGGCTCACGGGATTGCCCATGAGTTCAGCAGCGACGACCGCCTCCTCCGCCACTGGAATGTCCGACGTCCCCGCCGAAACCACCAGGATCGCGCCTCGCGCATATTGTGTGGTGTCGCGCCTGATTGCGATGCTCCCGGACAAAGTGTGGAACTGAGCGTCCTTGGCAACGCGCTTCACTCTCGCTGCCATCACGCGGGTAGCGCGCGTCACCAGCACGTTTGGTGAGTGCCGCAGCATCCGGCGCACAATCTCCTCGACCTGCTCCGGCGTCTTGCCCGGCGCGTACACCGTCTCCGGCATTCCCTGGCGCAGCACGCGATGGTGGTCTATCTTCGCGAACCCCAGATCCTCATCGGGAAGATGCTGTAGGCGCTCGGCAGCCGCCTCCGGTGTGAGCTTCCCTTTCTGTACCGCTTCGAATAGTTGCAGTATTTGCTGTTTGTTCAAGAAGGTATCTCGATGGCCTATGCCGTTCCGCCAAAGGTTTCGCGCAATGCGCGGGACAAGTCCAAAAGCGCGCGCTGGCCATCTCCCGAGAAGCTCGATCCATGCATGGCAGCGAGCGTGCGCGGCTGCAACGCGGCAAGCTTTTCCAGGATCGGGCCGGTGAGCGGTGTATACGGCACCGAGTTCGCCAACGGGCCGGACTGATCGTGCATAGCGCGAGACTGGAACCGCCCCACGATATCGGATTCCGTTACCGGCTCGACATCGCCCCAGTGAGTGAACAGGTCCGAGCAGAGCAGTGTCCGTTCCGTCTCCTCGAACAGCAAGCCGGCATCCCACCCGTGCGGCAGATGCGCGGTGGCACAGAAACGGAAGCGGCGCTTGCCGGTGGTGAATGTCTCGCCGTCTTGCATCCCTCGCGCCGGACGTATGGCGTAATCGGGCATGTTCACAATGGCCCCGACCTGGCTGCACACCGCCTGCGCAGCGGGCGCCGCTTGGAGCCAGCGGTTGAGTGACCCGCACTCGTCGGATTCGAAATGGCTGAATGCAATCCAGCGAATTTTCGCGGGATCGATAACAGTGCGCACCGCCTCTGTTATTTCCGCAAACGTTTGGTTGTGACCCGTGTGAAACAACAGAGGCTCGTCGTCCTTGACAAGAAAATGATTGAACTGAAAATCAATCTCCGGGACATAAATGGAAATGCGATACACATCGGCCGCGATTTCGTGAACCTTTGCCATGTTGCACCTCTCTGCGTTTATACCATAGGCCCAATGCTATAGCTTATAATGAGTGCTATTCCACACCATATGTCGCAAGACGCTATCACGACAAACCAAAACAAGCCGAAAACGCCGCTGCTGGCGAGCGTCCGCACCACGCTCGAGATGATCAAGATCGAGCACTCGGTATTTGCTCTGCCGTTTGCGCTGATGGGCGCTCTGCTGGCCGCGCGAGGGCTGCCGACGTACAGGCAACTATTCTGGATTGTCGTCGCCATGATAGGCGCACGATCGGCAGCGATGAGCTTCAATCGCCTGATTGACCGCCACATTGACGCGCAGAACCCTCGCACAGCCCAGAGAGCGCTACCGGTCGGAGCGCTGAGCGTCCGCTTTGCTACCAGTTTCGCGCTGCTCTCGTGCGCCGTCCTGGTGATCGCGGCTTATCAGCTCAACGCGCTGGCGTTCTACCTTTCCCCTGTGGCGCTTGCGATTCTCTTTCTATACTCGTACACCAAGCGTTTTACCGTTCTCTCACACATCGTCCTTGGCTTCTGTCTCGGGATCGCGCCGGCTGCGGCCTGGATCGCAGTACGAGGCAGCCTTTCCTGGAGCGTCCTCCTGCTCACTGCTGCCGTCACACTATGGACCGCCGGATTCGACATCATCTACGCCTGCCAGGATGTGGAGTTTGACCACCGGACGGGATTGCATAGCGTTCCGCGATTCTGGGGCATAGCCCGCGCCTTGCAGATTTCTTCCGCATTGCATGTGCTGATGGCGGTCTTGCTCGTGTGGCTCGCGATTGTGGAGAACCTTGGATGGATCAGCCTAGCCGGCGTCGGGGTCGCGGGCCTGTTGCTAATCTACGAGCACCGCTTGGTGAAACCCAACGATCTATCCCGCTTAGACGCCGCGTTCTTCAATACAAACGGCTGGATCGGCGTACTGCTGCTGCTCTTCTGGGGCGCCGATATATTGCGGCTTTCAAATTAGTTGGCGCGTGACTGCTCCCTGCCGGTCGCGGCTCTGTATCGCGTATAGGCGTAACTTCCAATCAGCAACGCGAAAAACGGCGTGTACTCCAGCCAGGCAAACAGCGGCGTTTCCTGCCACAGCCCGAGAGTTCTGTACGGAATCAACACGTGGTACGAAAGGGGTGCGGCCATAGTGAGGAACAGCCATGCCGGGTTGGGATAGATTGCCAGGAATGGCACGATCCAAGTGATGTACCAAGGGAACACGTTGGGCGAGAAGAGGAGCATTGTGCCCAGGACGATATAGCAGGCCCGCTCCGGCGCGAACTTCCGCACTATGCAATAGAGAATGGCGGCGGCGACAACCGCAAGATAGAGTTTCGCCGCGCGCGCGTCAGTCCGTGCGGTCCACAACACCGCGTGATACAAACTGCTGTTATTGCGCCAGTGGGCTCCGTATTGTGAGAGCGACCGCAGCAAGTCGCCCCAGGCCTGTCCGTACGGAGCAAAGGCTATGGCCGCGAGGACCGGCGGAATCCATAGCACGTGAAGCCATCTCTTCATAGGCTGGCGGGCGAGAAGCACTGGAAACAAAAAGACCGCGTACACCTTCGAGAGCGCGGCGGCAGTGAGCGCGCCAATCGAAAGTCTGTGTTGCGCCCGATAATAGAACAACAGCGCCAGCACCACCCCAAGTATGGAAAGCGGATCGTTGTGGCCGCTTGCTGAAAACTCCACCGCCGTCAGCGGACTCCACGCGTAGACGAGAGCCCGCATCGGCGAAATGCCCAGCAGCGGCAACAGCCGAAACAGCGCGAGCACCACCCCCAGGTCGAGCAGTATGAAGGGCAGCTTCATCGCTACCACGCCATGAAAAATTTTGTAGGAAGCCCACAATACTTGCTCCAGGAGCGGACCATAGATCGTGGAATATTGCGATCCCGCGACTGCAGGGTAAGTGTCGTTGCGCAAATACCCCAGCTCGGGGTTGGCGGGTGTTACCTTGTACGGGTTGAGGCCGGCATCTTGCGCCATGCCTTCCCAGCGGTACCGTACCAGGTCATCGGAAAGCGACGGATAGAGTGGAAACAGCGTCAACCGAAACGCCGCGGCAGCCACGAAGATAAGCACCAGATGTGATACGCGAGGCGAGATTTTCTCGGCAAAGTAGATGGAAACAAAGTACAATATGCCTTGCAGAAGGACTAGCAGGATGAACGTCTCAACGTGCTCTTTGAGGTTGTTGAGGCGCAGAATCCACACATACAGTAGCTCCATCGCCACGGCCGTGAGCACCAGCGGGATCAGCGATCCCGGCGGCCGGAATTGGCGGGAATCACTCACACTCGTTGTATCTGGTGCTGTTGTTTGCGAGTAGCGCATCTAAGTTGAAGGGTGCTCCAAATGAGTCCGGCTGTTTTTCTCGCCAGCCACGATTTCGTCACGACTTACCTCAGCCGCATTTTTACGCCCGACCCGTTTCGGGGTATCTATGAGGTCAACAGCTTTGACCTGCTGTTGCTCATTCCGTATTTTACGGTGCTGACCATCCTGGCAGTATACGGCTTCCATCGCTACGTTTTAGTCTATAAATATTTCAAACATCGCCAGAACCGGCCGGTACCGCCCGTCGAGCGACTGGATCCGCTGCCGCGCGTAACCATTCAGTTGCCGATCTTCAATGAGCGTTTCGTGGTGGAGCGCCTGATTGAAGAAGTGTGCCGGATGGAGTATCCGCGTGAGCTACTCGAAATCCAGGTACTGGACGACTCGACGGACGACACCGTCGCGGTAGCGCAGAACTGTGTCGAGAGGTACGCCACGCTTGGGTATCCAATTACTTATCACCACCGGACGAATCGCGAAGGATATAAAGCCGGGGCGCTGGCCGAAGGGATGAGGTCGGCCACGGGCGAGTTCATTGCGATCTTTGACGCGGACTTCTTGCCACCATCGGATTTCCTGCTCAAAACGCTGCCGTATTTTCAAGACGCCGGGATCGGTATGGTTCAGACGCGGTGGAGCTACATCAACCGCGATTACTCGATGTTGACCAAGATTCAATCAATTTTGCTGGACGGGCATTTCGTCCTGGAGCACGGTGCCCGGTCGCGCGCCGGATGCTTCTTCAATTTCAATGGCACGGCGGGCATCTGGCGGCGCAGAGCCATCGAGGAGGCGGGCGGCTGGGAGCACGACACGCTCACCGAAGACACCGACCTCAGCTACCGCGCGCAGCTTCGCGGTTGGAGGTTCGTCTATCAGCCCGACATTGCTTGCGCCAGCGAATTGCCGTCCCTGATGAGTTCATTCAAGTCGCAGCAGGCGCGCTGGGCCAAGGGACTGATCCAAACTTCCCGCAAGTTGCTCCCGACCATCTGGCGCAGCACCGTCCCGCGTCATATCAAAGTGGAAGCCACCTTCCACCTCACGGCCAATGTCTGCTACCCGCTCATGATCGTCATGGAGGCGCTGCTGCTTCCGGCCATGATAGTGCGGTTTTATCAGGGCTGGTTTCAGATGCTCTATATTGACCTGCCGCTGCTGATCGCGGCTACTTGCTCCATCTCGACCTTTTACCTGGCGGCGCAGCGCGAACTGTTCCCCGATTCGTGGAAGCGCAGCATTGCTTACATGCCCCTCATCATGGCGGCCGGAATAGGGCTCTCGATTACCAACGCCCGCGCAGTGCTCGAAGCATTGTTCGGCAAACCATCGGAGTTCGTGCGCACGCCCAAATACCGCATCGAATCCAAAAGTGATCGCGTTATGACGAGGCTCTACCGCCATCGATTGAACTGGGTCCCCGCGGTCGAAATCCTCATCGGCTGCTATTTCGTTTTCACCGTCTACTACGCATTCCAAAATGAAAACTACGCCACCCTCCCATTCCTGCTGCTGTTCGTAGCGGGTTATCTTGGCACCGGGTTGTATTCCGCATTCGAAGGAAAGTGGGAGAAACTGGCCGAGTTCTTCGCCAGCCGCGTCGCCCTGCCCGCCAAGAAGGGCCTGCAGGAGTCCTAATTCAGAACGCGTAATCCGAGCGAGGAATCAGCACTTCCACCATAACGGCTTTCTGCTCCAAAGCATCTCTCAATCCGGTATAATCGCCCCGGCAGCAGCCGATTCGCCTTCTGCTAACGGCAAGCAGAAGCGCTCATCGTAGCTACCCGGGATCTTTCGCAGGAGGGTATCATGTTGACAGACCGCAAAGGCCATCGATGATGCTGTAATAGTAAAAAAATAAACAAAAACTTACTTGTGGTGCCTCAGTTGCTTCTCAGCGCCCCGCAAGCCACAGCAGGGAGAAGCGGTCACAGAGTTCACTATCAGATCCACTGCGCAGCCGAATGGTAAGTTGATGATCCGTTCCATTCAGTTCGCGGGCGGCACGGAGATGCATACCTTCTCGCCGGAGAGCTAAGGACCGGCAAGAGCCCTTTTCGGTTTTTCGGCAGTGAAACTAAATGTGGATGCGTTGCTTACAGCCGAAGCCGGTTCGGTTTCCGTATCAACGACTCGGGATTCTGCACTGCACTGTAGTCGCCAGCCAGGTATTTCCCGATCTGGCGGGCGCAGTCTTCCGAAAACGTGTCGTACGTGAGGTCCGTGGGCCAGCCCAGGTGTGAGGTCATTACTACGTTGCTGAGCTGCGTGAAAGGATGCGCGGCGGGCAGCGGCTCGGAGACGAAGACATCCAGAGCGGCCCCGGCGATGGCGTTTTCCGCAAGCAGCCGCGCCAGTGCGTTTTCATACACAATGGCTCCACGGGAAGTGTTCACCAGATAAGCGGTGCGGCGCATTTTGCGCAGCCTGGTTTCGTCCAGCATGCCGCGCGTGCGGTCCGAAAGCGCTACATGCACGGAGACCACATCCGATTCGGCCAGCAAGTCGTCGAGCGCGCGATATTCCGCCCCTGCGGCAGCCGCGCGCTCCGGCGTCATGTTCTGACTCCATGCCAGCAGTCGCATATTGAACGCTGTAGCGAGCCGCGCCACCTGTGCTCCAACGCGGCCGAGCCCGAGCAGCCCTAGCGTCTTTCCGTAAAGACAGCGGCCGAGCGGAAGCTGCCACTCGCCGTTGCGTATGCCGCGATCGCTTTGCGGAATCTGTCGCATCACAGCCATCATGAGCGCAATCGTCAGCTCGGCGGTCGAAAGCCCCAACGTCGCCGGATCGCCGCTGTAGGCGAGCACCAGAGCCACGCCCGCTTCGGTCGCCGCTTTCAAGTCCACGTGATACGCGTGCCCGCCGGTGTTGCACAGCAGTTCGAGCTTCGGCAACTCTGCGAAAAGATCAGCCGGGAAGCGAGTGCGCTCACGGTTCGCGATTACGACCGGCACATTGCGCAAACGTTCTACCAACTCTGCACGTGAACCGGGTGCGTCGGTATAGATAATTACGTCCGCCAACTCGCGTAGACGGGCGATGCCCTTGCTCGAATCATAGGTGCAATGGAAATCATCCAAGACAACGATGCGCATGTAGTTTACCCTGCTAATGGTGACTGGCGACGGCGCGAAACAGCAATCATATTGGTTTGCGACGAACTTTGCCAGTATCCGGCTTTGGTGTATGATGCCCGTTTGAGGAGAAAATATGAACATAAGAACCATCTCACTGTTGATGATCTTGGGGGTGTTCGCGATGACTTTTGGGCACGCTGAAACCGACACCTCGGCTCCGACTAAAGTCAGCGGCAAATCCAAGAAGACCGCGTCCGGAGTTGAATATTGGGAGATCACGGCCGGCAACGGCGCGACTGCCGTTTCGGGAAAGAAAGTCAAAGTGCACTACACTGGCTGGCTCACGAATGGCAAGAAATTCGACAGCTCGGTCGATCGCGGGCAGCCGTTCGAATTCTCCCTGGGAGCCGGGCAAGTCATCAAAGGTTGGGATGAGGGCGTTGCTGGAATGAAAATCGGCGGCAAACGGCAGTTGAAAATTCCACCGGAGGCGGGCTACGGAGCGCGTGGAGCAGGTGGCGTAATCCCGCCGAATGCGACGCTGATATTTGACGTTGAACTGATCGGCGTTGGCAAGTAAACGATTTCGTCATTCAATCGCAAAGGACGCTTGTAATCGGGCGTCCTTTTTTATTTCCGGTCTCTACGCTATCAAGCCGCACCCGCTCGACTCGCGGTCGCGGCTCTGATGTTATAATCAGCGAAGATTGATCAGGAGGCCGCAACAGCGCGTAGCTGGCGGGAAAGAATGGCGAAAACATTTTACATCGAAACTTTTGGCTGCCAGATGAACGTCCACGACTCTGAGAAGGTCGCGGGCAAGCTGCTTTCCAGCGGCTACAGGCAAGTGGAAACGGCGGACGAGGCGGATCTGGTTCTTTACAACACCTGCAGCATCCGCGAGAAGGCCGCCCAAAAGGTATTTACCCGTCTCAATGAATACAAACGAGCACGCGGCGCTGGCAAACTCTTCGGCGTCATCGGCTGCGTAGCGCAGCAGGAAGGCGAGAAAATCTTTGAAGCGGCCCCGCACGTTAGCCTGGTTGCGGGATCGGCCAGTTATTCGCGCTTCTCTGATCTGCTGGTGCAGCTTGAGAGCGGCAACCGCCGCGTCACCGGACTGAGTCTCGATACCGATGCGACATTCGAGACCGACTTCACCCACCGAGACAACCCGTTCCGCGCGTACATCACTATCATTGAAGGGTGTGACAAGCATTGCGCGTACTGCGTAGTGCCCTTCACGCGAGGGCGCGAGCGCAGCCGGACGAGTCAGAACGTGCTGGAGGAAGCGCGCAAGCTGGCCGATGCCGGATATTCCGAGATTCAACTCCTGGGCCAGAACGTCAATTCATACCGGGATCCATCACCCGCCGCAGTTTCTTTCGCGAATCTTCTCGGGAAAGTCGCTGAAATTCCCGGAATCCGGCGCGTGCGATTCACCACGTCTCACCCGCGCGACTTCACGCGAGACATCGTGCATGCGATCGAAAGTCATCCCGCGCTCTGTAACCAGGTTCATCTTCCGGTGCAGTCCGGTTCAACCGAAGTGTTGCGACGCATGCGGCGCGACTATACTCGCGAGGAGTACTTGGAGCGAATTCGCTGGATGCGTGAATCGAAGCGCCCCATTAGCATCTCGACGGACATCATTGTCGGCTTTCCGGGGGAGACGGAACACGATTTCGAACAGACGATGGATCTGCTCTTTGAAGTGGGTTACCATTCCATCTTTTCGTTCCAGTATTCGCCGCGTCCTAACACAGAATCGCTGGCATTCGAGGACACCATCCCCAAGGAAGAGAAAGGCCGCCGGTTGCGCATCCTCCAGGAGCGGCAACGCAGTATGCAGATCGAGCGCAACCAGAGGCTCGTGGGAACCGAGCAGGAGGTCTTGATCGAAGGTCGTAATAATCGCGAAGAGGACGGCAGGCGGCAGTGGAAGGGACGCACCGTTCAGAACATGGTTCTCAACTTCACGGTGCCTGACGAGCTTGCGTGTGGCGTTGCAGCCGGACAATACATGCACGTGCGAGTGACGAGCGCCGGCCCCAACAGTCTGGTGGGTGTGGCGACGCGTGGTGACGAAGCATGTGTCTCGTGGCCGCCGTCGATGATGCGCCCGGCGCCGGAAAACGTTTTTCACGTGCTTTCGTAGTGCGATTCTTTTCCCGTAGCGCAAAAAATAAAAAGGTGGGATGATGGAAAGAGAATCGCTACGCAACTCGCTGCGGTGAATCCTGATTTCGAGGTGAGGCCATGGAAGTCGAAATGAAGATTCGCGGGCTGATGATGGATCCGGTCACCAACATGCCCATTGTTATTCTGAAGGATATCAACGGGAATGCTGTCTTGCCGATTTGGGTGGGAGTTTACGAAGCGAATGCCATCGCACTGGAGATCGAGAAGGTCACCACGCCCCGTCCCATGACCCACGACCTGATTAAGAATCTGCTGCTCGGATTGCACACCTCAGTGCGTAAAGTGGTCGTGAATGATTTGCGCGACGACACTTTTTACGCTTTGATATGGCTGGAGCAAGATGGGCAGACAATCAGTATTGACTCACGTCCCAGCGACGCTCTGGCGCTCGCGCTGCGGCTGGATTGCCCGATCTATGTCGAGGAAGACGTGCTGAAGTCCTCGAAGGTCGTCAACTCCACTTCTGAGAAAGCGACTAGCGAGGAGCTGCGAAAATGGCTTGAGAACCTTAACGACGAGGATATGGGCCGATACAAGATGTAACGTCCGAGTCATTACGCAATTGAGAACAGCGGGCTCTCACGGCCCGCTTTTTTGTTGCCTGAATGTTTATCGCCGCTCCTCTGTCCGTTGATGTGCATGCGCGTTCGGCAGTGCCGCCCTGCCCGATTTTCGCGTTCCCACGCTCGTGATCGCGGGAGAGCGCGACAACGCATTAGGGTTCCTGACCTAGCCCCTCAGTCCCATGCGAATAGTGACTTCCGCCCTATTTCGCGTCGTCAGCAACAGGCGCATGCTGGAAATCGAAAGGATATGTTGGTAGCCCCGAACGGGAGGCGGATATGAACACTACAGTGATCGAGGCGGAAGAGCTGCGACACATGCGCGAAACAGTCTCCCGCACCGTGAATTTGCTGGAGTTGTGCTGGGGGTGCGATCGCGTCTGCGAATGCGAACAGTGGGTTGCAAACGAGTCGGTTCCCGTGTGGCTCTGTATCGAATGCTTATCTGAAGTTGCCTGCCGGCTGGAGACGAGTTCCGGACCGGTATCTCTGCCTCCGACTTAACGGAGACTCAAGTCATGAGCTTTCTGTTTGGTTGTTCTGGTCGAACCCGCCGGAATCATCCGCCGGCAGCAAAGATTCACCATCAATATCGAGCGCCAACAGACCCTTGACCGATGTCCCGGAAAGCCACACGTTCTCGGGCATTTAGGACTGTCTAGAAGACCAGTTTCAGCGCGAATTGAATCTGCCTGGACGCCCCGGCATTCGTGATGGTCCCGGCGGTCGCAAGCGGCTGTTCCGTGAGGGCGCTGCCGGCAAAGACGATCCGATTGGGGGAACCGAATGGGGGGCGATTCAATATGTTGAAGAATTCAGCACGGAACTCCAGCTTTCCTGTTTCGCCGAGACGCGGTACCGGTGTGTCCTTCGCGAGCGAGAAATCCAGGTTCGCCACTCCAGGCCCGCGCAAGGTATTGCGTCCGGCCGTTCCCAGGAACCCGAGCGGCTGCAACGCGAATGCGCAAGGATCGTAATACAGATTCGGTGTCCCAAGCTTCTGGCCGGGCCGGACACCGGCGCATCCCGCCGTGGCGCCCGATGTGATGTTGCTGTTGTGGCGTCCTGAAACCAGGTCGGGACGGTCAATCCCGGCCGCTCCGTTGCCTGTTTTGGAACGCGAGCGGTTCGCATTGAGCGCGGGTGTGAGTGGATACCCGCTCTGCAGCGCAAGAATGCCGCTGAGCCACCACCCGTTCAGAAGCGCGCCTGTCACTGCGCTCCCAGAAGGCATCTGGGGGAACCGGTAGATCATATTGAACCGCCAGTTGTGCGGGACATCAAAAGAAGCCACGCTGCGGTCCGTTTCGCGGTGGATCGGATCCGAGGTCCAGTCGCTGGTGGCGTTGTTGTCCGAATTTACCTGGCTTTGCGATTCGTCGATCAACTTTGACCAGGTGTAAGAACTTTGGAATTGAATGCCCTTGCTCAAGCGCTTACTCAGTCCAAATTGGAGCGAGTTGTACCAGGAGTTGCTGGCCGCGGTGTATAGCTCGATGCCATTCCAATTAGGGTTCGTTCGCAGCTCGTTGCCGGCCCAGAATTGACGGCCATCGGCGAGCACCTGCGGCACTGTGGGATTACCATCCATGATGACGGGGAGGTTGATTCCGCGCGAGCCGCCGTACGCCAGTGAGACGGCCATGTCACCGGGGAGCTGCCGTTCGAGCGTCAAGTTGTATTGCAACATGTGTGGCTGCCGTACCAGGTAATCGACACCGCGCAGCGCCTTGCCCGCTGCGGAGGCTGGGAAAACGAAGGGCAAAGAGAACGTGCCGGGGTTCGGCAGCGAGCTCAGCGTCGAGAACGGAGGCGTGGCGCTCGATCCGGCACTCAACCCGCCAGCCATGTTGCTCAGATCGTACAACAGTCCGAAGCCACCCCGCAGAGCCGTTTTGCCGTTCCCCTGAACGTCCCACGCGAAACCGAAGCGGGGGCTGAAGTTCCTCAACGAGGGATTCTCAAATGGCGAGCCAAGCGTTGTGTTGGCGTCATGCTGGATATCGCGCAGTGCCGCCCCGTGCCCATGCGTTTCTTCAAGCGTGGTCAGAAACTCGTAGCGCAGCCCCAGGTTCAATGTCAGGTTCGATTTCACCCGCAGATCATCTTGAGCGTAGAACCCAAACGAGTAGTAATTGTAAAACCGGTCAAAGATCGATCCGACCGTGGCCGCCTGGATATTGCTCGGTATGCCCTGGAGAAAATTGGCGATGTTGGTGAACGACGCGGTGCCGCGCATATTCGTGCCGTTCAGCGTAAAGCTTTGCCAACGGTTCATCAGCGTGCCGAATTTGAGCGAGTGGCGGCCGCGCGTGTAGAAGATGTCATCGCTGAGCGTGTATATATTCTGCAGCTTGTCATTCGGCGACAGCCCGTTTGGACCCAGCCCGCTCGTGCCGCCCACTGAGAGAGTGCCGATAGGCTGGCCCGGCACAAACGAGTACTGCGGGCCGGTCAGATCTGTAGGCGAAACAATGAACGTGTTCGTACGGCTGAACGATAGCCGTAGGGTGTTTAACACTGTAGGAGAAAAGATGTGGTTTTCAGAGATCGTCAAGTACTGGAAACGGCTTTCCCGGTTCACCTTGAACTGCGGGTAGGGCATTGGTGTTACCTGCTCTGTATTGTCGATCGTGTACCGCACGAATACAGTGTCGCTAGTAGAAAAATTGTGGTCGACGCGCATCTGCCCGAAATTCTCATTGGTAGGCTGGCTGAAAGGAAACGTGAACACATTGTTGGGTAGGTTAGGGACCGGGTAGAGCGCCAGCAGCGGCCGGACGGCCGGCGCAATTGTAACGGACTGGACGTTAGAGCCGAGTTGCGTGCATTCCGCGTTCGTCACAACGCCGGCGGCTGAACCGCGACACCCGGATGGTATAGTATTGGTGATCGTGGTCTGTCCCACCCGCTCGCGGATGGCTTCATACACTCCATAGAAAAACGTGCGGTCTCGCTTGATGGGTCCGCCGAAAGAGCCCCCAAAATTGTTGCGCACGTATGGAGGGAGACGCCGCGTCCGTGTAGCCGTTTTGTAATCGAAGAAGTTCCTGGCATCGAGGGCGCTGTTGCGGAAAAATTCGAACGCGGAGCCGTGGAACGCGTTCGTTCCGTTTTTGCTGACGATCATCATCTGGCTGCCGGCTGTCAAACCGTATTC
>JACPPJ010000012.1 GCA_016191085.1 Acidobacteriota bacterium | reverse complement strand
TCCCTGCACGACAGAATCTTGGCATATGAAATTCCAACTTCGCGCAAGTTGCAATGGCAACCCCAAGCCACAGGATAAAACGCCGCGCTGCAACCCGCGCGGAAGGTCTAAACCATCATTGCAACTTATGAATTCGGGTTAAAGAGCTGTAGAGGCGATTTCGGCATTTCCCGTTTTGGCTCGGGAGGAACGAGGGGTTGGCCCAAGGGGGGTTCTTTTGGAAAATCGAGGACAGGATATGTCTGCGAGAACACGAACGGCTGAAACAGCAACGTGAATACAGCGCGTATCATCGACGCTGATTATCTCACCAAACGATGACGGTGCTGCAGCTGTTTTGGTTCACCGGATCGGCGCGGGCAGATCCGTTTTGCCCATGAGGTAAAGGTCAACGCCTCGGGCGGCGGAACGGCCTTCGGCGATGGCCCACACGATTAGCGACTGGCCGCGCTGCATATCACCGGCTGTGAAGATGCCGGGGACGCTGGTCATCCAGTTTTCATCGCGCCAGACGTTACCGCGTTCGGTGAACTTCACGCCCAGATCGGTGAGCATGCCGGGTTTTTCAGGTCCCAGGAAACCCATCGCAAGCAGCACCAAGTCCGCCTCAATGATCTTCTCTGTGCCGGGGACCTCCGGGAACGAAAGCCGGCCATTCTCCTGAACCATCTTGACGCGGACGGTATGCAGGCGTTTGACCTGCCCGTTGTCACCGCTGAAGCGCTGTGTGGAGATCGAGTACTCGCGAATGCCGCCCTCTTCATGCGCCGAAGAGGTGCGGAAAATATTCGGCCAGGTCGGCCAGGGGTTGCTGACGGAATCGCGCTCCTCCGGCGGGCGGGGCAGCAGTTCGAGTTGATAGACTTGCTTGGCGCCCTGACGGTGCACCGTCCCGAGGCAGTCCGCACCGGTGTCACCGCCGCCGATGATGACGACACTTTTGCCTTCGGCAGTGATGAACTGATCGTCAGGGATGTAATCGCCTTCGCACCGCCGGTTCTGCTGCGTCAGGTACTCCATGGCGAAATAGATTCCGTCCAGCTCGCGTCCGGGGATTGGCAGGTCGCGCGGCTGCGCCGCGCCGCCGCTGAGCACAATGGCGTCAAAGTCGCGCCGCAGCTCGTCCACAGGCACGTTCACGCCGATGTTGCAGTTGGTCCGGAAGGTAATGCCGCTCTCGCGCATGATGTCGAGACGCCGTTCCAGAAATCGCTTCTCGAGCTTGAACTCCGGGATGCCGTAGCGCAGCAGGCCACCGATGCGATCAGCGCGCTCAAACACCGTGACCCAGTGGCCCGCCTTGTTCAGTTGTTCGGCTGCCGCGAGTCCTGCGGGACCGGAGCCCACTACGGCAACTTTCTTGCCCGTGCGAACTGCCGGCTGCGTTGGCGCGACCCAACCATCGCGGAAGGCCCGCTCGATGATGGTGAGCTCGATCTGCTTGATCGTGACGGGATCGCTGTTAATCCCTAGCACGCAGGAGCCCTCGCACGGCGCGGGGCAGAGGCGCCCTGTAAACTCCGGGAAATTGTTGGTCGCGAACAGGCGCTGGATGGCGTCATGCCAGCGGTCGCGGTACACCAGGTCATTCCAATCCGGAATGATGTTGCCGAGTGGGCATCCCTGATGGCAGAACGGAATCCCGCAATCCATGCACCGTGCAGCTTGCTTTTGTAGCTTCACTTGGGGGAAAGGGTTATATACCTCTCCCCAGTCGCGGATGCGCTCCGGGACGGGACGGCGCGTGGGTGTTTCCCGCGAATACTCCAAAAATCCAGTGATCTTACCCATGCGCTCCCTCCATCACCGCTTCCTCCCACGGAATACCGAGCTCCTGAGCCTTCTTCATTGCCGCCATAGCGCGCTTGTAATCGCGCGGCATGATTTTCCAGAACCGCGGCTGCAGCTCGTCCCACTGAACCAGCACGCGTTCTGCCAGCGTGCTCTGGGTGTATCGCATGTGGCGCATGATGAGGTCCTTCACCAACTCCACGTCCTCCTCGTCGATCAAGCGTTCCATCTCGACCATTCCGAGGTTGCAGCGTGGACGGAAGTCATCCGCTTCGTCCAGCACGTAAGCGATACCGCCTGACATGCCGGCGCCGAAATTGCGCCCGCATCTTCCCAGAACCACGACGCGCCCGCCCGTCATGTACTCGCAGCCGTGATCTCCCACGCCTTCTACGACGGTGTGAGCGCCGCTGTTGCGAACCGCGAAGCGCTCGCCGGCCACACCCCGGAAATACGCCTCGCCGCTGGTAGCACCGTATAACACCACGTTGCCGATCAGAATATTTTCTTCAGGAACAAAGGTGGCCTGCCGCGGCGGATAGACGATGATTCTTCCGCCCGACAATCCCTTGCCGAGATAATCGTTGGAATCGCCCTCGAGCGACAGCGTGATTCCCTTAGGCACAAACGCGCCGAAGCTCTGGCCGGCCGAGCCGGTGAATTTGATTTGAATGGTGTCCTCGGGCAGCCCGTCCGCGCCGTAGCGCCGCGTCACTTCGTACCCCAGGATGGTTCCCACAGTGCGATTCACGTTTCGAATCGGCAGATCAAGCTGCACCGTTTTCTTGTGTTCCAGCGCCGGCATGCACTGCGGCACGATGGTGGTCATGTCCAGAGATTTCTCCAGGCCGTGATCCTGCTCGCGCACTTTGCGTACGGCCACCTCTGGCCCGACTTCAGGCCGGTACAGAATGCTGGAGAGATCTACGCCGCGCGCCTTCCAGTGTTCTGTGGCTTTGCGCGGTTCCAGCAGATCGGAGCGCCCGATCATCTCGTCGATGGTGCGGAACCCGAGCTTAGCCATGTACTCCCGCACCTCTTCGGCGATGAAGCGGAAGAAATTCTCAACGAACTCCGCCTTGCCGGTGAACTTTTTTCTCAGTTCGGGGTCCTGCGTGGCGACGCCGACGGGGCAGGTGTTCAGGTGGCAGACGCGCATCATGACACAGCCCATCACTACCAGGGGAGCGGTCGCAAAGCCGTACTCTTCCGCGCCCAGCAGCGCTGCGATGACCACGTCCCGCCCCGTCTTCATCTGCCCATCGGTCTGTACAACGATGCGGTCGCGCAGCTTATTCAGCACCAACACCTGTTGCGTTTCCGCCAGGCCCAATTCCCACGGAGCCCCGCCATACTTAATGCTGGTGAGCGGAGACGCGCCCGTCCCGCCGTCGTGGCCCGAAATCAGCACCACGTCGGCATGAGCTTTGGAGACGCCCGCCGCGACTGTGCCGACGCCCACCTCTGCTACGAGCTTGACGTGAATTCGCGCCCGGGGATTGGAGTTCTTCAGGTCGTGAATCAACTGCGCCAAGTCCTCAATGGAGTAAATATCGTGGTGAGGAGGTGGCGAGATCAGCCCCACACCCGGAGTGGAGTACCGAACCTTGGCGATCCACGGATACACTTTGCTGCCGGGAAGCTGGCCGCCCTCGCCGGGTTTTGCGCCTTGCGCCATCTTGATCTGCAGATCGTCAGCGTTCACTAAGTACTCGCTAGTGACTCCGAAGCGGCCTGATGCGACCTGCTTCATCGCACTGCGGCGCAGATCGCCGTTTGCATCGGGGATGTTGCGCGCCGGGTCCTCGCCGCCTTCGCCGGTGTTCGATTTACCGCCGAGGCGATTCATCGCAATCGCCAGCGTCTCATGCGCCTCCTGGCTGATGGAGCCATAGGACATGGCGCCCGTCGCGAACCGCTTGACGATGGACTCCACCGGTTCGACTTCCTCGATCGGAATCGGATTCTCGGCCCACTTCAGACCCATCAGCCCGCGCAGCGTGCACAGGTTTTTGCTCTGGTTGTCAACGAGCGAGGTGTATTCCTTGAAGATTTTGTATTGGCCGCTGCGCGTGGCGTGCTGCAGTTTGAAAACGGTGTCGGGATTGAACAGGTGATATTCGCCGTCGCGCCGCCATTGGTATTCGCCGCCCCAGTCGAGGTCCGACTGTTCGACGGGGCGCTCCGGGTACGCCTTGCGATGGCGCATCATGATTTCTTCAGCAATTACATCGAGGCCCACGCCGCTGATACGTGATGCGGTCGAGGTGAAGTATTCATCCACCAGCTCTTTATTGAGCCCGATCGCCTCGAAGATTTGAGCGCCGCAATACGACTGCACGGTGGAGATGCCCATCTTCGAGATGACTTTCAGGATGCCCTTGTTGAGAGCTTTGATGTAATTCCGAACCGCGTCGGCGTGATCCATTCCGAGCAGCATGCCTTGCTGGATCATATCGTCGAGCGTCTCGAACGCCAGGTAAGGGTTGATCGAGCCGGCGCCGAAGCCGATCAGCAGCGCCATGTGATGTGTTTCACGCGCTTCACCCGTCTCGACCACCAGCGCAGCCCTGGTGCGCGTCTCTTCACGAACCAGGTGCTGGTGCACTCCCGACGTAGCGAGCAGCGCTGGAATCGGCGCCATGTCCTTATCAACGCCACGGTCGGAGAGAATGAGAATGGTATAGCCATTGGCGATGGCTTCGCTGGCTTTGCAGCGTAGTTCTTCGAGCGCCTTGCGCAGGCCCGCCGCGCCTTCCTTCACCGGAAACAGAATAGGCAGCGTGATGCTCTTCAGCCCGGGGCGATCCACGAATTTCAATTTGCCCAGCTCGCTGTTGTCCAGGATGGAATAGCGCAGCTTGATCTGACGGCAACTCTCCGGCTTGGGGTCGAGCAGATTGCCTTCGGGCCCGGTAGTGGTGGACATCTGCGTTACCAGCTCTTCGCGGAAAGCGTCGAGTGGCGGGTTGGTGACCTGCGCGAATAGCTGCTTGAAGTAATCGTAGAGCAGCCTTGGGCGGTTCGAGAGCACCGCGAGCGATGTGTCCGTGCCCATCGAGCCCACCGGCTCTTCCTTCTTCGTTGCCATGGGAGCCATGAGAATCCGCAGGTCTTCATGTGTATATCCGAAGGCCTGCTGGCGGTGCAGCACCGTATCATGATCCGGCTCGGGAAGATGAGGAGCCTCCGGCAAGTCTTCAAGCGAGATCATGTTCTTTCGCAGCCACTTGCCATAAGGATGCTCGGCGGCGAAGCGATGCTTGATCTCCTGATCGTCTACTATGCGGCCCTCCGCGGTATCCACCAGGAACATGCGGCCGGGATGAAGCCGCTCCTTTTGCAAAATGTTTTCAGGCGGGATATCCAGCACTCCCACCTCAGAGGCCATCACCACCAGCCCGTCTTTGGTAACCCAGTAGCGCGCCGGGCGCAGACCGTTGCGGTCAAGCTGGCCGCCTATGACAGTTCCATCGGTGAAGGCGATCAAAGCGGGACCGTCCCACGGCTCCATCAGCGAGCTGTGATATTCGTAAAATTCCTTCTTCTCTTCGCTCATGGATTCGTGGCCGCTCCACGGCTCAGGCAGCATCATCATCACGGCGTGCGGCAGCGGACGGCCCGCCATGTGGAGGAATTCAAGAACATTGTCGAAGATGGCGGAGTCGCTGCCGCCCTCAATGACGATCGGCACGATCTTTTCGAGTTCGGGCAGCAGATCGGATTTGCAGAGCCCTTCGCGCGCGTGCATCCAGTTGATGTTGCCGCGCAGGGTGTTGATCTCGCCGTTATGCGCTACGTAGCGGTAAGGATGCGCCAGCGGCCACGACGGAAACGTGTTGGTCGAGAAGCGTTGATGGACCAGCGCCAACGCGGATTGCAAATCCGGCGCGGTGATGTCCGGGAACATGGTCTCGATCTGATCCGCCGAAAGCATGCCCTTGTAGATCAGTGTTCTTGCCGAAAGGCTCGGCATGTAGAACAGCTTCCGCTGCGGCATGTCGGAGTTCCAGACGGCGTGCTCGATGCGCTTGCGGATGACGTAAAGTTTGCGCTCGAAGGCCAACGGATCTTTTGATTTTCCAAGCTTGCTGCGGATGAAAATTTGCCGGAACACAGGCTCCACGGCGCGCGCCGAAGGTCCGATCAGGCTGTCATTGTTCGGGAGATCGCGCCACCAAAGCAGCTCCTGGCCCTCTTCTGCAATGATCTCGTTGAATCGCTGTTCGCAGCGGGCACGCTGCCCGGCATCGCGCGGGAGAAAGACCAGACCAGTTCCGTACGCTCCCACCTTGGGCAACTTGACGCTCGATTCGGAAGCTACGCGACGCAGGAATAGGTCAGGTATCTGCACCAGGATGCCTGCGCCGTCGCCGGTGTTGACCTCGCAGCCGCAGGCGCCGCGGTGCATCAGGTTCTTGAGCACCGTCAAAGCCTGGTCCACGATAGCGCGCGACTTGCGTCCCTTGATGTCTGCGACGAACGCGACGCCGCACGCGTCATGCTCGTGCGAAGAGTCGTATAATCCTTGGTTTGGCGGCATCCCGAACCAGTCCATTGTGTTCTCCTGTTTATCGTGAAAGCTTCAGATCGTGCCGCGTAACACCCGCTACGATTCGCTTCGCCTGCGTCCAATCCAAAAACTTCCCCGGAGTGCCTCCAGATTACACGAAGTCGGATCATTAACCAAGACGAAAATGAAAATGCTTTACATTAGTTATGCTTATTTAATATGTGGAGGCCATGAGTTCAGGCGCGACGAAAATGGAAATACTGTACATTAGGTCTGCTTATGCTAATATATAGCCATGACTCTCGAGGCATTAAGACTTTATTGCGATATCATCAGGCTCCACAGCTTTACGCGCGCCGCGACCGAAAGCGGCGTGTCACAATCGGCGGCCAGCCAGGCAGTGCAGCAGCTTGAAGGCGAGTTGCACGTGGCGCTGCTCGACCGCAGCAAGCGCCCGTTTGGGGTTACCGCCGAAGGTATCAAATTTTATGAAACTTGCCGCAAGATGCTGGAGAGCTTCGAGAGAACCAGGACGGAAATCACGGCGGCACGCCACGAGCTAGTGGGCACCGTGCGGGTAGCTGCAATTTATTCGGTAGGATTGCACGGCATCAGCGGGCCGATGGAGCGATTTCTTTCTCTCTATCCGAGCGTGCGCGTGCGGCTGGAGTGCCTGCATCCCCACCAGGTGGTCGCCGCGGTGATCAACGATGAGGCGGACCTGGGCGTGCTGTCATATCCGCCGGCGAGCCGCGCCTTGACAGTGGTTCCTTTGCGCGAGGAGCCGACGGTCTTCGTTTGTCACCCGAACCATCGATTTGCCAAGAAGAAGATCGTGAACCCCGCCGACCTCAATGGGGAGCCTTTCGTGGCGTTCGACGCCAACCTGGCTATCCGGAAAGCGACCGACCGCGCTTTGCGGCGCCTAGGCGCCAAGCCGAGCGTGGTGATGGAATTCGATAACGTGGAGACCATCAAGCAGGCCATCATGAACGGAACCGGAGTGAGCCTGCTGCCTGCGCCCACGATAGTGAAAGAAGTGGCGCTACACGCGCTGGCGGCGGTTCCCTTCAATATTCCGGAGCTGGTCCGCCCTATCGGCGCCATTCACCGCCGCCACAAGCTGCTCACGCCGGCGGTGGCGCGCTTCCTGGAGTTGCTGAAACAATTCGAGCCGCCGGTGCCTCTGCTGAAAACGCACCGCCATGCGGGCGCGAAGTTGACGTAACAGCGATTGGTAATTCTGCCGAGAAAGTGCTCTCTTCTCTACCCCATCGTCAGTACACGCTGCGGTTCTACTTTGTACATGACGCGCACTTCCCCTGGCTGCCGGTTGGGGTACTTATCCATGCCGAGGTACTTCTTAGCAAGGCTGTCGATGTGATCGTCGGCGCCGTCTTCTGTGATATCGACGACGCGGCCTCGAATCTCTAAGTAGCGGTACGGATTGTCGGGGTCGGTAATGGCGATGGCGATGCGGGGGTCGCGCCGCACATTCCGGTCCTTTTGCCTTCCTCGCGCCGAATTAAACCGCACGAAACTTCCGTCAATATCGATCCAAACCGGCGTCACCTGCGGCTGACCATCCGGCATGATCGTTGCCAAGCTGGCCAGAGCGCGTTTGCTGAATAGATCAAGAAAGTTCTGGGGAATTTCCGCTGGCATGTCACTCCTCAATGCGTCGTCGTGATTAGCAATTGTGCATTCACTATAGCACGCGACTCCGCGCGTCATCCATGCCCAGCAATGCGTCGGCGGTTGGTTTGCAGCCAATGGGCCGCTCCTCCAAAGCTGCCAAGTTGCCATTCCGGCAGCGCCACATTCACTATTCTGGCAATGTACGTAGAATTTGCTCATTTCAAGCTGCGGCTGCTGCCGACACACCTCCAACAGTACTGTTCGGGGGTGTCCAGCCTGCAAGTGTAAGCTAAATAAAGACATAAACGGCTATTATTATCTCGCCGATAGCGCAAATACGCGCCTCCGCCAGATCGCGCACCTAGCGATTCAGATCGAGTGCTAGATTTTTTTTGCATTTTTTGCAGTTTTAGCTTGACAGCCAAGCCGGCCCGCTGCTACTCTGCTTTTGGCCACGCAAACTCCTCATGGCGGGGTTGGCGTTCAGGCAAATGGATTTTCGAACAAGAGAGGGAAAACATGCGGAACATTGAGCGAGCACCAAGCATGGCAAGACTGACGGCTTACAGATTCAGCTTGAGCTTGGCGGTCATCGTCCTCTTCGGACAATCAGCAGTAGCACAGTCGACTATCTTTAATATTCCAACCACAGACGCTCTCACCAAGAACAAGGTCTACTTGGAATTCGACACTTTCGTCCAGGCACCCAAAGCCGAAGGTTCGGATCGGCTTTCGGTTTTCGTACCGCGCGGAGTCGTCGGACTGGGCAGAGATGTAGAAGCCGGCGCGAACCTCGCGGTTGTTAACCAAGGCGGCTCGCGCAGTGTGTTTCTGCAGCCAAACATGAAGTGGCGGTTCTACAACAATGAGACGACTGTGACGGCGGCCTCAGTCGGCGGGATTCTCTACACGCCGGTCAACAATCGGGACGGAGTGGACACGTACGGGCTGCTATACGCGAATGTCGGCCAGAAACTCGGGAAGTATGGCCCCAGGATCACTGTAGGTCCGTATGGCATCGTCGGGGCGAGCGACGGCTTTGCTGGACCCGAAGTCGGCGCAATTGTGGGTGTTGAGCAGCCCGTCATGTCGAGACTCAGCTTCGTGGCGGACTGGTTCAGCGGGAAGAACGGCTTCGGGTACTTCACTCCAGGCATTTCCATCTCGCTGCCGCGGAACGGGCTGCTCAATGCCGGGTACAGCATCGGCAACGACAGCTACCACGGAAGCGAGACCCACTATAACCGTCTGGTGTTCGTGTATTACGGTATGACCTTCTAGTGAATGTATTTGCCCGGCCGCCAGCGTGAGCGGCGCGGCGGTTAGCCTGAAGTTGAACTCGAGAGGTGACAACATGAAGAAACTGGAATGCATCATTCGCCCGCATAAGCTCGACGAGGTGCGCGAAGCATTGGATAGGCTTGACGTTCATGGAATGACCGTGATGGAGGTTCAGGGATATGGCCGTCAAAAAGGCCATACGGAACACTATCGCGGTGTCGAATACAAGGAAGAATTCCAACCGAAACTCAAATTGGACATCCTGGTTAGAGATGACCAGGTGGATGAGACCATGAAAGCGGTTCAGGACGCTGCCAAAACCGGCAAATTCGGTGACGGAAAGATATTCCTCTGCGAGGTCGAGGACATCATCCGAATCCGGACAGGCGATCGAGGCGAGCACGCCTTGTAATCACCACCGGCGCATTCTGTTCGTAACGGTATTTGGAAATACGGAATTCACCACAAGAAATTGACGGAGAGGATAACACATGAAGACGAAGAAGAGCAGCCTGTGGAGATGGTCCTTGCTATCCATCTTGTTAGGTCCAATTTTCAGTGCTGTTGCACACGCACAAACTCCTGACGGGCCAACACCCGCCGATCTCAAAGTGATGCTCGACACGGTCTGGGTTTTAATGACGGCGTTTTTGGTGTTTTGGATGAACGCTGGCTTCGGATGCGTGGAATCGGGGCTTTGCCGGGCCAAGAATGCGACGAACATCCTCGCCAAGAATTTTGTCGTATTCGCTATCTCCGCGTTTGCCTATTGGATCGTCGGCTTTGGCATCATGTTCGGAGATGGAAATTCCTTCATGGGACTAACCGGCTGGCTTGTAAATGGAGCCGATAACAGTCCCGCAACGGGCGACGCTTACCAAGGAGTCTTCGGTGCGCTGAATTGGACTGGCGTGCCTCTGCTGGCGAAGTTTTTCTTCCAACTGGTATTTGCCGGCACTGCCGCCACCATCGTTTCGGGTTGCGTCGCTGAGCGAATTCACTACAAGTCGTTCATCATTTTCACCATCGTGCTGGTGGGATTTTCTTACGCCATCACCGGCCACTGGATCTGGGGTGGCGGTTGGCTGGCCCAGATGGGGTTCCGCGACTTCGCCGGTTCCACCGTCGTACACGCCGTTGGCGGATGGTCCGGCCTGGCCGGAATACTGGTTCTAGGTCCGCGTCTCGGCAAATACATGCGCGATGGCCGTATTAAGCCGATCCCCGGTCACAACATGGCATTGGTGTTTCTGGGAGGATTGATCCTTTGGCTGGGGTGGTTTGGTTTTAACCCCGGAAGCACCATGGCTGTGGATCCAGGCTTTATCTCCCACGTAGCCATGACAACGAACCTGGCTTGCTGCGCGGCCATTGTCACTTCGACCGTAGTGGCGTGGGTGATGCTCGGCAAACCGGACTTCACGATGACGGTGAACGGTGCGTTGGCTGGACTGGTCGCTATCACAGCGGGCTGTGCTTACGTGAGCGTGGCTTCTTCCGCGATTATCGGCATGATCGCCGGTATCATCGTGGTGCCAGCGGTCATGTTATTCGACAAGCTGAAGATTGATGATCCCGTGGGCGCCCTCTCGGTGCATTTGGCCAATGGCGTCTGGGGAACGATCGCCGTTGGGCTCTTCGCCACTGCCAGCGCCCCCGGCGGCGGCGCCAATGGATTGTTCCACGGCGGAGGGTTCGAATCACTGAAGGCGCAATTGATCGGCACGCTCGCAGTCGGAGCATTCACGGTCCCGTTGATGTACCTGACATGGAGTGTGATCAAGTACGCTATGGGTATGCGCGTTACCGCCGACGAGGAAATCCAGGGGCTGGACCTGTCCGAAATGGGAATCGAAGCTTATCCCCATGACGCATTGCCCGACTAAGCTGGCTCCCCGCGAATAAGACTGCTCACAAAAAAGCGCGGCTATTCGGGCCGCGCTTTCTCTTGGTTAACCAGCAGCTACAATACGACTCTCGCACGTCGAATTGGAAGCTGGCTTGTCACTTCGCGGGCAAATGGAGCATTAGGCGGCAGGCCAAGAAAGGTGACACGTTAGTGACTATGCTCTTCATGAAAACCCGCAATGCCTCTACTCTACCGGCCGCGGCGCGTAGTAACCTTCGCGGGCGCGGATTTCATACTTGATCTCTTTGCCCTTCTGGTCTACCAACTTCAGCGGCTTTCCGTCTGCATCCACCAGTTCCACTTTCAGTTTGCGGAACTTGCCGTCATGCGCAGGGTTCGTAGGCGTGTAGCTGATGTTGTATTCGTTGCGGAGCGAAGCGGAGATGTCGTTGTAGATCTCGCCGAATTGGCCTTCGAAGCGCGGGAAATAGGCCTTGCCGCCTGAGAGCCGCGCGAAGCTGCGCAACTGATTATCAGCCTGCAAAAAGCCTATATTCGTGTCCGCCCCCATATAACCGCGCGCATCATACCATTCCCGCACCGCCTGGCCTGTGCCTATGGCATAGACCGGAGTGTCGGAGGCCTGAACTTGTTTCAGCACGTGGTCGTACCGAGTCTTGCTGAATGTGTCGACTCCGCTCGAGATGAGAAGAATGGCCTTCTTCCCGTCGATGTTGTCCATGCGGCTGAGCGTATCAGACAACGCGTCAAACATGTTGCTTTCGCTGAACCCAGGAATTCTCATCATCTGCAGCGCGCCGAATGCAGCAGCCTTGTTCTTGGTGAAGTCCTGCAGGATCTCGGGCCTCATATCGAAAGCGATAACCGCTATCCAGTCCTCCGGCCGTAGCGTTTGCACGAATCCGTACGCCGCCACCATGGTCTCATACAAAAATTCCCAATACAGCGAGCTGAACTCTATCAACATTGCTACCGTCATCGGCGCTTCGGCGGCTTCGAGTTTCTTGATGGTTTGGGGAACGCCGTCCTCTAAGATGCGGAAATTCTCTTTTTGCAGTCCCGGGAGAAACTCTCCCTTCTTGCTCTGCACTACGACGCCTACGTTTACCAAATCCACCTCGGAGCGCAGCGTGTACGCCTCGTCAGGATCGATCTTCTCTTTCTTGGGTTGGGGCGCGGGTTGCGGAGGCTGCGTGGGACGCTTCCGTGGAACGATCACGGTTTCACCCACGCTCTTATTGGGACCTTCATCGGAAGGCGGCGCCGCTTCGGTTTGACCGGCGGGCTTGTCGGAGTATTGCGCTTTCAATCCTATAGCGGTAGCCAAGATGAGGGCCAGCAAACAGCAAAAGCACGCGGCTATGACTGATTTCCGCATAGGGCTCCTTTGGGCACGGTAGGCTGATAGCCTCATATTACTATCAGATGCCTTCCTTTGCCACAGGGTAGCCTCACTGACCAGGGGATCACATTGCGAACTGCTGCCAATTCGTGCGGAGCTGAGCTATACGTCCAGGTTCTTCACGTCCAGCGCATTGTCCTCGATGAACTTACGCCGGACCTCAACGTCTTCGCCCATGAGGGTGGTAAAGATGTCTTCCGTAACCAGGGCGTCTTCCAAGCGGACTTGCAATAGAGAACGCGTTTCGGCGTTCATGGTGGTTTCCCAGAGTTGTTCGGCGCGCATCTCGCCCAACCCCTTGTAACGTTGCACGTTAAAATCCTTCTTGCCTTCGTCAAGGAGGAATTGCAGCAAATCCAGAGCGCTGTTGTGGGTCACGGGAGATTTACCACCTTTGCTTTCCTCCAACTCCGTTATGAACGGCGGCTTATCGAGCGGTGCTACGGCCTTGGTCACCACACGCAGACGCTTATATTCTGGCAGTGAAGCGAGTTCCCAGTTTATGAGTTTTTCGCCGGAGCCGTTGATGAAGACTAACTCGAACAGGCTGTGTTCTTCGTCGAAATCGATTCTTGTCTGGCAACCGAAGGATTTCAGCGTTGTCTCGATCGCTTCGAGCTTAGATTTCTCACTGAAATCCGCTTTCTTCTCCAACTCCGAAGCGGCCAGCAACTCCACGGCTCGGCGATTTCGCAGCCGTTTGTCCAATTTGTCTATGAGCGCAAAATACTCCACCAAATCGCTCAAGAACTTCGTGAGCGCGCGGCCCTCGAGCGTTTGGCCTTCGCTGTTGCGAATCACACGGCCTTCGGTTGCGTGGCGCATGACCTCTCGCGTGAACTCTTTTTCGTCCTTGATGTACTTTTCCGCCTTGCCCTTCTTCAGACGATACAGTGGAGGCTGCGCGATGTAAACGTAGCCGCGCTCGATCAACTCCTTCATCTGGCGGAAGAAGAACGTCAGCAGCAAAGTTCGAATGTGAGAGCCGTCCACGTCCGCGTCCGTCATGATGATGATCTTGTGATAGCGCAGCCGCGCGACGTCGAAATCGTCCTTGCCGATCCCGGTGCCAAGAGCTGTGATCATCGAGCGGATTTCCTCGTGCGCCAGCATTTTGTCGTAACGCGCCTTTTCCACATTTAGGATCTTACCCTTCAGGGGGAGTATGGCTTGGTAGCGACGGTCTCGCCCCTGCTTGGCTGTGCCGCCTGCGGATTCGCCCTCGACGAGAAACAACTCGCAACGAGCTGGATCTTTTTCCTGACAATCGGCTAGCTTGCCCGGCAGCGATGCGGAATCCAGCGCTCCTTTGCGGCGGGTCAGGTCGCGGGCCTTGCGCGCAGCTTCACGCGCCCTGGCAGCTTCGATGGCTTTTTGCACAATCTTCTTCGCTACCGAAGGATTTTTCTCGAAGGCCTCGCCGAGCTTCTCGTTAATGAACGCTTCCACCAAGCCTTTAATATCGCTGTTCAACTTGCCCTTGGTCTGGCCTTCAAACTGAGGCTGCGGCAGCTTGACGCTGATCACAGCTATCAAGCCTTCGCGCACGTCATCACCGGATAGATTCTCCTTTACATCCCTGAACAGGCCGGCGGACGAACCGTAGTTGTTAATTGTACGAGTCAGCGCAGAACGCAACCCGGACAGGTGAGAACCTCCGTCCACCGTATTTATGTTGTTCGCAAAGCTAAACACCGTTTCCGTATAAGAGTCGTTATATTGCAGGGCCGCCTCGATCTGAACGTCTCCGAGCGCTCCGGCGTTGCGGACGCCTTCGAAGTAAAACGGCTTGTCGTTTAGAACGGTTTTGCCCTTGCTCAAGTGTTTGACGAACTCCGCTATGCCGCCTTCATAGCAGAAATCGTGGCTCTTTTCGGTTCGCTCGTCCTTGAGCGAAATGCGCAGGCCTTTGTTGAGGAACGACAATTCGCGTAAGCGCTGCGAGAGCGTGTCGAAATTGAACTCCAGCACGTCGAAGATAAGCTGGTCCGGCTTGAAAGTAATTTTCGTGCCTCGCTTATTGGTTTTTCCAGCGCGTTTCAGCGGCGCTTCCGGTGTGCCTCGTTCATAAGACTGCTCCCAAGTGTATCCATCTCGCCAGATCTCCAGTTCAAGCCGTTCGCTCAACGCGTTAACGACGGAGACTCCGACACCATGCAATCCGCCGGAGACCTTATAGCTATTGGTGTCAAACTTGCCGCCGGCGTGCAGCACGGTCATTACTACTTCGGCTGCGGAGCGCTTCTCTGCCTCATGCATTCCCACCGGAATACCGCGGCCATTATCGATTACGGTTACGGAGTTGTCCGTGTGTATGGTGACTTCGATATCGGTGCAATATCCGGCCAGCGCCTCGTCGACTGAGTTGTCCACCACTTCGTAGACCAGGTGGTGCAGTCCACCTTCGCCGGTGGACCCAATGTACATGGCCGGGCGCTTGCGAACCGCTTCCATGCCGCCAAGCACTTTGATGCTGTCGGCATCATAAATATCTACGGGCGGTTTACCACCCTGTGCTCCCGGCACGCCGGGGACGATGTTCATGTCTTTGTCACCCATAAATCTTTACTCTTCTAATTCCCGCCTCGCGTTAATTCCTATTCTTTTGTATTCGCTCTCCCGCTCGCTCACACGCGCATCGGCATCACCACGTATCTATACTTCATTTTATCAGCAGACGCTGGAGTCATCTGGCTAGCGCTTTGTTCATCTTTAAATTCCATCGAAATCTTCTGCGCTCCGGCAGCAGACAGAAAATCTGTCAAGTACTGCCAATTGAAACCGATCATCAATGGTGAGGCAGTGTAGACAGCGGGGATGGACTCTTCGCACTCGCCTACCTCAGAACCCGTAGCGGTCACCTTCAGTTCGTCTTTCCCTAACTGCAGTTTCACGGTGTGCGTTCTTTCATCTGAAAACAGCGAAACCCTGCGAATTGCGGCGGTAATTTCGTTGTTCTCAACTACTGCAATCTTGTCGCATGCTTTCGGTAGAACCGCCTCGTAGTTAGGGAATTGGCCGGTTAACATACGGCAGATCAGTAGGCGCGGTCCGATTCGGAAGAATAGGTGGTTGTCATCTTTGCCGAATTCAATTCCGTCATCCTCCGGGGCATCTCCCAGGAGCTTTGATAGTTCCGCCATTGCCTTTCTTGGAACCAACACCCTTATTTCGCCGCTCACTCCAGAGTAGCCGTCCTGCGACGGCTCGGCTTCTACGTGCGCCAAGCGATGACCGTCAGTGGCGACCATCATCATAGTCTCGCCTTTGAGAATCAGCAGCGCAGCGTTCAACGTGTACCGAGACTCTTCCTCCGATATAGCGAATATGGTCCGGGAAATCATTGCTTGCAGGATCTTTGGAGGAATCACGGCCAGCTTGGCTGGAAAATCCGGAAGCACCGGGAAACTCTCGCGTGACATTCCAGCCATTCGAACATGTGAACGGCCGGAGCTGAGCTGCATAGATCCGCCAGCGGCTTCAGAAACCTTGCAGCGAATCTCGCCCTCCTCCAGTTGTCGGATGTAATCAAATAACTTCTTGCCTGGTGCGGTGGTCGCGCCCTCTTTTTTCACCTTAGCCGGACAAGAACTCCTAATGCCTAGTTCCAGGTCCGTTGCTGTGAGCCGCAAGCAGCCTTCCGATGCTTCCAATAGCACGTTAGACAGAATCGGAATAGTTGCTTTCCGTTCCAGCACTCCCTGTGACAGTGTCAATTCCCGGAGAAGATCAGCACGTTGAAGCGAAAATTCCATCTGATTGCCTCTGTGACAAATTCAAAAAATTTTACATCTTGCAATCATCATCATAATAAACGCATTGTGAACTGTGGAAAAACAGCCAAGCTGTTGACCGTAATGGTGAACACAACCAAGCACCCGGTGGAAAAACTATGAAATCGGCACTCTTGCTGTGGAACTCTGCTGATCGTTCAGCAGATGCTGGAGTTTTCCGCGACCTGTCCACAAGTAATTCACAACTTCGTTACACTCTACCGGCATCATTCTCAATTTACTCTATTGAAGCGAATCGGTTAGCCTGTTGATAACCCTGTTTAAATCTTTGTCGGTTTCTTTCTGTTGCCTGATTTTTTCTATCGAATGCAAAACAGTCGTGTGATGTTTATTGCCAAAGGCCCGGCCGATCGCTGGCAGTGAGGCGCCGGCCAACTCCCGAGCCAGATACATTCCCACCTGCCGAGGATAAACAATTTTCTTCGAATTGTTTTTCAGCTTCAGATCATTCACGCGAATATCGAAGTAATCCGCAACGACCTTCTGAATAGCCTCGATATTGATCTTAGTTTCCTGGGCCGTGAGCGCTGTTTTCAAAACCTGTTGTGCCATGCCGACGCTGATTTCAACGCCAGTCAAAGATGCATAGGCCACGAGACGATTCAGACAACCCTCGAGCTCACGGATGTTGGTGCGAATCTTCTGAGCCAGGAACGTCACCACTTCGATCGGAATAGTAGTTCCCTGGGCCTCCGACTTTTTCATCAAAATCGCGACTTTTGTCTCAAAGTCGGGCGGCTGCAGATCCGCCATCAATCCCCACTCGAACCGTGATCGCAAGCGATCTTCGATTTCAGGTATTTCTCCAGGCGGCCGGTCGCTGGTGAATACGATCTGCCTTTGCGATTCGTATAACGTGTTGAAAGTGTGAAAGAAGACTTCCTGGGTGCGCTCTTTGCTTCCCATGAACTGAATATCGTCGACTAGCAGTGTATCCACGTTGCGGTATTTGTCTTGAAAAGAACTCATTTTGTCATACCGCAGAGAACTGATCATTTCGTTCACGAACTGCTCGCAGGTGACATAGCACAGCCGGAACCTATGCCGCGTTTTAAGAACGTGGCCTATGGCCTGAATCAGATGTGTCTTGCCCATCCCCACACCGCCATAAATAAACAGCGGGTTGTACGCGTTCGATGGATTCCGAGCCACCGCGTCAGCAGCAGCATGGGCAAACTGGTTGCAGGCGCCCACTACGAACTGATCAAACGTATACCGCGGATTGAATTGCCCCGTGGTGGAGCTGAATTCGAGTTTTCCCTGCCCAAGGTCGGACGTTTTCTGCTGTCTGGATTTCGGGCCGTCACAAATGAACTCAATTTTCGATACATCGAGCGGCAGAGACGGCAGGGCAGCATCCAGCAATTCCCGGCAATTCTGGACGTACCAGATGCGGAACGTGTCATTGGGAACACGGACGAAGAGAGTCGAATCCTGCATATGGCTAAAGCGAGCAGGCTTCAACCATGTGGAATAACTCTGCGGCGTAAGCGCCTTCTGCAGATGCTCCAGTATTTGTTCCCAAGGGTTCAAAAGTGCAGTGTCTTTCATAAATGCCGGACCTGATCAGACCAGGGTAAAAGGGAAGAATAGTACAGCGGCCATTGCATGAAAATCGCCAATGTAAATGGAAAAAAAGATAGCTGAATTCGCGGCACCAGCTCCGAAAAAAGGCGGCGGATAAAACGCTCTTGCGAATTCCACGCCACTCAATTTCGAAACAGCGGACACGTAAGTGGCCCCTCTAGCGAGCCCGTTGCAAGTATTAATTATATCATACGCATGAGGCTCCTCAAACCGTCTGAATGCACTGCTGGGACTATTTGTGACGGGTCCCAGCCCAGTGCAGTAAATAATCAAGTGCTCTCCGGGGACAGCCGGATTGGCGGATGTGACCAGCGCGCCATCGCTGGCGTGGACAACGACGCCTGCTCCGCTACCGGTTTGCGCCATCGTGAAGACGCCAGGTGCGGCAGGCGATAGATTTGCTGTCACAGTCTTGGATCGAACTCCGTTCACCTCGATTTGGATGTTCACGTTAATGCCGGCGATTTCCCACGGAACTTGGGCATTGATCTGGGTAGGCGATACCGAATACAACCGCGCTGCAATGCCGCCAAAGAGGTCGCCATTTACGATGACCTGAGTGCCATTGATGGAGGTCGGGAGCGGTAGGCTGGTCGCCGCACCGGAATCGGGTTGTTTAGCTTGTCGGCGATATATACGTTTCCAGCCCCGTCTACCGCGACATCTGCAGGTTGAGCCAATGAAGCAGATGTGGCGGGCCCGCCATCACCTGAAAATCCTCGAGTCCCATTGCCTGCGACAGTCGTGATGATACCTTGAGCGAATGTTGCGGACGGAATGAGCAGCACAAAAGCAATGAAGATTAGGGCGACGATCCGCATGCGATAAGGTCCTGTGGTACAGAGCTGGGGGAATATCTATTCTGGTCTGGGCGATACCGAACAACTGACGGTTACGAGGTACTGGCATTTGCGACAAGTTCGGTCTCGTGGGGGGAAAGGGAAACGTGATTAGCAGATGGTGTTGTTTGTAATACGATCGCGATTCTAATGCATCGGAGCGCTTGGTCCACTTCGGCTGCAACATTGGTGCCGCGGCTGAATACGTTATAGAATTTCATTATGGAGCGGCGCAGTAACGATCCCTCGCATGTGGATATTTCACTCAGCCAGGGCGTCAACATAACGTGGTCCGACGGGCATGAAAGCCAGTATTCTCTACAGTACCTGCGGGACCAATGTCCCTGCGCGATGTGTCGCAATAACCGAAATGCGCCCTCAGCGTCCGCCAGCCCTTTCCCGATGTTCAAACCAGTCACCCGGCTGACCGGCGCGGAGGCCGTAGGGCGGTACGCCGTTCAATTGCAGTGGAGTGACGGTCACAACACGGGAATCTATTCTTTCGATCACTTGCGCGATATCTGTCCCTGCCCCGAATGCACAGCAAAAAGGGCGTAAGCTGGATCGCGGCAATTACGCTTGCGGCAAACGCAACTCGAACGTAGTTCCCTTTCCGGGGCTGCTTGTGAACGACAGCGAGCCGCCGTTGGCCTGTGCCAACTCGCAGCTCAAAGCCAACCCCAATCCGGTGCCGTTTCGCTTGGTAGTTACAAACGGCTGGAAGATGCTTTCGGCCAGCCCTGGTTCAATGCCGCACCCGGTATCGGAAATTTGCAGGATGACCAGCTCATACTCCGCACGTGTTGTTATGGTCACCGTACCTGGTCCGTCAATGCTTTCCAGCGCATTTGCGATTAGATTCGACACGATTCGGTCGACATGCAGCGGGTCAGCCATTGCGGTGGGGAGCGGACTAACCAGGTGTTTCTGGAGCGCGATCTCCTGCGGTCGGGCGGTCCGATCCAATACGTTGTATAAGATTCGATGCAACTGTACGGGTGATCTGGCCGGTTGTCCCGACCTCGCGAACGAGCTCAGGCTGGACAAAATACGTGAGGCCAGTTCGGCCTGTTGTTCCACCAGGCACAAGCTTTCCAGCACCGGCTTATCAGCGTGGGAGATGCATGCCCTGGCATAAGACGTCAGGTTTTGGATAGCACCGAGCGGCTGCCGCAGCTCGTGTGAGAGAAGCGCCGCCGCGCGGCCCAAATCTTGCAGCCGAACTCGTTGTTGCGAGTGGGTTATTTCACCGCACGCGCCGTGCACTGCCGCTTGGTGTTGATCATGTTGAATAGATTCAGATCGCGACGCGAGCTCGATAACTTCCTCCATCTTCATCCGCGAATGACCCCTTTAATTTGAACTGAAGCAGGGATTATATACTGCGGCGCAAATAAATCCGAGGAGGCTGGGCAGAGCAGCGTAACGACAAGGATGTGACGAGAAATTTTTCCTTGACACGTTTTCACGCGACGCTAACAGGATCGGACCCATGGCGGCACGCGAGAATTGACGTTAGAACCGTATATAGGCAGGTCAGGTTGCGGGTGGAGCGATTTCGCTCCACCCGAAAACAGGCTCGCACTTCACGTTTCTGATCAGAAGGTGTACTTCAGACCAAACTGGATCTGGCGCGAGGTGGTCGTGGTTTGCGTGATCGCTCCGGCGCTGCCGGGCGTAAAGTTCTGCGAGTCGTTGATATCGGTGCCATCGAGCATGAAGTAGTTGGAGGTCAGACGCGCTCCGTTCGCCGAAAACTTTACGCCACGGCCCTGATTGGGGCTGCTGCCAGCACCCGTGGCCACGTTGACCCCCGGCTGCAAATAGATCAACTGGTCAAAGCTGCGGCCGTTGAGCGGCAGGGCGCGAATCTTCTGGCTGTCCACCAACTCCGCCACAGCAGCGCTGGTGGTTTGCACCAGCGGCGCTTGACCGGCGACCTCAATCCTTTCGGTTACCTGGCCTGGCTTCAGCGTGAAGTTAACAACTAACTCGCTACCCACGGTCAGAGTGATGCCGGAACGAACGAGCTGCTCAAATCCCTGGGACGTGGCGGTCACTTGATAGTTGCCGGGATTGAGTGCCGGCGCGTAATACCGCCCGGCTTCATTGGTCTTTAGAGTACGCGTTTGTCCCGTCCCCACGTTATGAACGCTCACATCAGCATTCGGTACCACGGCCCCGCTCTGGTCCGTAACGGTGCCCGAAATGACGGCCGTTGATTGCCCGAAATTGTTTACCGGCAACGACAATAACGCCAGCGTGAAAACCCAGACTGACTTCGTCCGCATGTGATCCTCCCCGCCGCAATCGCGGTGCGTCGAAACAGTATATTGGTTTTGCAAGACTGACTAGACTGTACGGGTGGTCACGCGTGCCGAGTGGCACGACCGAGCACACCCAAGCACAATTGCGTTATGAGGGTAAACCTAATTAAGGAGGGTATTTATTATAGCGCGATTTTTCAAAGATGGTGCGTCTAAATTGAGGTTCGGGACACCGGCTCAGGCGCTGGGACTTGATCTACCGTGCGTAGCCATTCGTCAAACTTCCTCAAGGCAATCTCGCATTGCAGGGCGTGACGGGCTTGCTTGTCGCGTTTGGCAGGCACTGCGGCGCAGAGAGGAGGAAGCAGGTCGAAGGCGATATTGGCGGGCTGATAGTTCCGGGGATCGGCGCTGGAGACGTAGTGGCACAGCGACCCGCAGGCCGTCGCCCGCGGTGGCGCTTGCGGACGCTCGGCTTGAACCAAACGCGCCGCATGGATGCCCGCGAGAAGTCCTGTCGCTATGGATTCGACGTATCCCTCAACTCCGCAGATTTGACCGGCCAAAAAGATGCGCGGATCGGCACGTAATTGCAGCGTCGAATGCAGCAGCGCTGGAGCGTTGACGTAAGTATTGCGGTGAATCTGGCCATACCGCAAAAGCTCGGCCGATTCCAGGCCGGGGATGAGCCGGAGGATCTGTTTCTGCTCTGCAAATTTTAGGTGGTTTTGAAAGCCCACAAGATTGTAACTATCGGCGCGAATATTCTCCTGCCGCAATTGCACCACGGCATAGGGCATTTTGCCGGTGCGCGGATCCTTCAGCCCCACGGGCTTCATTGGCCCGAAGCGCAGAGTGTCGCGCCCGCGGCGCGCCAGTTCCTCAATCGGCAGGCAGGCTTCAAAATAGTTCGCGTTCTCGAACTCGTGCCGGGTGACTTCTTCGGCGGCAATCAGAGCTTCGTAGAACCGCTGGTACTCGTGTTCGTCCATCGGACAATTCAGGTAATCGTCAGTGTCTGAAGAGCCGTCCGCCTCGATTCCTTTGCCGTAACGAGACGCGGCAAACACTTTGTTTCTGTCAATTGAATCCGCATCCACAATCGGGCTGATGGAATCGTAAAAGTACAACCGCTCCGCTCCCGTAACGCGTGCGATGGACTCCGCCAGCGAATCGCTGGTCAGCGGGCCGGTAGCCACGATAACGACAGATTCAGCAGGAATGTCCCGGACTTCCTCTCTCCGGATGCGAATCCGAGGTTCCTGTTCGATGGCTTGAGTTACTTGGGCGGCGAAGCGGTCGCGATCCACGGCCAGCGCCTGGCCCGCCGGAACGGCGCAATCCCCCGCGATCCGCAACAAAAGTGATCCGGCGCGCCGGAGTTCCTCTTTCAGGAGCCACGAAGCAGAGTTTTCACGGTCGCTCTTGAGCGAGTTGCTGCAGACGAGCTCTGCGAACAGGGCGGTCGTGTGCGCCGGCGTCGGCACAGCGGGGCGCATTTCGTAAAGCTCTACATCCACATCCACGCCACGCCGCGCCAACTGCCATGCCGCCTCGCAGCCGGCTAGTCCGCCGCCGATTACGGTGATTCGTTCCGCAGTCATGAAGTACCAACGTTACGTTTCGGGCGATGCGTTGGATCGAAAATTCTTGGGGTGAAACTTCTTTAGCCGGTTCAGCAGCCGGCGCGCCCAGTGGAATTCGCGCCCCAGTACCACCAGCCCCGGGATGACGAAAATCCATCCGGGCATGATGGGAAGGATCAGCCCCGCCACTCCCACGAACAACATAACGAATCCGCTGACGATTCTTACAATTCTCAAAAGCTGCTCCTCTCGTCCGACTACTCTCAGTATAGTGGTTTTTGCTGGGGCTGTGGGATTGGCGGGTTGATTAGCGGGAAGGCGTGTACCAGCGCCGCTAGGGACGGCGCAGCAACTATTGGCGTACGATGAAGGCGTGGTCGTGCGGCCGGAATGGCCGCGCGGCGATCTGGCCATCAAAAGAGGGCGCCCAGCGGCCGGGGATGGCCGTCGCGCAAGACGGGCAGCGCCCTTCAGGCGTGAGGTGGTAGCCGGTAATCAAGTAGCCCATGCGTTCAACCAGGAGCGTCTGACAATTGGGGCACCGCGTGTCTTCAAGATCACCGACCTCGCCCGGCAGGTTGCCGGCGTAGATGTAGCGCAGGCCAGCGTTGCGTCCGAACTCTGCAGCGCGCATCAAGTCTTCCGGCGTGGTGTCGCGGGGGTCGGTCATCTTGTAATCGCCGTGAAACGCCGTCACGTGCCACGGGAGATCCGGTGACACGCCGGCCAAGAATTCAGTCAACCGCTTCAGTTCGTCATCGGAGTCGTTGAAGCCGGGGATCAACAACGTGACGATCTCGACCCAGATGCCCATATCATGCAAGCTGCGAATGGTATCGAGGATCGGCTGAATGCGGCCGCCCAGCTCATGGTAGTGGCGGTCATCGAAACTCTTCAGATCCACCTTGTAGAGATCAACCCACGGTCGCAGGTATTCAAGGACCTGAGGTGTACCGTTGCCGTTGGAGACGAACGCCGTCTTGAGTCCCGCCGCACGAGCCTCGCGGAAGACGGATACCGCCCACTCGCTGGTGATGAGCGGCTCGTTGTAGGTGCTCACGACCGCTTTGGCGCGCTGGCGCAACGCGCCGCGAACCAACTCTTCCGGCTCAACGCCCAGAGGTGGCGAGACCGCCCGTGGATCACGCAGCGCCTGCGAGGTCACCCAGTTCTGGCAATAGGAGCAGTGCAGGTCGCAGCCGAGCATCCCGAAGCTGAACGCCAACGCACCAGGGTAGGCATGGAAGAATGGCTTTTTCTCAATCGGATCACACTGCACGCCGCCTACATACCCCCAAGGTACATAAAGCTTGCCGCCGCGATTGAAACGAACCTTGCACACTCCGAGCTGGCCTTCAGGAATGGGGCAGCAGTGCCCGCAGGCATAGCAGCGCACCCGCCCACGGTCAATGGATTCGTACAGCTCGCCCTCTCGGACGTGTTCTGATAGGACTTCTTGCAGCGTTGACATGAAACTTCTTACGCGCGCGTCATAGGATCACAAGTTAGATGCAGATAAAAGGTGCCGCGATTCAAAGCCCAAATTCCAAGCACCATATCGCGCCCGCCTCGCTACGCGCGCGGCTCAGATCAGGCTCTGTTACGCCGCTACTTCCTTTATAACTTCACGGGGTTCTTTGTCGTCGCGCAGTCCTGCGAAGCGGGCGTGGCGGAGGTGGTCGGCGGCGGTCCACTCGGCGAACTCGAACTGTGCCACCAGCGTGGGTTTCAGCCAATGGCATTTCTTCATTACATCAGTCGTCAGAGCTTCGCCGCGGCGTGCGCTTAGTTTTTCCGGCAGGTTGGCAAACGGGCAGACGTTGGTTTCGAGCAGCGGAAAGCGGCGCGCGATCTGCTCGCGCAGGGCTGGATCAAATCCATTCCGCACTTTGGAGATGAAGATTAGCTCGTCGCCTTTGTAGTATCCAACCAGCAAGGCGTCAAAGCCATGCGATCCGGGCGTATAGCCGCCGATCACGAGTTCCTGGCTGCAATGCGTCTTGTACTTCACCCATGCGCCGGTGCGCTCTCCGGACTGATAAACACTGTCGGCCCGTTTGGCGATCACTCCCTCCAGACCCTGCTCTCTGGCGGCGGCAACCAGGTCTGCCGCCGAGGTGCGGAAGGTCTGAGAAATGCGAACGGGGTCGGCCATCCCTTTCAGTGCGAACTCCTCCAGCAAGCGGCGCCTCTCGCGGAGCAGCAAGCCGCGTACGTCCTTTCCGCGGTATGCCAGCAGATCGAAAGCGTAGAAATAGATGGGCTGCTCGCTCCTGTGCCAGTTTTGCAGAGCATTGAACGACGGCCTGCCTTCAGCATCGAGCACTACAATTTCGCCATCCACGATGCTGCCGTCGGGAAGTTCGTCGAACGCGGCGGCCAGAGGAAACTTCTCGTTCAGCCGGTTGCCCCGGCGTGAAAATAGCGTTACTTTGCCTGCTGCGTTTTTCACGCACAGCGCGCGATAGCCATCCAACTTGATTTCGTACTGCCACTCCCCGCCTTCGGGAAGATGCCCCACAAGCTTTGCCATCATGGGTTCAACGAAGTCGAGCTTCGCCGTAGGGAGCGATTTAAGTTTGGGCCCTGGCTCGTGCTGCGGCGCAGCTTTTGGTGCTGTAACAAGAGCTGCCTTGGCGATCTGGGCCATCGTGCGGCCGGACAGAGCCGAGGAATCATCCCGCTTCGCCGACACCGGACGCATGTCGCTGCCCGCCTTGATCAGCAGCCAGCTCCTTCCGTCTGCTTGCTTTGTGCGGACTAGGTGCCATTCTCCGCGCAGCTTTTTCCCTTCCAGATAAATATGGAGGTGGCCTTTGTGATAGTTCCCGTCGATCAGTTCGTAAGTGCCGATGTCCCACACCATCACGGTTCCGCCGCCGTATTGGCCCTTGGGGATGATGCCTTCGAAATCGAGATACTCGATGGGGTGGTCCTCGGTCGCCATGGCCAGCCGCTTCTCGGCGGTGTTGTACGGCGGGCCCTTGGGTACCGCCCACGATTTCAGCGCGCCGTCCATTTCCAGGCGGAAGTCGTAATGCAGGTGACTGGCCGCATGTTTCTGGATCACGAATCGCCCTCGGCCGCCTTGCGCGCCGCGGCGCGGCAGGCTGGGCGGCGGCTCGGGCGTTTTAGAAAAATCGCGCTTCTGGCGATACGTCTCCGGATTCGGATTTGTATCCGACCCTTCGATTGGAATATTTTGCAGAGATTTCACCAGTTCCTCTTCCGAACGGTGCGTCCAAGCAAGATAAACGGCGCGTCAAATGATTTAGATGGGCGGGAAAGCACTTGCAGGCGCACTGCGCGTATGTTTGAGCGCCTTAGACACGCATGCGCTGTGTGTTAGAATCACCCGAGAGTGAGTCTGAGTGACTGCGAAAGGAGCGCGAGATGGCCGCGGTAGCGAATGGCTTCGCGGATAAAGACGCGGGGACGCAGAAGGAAAGATATCGCAGAGCACTGTTACAGAGACAATCGCAGCTGCAGGCAGATCTGAAGCGAGCAGCCGCAAGTGCCCGCGAACAACTTGAGCCTGGCGCCCTCGATCCGGCGGACGAAAGCGTTCTCTCCCATCGCAAGGAAACTCTGTTCGCGCAGGTCGACCGTGACACTCAACTCCTGAACGAAGTGCAACATGCGCTGCGTCGTCTGCAAGAGGGTACCTACGGCATCTGCGAGCAAGACGGTGAACCGATCGACCCGATTCGCCTCGAAGCCGTTCCTTGGGCCCGCTATTGCGTCAAGCACCAGGCCGAACGCGACGCGACAGCGGAATCCGAGCGACATACGACCTTGTAGACTAGCATCTTCAGAGTCGCTCTTCACGCTCTATCAACCCGGACCCCCACGACGCGCTTGTATGCTCATCCCTTTCCGGCGTATGATCCTGCCGAACGACTGTGTGTGGTTGCCCCCAGGCGCGCAACGTTAGTAGTCGTGCAAATTTAATCTCTCTGTAACACGGACTACACCTATGCGCCCAACCTGGAAAACCCGGAAAGGTCAGTGCAGCAATGGAGACCCAAAACTACGCAAATCACCAGCGCTTTGTGCCGGCGTTCCACGCAATTCTGTTCGGCATTATCGTGCTCACGTTGATTGGTTCACTCGTCAATCTCTACAACTCGATAGGAGATCATCAGCGGCTCTACAGCGCGTCATTGATTGTGGCCATCATGATCGCGCTTCTGATTTTGTTTTTCTTCTGCCGCATCTTTGCGCTCAAAGCGCAGGACCGGGCAATACGTGCCGAAGAGAACCTGCGCCATTATGTGCTCACGGGTAAGTTGCTGGATCCAAGGCTCACGGTGAAGCAGATTGTTGGGCTGCGTTTCGCGCCGGACGAAGAGTTCGTGGCGCTGGCGCAAAGAGCCGCCGAAGAAAATCTGCCGCCGGACCAAATCAAACGCGCCATCAAGAACTGGCGTGCCGACACGTACAGGGTATGATCACGCATAAACTGACGGTACGGTCATCCTCGCCCCGGCCGCACACGATGTACGCCTCTGTGCAAGAGTGTACGATCCACATGAAAACAAGAGGTGATTATGCATTGGACTCACGGAGGCCGAAAGAAAGTGATACAATCGTTCTAGTGAAGAGGAAACCCATGACAACATCTGGAGTCTTAGAAAACCGTGGAATCTGCGGGCAATGCAAGCGGCCGGTAATCAGCAATCAGGAGTCGGCGGACTTCCATGGCGAACTTATTCATAAAGCTTGTACGCCACGCCAATCACCGCAGAAACGGAGCGCATTACTAAGCCGCAAGCGGTAGGCTGTGAGAGTGACAGGCGCCTGCCCGAAAAAACCGCTAATTTTGGCAACATTCCCCAACTGTAAAGAACCGGGCAATTTTTTCTAATCGAAGCTTGACCGCTGCGATCGTCCGATTCCCTACACCTCGCGCTGCAGTGGAGTGGGCTTCGGATTTGCTCATGGCGGCGGATCACAGGCAAAGCGCTGCGGCGCGTGGCCATGGCTCCGGGTAGCTATTGCTCGCCGACGGTTGAACGTAATTGATCCCTTGACTCGCCTTCCAGGCCCGCTTACCATGGAAGTACACTGGAAAGGAGGTGGTCCAATGACAGATGATTGTAGACCTAGTGAGGTGGCTGAGGCTTAGGCGCTCGGCTCAAGAGCTTTCCGCTGCCCTTCTCAGGACACGAAAGCTCCTGCTGCGAGAATGCCACCTGCGGGTTGCGCTCACTCGAGCCGACCGCCTCAGGCAAATCTCCACAGCTTACCGGAAACGGGGACTCGGTTAGAGCCGATTCCCCGTTTTTCTGTTTTGCACTACTTAAACGGATTCTCGTCCGCGCTGGGACCGTAGATAGAAGGGATGGGAACGTTTAAAAGCCGAAGGTAAACCGACAACTGCCCGCGATGGTGATACCAATGGTTCAGCATTACGTAACGAATCATGGCGATTCGGGGCATCACCAAGATGTCCTTCCCGCCGTTGACCATCTTCCAGTTCGACATCGCTTTTCGATCGTCTAGACTGCCAATCAAGCGCCGCGCTGTCAGCACGCTTTCTTTTAGCGATGAAACCAGTTCCGCTGATGACGTGGCTTCGCCTGATGGCCTTGCGCCGGCAATATCGAATGAATCGTTCATGAGAATCTGAGCCAAGCCGCCGGGAAGCGTCGCGACATGCGTCGCAAGCTGGCCTAATGACATGGATTTCTCATGCGGCTTCCAGCCCAGCTTTTCATCCGGCACTCGTTCGAGCAGCCTGCGAGTTGTCTAGCTCCGCCAGGAAAGGCTCTACTAAAGGGGGCATAATCGGGTTCTCCTTCGATCAGGTGTGGGTAAGAGTAAATGGAAATTAAAGCGCTTGGGGCCGAACTGTCCGCACTTTGCCTTTGAGCGGCAGGCGGAACTCTTTGTCCGGGATCTTGGTGTTCAGTTTCATGTTGCTGTAGAGCGAAATGACGTAATCGCCACCGGGCTCAAAAAACTTCTGCTGAACCGGCTCCCAATTTTGCGGCGATATCCAAAGCTGGATGCGCTGGAGCTGCGCCGCGACTTTTTGCGATTTGGGGGTCAGGTCCAGAAGGTAAGCATCTTGTCCTGCGATATTCTCTGAGCCTTTAAACTCGACCTCGTAGCCTTTCCGCAACTCCGTGCCGGGCGTGCCGAATCCCAATAACAGAAACTGCTCCACCAAGTCCTGGCGCTCGGACAACTGATATTCCTGGACTTCGGCGATCTTCGGCTGGTAGAGGGACACTTTGCCGCTCGCAAACAGCACGTATTTCTCCGCAGGTTTCTTAAAGGCAATCATCACGCGAGTCTTCCCGCCGGACTTTTCAAAGAAGATGCGCCCGTTCTGAGTAGAACGATCGTTCACAATGACAGTGACTTTGGTGTAGTCGAGATCGGCGACTAAACTGGTGAACTTCGCAGCGGACTTGTCCAAATTTGCGAGCACATCATCGAGCTTGGCAGTGCCTGCGGGAGCGGTGGATGTCTGCGCGTTGCAAGCGGCCACAAAGAGCGCGAGCAACAACCGGGCAGCAACAGCGCGCCCGCTGCAATAATTCGCAGCGAGGACGCGCCGGAATACAGCACCGGGATGGCTATTCCCGAACCCAAACTTCATAGCTGATCACCTGCCCCCGAGCATCCATCGCCGGCTGGATCCTGGTAATCTGCACAGGATGACCCGTATAGCCGCGTAGCACGCGCCGCACGCCTTGCTCTAAAGAGGCGTCGATCCTGCCGTCTATTAGCGCGGCGCGAAGTTGATATTTCTTGTGGGAGTGGTCGATCTGCAGCAGAACGACGTCATTTGTCTCGGTCGAGACTAACGGCTTGTCGTGGAACCATGCACGCGGGGTGAGAAAGATAAAGGCCAGGATGGCGATCACCATCAGGTCGTATTGCCACGTCCCGCGCTCGTAAGTCCAGAAGAACGCGCGATAGATTGCAAGGCCTAATCTACGCAGCATGGCATCAGTTTACGCGAAGAAGCAGCGGTTGGATAGTGGTTCTTCGGTGCTGGTGTTCTCCACCACCTAGCTCTCCAGCACGTGGCCGTCGCGCATATTAACGATGCGGTCGCTGTAGATGGCGACCTCCGGGTTGTGCGTAATCATCATGATGGTCTGGCCCATCTTCTGATTGAGGTCTTTGAGGAGGTTCAGCACCAGGTCGGAGTTCTCAGTGTCGAGATTACCGGTGGGCTCGTCGGCGAGAAGGATCTTGGGGCGAGTGATGACAGCTCTGGCGATGGCCACTCGCTGCTGCTCGCCTCCGGAGAGCTCGCCCGGATGGTGCTGGAGGCGGTGCTCCAGGCCTAGCAGCTTCGCAATGGAGTCTAATTCGGGCCCTAGCGCGCCGTTCTTCATGCCGGCTATGTGGGCAGCAAGCGCGATATTGCCGTAAGCGCTGAGGGTGGGCAGGAGGTTGAAGCGTTGAAAGATGAATCCGATTTTCTTGCGGCGCACTTCCGTGCGTTGCGCTTCATTCATCTGGCCTAAGTCGTCGCCGTCCAAGATCACCTTGCCCGAGCTGGGTTTGGTCAGCCCTCCAATGGTATAGAGCAAAGTTGATTTGCCGCAGCCGGACGGACCCACGATGGAGAGGAACTCCCCTTCCTGCACAGTCACGTTTACGCCTCGCAGGGCGGGGACTTCCACCCGCCCGAGGCGATAAACCTTCCGCAGATTGTCGACGCGAATAATCTCAGCCATGAGCTGTAGCTTGCAAACTCCATCAGACGCAGCAAGGACTCTGAGAAGACCTGCCTATTCGTAAGCGAGCGCCTCGATGGCGTCCTGACGCGTAGCGCGAAACGCAGGATAGCACGCGCCCAGGAGGCTCGCCGCAAATGCGATCAGGGCGGCGCGGAGCATCCAATCCCCCGTGATCAGTACATTCAGACTTGGGAACGAGTGCAGCAGGATCCGCCGCACGAGGTAGCTCAGACCGATTCCCGCTCCGATGCCGAAGACAGTCAAAAACGTAGTCTCGCGCAGAACGATTTCCACGATGTACCTGTTCGACGCACCCATTGATTTGAGGATGCCGATCTCGCGTGTCCGCTCCACAATTGTTGAGTACATGGTGATAAAGATCACGAGCAAACCGATCGCCACTGCCAGCCCGATCATGACGTTGATAAAATCACCCAACCCTGGGATGTTTTGCACCGTCATCAATGACAGGTACTCCTCCATATTTCGTATCTGGTATCCGGGCAGCAGCCGCTGGATATCGCTTACTACGGCAGCCGTACTAGCGCTGCCCGCGAGCTTCACGAAAAAGACTGACGCTTTCCCGACAGAACCCATCAGGTCCTGAAGCGTATCAAGGCGGACGAATATGCGCGCGCCTTTCCCATGTTCGACGACACCCGCGAGACGAAACGGGTGATTCAGCAGTGTGATGGTGTCGCCCACGCGGACGCCGCCCTCTTGCGAGCGGGCGTAGATATCGTCGACGAGAACCTCATCGGGGTTCTGCAAATCATGCCCTTCAAGAAATCTGAAACCGCCGCTCACGGCGCGGAAGCTTTCGGGATCGATGCCGTAGATCAGCGTAATGCCCGAGCCGGAGCTGGCCTGAATCATCACGGGTGCCACGGCGCGCACGTTGGGAATCTCCGCGACCTTATCGCCAACCTGTATCGGCATGGGCGCACCGCTGAAGCCCATGAATACGGATGTGGTCTGAGGTTGCACCATGATGTCAGCGCCGACGCCTTGAGTTCGCCGCACGCTATCCTGTAGTGTGCCGTGTGTGAGACCCACAACCATGATAATGAGGATTACCTCCACGGCGACGGCCGTGATGGATACCAAAGTGCGGACGGGGCGCATTACGAGGTTGGAAACGATCAGCCTGTTAACCAACTTTGCTATCCCTCTTGCGCTGGGGCAAAGCCTTCAGCTGTGGCAAACCGCCCAGGTTGATCAGCTCTGTCTGCGGAGGCTGATCGAGGAGAAACTTGTCATCCGCGATCGGCTGATTGAACTGAACGTTTGTGATGACCAGATGCAAGCCGTACAGGTCTTTGGGGCGGTCCACCACGATGTCGCGCGGATATGTGATACCGGAAAAATCAGCATAACTGGAGTATCGTACATCTGTCACTGCGTCGCCCGCCTCGTCGAACATCTCCAGGCGTACGACGGTGAGGTTGCGGCGTTCAAACCAGATATTCCTGGAGAGCAGCAGCGGCTGGCCCGGTTCAGTGCGGACGATATGCACGATATAGTAACTATTTACTCCCTCCGAGTAGCTCTGTAACATCGCTTGCTCTTTCCCTGGCTCCGGCCCCTGAAATAGCAGCGCCTGCAAAATGACCTGCGGCCGCAGATTTTCTATCGCTGATTTCGATTTTTTCTCAGTCTCATTCTTTCCAATGATAAACCGGTTCTTCAGCGGAATATAGACCTGGAAGGTTTCGCCGTTGGAAGCCATATCAAAAGCTTTGTTTTGCACCACGGGATAGAGCCCAATCATGCGGATAAAAGCGGGCTTGCGAATCAGGATGAAAGTTCGAACGTCGCGGTAGTGGACGATTTCCCCCTTATCCAGGGAGCTGACTGAAGGCTCAATCGTGGCGGTGATATCCTGCGTCTGGATTGCGCCCGTCTGCGACTCCAGTTTTTCGAGCAGTTCGTTCAGCGAGGCGGTCTTCCAGATAGGAGCAGAGGGAGCGGCTGCGGGAATTCTCTCGCGTCGGCGCACCAAACAGCCCGAGAGCCCCCATACCAACAAAAACAGGATCAGCAGTAGAACGGCGAGCCTGCCTGTTTTGGAGGCCCGCGCAGCAAGAAATTTCATAACCTTCCCGGCAATCAGCCAATTTAACAAACGCTCCAGGAACAAGCAATGCCGAGGCCCCAATGAAGCCGCCCTTACAGAAAAGACATCAAAAACAATCAATCCTGAAAGCGCCCGCGAGGATCCGTAATTGGGACGCGTAGTGTAAGCAATATGGGGGAATCTAGATCGCTTCGGCAAGAGCAAACTGGACCAGAGCAGCGCGCCATTTGACTCAATTGCGCGCCCAGCTTTGCGCGCCGATGTGCAGAGAGCTGTCGGCAAATGGTCAAAACGGCACCTGCGGCGTGAGGATCAACCCGAATCTGCCGTCTCGCCTTGTCCGCCGATAATTGGACTAGTCGGATTATGCGATAGGTCTTTTCCGGAATGGCAGGTAGTGTTCGAAAGTTCCGGAAGAAGTCGGCCACTTGTATCAATGGGATCACTTGCTCACGATGGCCTCGAAAATACGTTCCAGGTCTTCGGAGGAATAGTACTCGATTATGATTTTGCCTCGTTTTTGGCTGCCCGTGAGGCGGACTCGAGTCCCGAGCGACCGCTCCATCTCCTGAACAGCCGCGCTCACGTTGGGGTCGGCGATTGCCTTTTTCTTTGTGCTCGTGACGCCGGATTTGCGCGATTCGGGTGCGACAATCGCTTCAGTTTGCCGCACGGAAAGGCCTTCGTGGAGTATACGGTCAGCTAGCTCTTTTTGGACCGCCTCGGTGGGCAGAGTGAGGAGCGCCTTGGCATGGCCCATCGAGATTTCTCCCGTGGCGACACGGTGGCGGATGATCTCCGGCAACCTTAACAGACGTAAGAAGTTGGTCACCGTGGCCCGATCCTTGCCTGTGCGCGTCGCAATCTGGTCATGGGTCAAATGCGCATCGGTGGCGAGGCGCGCGAAAGCCTCCGCAGTCTCGATTGGGTTGAGGTCTTCGCGCTGGATGTTCTCAATAAGCGTTAGTTCCAGGACTTCTGACTCTGCAACTTGGCGCACGATTGCCGGGATGGCGGCCAGTCCAGCGAGCGACGTGGCGCGCCATCGGCGCTCTCCCGCAATCAGGAGAAAGCGTTCGCCATGCTGGCGCACGACAATAGGTTGTAGAACACCGTGAGTCTTGATGCTGTCGGCCAGTTCACGGAGGCGATCGGCTTGGAAGACCTGCCGTGCTTGGAATGGATTAGGGTCGATTTGCGAGATCGGTATATGCCGCACCGAGTCCGTTGGTGCGGCAGCAGAGGGCAACAACGCTTCTAACCCTCTTCCCAGCGCTTTCGGGCGTCCACTTTGGCCGAACGTCTTGGTCGGGACAGGCCGTATTTGCTCCGATTCCATGTCGAACGACTCCTCTTAAGGCAAAATTAAGTGAAATCCCTTACGTTGTATCACTTGAGTGAACATGCCTACGGCACTGCTTGGACGACCCGTTCGGCTGCGCCCGTGGCGTTAGCATTTCTGGCCAGTAACTCTTTTGCTACCTGTATGTAAGCCTCGGCTCCCTTCGACCGCACGTCATAGAGCAGTATAGGTTTACCGTGGCTTGGGGCTTCGGCCAAGCGCACATTGCGCGGGATAGTGGTGTCGAAGACCTTCCCCGGGAAGTGTGTACGCAACTCGGCCGCGACTTGGCGCCCCAGGTTGGTGCGGTCGTCGAACATCGTCAAGAGTATTCCCTCAAGCTCCAATCGGGGATTCAGCCCACCGCGAACGCGATCTAAAGTCTCAATCAAGGCAGATATGCCCTCTAAGGCCAGATATTCGCATTGCAGCGGCACCAGAATCGAATCGGCGGCCACCAGTGCGTTCAACGTAAGGAGGTCAAGCGCTGGGGGACAGTCCAGAAAGATATAGGAGTACCGGGACTTAATTGGCTCCAGGAGATCGCGAAGCTGAAACTCGCGGTTTTCGCGCGAAATTAGTTCGATAGCGGCTCCCGCAAGGTTGCGGTCAGCGGGAACAAGCCATAGGTTTTCGAGGCAGGTGGGCCGAACTACCGTGCTGAGGGGGATGTCGTCAGATTCCGCAACGAGCGCGTGGTAGAGCGAAGATCGCGACGGGTCGCGATAGAACCCCAGGCTTGCCGAGGTATTGCTTTGGGCGTCACAGTCGACCAGGAGAACAGGGAGTTCGGCGGCGGCGAGAGATGCGGCCAAGTTGATGGCGGTCGTCGTTTTGCCCACACCGCCTTTCTGATTCGCGACAGCTATGATTTTCGCCAACAAAGCTTCTCCGGCGGCAGGCGCCCGACCCGGATAGAATCTAGCAGGTGATTCGGCCACTGTAAAGAGCCTTGTGATTGTTCCACGTGGAACAAAGAAAATCGAATTCCGGGATTTGCTACGCGCGGGAGAGTTCCACGTGGAACATCAGCATCTTCGGCCAACCAAAATTACTCGGTGGTGTGAGTGCAGGATCGGTACGGGCGTCGTCCACTCGAAACCAGCATGGGTTTCGACCCGACCCGAATCGTCGGTCCCGAGGAAGAGTGCAACACGTCCACCTGGAGCAAGAAGGCGTCGCAGTTGGTCCAGCACATCTTCTCCCAATGCTACAGCTCGAAGCACGACGAGTGATGCGCTACCTTGCAAATTACCGGTGCAAACAGCTTCCACCCGCTCAGCGCGAACTTCCGCGTTTTTCAGCGAACAGGTGCGGATAACTTCCTTCAAAAACGCGGCTTTTTTGTGATTGGGCTCCAGCAAGACCACACGCAGCCAAGGCCAGGCAACCTTCAATGGCAGGCCCGGAAATCCGCCGCCCGACCCTACGTCTATCAATGACGAATCCGTCGGGGACGGCTGCAGAACTCTTGTCAAAAACAGAGATTCTCCGAAATGACGGTAGGCAATCTCCCGAGGATCCTTCAGCGACGTCAGGTTTACTTGCGCGTTCCACTTCAGCAATAGCGAAAAATGACAGGCGCATTGATTCATCTGCAACGCCGTGAACTCTAGCTGCAATTGCGCGAAGGCTTCGCCAAGCAGCTTTTCCAGAGGCGTCACAGATTCATTTTCCGACATGGCTCTCAACTATACAGGCTGTAGCTGTGAGGTACAGTGCGGACACCTGGTAGCTCGTATGGGAATTTGGTTGAAGCAATACGTACACTCCCTCGCGACGGGCGCAGCCGCCGGCTGGGGCTTATGGAGCCGGTTAACCTGCCGCACCAAAAGAAACATGACGAAGGCTACAATGAGGAAATTGATGACTGTATTCACAAAATTTCCATAGGCGATAACCGCCACCCCCGCCGCTTTCGCTGCCGCCAGAGTTGGGAACGACTGCCGGCTCAAGCTGACGTAGAGTTCCTTAAAATCCACTCTACTCAGGACCGCGCCGATCGGCGGCATGATGACATCGTTCACAAGGGAAGTTACGATCGGGCTGAAAGCGTTGCCCATGATCACAGCCACCGCCAAATCGAGGACGTTCCCTTTCACTGCGAATTCTTTGAATTCTTTCAACATGTGATTGCGAAGCTCCTTTGCTGTTCAATATGCGGTACACAAGTTCAATATTGTGGACAAGCCGCGTTACCTCCACCATTGTAGTCTCGGCATACCAACTAGAAGCGAAAATTATTGGATTGGAAATATGCGCGAGCAGCGTTAGCGCACTGTCGTGGTAAACGCGCGCGCTACCGTCAAGCGCAGTTTTGTCAGCAGCGCCTGGAGGGGCGCTCTCACCCTGGACTGTTCCATCTCGGCGAAGATCGAGTAGACCACCGGGGTAACGAGCAATGTCAGCACGAGGCACAGCGACTGCCCGCCGATAATGGTCACGCCGATGGCGGAGCGTTGGGCAGCGCCTGCGCCGATGCCGAGAGCTGTCGGGATAAGCCCCGCGACGATCGAGAGCGTGGTCATAAGAATCGGCCGCAAACGCACGTGGTTGGCTTCCAGAATAGCGTCGCGCAGCGGCACGCCCTGCGCACGCAGCTTGTTGGTGTAGTCGACCTGGAGAATTCCGTTCTTTTTGACGATGCCCAGCAGCAGGAATACGCCGAGCGCGCTCCAGAGGTTCAGCGTGCGGTTGGTGAGCCACAGCGTCAGCAGGGCGAAGGGAATCGCCAGCGGCAGGGCCAGCATGATCGTAAGCGGATGCAGGAAGCTCTCAAACTGCGCCGCGAGCACCATGTACATGAAGATCGCCGCCAGCAGAAACGCGATTATGAGGCTCTGCGTGGTCTGGTCCAGGCTTCTGATGGCTCCCGTGAACCGGACAGAGTAGCCGGGCGGCACTACGTTTTCCACGCTCTGCCGCATGGCGCGCACGGCGGCGTCCAGGGGGAAATCGGCCTCGGTGTTGGCGTTCACGCTAACGCGAAACTGGCGATTGAAGCGGTGAATGGAATTGGGGCCGACGCCGCGCTGAATGACGGCAATGTTGTCCAGCCGCACCTGGCCCAGCTTCGCAGAAGGCACCATGACGCGCGCCAGCACGTCCGGGTTGCGCTGCTGCTCGGGAAGCAGTTGCAGCGTGACGTCGTACTGCTCGTCGCCCTCCTTGTAGGTGGAGATCTGATCGGTGCCCGAAATCATCAGGCGTACGGCACTACCTACGTCGGCGGCTTGTACGCCCAGGTCGGCGGCGCGCTGGCGGTCGATATTGATTTGCAGCTCGGGGCTGTTCAGGTTGATATCGGCGCTGACATCAACAAGTCCCTTGATTTGGCGGGCCTCATTGGTGACCTGCTCCGCAATACCCGCCACGCGATGAAGGTCCGGCCCCAGGACCAGAGCGCGAATGGCGCCGAAGTTCGGTCCGCCGCCAATCGGCGCGGGCGCCACCACTCTTGTTTGCTGGTCACGGAACTGCGGCAGCGAGAGTACCTGTCGGATCTCGGCGGCCACGTCTAAATTGGTGTATTTTCGACGCGAGGCATCTATGAGGCGGACATATAGCTTCCCATCCCTTCCCCATCCACCAATTGAGGGCCACACGAACTCGACGCCCCGGATCTTCTCGATTTTTTCCGCCATCTCGCGCGCCACGCGCTCGGAACCCTCAATGGACATTCCGGCTGGCATATTGAAGAAGACGTTCAGTTCGCTCTGATCGTCGGCTGGAATGAAGTCGCGTCCAACACGGCTGTTCAGAGGGAATGTCAGCGCGAAGCATCCCGCCGCGATCAACAGCGTGGTTCCGCGGTGATCCAGAGCCCACGCCAGCATGCGGCCATAGGTGCGGTCAATCCAATGGAAGAACCCTAGGTCTTTGGTGGTGTGGTGAGGGCCACGGGCAGGCGGGCGCTTCAGCAGGCGCGAGCAGAGCATCGGCGTCAGAGTGAGGCTCACTAACAACGAGACCATTACCGAAAACGCCATGGTCCATCCGAATTCATTCAAAAAGCGGCGCGCATAGCCCGTGATGAATGCAATGGGCACGAAGATGATCACCAGTGAGAGCGTCGTGGCCATAACAGCCAGCATGATCTCTTTGGTGGCTGCGATTGCGGCCTGCTTGGGTTCGTAATCCTTCTCTTCGACGTAGCGGACAATGTTCTCGAGCACAACGATGGCGTCGTCAATCACGATTCCCACTGCCAGGGTCAGGCCCAGCAGTGTCATGTTATTGAGCGTGAAGCCCATGAACTTGATGATCGTGAAGGTGGCCACGATGGAGGAGGGAATGGCGAGTGAGGCGATCAGCACCAGCCGCCAGTTGCGCATGAAGAGCAGCACCACCAGGCTGGCCAGGATACTGCCGAACAGCAGGTGCTCTTCCAGGGACGCGACGGAGGCTTTGATGAAGCGGGAATTGTCGCGAATGACCTCGATCTGAATGCCCGGCGGCAGAGTGGGCTTGATTTGCTCTATTTTCTGCTTGGCGGTCTCAATGACATCCAACGTATTCGTGCCGGACTGCCGTTGGATGCTGAGTACCACGGCCTCCTTGCCGTGCAGCAGGTTCCAGGTGGTGGGGTCCGGATAGCTGTCCTCGACGCGGCCTATGTCTTTGACGCGAATCAGGGCCCCGCCGACGTTGGCTACAACAATGTTCTCGAATTGCGACACAGACTCGATGCGGCCTAGAGTGCGGACCCCCACTTCAGACTCGCCTCGACGGATGATCCCGCCGGGCACTTCCACGTTCTGGTTGCGGATGGCGCGCTCGAGTTGATTTATAGTCAGGTCGTAGGCTGTCAGGCGCTCGGCGTCGGCGAATATGCGAATCTGCCGCAGCCGCCCGCCGCTTAGCGTGACGCTACCGACACCGTTCACCGTTTCCAGTGCCCGGCGGATCGTTTTGTCCGCAATCTCGGTGGTCTGGCGCAGATTTCCGGCGCCTCCAACGACCAGCGAAAGAACTGGCTCGGAGTCGGGGTCAGCCTTTCTAATGATGGGCGTCTGAATATTGGTAGGTAGGTTGCGCATAGCCGCCGCAACCTTTTCGCGGACATCCTGCGCGGCGCTCTCGATTTCACGTTCAAGAACGAACTGGCATACCACGCGCGCCATACCCTGATCCGCCATCGAGTGCAGTTCGTCCAGACCGGCAACGGAGCTGAGCGCCTCCTCCAGTGGGAAGACCACTTGCGTGGTGACCTCTTCGGGCGTGGCCCCAGGTAGCTGTACTTGTACGAATACGACCGGGAAATCAGCCTTTGGAAACAGATCTACGCCGAGGTCGCGGAATGAAAAGATCCCCAGCACCAGCAAAAAGCTGATGAGCATCACGGCGAACACAGGCCGTTTTACGCATACTTCGGCTATAGTCATGTGCGTTCTAACCCGAACCCTTCAATTTGCCTTCCGTCTCGCTGGGGAAAGCTCGGGCGATGGCCAGGGCGGACCGTCCAGATGGATAGACGTTTCCGCCAGAGGCGGCGGGTACATTAAAGCTCGATAGTAACGCGCCCTGATGGGCAGAGCCAAGCCAGATGCCCAAAGTTAAGCTTCCGGTTTCCGAAGCCATACAAAACAATGGTTTCCGATCCGGCCCGCGTTGCTGCGGTTAAAGAAGACGTAATCCAAATAACGCAGCGGGAACAATATCCATCCTAGGACTCCGTGTGCCACCACACGCCATGCACGCCAGGGGAACCAAAGCTTCACGTATTCCATGATGAAGACCAGCATTGTCGCTGTGGGCCCCGTTCTTCAGCCCTGAGCTACGACGTGCATCCCCCCCGGTCATCTCCTTCACTCCGTCGAGAGTGAATCGGCGAAAGTCGCGGGGATATTCATGAAACGGGTGGCAGAAGGGGACCACGATATGGGCATAGCCCCCAGGCGCCAATACTCGCTCGATCTCTCGCATCACAATTTCAGGCTGCCGCACGTGTTCGAGCACCGCATCGCATTCAACACGCTGGAACATGCAGCACGCGAACGGAAGCTGATGCGCGTCAGCAATCACGTCCACTCCGGGGGAGGAGAATAGATCGAGATTTACATAACCGTCCACGAAACAGCCAGCCCCGCCGATGTACAGGTTCCATCGACCCAAAGGAGCGTCGATCATCTCATTGGGATTCATCACAAACGGGCGTGGAGGCGAGATCAGAGGCGTTGCCGAAAGCTGATAGGTGCTTGCTGAGTTTGCTTTGGTAACGTCGAGAGGGCATTATCCCACGTTTGCAAATCAAATATATGGCTGAACCTCGGCCCTATCGATTCGTCTCTCTGGGGTAAGCCTCTTCCCATGCTGGCCTGAGGGCGGGTATATTGTAGGTTCCGCGTCATTCAAATTCTCGTTCAGATTCTTAGGAGGTAGCAGACGTATGACCGAACGCACCGGCGCCGTCACAATGCGCGGCAACCCACTCACGCTGATAGGACCGGAATTGAAGGTTGGTGAGAAAGCCCCCGATTTCAAAGTGGTTGGAAATGACCTCAAACCTGTAACATTAGCCGACACGACCGGGAAAGTCCGCATCCTGAGCAGTGTGCCTTCGCTTGACACTCCTGTCTGCGATATGGAAACGCGGCGATTCAACGATGAGGCGGCGAAGATGCCGGGTCTTCTTGAGGTCCTGACCGTGAGCATGGACCTGCCTTTCGCTCAGAAGCGCTGGTGCGGCGCCGCCGGAATTAGCAACGTGCGGACCCTCTCTGATTACCAGGACCGTTCATTCGGTTCGGCATACGGCGTGCTTATCAAAGAGCTGCTGCTGGATGCTCGTGCCGTATTTGTGCTGGACAAGGACAACACGTTGCGGTACGTCGAATACGTAAAGGAAGTCGGCGAGCACCCTAACTACGATGCGATTCTAGGCGCAGCTAAAAAGCTGCTGGCTTGAGACGTCCGGACTGTCTCTACACATCCGAATGGCGGTTGTTGTCGCGTCCGCGCGGCACAAGGGTTTCTTGATCCGTGACTTACCCACGGATGAGCGGCGTGCTAAACTAGTTCCGCCCGGCGGAGCCGTTTTTTCCAGGACAGCGCGGCAGGAAAGCTGTCACAGCAGTCCACCGTACGGACTCTGTCAAGTCCGAGCTATGTTTGAGGAGGATACCAAGTGAGTCAGCGTGCTAAAAGCTACCTATATACTTCGGAGTCAGTCACCGAAGGGCATCCCGACAAGATCGCGGACCAAATTTCGGACGCCGTGTTGGATGCTTTTCTGCAAGGCGACCCGCTTTCCCGCGTAGCCTGTGAGTGCCTGCTCACCACCGGCCTAGCTTTTATCGCCGGAGAAATCACCTCCAAAGTCACCGTGGATTATGAGGCCATCGCCCGGAAGACCATCGAAGAGATCGGCTACACGCGCGCCAAATTCGGCTTTGATTATTACACCTGCGCGATTCTGACAGCCGTTCACAAGCAGTCGCCCGACATCGCCCAGGGCGTGGATACCGGCGGGGCGGGCGACCAGGGCATGATGTTCGGTTTTGCCTGCAACGAGACCGATGAGTTGATGCCCATGCCCATCCTTCTGGCGCACAAACTCGTGCGGCAACTATCCACCGTACGGCGTAGCGGCAAGCTCGACTTCCTGCGGCCGGACGGCAAATCGCAAGTCACCATCCAGTACGAAAACGGCAGGCCCGTGCGCGTAGATACTGTCGTCATCTCCAGCCAGCACAGCGACTCGGTTGACAACAACGTGTTGAGAGACGGGATCATTGAAGAAGTGATCCGGCCCGTCATTCCAGCTTCGATGATGGACCGCAACACCAAAATCCACATCAATCCGACCGGCCGCTTTGTTACCGGCGGGCCTCAGGGCGATACCGGTCTCACCGGGCGGAAGATCATCGTGGATACTTATGGTGGTGTCGGGCGTCACGGTGGCGGAGCATTCTCCGGCAAGGACCCCTCCAAGGTGGATCGCTCCGCGTGCTATATGGCGCGCCACATCGCTAAGAACCTGGTTGCAGCGGGCTTGGCGGAGCGTTGCGAGATTCAGCTTGCCTACGCGATCGGCGTTGCCGAGCCGGTATCCGTGATGGTGGACACCTATGGAACCGGTGTTATGGAGGAGGAGAAGCTAGTCCGGCTGGTTCGTGACACCTTCCCTCTGACACCTCTAGGGATCATCGAATATCTTGAGTTACGGCGGCCAGTCTATAAACAGACTGCCGCATTTGGCCACTTCGGCCGCAACGAACCGGGCTTCACGTGGGAGCGTACTCATCGCGCCGATGAACTTCGGCAAGCCGCCGTCCAGGCGTCGGAATTTGCCGTAAAGGTGGCGAAGTAGGCGGCGTACGCATCGCTTCAGCGATGTGATTGCAATTCCTGCAATGCGGCTTGCCCCGATGCGGGGTGCCGCAATCTTTACAACAGCGCGGCAATGCTTAATGGACGCGCATCTTTCCACCGAACCGAGCCGCCACGAAATTGGGAGCGGTCCCGTTTTGTCAACTTAATCGAAAGAGGAATTCATCCATGTCGACAGTTTCAAAGTTAGCTTGTGACGTAAAGGATCTGAATCTTGCAGGAGTCGGCAAACTGCGCATCGAGTGGGCCGGCCAGTTCATGCCGACCCTTGCCAGCATCCGAAAGCGATTCGCGAGAGAAAAGCCCTTGAAAGGCATCCGTGTGTCGGCTTGCCTCCACGTCACAACCGAGACCGCCAATCTGATGCTAGCGCTGCAGGAAGGCGGTGCCCAGGTGGTTCTCTGCGCTTCAAACCCCCTCAGTACGCAGAATGAAGCTGCGGCATCGCTGGTGGCCGATTCGGGTATTCCGGTCTTCGCTATCAAAGGCGAAAACCATGACGTTTACTACTCGCACCTGGATTCCGCTTTGCAGCATCGGCCGCATTTCACGATGGACGACGGCGCGGACCTGGTGACTCTTGCCCACACCGATCGCAAGGAGCTGGCGAAAGAGATCATCGGCGGCACCGAGGAAACCACCACCGGCGTCATCCGTCTGCGCAGCATGGCGGCCGAGGGCGTATTGGGTTATCCAATCATTGCGGTCAACGACGCCGATACCAAGCACATGTTTGATAATCGCTACGGCACGGGCCAGTCAACGCTGGATGGCGTACTGCGCGCGACGAACGTACTGCTCGCCGGAATGAATGTCGTGGTCGCAGGCTACGGCTGGTGCGGCCGCGGCATCGCGATGCGGGCGCATGGCATGGGCGCGAACGTCATTGTGTGTGAGGTAAACCCCACGCGCGCGCTGGAAGCCGTGATGGACGGCTACAGAGTCATGCCCATGATTGAAGCAGCCAAAGTGGGCGAGCTATTCATCACCGCAACGGGCAACAAGAGCATCCTCATCCGCGAGCACTTCGAAGCGATGAAAGACGGAGCGATCGTGGCCAACTCCGGCCACTTCAATGTGGAGATTGATATTCCTGCGCTGGAGAAACTCTCCACCAAACGCCGCATCGTGCGCGACTTTGTCGAGGAATTTACGCTGAACGGTGGTCGCAAGGTGTTCTTGCTGGCCGACGGCCGGCTCGTGAATCTCTCGAGCGCCGAGGGTCATCCCGCCGAGGTGATGGACATGAGCTTCGCGAACCAGGCGCTCTGCCTCGAGTACATGGCCAAAAACGCCAGGAATCTTGAGAAGAAGGTCTATCCGGTTCCCGAAGAGATTGACAAGACTGTGGCGCGAATCAAGCTGGAATCAAAAGGCGTCAACATCGACCGTCTCACACCGGAACAGGAGAAGTACCTGGCATCCTGGTCGGAAGGAACGTAGGCCGCGCATTCAGCCGCCGACTCGCGTGGGATCAGTAAACTTCGTCATGGCTTCCGATGGCCTCTAAATAGACAGCCTCCGTTCCTTCATATTGAACGAGGCGAAAGACAATTCGGAGGTCAAAAGCGGCACTGCAAGCCCAGTATCCCTGCAAATCACCTTTCAGTTTATGAGTTTTCAATTGAGGGTGGAACGCGTCGGTCGTCAGCAATTCCAGGGCAGACCGAATATCTGTAGCACGTTCGGGATGGTGCCTGATTACCTTCTTGGCTGCGCGCATAAAAGTATCTCGCGGATTAGCTCGTCAGGAGTAACCGGCTGGACCTTTCCTTGTTCAAACTCCTTATCGGCGTCTTGAATGTCCTTGACCAATTCTGCTCGAACACGTTCGCGGAGGCGGTTTTTAAGGATGGTTACTAATGTCGCCTGATCCTCGATTGGCAGATTGTCCGCTGCCTCTAGTATTTCCCCGAAAGGCATGGATTTCTGCATTTTCTCTCCCGAAACAAAGCATAGCAGATCATAACACGCGATGCGATTACGCCTGTTATCATGTGAAATTACCGCCGCCTCAAGTAGCTGTCCAAGTCCCGGTAGAAATTCTCGTGAGGGCCGACGTCGAGAAGTTCGATCACGTTGCGCCGCTGGTTGAATTGGTAGGCCAATAGAAGCTGAAGGGGACCAAGCTTGAATTTCAGGACGCGAACACCTTTTAGCGCTCCAACCTTCATCTCGCCCAGGAGTGGATTTGCGAGGATTTTCTTCACCTGCTCGTCCAGCGCTAACTGCCCGTTTGGAGGGAGCCGGCGCTTCGCTTTGCCGAATCTCGTAGACTGCTGCACGGTCCGCCGCGACGCCTTCGGCTCCTCTCGATTCGCATCTTCCATTGCTCACTCGATCACGCCCCATTGATACGGCTTGCCGAGACCGGCCTTGAACTCCTCGCGCCCTTCCAGTATTCCTTCAATGAGCGAGAGAGGCAGGTCCGGGTTGTCCGCCGCCACCATCCCAAGATGAGTATAATATTTCACCTGCTCAGAAAGAGTACGATGACTGGCCTTGGCGCGCGCCCGAAGCACTCGCAGCATGGTGCTCTCTTCCTTTCCGAACCTCACCGATACCGGAGCCGGGGCGGTCATTACCTTTCTCATTGGTATGCCTCCTGTATGACTACATTGTAGTCAGAAGCAAAGAGTGCTTCAACAGAATTTGCGCAACGTGAAAGACAAGAGGGCATGGAAAATCTGCTTGCCTTCGTTTCGCTCCTGTGTTCATACTAACAATGCCCGATTTTCGAGCAGGATTTCAGTTTCCGCAGCCTACATCGGGCCCGTTAAGGCTCCACACTCATGCGGGATTACGCTGAAAAAGCCCTCAGTTATCTGGACCGGCGCGAGGTTCAGTACGGCGACGTGCGCCTGTTGGACTCGCGTGAGCGGAATGTCTCGACCAAGAACGGTTTGATGGGCTCGGTCTCGTCGGACGAGACGCAAGGTCTCGGTATCCGCGTGCTCATCCAAGGCTGCTGGGGTTTTGCGTCGACCGACAACCTCTCGCCGCAGTCGCTGGAACAGACCGCTCGACGCGCGATGCAGATCGCTCGCGCCAGCGCTCTCGCGAAGAAGAGCGATATCGTCCTCGTCCCGGAGCCGAAAACGGAGGCCAACTGGAGCTCGCCGTTCCAGATCGATCCTTTTTCTACTTCCGTCGAAGACAACCTTGACCTGCTGCTGCGTGCAGACAAAGAGATGCGCTCGGTAGAGGGCATCACGCTGGCGGAAGGCGCTGTTCACTTCCGGCGCTCTCACGAGATATTCCTCAGCACAGAGGGATCGGTCATAGAGCAGACGCGCGTGGTGACCGGCGGCGGCATTGCCGCCCATTGTTTCGCGGGAGACGAAATCCAGAAGCGCTCCTATCCCAACTCGTTCGGCGGGCAATACCAGCTCAAGGGCTATGAACTCATCAATGAAATAAGGCTTGTCGAAAATGCGCGCCGCATCGCCGAAGAGGCGGTGGCGCTGCAGCGCGCCGACCTCTGCCCGCAGGGCAAGCGCACTGTGATCCTGGATGGTTCGCAGGTCGGTCTGCAGATTCACGAGTCCATCGGTCATCCCATTGAGCTCGATCGCGTGCTCGGCATGGAGGCCAACTACGCGGGCATGAGCTTTCTAACTTTAGAGAAGCTGCGGAATTTACGGTACGGCTCCGATATTGTCAACGTCGTTGCGGACGCACGGCTGGAGCACGGCCCGGGCCTGGGCACGTTTGCGTTCGATGACGAAGGAGTCGCTGCACAGTGCACTGATATCATCAGGAACGGCCAATTTACCGGCTACCTCACATCGCGCGAAACGGCGGCGGCAATCGGCGAGAACCGCTCCAACGGCGCCATGCGCGCCGACGGTTGGAACCGCATTCCACTGATCCGCATGACCAACGTGAGCCTGCTACCGGGCAAGGGGACACTCGATGAGTTGATCGCCTCAACGGACGATGGCATCTACATGGAGACGAACCGGAGCTGGTCCATTGACGATCGCCGCTACCACTTCCAGTTTGGCTGCGAGCTGGGATGGGAGATCAAGAACGGTAAGAAAGTCCGTATGCTGAAGAACCCCAGCTACAGCGGCATCACGACTGAGTTCTGGAATTCGTGCGATGCGATCTGCGGTCCTGAGGCCTGGACGCTGTGGGGTACGCCCAATTGCGGCAAAGGTCAGCCATCGCAGACCATGGGCACGGGCCATGGCGCCTCGCCGTCCCGCTTTCGCAACGTCACCGTAGGAATCGCGTATGCTTCCTAAAGAGCGCTGCCAGGAGCTCTTCTCGCAAATACTCAAGCACAGCGAAGCGGATGAAACCGAAGTCCTGATCGCGGGCGGCGCCTCCGAGCTGACACGTTTCGCGAACAACACCATTCACCAGAACGTTGCCGAAGAGGGTTACAGGCTCTCCGTACGCACGGTCTTCGACGGCAAAACCGCGCGCGCGACTACAAACAAATTTGACGCCGAGAGCCTGAAGCGCGTGGTTGCCGAATCGTCGAGCCTCGCGCGCCAGCAGCCGCGCGATCCAGATTTGTTGCCTATGCCCGACCGGGAGAGCTACCGGGCCGTTAATCGCTACTCCGAAACGACAGCGGCTGTGACACCGGAGGACCGCGCCCGTGGCGTGGTGAGTGCGATCAAGATTGCAGAGAAAAATGGCCAAACCGCCGCCGGAACTTTTTCGACCACGCGCGGCGGGCAGGCGCTGTTGAATTCGCGCGGCCTTTGTGCCTTCTACCATGAGACGCACGCGGAGTTCTCCATCACGACCATGGCGCCGAACAGCTCCGGCTGGGCGAAGAAAGATTCGGCCGATGTGCGTGATATCAGCCCCGAGAGGCTGGCCGCGCGAGCCGCTGAGATTGCGGCGCGCAGCCAAGACCCCAAGGACCTGGAGCCGGGGAAATACGTCACCATTCTTGAGCCCGCCGCCGTGCTGGATCTCGTCGGCTTCATGTTCTTCGATTTCTCGGGGCAGGCCGTCCGCGACAAACGCAGCTTCTTAACGGATCGCGTTGGCGAAAAGCTCTTCGGCTCGAACATCGACATTCGCGATGATGTGTATCACCCCCTGCAATCCGGTCCTCCATTCGACGGTGAAGGTGTGAGGCGCAAACAAGTGACTCTGGTGGAACATGGGGTGGTCAAGTCACTGACGTATGCCCGAAAAACGGCTAAGGCCATGGGCACCGAGCCTACCGGCCATGGATTCCCGCTGCCCAACGAGTGGGGCGAGGCCCCGATGAACATTGTGTTCGAAGGCGGTAAGACATCCGTAAACGACATGATCTCCTCCACTGATCGCGGCGTGTTGGTCACGCGCGTCTGGTACATCCGCGAAGTGGACCCTTACCGCAAAATTCTCACCGGCATGACGCGCGACGGCACGTTCTACGTGGAGAACGGCAAGGTCAAACACGGCATCAGAAACTTCCGCTTCAACGAGAGCCTGATCGACATGCTGAACTGCGTGGAGTCGATGGGAGAACCCGAGCGCGCCTCCGGCGAAGAATCCGCCCCCATGATCGTCCCCGCCTTGAAGCTCTCCAGCTTCAACTTCACGGAAGTGACGAAATTCTGAGCATGACGTGGCAATTACTCGCATGCGCTTTGTTTCCTTGGAACGACCACTTGCAGACCTATGTCGCCTAGAGCCCGCGCAGCACTTCCTCAAGAAGACGTTCTAATTGCTCTTGGCTGAGAAAGAACCCTTCCTTTCCAATTTCCGTGGCGTATTTTTCAACCACTTCTTTGGTCGGCCCAACTACAAACTCGCGGGCGCGGGTAGCCTGGACTAAGTTGAGGGTCCCAGGATCGGCATTGTCCAAAGGTGTACTCGAACAGCCGACAATCAAATGCCGTGCTCCGATCGGAAGACATACACCAAGTATGTGATCGTCTTCGTCCGGCACAGTCTTGAACCTCATCTCTGTATTCGTGATGGGTCCCGCATCTCCCACAACGAGGCTTGGCTCGTCAAACACTATAAGCCGCCATTGAAATCCGTCGAAAAGTGCCAACCTGGATTCGGGAATGAGTCCCTTCATAAGAGCGCGGATGTGCCCAGACTTCGCCGATTGAGATAAAGCCTCCAAGGCAATGTTTCTGAAATGTGCCATTGCCGCAGTCGTGCCATCATCGATGCTGGTGTCTAACTGAGAGAGGATCAGATCCCTCATATAGGGAAACGCAGTGTTTATTTGCGCCCTGGTTAATCCCTGCTGTTTCAATTGACCCACTACGGATTCCCGAAATACTCGTGAGTTCCTCAAAATTGAGCGACGGAGGATCGATCTGAGGTTCTCCGGCCTACTCATGAAGTCAGTTAGACTGCGAATGCCATAGGCGACCGCTTCCGAAAGCGAATCGCGCAGATGTTTAGTCCGGAGGGTCAGGTGGACCACGAATTCTGATATCGGCGAACCTGGAATTCCCCGGCTCAGCTGTTCCTCGCGCAGTTGCCACAAAAGAGGCGCGAATCGATTTTCAAGCGCGGTTATTTCCTGGTCAACACTTGTTTCACCGCCGTTCTGATCGTAGAAATGCTTAGTGACACCTATGTTGGTGATATTCGTCTCAAACGCAACCACTCGCTTTCGCTGTACCCAGCTATACGCCTCCTTTGCTGAGGTTCTGCTAGCAAAACCTCGTAATAGAAACTGAGGAAGAACATGCTGTCGACTGCCAGCCAATATGTCCTCTTTACGTCTTCGTTGAAAATTGAATCCCGGGTGGTCGCTATCGAAAGTCCATGCGCCGGGTTTACATCGCCTCCGGCACTTCAATCCCCAGCAGGTCGAGCGGGGCGGACGCTTTCCACCCACAGTGCATTCCGCTCCCCGAGGATGAGGCACTGGCGGACCGCCGCTGGCCAGAATAGTAGGTAGCTACGACAACAGTTGAGCTGGTGATACCAGTCGGGGGTCTTGATGCCGGACAACTTCTTTGCTTTCGATGCACTACGGAAAACCATATCTTAGCTGTTCAATAAATCAGATTGCGTGACTGAGCGTGATCGATCTCCTCTGGTAAGTCTAACAAAATACGTGAGCGGAACGCGAATTCCACTGAGGGCCACAAAATTGCACACAAGAATTGCAATTGTAGCATGGAGCATTGGTCTCCTGGTTTTTGGTCAAATCTAGTCAGTATGTGCGCGCCTCTGCCGGGCGCGCTTTTTTTTGGGCCAGCCACGGCTCTGCGCATTTCTTCTAGTGTAATCTGTTACAACACGTTTTGAGAGGACCGGGCATATGCGCTTAGCGACTTTCTCGTATATTAATGACCCTGTACTGCGGCTCGGCGTGGTGCGAAATGACCAGTTACTCGACCTCCCCACGCTGCTCGGCAGTCATTCCCGAGAATTTCCCGCGACCATGCTTGAGCTAATTGAACGCGGCCCGCAGGTGTGGCGCAGGATGAGCGAGCTGATAGAGCAATGCGCGTCGGGCGAGTTGCCGGTGCATGCGCGAGTCTCCCCGGAGCAAGCGGTGCTGCATGCTCCTATTCCGCGCCCGCGCAAGAATGTGGTCTGTCTGGGACTCAACTATGTGGCGCATATGGAGGAATCGGCGAAGGCCCGCGGGCGTGAAGTGAAGATCCCGGAGGCGCCTGTGTTTTTTACGAAGGCGCCTACGGCCGTGGCCGGACCCAATGACGCAATCGCCTGGGATCAGGCTGTCACCTCGCAAGTCGATTTCGAGGCGGAATTGGGCGTCATTATCGGCATCGGCGGCAAGAATATCTCCAGGCAGGAGGCACTCGATCACGTCTTTGGCTATACGGTCATTAATGACTTCTCCGCGCGGGATTTGCAGTTGGGTCACTATCAGTGGTTCAAGGGCAAGAGTCTGGACGGGTTTTGTCCAATAGGGCCGCATGTGGTGACTGCGGACGAATTCGGCGACCCGCAGACGAAAAAAATATGCCTGCGCGTGAATGGCGAAACGAAGCAAAGCGCGGACACCAGCCAGATGATCTTCACGGTTGCAGTTATCATCGAATTTCTCTCGCGTGGCATGACCCTGGAGCCTGGAGACATCATTTCGACGGGAACGCCGGAAGGAGTCGGACTCGGCCGTACGCCGCCGGAGTACCTAAATGACGGCGATCTGGTCGAAACGGAGGTTGAAGGCATCGGCGTGCTGCGCAACCGCATTGTGGCGGTCCAGGGTACGGCCGTGGAAAACCGCGCTACTGCTGCCGAGCGCTAATTCTCTTTTTAGACACACCGAAACGTGCTAGCGTCCTAATTCGTCGAACATTTATCTGGGGATACCGTGGCCGCCTCCGGTCTTGTCGTCCCGTAGCTGCCACTGTCATTAGGCTTTACGTGTTGGGACGCGGTGGTTTAATATGTCAAGTAGGAACTCTTGATGTTGTCGGGGGAGCAGATCTGCAGTAAACTTTGCATTTCCTACAGATAATGTTTAGAATCTCCCGCTCAGTAACAGTTGAACAGTGAGAACGTCGGCAGAAGTAGTAATTGCCGTGGGGTCCGCATGCTGGAACGGACTGGGTGCGAGTCCGCACAGATTCCGGACGGAGCGCGCGCCTAGGCGCACGTGAATAATTCGATTGGTTTTCGGTTGCTTCAGGTTTAATATAAGCCGCTTGTAGCGTGGCTTTCGAGGTTTTTTGAAAGGGGCTCGGTGAGCAATGGCTCGAAAAAACTACGGGAAACAGATCGCAAAGATAGTCGCCGGGATCGTGCTGCTGATCGTGGCCGTCATCGGGCTGGCCTATGGATCGTTGCTGCGGGAGATGGATGCGGCCGCGAGTGAATACTCCCGGGGCGATAACGTGGGTGCGCTGAAGAAATATGAAAGCGTCGAGAAGCGGGTCCGGACGCTGGGAGCGATTCGTGTGATTCCGGCGGGCGACAGGCGCGATTTGATTCTCAATCAGGCGCGTCTGCTCTACGAACAGGGGAAGTACGATGAAGCCATGGAGCGGATGGAGCGGGAGAACGAGATCTCCGGAAATACCAGCGACGGACGCTTTCTGCTGCTCCGCGGCGAGATCGCTTTCCGCAAAGCAGTTAAGAATTACCGCGAATCCCCAAAGAAGGATGCGCGGGTACTGGAAGAGGCGTTGCGCGCCGCCGAGGAGAATCTTCGCGATTCCCTGCGACTGGCGCCGGACAACTGGGACACCAAGTACAATTTTGAATTTGTAAATTACATCCGGAACTTGATGAACCAGGATGAGCAAGGAAAGATCAAAATCCTGATGGAGAACGTGCGCGTCAAAGAGATGCAGCCAAAGGCCCTTTCGGCTGATCAACAAATGTAACGGGAGAAGCGGCACAGGGGAAGCAAGCTTCTTTTCACTCCTGAAGGGCTGGGACAGTATCCGGACTATATCCGGAAGTGATTTGGCCTTCCGCAGGATTCCCCGCCAAGAATCAGATGGAGTTTGCACGACAAGAATATTTCTGGCTATTGCTCGCCGTTCCCTTTTTGACTGTGCTGTGGGGGATCGGAGTATGGCATCAGTACCGCATGCGTTCCCGGTTCGGCAACATTGAGAATCTGGAGGCGATCTCACGAATCTCCTGGGTCGGCCGCACATGGGTGCGGGGGGTGTTGTTCGTAGCAGCTCTGATTCTGATGGCCCTGGGGCTGGCGTATCCTCGAATGGTCTCCCGTGAACTTCGTCCCGTCCCCACACCAACCGATATCGTATTTCTGATGGACATCTCGCCGTCCATGTACGGACGCGACATGGACCCCAACCGCCTCGGCCGCGCCCAGCGCATTATCCAGCAGTTTATTCTTCTCAAGCAGCCGCAGGACCGCTACGCGCTCGTAGTTTTCAACTGGACTAGTGTGGTGCTCTCGTATCTGACAAGTGATCCCCAGAGCATCTTGCTCTATTTCGATTACCTGAATTCGCAGGACGAGCCGGAGGCGGGAACCAATATGGGTTCGGCGCTGACCAATGCGCTCCGGTTGGTGAATACCGAAGATAAGATGGACCCCGAACGTGCCCGCGGCAGGCGCCGTGTTTTTGTGCTGCTCTCCGACGGCGACGACACTGCCGGCCAGTTGGAAAAGCCGCTGGCTGATGTCATGAGAGCAGGAATCAAGATCTATACGTTCGGTCTGGGTACCTCGAACGGAGCCTATGTGCCACTGGTGATGATGGGTGGCTTGAACGGCCAGGTGGTGAAATATCTGCAGCGCGAAGGGGGCGCCAGACTGGTCAGTCACGCCGAGATGCGCACCATGCGGGACATCGCCGAAAAAACCAACGCGCGATTCTTCCGCGGCGAGAGCAACAAACAGGTAGATCAAGCACTCGAAGAAATTCTGTTTACCGGCCGCCCCGTTGCCGGCTTTCAGTCCAACCCGATTCGCAAAGATTTGTATTTTTATTTTCTGGCAGCCGCCTTTACATGCCTGGTTCTGGGCATCTTTTTATAAGGCGGCGCGCGTCTGAGGGAGGAACGCTTTGCAGGTACAACAACTGGAGACTAAGGAGCAGGCTTGGGAGCTTATCAATTCCATTGAGGAGCAGATCCGCAAGGTCATTGTCGGGCAGGACGATCTCATCCGTCGCATCCTAATCGGCCTGTTTGGTCGCATCCCTTACTCCTTCAAGCGGGGTGAAGAAGAGAAGGCCGGCTCGGGACACATTCTGCTGGAGGGCGTGCCGGGGCTGGCGAAGACGCTGCTCGTCTCCGCCATCTCAAATACGATCAGCGCTCGCTTTCAGCGCATTCAGTTCACTCCCGACATGCTGCCCGCCGACATTTTGGGAACCAGGATTTTCGACAGCAAGACGGGTGAGTTCAGAACCGAGAAAGGTCCCATCTTCGCCAACATAGTCCTGGCGGACGAAATCAACCGCGCTCCGCAGAAGACACAGAGCGCGTTGCTCGAAGCCATGCAGGAGCGCCAAGTGACCATCGGCGAGAGCACCTATCCGCTGGAAGATCCGTTCTGGGTTCTCGCGACGCAGAACCCCGTGGAGCAGGAAGGCGTCTTTTCGCTACCCGAAGCGCAGCTCGATCGCTTCTGTATGATGGTCCGCGTCAATTATCCATCGCCCGAAAGCGAGTTCCAGATGCTCCTGGCCCGCTTGGAAAAGACGCAACTCGAAACCGTCGCTGACCCGGGCGCGGTGCTTTGGATCCGCCAGTTGGTGGGGCAGGTATATGTAGATGACAAGGTGCGCCGGTATATCGTGGCCCTCGGACAGGCGACCCGTAACACCCGCGCCGACGCTTTGCCGATCGTGAAGGAGATGGTGCAGCACGGCGCTTCACCGCGCTCGTACCAGCACTTGCTGGCCATGTCGCGCACCACGGCTTTCTTCCGCGGGCGCGATTACGTGCTGCCTTCGGACGTAAAGTTCATCGCAACGGATTGCTTGCATCACCGCTTGGTGCGCACCATTAGGGCCGAAGTGGAAAACGTCGCAACCGATGAGATCGTGGCGGAAGTTTTGCGGCACACTCCGATCCCATAAGGATTTTCATGCTGGCGCCAGAACTGGCAGAAGAACTTCACTACATAGAGATCGCCGCGTCGCGCCGCATTCGCAGCCTACGCTTCGGCCAAAGTCGTAGCCCGAACAAAGGATCGGGCTACGAGTTTGAGAGCCATCGCAAGTATCAGGTCGGCGAAGATTTCCGGCGCATTGACTGGAACGTCTCCGCGCGCATGCAGGAGATTTACCTGAAGCGTCACTTCGAGGAGAAAGAAGTCACCGTATTCCTGGTGTTAGACGTTTCGCGCTCGATGCAGTTCTCCACCGCCAGATTTTCCAAGCGTCTGCGTGTGTTGCAAGTGGCCGCAACTCTAGGATTTTCAGCAGTGAGCGACAACTGCAATTTCGGCATACTGGCGTTTAGCGATCAGGTCGAGGCCTATGAGCCGGCGCGCCAAGGCCGAGGCCACGTGTGGCGGGCACTCGAGACGCTTTACAACCTCAAGCCGCAGCATACCGGAACCAACTGGGAGCGCGGCTTGCGGTTCTTGCGGAGTCAGCTCCGCAAAATGGCGATCATCTTCTTGCTCTCCGACTTTATTCTTGACCCGGACGCCGTACAGTTCGCGGATCTTCCCGATCTGAAGGTTCTGGCGCAGAAGCATGACGTGGTGCCGATTATCTTCGGAGATGAGTTGGAAAAGAACCTTCCCACGGGGCGCGGATTGCTGCGGTTCCGTTCGGCGGAGAGCCGGCAGGAGATGCTACTGAGCCTCTCCTCGTCGCAGCGTCACCTGTATGAGGCGCTGGTGGAAAAACGCAAGACCGATTTGCGCAGTTTCTTTTATTCACTGGGCATGCAATGCCTGTTCCTGGACGTCGGGGAACCCTTCATGGACCCCTTAATGACGCTATTCAAAACGCGGAGGAAAGTATGAGCGGGATGGTTCGATTCTGGTTCACAGGTTTTCGGGCGCTGCGTAGCTGGATGAAGCAGGGCCGGCCTAGAGTCTCGCGCAGAGGCTTCGCTCGCGCTCTCGCCTTCGCAGCGATCCTGTGCATAGCTCTCATCGTCGCCAACCGGCGCGCTGCAGCGCAAGAGCACGATGAAGCCGGCATGAGCGAGACGTCGCTTCGAAAGAGGCAACCCGCTCAGCAAAAGAAGGCCGATGTGGTTCCCCCTCCGGCGGGCATGACGTTCACTACGCGGCTGGATCACACCGCCGTTTGGGTAGGCGATCAGTTTCGCTATATGATCCAGGTGGATTACACGCCAGACTACGAATTTGTGCTCGACAACCTGACAAAAGAAACCATTAACATGGATCCGTTCCAGGTAATGGACGTCGCCAAGAACGTGACGACCATGAAGAACAACAATAAACGGCTCGACGTGGTGCTGACGCTCGCCAATTTCGGCACTGGGCAGGCAAGTCTCCAGGTCCCGCAGTTCACGCTGTATTATTTCCGCAAAGATCGCAAGACAAGTACCGCCGATCAGGCAGCCGCTGAAAGCTTGACCATTTCAGGAACGGTTATTGGCCTACGCAGTACGCTGCCTCCGCAGGCACAGGATATACGCGATTTTATATCCGTTAGTTCCTGGGCGCGTTCACGGTGGGCGTTACCTGTAGCTGGCGCGATCTGCGCCGTAATTCTGCTAGGCGGCGTGGGATGGGAAGTCGCCATGCTGGTGCGGCGCCGCAAGACGCGCAAAGGTCCGGACCGCCGTAAAGCGATGGAGGCCGTTCGCTCCCGTTGGGCCAGCAGCGTTCCTTCGGAGTTTTCCGATTCCAGAACCGCAGCGGAATTCTTCAACAGCTCCTACCAGAACGTGAAGGAGTATGTCGGCTATTATTTGGAGACGCCCACGCTGGGACTGACCGCAGAGGAGCTGCAGGACGAAATGCAGCGATTGGGCGCGAATCCCGACTTTACCAGAAGAGTCGTCAAGGTGCTGAGCGCCTGTGAATCGGTGCGCTATCAACCCAACGCGCTGAACGGCAACTCGGCGGAGTCCGCCCGCAACGTAGCTCAGGATGTCAGGGAGATTTTGAATACGAGGCCATAGGTATTTGAACCTGTACGGTAGGTAATTATGACCTTTCAAAACCTAGAGTGGCTGTATGTGGCGGTACCGCTCATCATTATTTTGGTGATCGTGCGGTTCTGGCGCCGTCACTATTGGGCACATTCGCTCGTCGAGCAAGTGGGAGACGAACTGGGCGGGCCCAACCCGATCCTGCGCCTGCCGACGGTGCTGGAAGGACTTGCGGTGGGATTCCTGCTGGTCGCGCTGCTCGGGCCGGTCTACCCGTTTGTGTTAAACCGCATCGAGCGCGGCGGCTTACAGATCATGATCGTGCTGGATCTTTCGCAGAGCATGGAAGAATCGCTGGGCAGGAAAACTGCGAACCCGGCGGCTCCCACTTCCAACCTTGCGTCGCCGTCCAACATTCCGAGGACACCCAGCAAAATGGACGCCGTGAAGGCCAGCGCTCTCGAATTCATCAAGCAGCGGCCCGGTGACGCCATTGGATTAGTGGTGTTTTCAAATAATTCTTATCTCGTTTCTCCAGCGACGTTTGACCATGTGAGCCTAATGGATTATCTCAAATTGGTAAACGTGCAGACGCTCGTAAACGAAGGGTTCACTGCGATCGGGGAGGGGCTCTTCATGGCACAGCGTTTCTTCGCGTTCAACCGCGAGCGCGGGCGCCGCTCGAAAGGTCAAGTAATCGTGCTCTTCAGCGACGGCGACAACAACTTCGGCAGAGACCCTATCAATGAGATTGAAAAAGCGCGCATGGACGGCACGCGTGTCTACTTCATCGGAGTCGCGCTTGAGCCAGGCGCATCGCAGCAGATCGCGGACAACGTCAGCACTACCGGAGGAAAGTTTTACGACGTTCGTGAGCCTCACCACCTCCAAGAAGCGCTAGGGGAGATCAACAAAACGGAAAAGGGCCGCTTCTACACACTCCAGTTAATCCGCCAACAGCCGGCATACTTCATCTTTGTACTGCTGGCGTTTGTGGCGCTCTCGGTGCGAATGATGCTCAACGGCATTCCGCACTTCGTAGAATTGAGCTAGCGGCAAATATTTCCAGGATATTTCGAATTCACCTGCCGTTTCGGCCACACGAAAAACGTCTGCCGTCGTCTCGCGGAACCGTTAATAAGACGAGGCTCGAATGGTTCATAACAGGGCTGTTGGCGTGTAAGAGGCCGCATGGGAGAACCGATGAAGAAGATTTCAGGTACTTGGTTTCTATGGACTTTTTTCTGGACGGTGTTGGTGTGCAATACTGGCGTGGCGCAGGAGAAAGCAGAGAAGACGCAGGAGAAGGAACCCATTGACACCAAGACTACTACGCGGGTTACGTTGGGAAGCAGCTCCGGAACGCCCGGAACCTCTGTTGTGGTCCCCATCTACTTTACGCCTGCCGAGGGAGCACAGGTCGGGCAGCTCAAGGTCGAAGTGAACTTCGTCAGCGCCAATTTAAAATTCGACAAGGTAGACCGCGGTATTGCCGCCGAGATGGGAGACGTAGAGCTGAAAAACGAGCTGCAAACCGCCAAGAATGACAAGGGGGTCGAGACTTCGACTCTTCAAATCCAGGCGCAAGCTCCGCCGAACAAGCCCATTCCGGCGGGTCTGCTCGGCTATATCACCCTGAAGATCAGCGAAACAGGCCGACCTGCTAACATCGGCATGCGCGCCGCAGCCGAGGGCGCCGATATTGCGTCCAAGCCGCTGACCAACATTCGAGCGTTTGACGCTCAAGTGGAAGTTCTTGCGCCCGGCACTCAGCCAACCGTGGCTTGCTTCTTCTTCTCTCATTAATTGCAAATCTGTTGTTGCGCACCACGGGTGATGAGGGTCACTGATCTTCGAGTGGACAAAGCGCATTATCGCGGCGAAGTGATAACTTGCGGCAATCGGGTTGCGGTTTTGAACATGGGATTCTGTATGCCAGTTAGGAGTCGGCTGTGCCTGTGGCGCAGCGTCTGCATGTCACTGTATGTGCTCCTTGCCCTCTCTGCAGCGATGCCGACGCGGGCTGCGGATCAGAAAACGGATCTCAACCTTTCCTCATTTCGAGCCTTAGTAAAAGAGCAGTCCGCTGCCGAGAAACAGGAGGCAAACCTCGAGCGCGCCGGAGAGGTGTTTTTCCGCCTGCTCGTTGCCCAAGGAAAGCTGGCGGCGGCCCGCCAAAGCCTGGATCGTCTATCGGGGTGGTATAAAGCGGCGCAGGCCCGGTTACAAGCGCAGAACGCGCCTGCTTCGGATATCAAATTGCTCCGGTTTTCTCAAGCCAAAGCTGCCGCGCGCGTGGCAGGGTTTGAAGCAGAACGCAATTCAGCGGTCGAGGAAGCCAACGTCTTGCTGAAGCGGCCCTCTACATCGCCACTGGTGGCGCAACTCGACACACCAGCGGCGCCAGCCACTCCGGAAAGCGAGCCGAACGCAGCAACCGCCGGCCCACTGCCCGAGCCGGGCCCAGATATCGCCAGCCGCCGAGCCGCGTTCGAAAAGGACCTGCTGCCCCTTGGGAACGAGTTGTTGGGAAAAATGTACCAGAGCTACCTGTTCGGAGGTATTCCACTAGCCAGCCTTTTATGGCAGGAGCAGGAAGTGTTCAACACGCATCTGCAATACCAGCAGTTGCTTGTCGAACAGGAGCGCCGTTCGCAACCCAAATAGCCGGGTTGACGTCTTTTAGGGTTGCATGTAATCCCTCGCGCAGGCAGGCGGTTCGACGGAGGTATAATTGATGTATATGAGCCGGTTCGCTGTTTTCATTCTCCTTTTACCTCTTCTCCCGTTGATGGCACATGAGTCCGGCTTTCCGTCTGAGACTTTGAAGAAAGTCTTCCCGGATGCAAGCGGATTCACGGCGCGGAAGAAGACGCTCACGCCCGAACAGGTCAAAAAAGTCGAGCAGGAATCCGGCAGCAAGGTCCAGCGCAACGACAACCCTTTGACGTACTACGTAGCAGTGAAGGGCCAGGACCCGCTCGGCAGCGTAGTAATGCTCGACACCAAGGGAACCAAAGGCGGCATCGATTTGGCTCTGGGTGTCAAGCGCGACGGGTCCGTGCACAAGCTGGTCGTGGTCGAAAATGGCGATGACAAGGCGCTCGGCCAGCCGGCATTCCTCGATCAAGTTGCTGGCAAGACGAGCCAATCGCCGCTAAAGGTCGGTCAGGACGTCAAGTTCAGCGGCGATGCCAAGTCTGCGCAGGCAGTATTGAATGCCGTGCACCGAGGGCTATTGTTGTTAGCCGCCGCGCAGGGTAAGTAAGTGCAGATCATTCAGAATCTCGGACGGGCGATAGTGGTCAGGCAATTAAGCTTTCCTGTCGCCCGCTGGGGGCTTAAAGCGTATGCAATGCTAGCATCCGGAATCGTACCGACCATTACGCTGCTGCTTCTGTTACCTCTTCGTGCAGCGGACCAGCCGCAGGTCGCCCGGCACGCGAATGTGCTCGGGAAGATCGTTGCTTTGCCCGATACAATCGCCGAGGTGCAGTCGCCCGCTACGGGACGCATACTGTCACCGCGTGAGCGTCCGTATTCTGTAGGCGATCAAGTCAAGAAGGGTGACGCGCTGGCGATTATTGAGCACCGCTACAACTTGCACGATTCCTCTCACCTCGGCACGATTCGCTGGGACCTGCTCTCGGTTATGCTGGAGGCCCGCACGGCAGCTGTGGAGGCGAAGATAGCGCGCGAGAAGGCGGAGCGCCTGATGGCCATCGGGACTGCCTCCGGCCAGCAGGTGCAGGAACTCAAAGCGGCCGAAGCAATGGCGGAAGCGGAATACAAGAAGCGCAAGACGCTTCTCGATCAGCAGGACTCGCAGCTTCAGGGCGCGGAGTTGGTCCGCAAAGGCCTCTTCTCTCCCATAGACGGCACCATCAGTTTCGTCACCTTCACACAGGGGCAGACCATCAATGAGGGCGTGGTGCTATTCCGCATCGCTAATCGCAAAGAAGTAGGCTTTCAGGCACGCTTCCCGGAGACGGAATTCCGCCGGTGGGAGGGCAAGGCACAAGCGCGCATTCATTTCGACAGCCTCCCGGGGAAGGTTTTCATGGGCAAGCCTGAGGTCGTCGCGCCTGTCGTGGATCCCCAGTCGCGCACGCGTGACGTGATCTTCCGCGTTCCCAACGCGGGCGAGTTCCTTCGCTACGGAATGATTGGCTGGCTGGAGGACGCGCGATGAGGCGACATCCGGCAATCGAGTGGCTTGTGTTGCTCGCAATCATTTTGCTCCCAGTCGGCGCGCGGGCTCACGGTGAAGTTGAAGGCGGGGGCGAACAAACGACGCTGCGCACGATTGAAGGGAAGACCGGCAAATATCGCGTCGAATTTACTATCTCGCCGAGTCTGCCAGTGGCGGGCGACGACACCAACATGGAGCTGAAAATACTGCGGATTCTGCCGAAACCCGACCCGCTGCTCGGTTCGGAAGTGCCGGTGGCCGTGAAGCCCGATGTGTCAGTGCTCTCCGAGAAATCGAAAGCCGTTGTGGACCGCTCGATCCACCTGCACGAAGAGGGCGAGGCGGGCGTGTTCGGCGTTGATCAATATCACTTCAGCGATAGTGGATCTCTGTTGCTGCGCTTCGTGATTCACACGGGAGCGGGCGAAGACCTAACTGTCGATTTCCCCGTTTCTGTGAAAACAAATGTCGCCGCGATATTCCGCCTTTGGGTAAATCTGTCGATTGCGGTTTTGATCATTGGCCTGACCGCCCTGCAGCTCTGGAAGATCCGCGCCCGGGGAGGACAACCCAGTGAGATGGTGCGCCCGGCGCTCATCGGCGTTGTCTGCGCCGTGGCGGTATTCCTCATCATGAATTTCTTTGTCATTGATAAAGTCGTCGCCTTGCGCAAACCGATGATCTCGACGGCCCCTACGACGCCAGTCAAAGCCAATGAAGACGGCTCCTACACGATTCCGACGGAGATTCAGAAGACGCTTGGCATCGAGCTTGTCGCAGCTAGGCAGATCCCGGTGGAACAGGTTATCTCTTCGTACGGCGCCGTGGAAGCCAAGCCCGACCGCACCGCCGAAGTGGTCGCGCCGCTGTGGGGCCGCATTGAATTTGCCAAGCAACCGCTGGCCGTTGGCGACAAGGTAGAAAAAGGGCAGCAGTTGGTGCAGATCGTCCTGGAACTTTCGCAGGTGGAGCGCCAGCCGATGGAAGCCAAGCAGTTGGATATCAAAGGCGCTCTCCAGAGAGCCAAGGAACGCCGCGACGCGGCGCAGGTGGAATACGAGCGCGCTCAAAAGCTCGTCAAGGTCAATCCCGCCTACGAGCAGGACCAGAAGTGGGCCAAGCAGTGGTTCGACGAGACCAACGACGTCTACGAACAGATCGCCAAGCAGGACCGCGATTATGTAGGAGTCATCAAGTTCCGCGATCCTCGCAAAACGCCAGTAATTTCGCCGCTGAGCGGGATCATCACCACTATGGACTTTACGCCGGGTCAGTTGGACTTGAACGGCGAGTATCGCAAGCTCTTTACAATTAGTGATACCAGCGTCGTGTTTGCGCGAGGCGACGTCTACCTGGCTGACGTCTGGAAGCTGAAACCAGGAGACACCGTTCTGGTTCATCCGTCTGTCCGTTCGGAACGGTCTCTGAAGGGAAAGATTCACTGGATCGGCGACACCGTGGACCCCATAACGCGCACGGTGCCCGTGCTCGCGGACGTGCCGAACCCCAATGGAGATCTGGCCATCGGCGGCTTTGTGAGGATAGAGTTCCCGCGCTCGCGGCAGAAAGCGGTAGCCATTCCCGAACAGGCTATCGTGGATGACGGCACCACCAAGAGAATCTATATTGCTGTTGGGCCCGAGACGTTCCAACCGATGCAAGTGGAAATGGGAGCCAAGCAGAACGGCTGGTGGCAAGTCGTCTCCGGCGTGCAGCAAGGCGATCAGGTGATCAGCAAAGGAGCGGGATTGCTCGGCGCCATGCGCCCGGCGACCGAGGCGCAGCACGAAGCGCGCAGTTCCTTAACGGAAGTGGCAAGTGATGAGTGACGAGCCAGCTATCTTGTCACTTGTCACTCAGCACTTGTCACTGTATGTAGTATGTTCAACCGCATCATAAGGCTTTCCCTCGATAATCGGCTGCTGGTCATCAGCGTGGCCGCGTTCGTACTCGCCTACGGCGCGTACGTGTATTTTTACGAGCTGGCGGTTGATATCTTTCCGGACCTGAATCGCCCCACCGTCACCGTTTTCACGGAGGCTCCCGGCCTGGCGCCGGAAGAGGTAGAAATACAAGTCACACTGCCGCTCGAGTACGCGCTGAACGGCGCCACCAATGTTGAGCGCATTCGCTCCCAGTCGGGCGTGGGGCTCTCGTTACTGTTCGTCGAGTTCTCGTGGGATTCGGACATTTACCGCGACCGGCAAATCGTGGCTGAGAAGATCGAACTGGCGCGCTCGCGGCTGCCGGTCGGGCTGACTCCCGTGCTGGGGCCGATCAGTTCGATTATGGGTGAGATCATGCTGGTAGCGCTGCAAGCTCCGCCAACAGTTTCGCCGCTGGATATTCGATCTGCCGCGGACTGGGTAATCCGGCCGCGCCTGCTGGGGATCTCCGGCGTATCGCAGGTCACCATAATCGGCGGCGGCGTCAAACAGTATCAAGTAATGGCGTCAGCGCAAAAGCTGCAGCAGTACAACATCTCCTTGCATGATTTGGAACTCGCCGTCGGAGCGTCCAACCAGAACACATCCGGTGGGTTCCTCATCAGCCCCAATAACGAGTTCATGGTCCGCAACCTAGGCAGGACGAACCGGCTGGAAGACATCGGCCAGACCGTGGTCGCCTACCGCAACGAACAGCCCATTCGAGTGCAGGACGTGGCGCGGTTACAGTTCGGCACACCCGTCATGCGGGGCAGTGCCGGATTCGGCAAGGGGGGTTCCACCAGCGCACCCGCCGTCATGGTGGATATTTACAAGCAGCCCAACGCCGATACCATTTCACTCACCAAGGCGGTGGAGACCGAACTGGAGGCTCTAAAGAGCGCTCTGCCTCCCGGCGTGACCATGGACACGCATGTGTTTCGCCAGGCCGATTTCATCGAGCGATCCATCAATAACGTGAAGGAGGGCCTTTGGGAAGGCTCCATCCTGGTATTCATCATTCTTTTTCTGTTCCTGTGGAATTTCCGGACTACGCTCATCAATATCGTTGCGATCCCCACTTCGTTCCTGATCACGTTCTTATTCATGCGCGCATTCGATCTCAGCATCAACACCATGACGCTGGGGGGACTGGCCGTGGCCATCGGCCTCATTATTGATGACGCCATTGTGGACGTGGAGAACGTCTTCCGTCGTCTGAAGGAAAACAAGCTGGCGGGAGAGCCGGAGACGCCGCTCGAGGTGGTCTTCAAGGCGTCTTCAGAGATTCGGAACTCGATTGTATACGCCACATTTATTATCATCCTGGTGTTCCTGCCGCTGTTCTTCCTCTCCGGGGTGGAAGGGCGAATGTTCGCCCCACTGGGCGTGGCGTTTATTGTCTCGTTATTGGCTTCGCTAGTTGTCTCGCTGACGCTGACGCCGGTCATGTGCTATTACCTGCTGCCGCGCGCCGGATTCATGGAGCGGGCCGAGGACGCTTTCATCGTGCGCTGGTTGAAGAAACAGCAGGTGAAGCTGTTGCATTTCACCCTGCCGCATGCGTCTGAGGTTTTGATCAGTGCGGCATTTCTGGTGCTGCTGTCGCTTGCTTTCATACCGCTGATGGGCCGTGAATTTCTGCCCCCATTCAACGAAGGCACGCTGACTGTGAACGTGCTGGCTGATCCCGGCATCAGCTTGAGTGAATCGGATGCCATCGGGAAGCTGGCCGAAGACCTGATGCTCACGGTACCGGGTGTGCTCTCTACCGGCCGCCGCACGGGCCGTGCCGAGTTGGACGACCACGCCGAGGGCGTCTACTACACTGAGATTGAAGTCAACCTCGACCATCGCCGGCGCGACAAGGAGGCCATTATCGCCGACATTCGCAATCAGCTTGCAATTCTGCCCGGAGTGGCGGTGAATGTCGGCCAGCCGATCTCGCACCGGCTCGACCACATGCAGAGCGGCGTACGCGCCCAGATCGCGCTGAAGCTCTTCGGCCCCGATTTGGGCGTGCTGCGCGACAAGGCGAGTGAGGTTGAACAGGTGATGAAGGACGTCCCCGGGATCGTCGACGTCCAGGTGGAAAAGCAGTCACTCGTTCCCGAGGTACAGATTGCGGTGGACCGCAAGCGCGCCGCGGAGTATGGGCTGCAAATCGGGGAAGTGAACCAGGTGCTGGAGACGGCGCTCCAGGGCACTGTGGTGTCGCAGATTCTGGATGGCCAGCGCGTTTACGATCTCATTGTGCGACTGGATGAACCCTACCGCAACGATATGCAAGCTATCGGTGAAATTTTGATTGATACGCCCGAGGGCGGGAAGATTCCGGTGCGCAACATCGCCGATGTTCGAATGGGATACACTCCTAACCAAGTTTGGCGCGAGAGCGCGCAACGCCGCATCGTAGTCCAGGCCAATGTGGCGGGTCGCGACCTGAACAGCGCAGTGAACGATTTGAGGCAGCGCATTGATACTCAGATACAGATGCCGTCCGAATACTATGTCGCCTATGAAGGCCAATTTAAGAGCGAACAGGACGCCACTCAACTGATATTGATCTTATCCGTTTTCGCCATCATCGGCATCTTCGTTCTGCTCTACGGCCATTTCGGCTTTTCCCGCGTAGCCTTACAGATCATGTCCAATCTGCCTCTAGCCATGGTCGGCGGTATCGTTGCCGTTTACCTCAGTGGCGGCGTGCTTTCGGTAGCGTCCACCATCGGCTTCATCACCGTAATGGGCATCGCGGCCCGCAACGGTATCATGATGATCTCCCACTACATACACCTGGTGGAGTTCGAGGGAGAAAAGTTCGATGAGAAGATGATCTTCCGCGGCACTCTCGAACGGCTGCGTCCCGTACTCATGACCGCGCTGGCCGCTATCCTTGGCGTATTGCCTCTCGTCTTTGCCAAAGGCGAAGCCGGTAAAGAACTGCTGCAACCAATTGCTGTGGTGATAACCGGAGGCCTGATCAGTTCCACGCTGCTGGACTGGATGGTAACTCCGGCGCTGTTCTACAAATTTGGACGTCCCGTCTGCGAGCATTACCTTGCCGGCAGGGAAACGGGCGAGCCGGTCCCGCCAAATGGCGACCGCAGCGCTCCGGTAATGGCCCACGGCGATTGAAGCGCGAAGCGAAGTCTTCCTGGCAAGTCGTGCTGCTGCTGCCAAGAAAACTATTGGAATTTTGCCGCAATCGCAATATGATGGACGCTGTCCGCTCGCGGGCCGTATGTGAATCCCCCCAGGAGAACCGTCACTCCGCTCCCGTTCCGAACCTGAAGCATTTATGATTCGGCCAATTCCGGCACGGAAGCACAAGACTCCACTGGATCACCGATTATGAGCAAATCAGCCGCTTCTTTGCTGCTGTCAATGTTACTGTACACCGCCCAATTCAGTATTTCCACGCCGTCCCTTGGGGCTACAATTCAAGATTTTGACACGCCGGGCACGCCGTTTGTCGGAGCCAATTATCCTGGCCCGAATACAGCTCCGCCTCCTGGGGTTCTCCCGGGCGGGCCCACTGGAAATTTTCTGCGGCTCAAAGAATACACGATGCGGACCTTTAATGCCGTCGGTTTTGATCAGACCCAAGCTGGTGCGGCGTCGCGCATCACAGCCGAAGTAGATTTCCGCATCACCTGTAGCGGGACCCGGATCGGATTCGCATGTGCGGACGGCTTCTCGATGATTTTCCTGAACACCAGTCGCTATGGAACCAACGGCGCGCCACCGGCATTCGATGAAGCCGGACGGCTGTCCACGGGTGGACAGACGGACTCCTTCGCCGTCGGGTTCGGCGTCTTCGACCCCGGCTGGGCCGGCTCTTGGCCGCAGAACCGTGTATGGATCACCTACAATGGCACAATCATTTCGTCCTTTCTGATAGATCGCAGCGTGCTGGATTTGGCGACAGGTACCAATCAAACGCCGAGCATTTTTCTGCATCTGTCTGTGGACCTCACCCTAAGCGGACCCGACCCGAAGATCACGGTTGGGGTTTCCAACGCTACGACAACCATCACTGCATTTTCGAACTTCAGTCTTGCGGCAGTTGCCGGGCTGGGGCCTTACGAGAGCCGCTTGGGGTTCGGGGCGCGTAGCGGGGATGCTGGTATTGCTGTGGACCTGGACAACATCAATGTCCAGTTTCAAACCACGGCGGAGGTTTCTCCCGACTGCAATCCCAACAACCCCGCACCTATTAGCGGCAGTACAGGCGAACAGGGGATGCTGGATTCGGCTTCTTGGCCCACGGGCGCGGTTTCATCAAGGGTGAACCTCGACACCGGCGTGATGACGTTTTTGAATAGCAGCGGCGCACCAACGGGTACGCCCGTTACTCTGCCCGGCGCAAGGACGACGGCGCCCGCATTTCCGAACGGGTTGAATTTTCTGAACGTACACCTGGGTGCGGGAGCAAGCCTGGCGTTCACGACCGCATCGACTGGATTACAGCCGCCGGTTATGCTGCTTTCCTGTCAGGACGTGGTCCTGGATGCCGGCAGCACGCTTGCGGCGATGCCATTTGTAGGGCCGGGCCCGGTGCCAGGCTCATTTATGGGAGCCACATCTACAACAGCATCGGTCAGCCCGGCGGGATTCGGACCGCGCGCCGGATCATTTCCCGCCAGCGGATCTCTGTATCCGGCGTTAGGAGGAAGCGGAGGCGATGGTCGATCGGGACTCATCGATGTTGCCGGCCCGAACCCCAACGGAGGCGGCGGAGGCTCGGCATTCGTGATATCGGCGGCACAGAGAATCACCGTTAACGGCACAATCGGCGCGATGGGTCTCAGCGCCACGCAAACGGAAACGCCAGGCGCGCAAGCAGGCGCGGGAGGATCGGTGCGGCTATCGGCTCTGCTGGTGGAAGGCACAGGGATGATCCTGACCAACGGAGGTAATGACTCCGATGGCGTAGTACGGACCCCATCGGGACCGGTTGAAATTCAGGCATTCGTGCAAGACTTCTTCAGCGGCACCACGGTTATTACGCCCATTCGCGGTAACGCTCCGGTGCAGCCAATCCCGGCGAATCTGCCGGTGATCAGCATAGATCAGGTGAACACGGAATCGCCCATCTTTGAAGAGTTTGGGTTCGCCAATACCGGCTCACTCACCACGCCGGACGTGACTTTGCCCGTTCCACCTACGGCACAACTGGACGTGGAAGTGGGCCTGTCCACGGAACTCGTACCGAACGGCACAGTGCTGGACGTGCGAGCGGTAGGAGCGGATGGCAGTTCGTTCTCTACTATCGCGATCGTCTCCGATGCGTTTGCATACGCATTCCTGACGCTGAATGCCGGAACGACGTACCAGATCACCGCCGTGCCTTCGACAGCATTTCCCTCGCAACGAGACCCCGGCGGTACTGCAACGGCTCGCGGCGATCAAGCCGAGAAGATGGCATTGCCACACGCACCGGTAGCAGCCCGGCAGTGGATGAAAGCATTCGGGCTGGGCACCGAGCAGGCTCTGCATCGCGCCCAGACCTCCCCTCCCGCCCAGAACTGACGTGAAGGAGAACGATGGTGTCTGTTCGTGAAATTTCTACGTTGCTGCTTGCGATATTTCTAGCGATGCCTTGCTTGTTGCTAGCACAAACCAGCAGCAACATTTACTGGAGTGACTGGACAACAGCCACGGCGGGCGCAACAAATGGATCGGCGTCCGGCGCGATTACGCTGTCGGGGTCGCAGACGATTGGCGTAACTTACTCAGGCGATGTCTACTTCGCACAAACCAATAGCGGCACAAACTACTGGAACCCGAATGTCTACACGAGTTCGACGGTTTCCAACTCCCCGTCGCCGAATACGGACATCATCGCGTTTGGCAACGGGACCTCACCCAACACCATCACGTTTTCCCAGCCGGTCACGAACCCGGTTTTTGCCTTCGTAAGCCTGAACGGCCCGTCGATCACCTTCAACGCGCCGTTCACGGTGTTGAGTTCCGGCTGCGGCTATTGGGGCTGCGGCAATCTGGTTTTCGGCACTGGCAATGTGTTGTCGTCCAATGGTGAAGGCCATGGGACGATCATGTTCCCTGGCACCTTCACCTCCATCTCGTTTCAGCAGAACGGCGGTGAATACTGGAGAGGCTTTACGGTGGGCATTGCAGGCTCCGCTGTCCAGTCAGATATCTGCTCTGCAAGTAACCCGGCGCCCATTAGCGGCAGCACCGGCGCGCAGGGAGTGCTGGATCCGGCCAACACCGACCCCAGCAAAGGGCTGGTCTGGCCAGCGGGATCGGTGGCGGCAAGTATTTCAATGGACACCGGCTTGGTCACATTTTCCATTGGGTCACCCGCCGGCAGTTCGACTGCGCAATTGCCCGGTGTAAGTAGCGGTCCTGTTTTTGCTGATGGGAAGCTGAACTTCATCTCGGTGCACTTGCCACCGGCAATCTCAGTTACTTTCGTGGGAACCTCAAGCAGCGTTAAGCCGGTGATCATCCTTTCTTGTCAAGATGCGGTGCTGGACGCGGGCAGCGTTCTTTCCGCTTCGGGTTTAGCGTTTCCTGGCGCCAATGTTCCATCCGACATCACCACTGCGGGTTTCGGTCCCCGAAGTGGCTCCTTGCCCGCCCCCGGATCGTTATATCCTGCAGTTGGAGGATCGGGAGGAGACGCTTTTCTGGCAGCGGGTGGCGGCTATGGTAGTCAAGCGATGGTGATTGCCGCCGCGCAAAGAATCACCGTGAACGGAAGGATTGCAGTACCTGGAGCACCTGGCTTTTTGGCGGGTGTGCAGCCTTCTGAACAAGTCTCGTTAGGCCAGGGCGGCGCCGGGGGCTCGGTGCGGTTGGCGGCGCTGCTGGTCGAAGGGTCGGGGACCATAGACAGCAGCGCTGGGAACGACTCCGATGGAATCAAACGCAGTCCTGATGGGCCTGTCGAACTCCAAGCATTCCTGCAGGACCTGTTCGGCGGTACCACTACGATCACGCCCATTCGTGGCAACGGACCGGTGCAGCCCATCCCATCAAATCTGCCGTTGATCAACATAGATCAGGTGGACCAGCAATTCGGATTCACCAATACGGGATCGTTGACAACACCAGACGTGACGCTCGCGGTGCCTTCCATCGGCGAGGTGGATGTGGAACTGAGCATCTCGACCGAACTGGTGCCGGAAGGAACGCGGCTGGCAGTGCGGGCTGTTGGTGTGGATGGCAGTTCCTTCGCGACGAACACGATCGTCTCCGAGGGGACCGCTGTAGCAGGGCTGACTCTGAACGCAGGAACAACCTACCAGATCACAGCAGTGCCCACAATCGAGTTTTCGTCCCTTCGCAACGCGGAAATGGCCATCGCGAATGGCGCTGCTGGACAGTTGGAACTCGCCACATTCACGCCCAAGTACCGAGCCGCCACGCAATGGATGAAAGCGTTCGGGCTCTCTCCCCAGCAAGCTGCAAATACCACGCGAAGCTCCGAACAGAGCCGGAACTGACTGGTGCTGTGACGGTGCCTGTTCGTGGAATTCACGCAGCACTGCCGTGCTGGCGCTATTTCGACGCGGCCAGCGCGTTTAGGCGCGCTGTAAGGCGGGATTTCAATCGGGCGGCGGTATTCTTATGGATCAGGCCCTTCTGCGCGGCTTTATCAATGCCGGAGAGGGTTTGCGGCAGAGCTGGAAGAGCCTTTTCGGAGCCCCCCGCGAGCGACTCACGGAAGTTACGTAAGGTGGCGCGGAGCACGCCCTTGCGCTGGCGATTGACCGCCGTCCGTTTGCGCGTTTGAGCTACTCTCTTGATTGCCGAAAAATGGTTCGCCATCCTTTTACCGTCTCCCTGTCTGTTTCTTGATATTGGAACAGGCATTATTCTAATGCCTTCTTAGCTTTCCGGTCAATGGCAGGAGAGCGAATTGGCACTGTCCCCGCCGGCACTGGATTATGCTATCCTGAAAGGGCTGCATGGATTGCAAGCAATTGAAAATCCATCTCTGTCTCTGGGGATGCCTTCTGGGCTGTGGATTTGCGGTCTGGGCCACGATCCCCGCCGCTACTGAAATCTCTGCCTCAATGTCTCCCGACCTGGAGTTGGAAAAGCTGCTGCGAGGTGTCGAAACAAGATATAACCGCTTGAAAACGCTGCGGCTGCGGTTTGAACAAGTGTATCAACAGGGTCAGCGCGTTCTTCGCCAGGAGGCTGGCACGCTGTACTTGCGCAAACCGGGACAGATGCGCTGGGAGTACGAGGACCCGGCACCAAAGCTATTCTTGACCGACGGCCGCCGCGTGACGCTTTATGTTCCCGAGGACAAACGGGTCACCCAAACGGACCTGAAGAACAGCGACGATCTCCGCAACCCGATGCGGTTTCTATTAGGCGGTCTGCGTTTCAAGAAAGAGTTCGATCAAGTACAGAAGCTGACTGACGTACCGCTGCTGGACAGCCGCAACGTTATTATCAAAGCGGTTCCAAGGCAGATGCGAGACCGTTTGGAATGGGTGATTATGGAGATCGGGCCGGAGCGCCAAATTCGCCGCCTGATCCTCAAGGAACCCGGCGGCATCCAAACGGAGTTCAGGTTCGAGGATGAGATGTTGGACCCGCGGCTCGCGCCTGAGATGTTCAAGTTCAAGCCGCCTGCGGGAACGGAAATCGTAAAACAGTGAAGTGATGAGTGACACGGCTGCTCTTGTTTGTCACTCGTCACTATCAACTGGTGCTATGCCTGAATACGTCGCGAGATTAGCGAATGAGCGCGGAGAAGTTCTGAAGCGGGTGGAGAGCGCCGCTTCCGAGAACGAGCTGCGGGACCGCTATGCACAGCAGGGCTTTTTCATTTACTCGATTCGCCGCCGCGCATCCGTCGGCGGGTTGGCAAAGACCGCACCGGCAAAGAAGAAGGTCAAGGTCGCCGAGTTTCTGACCTTCAATCAGCAATTCGTTACGCTGATCCGGGCCGGGTTGCCGATCGTTAAGTCACTGGAGTTGTTGAGCGGCCAATTGGCGCACCCCTCTTTGCGCATCATCATCCAGGAGGTGAGGGAGAGCGTCAAGAGCGGATCGCTGTTGTCCGAGGCGTTCCGCGCGCAGGGCATTTTCCCTGAAATTTACACCACGTCATTAATGGCGGGAGAGAAGAGCGGCAACCTGGAAGAGGTGCTCGAGCGCTACATTCAGTATCAGCGTATGGCGCTCTCAGTAAAGAAAAGATTGATAGCTTCACTGGTCTATCCGGCGCTCCTGGTGGCGATGGTTTTGATTATGGTCACTTTCCTGGTGACTTACGTCATCCCGAATTTCGCCGAACTTTACCGCAGCATGGCGCGTGATCTTCCGCCACTGACACGCGGATTGATCGCATTCACCGACGCCTTTAAGAAATACCAGATCGCGCTCATGATCCTGGTAGTCGGTACCGTTGTCGGTGTTTTGATCTGGCGCTCGACCGAAAAAGGCGCTGAGAGCCTGGACCGGCTAAAGATGAACCTGCCGCTGGTGGGCATGATCTGGATCAAGCACCAGGTGGCGCAGTTTTCGCGCATTCTGGCGACGTTGCTGTCCGGCGGCATTCCGGTCGTGCAGGCTTTGGAGACTGCGGGGCAATCGGTGACATCGCCGCTGCTGCGGCACTCGCTGGATTCGGCAGGCCGCCAAGTGCGCGAGGGGCGGCCGTTGTCTCAGGGGTTATCGGACAGCGGGTTCTTCCCCGAGCTGGCCATCGAAATGGTTCAGGTGGGTGAATCGAGCGGGGCCTTGCCCCAGATGCTTTCGAGCGTCGCGGATTTCTACGAAGAGGACGTCAGCACGAGTCTGGCAGCCATGCTGACGCTGATCGAGCCGGCGATTCTGATCATCATGGGTGTTGTCGTGGCAACGGTTCTAATCGCGCTGTACTTGCCGATATTCTCATTGGCGGGCAGGGTCTAACCGGGGGGTTTGAGGTTTTTTTTGATGGCTACTGATAACGAGCGGTCTGGGTTATTGATGAAGGCCGGTAACGGGCAGCCGGGCGAGGCCCTCAGCGAGGAGCAGCGCGCGCGCCAGCTCGCCGAGCGATATCGCTGCAACTTCATCAACCTGCTCGACTACAAAATAGATCACGACCTGTTTCACTCCATACCCGTGGATCTGATGTTCCGGTACAACTTTGTACCGCTTCGAATTGAGAACGGCGCGCTTGAGATCGCCATGGCTGATCCCAGTCAGCTCATGATGATTGACGAGGTGTCGCTGCTCCTGGACAAGCGGCTGGTGGTCCATGTCGCCACGCTGAGCCAGATCAGCGAATATCTTAAAAAAACGGAACAGTCGCAGCGCGTTCTGGAAGAGGCTACCGAAGGCTTCACGCTGGATGTCATTCATGAAGAAGAAAACGGTGATGACACCATCTCGATTGACCGGCTGACCCGCGACAGCGAGATCAGCCCGGTGATCCGGCTTGTGGACACTACGATCTTCACGGCGCTCGAGCGGCGCGCCAGCGATATTCACATCGAGACGCGCGACTCCGAAGTAGTGATCAAGTACCGTATTGACGGCGTGCTGCACCAGGCCATGCAGCCCATCAGCAAGGAGTTCCATTCCACCATCATCTCGCGCATCAAGGTCATGTCCGAGCTGGACATTGCCGAACGGCGCGTGCCGCAGGACGGCCGCTTCCGCGTACGATACAAGAACCGCTACATTGATTTCCGCGTCTCCATCATGCCGTCGATTCACGGCGAAGACGCCGTGTTGCGCGTGCTGGACAAAGAATCCATGAGCGAGAAGTTCCGCACGCTGACGCTCGACGTGGTGGGATTCTCCGACGTGGATATCAAGAAATTCCGGCGCTACATCTCCGAGCCCTACGGCATGGTGTTGGTCACCGGACCGACAGGAAGCGGCAAGACCACGACGTTGTACGCGGCGTTGAATGAAATCCGGACCGATGAGGACAAGATCATCACCATCGAAGACCCGGTCGAATATCAGCTTCGCGGCATCACTCAGATTCCCGTGAACGAGAAGAAGGGGCTGACCTTCGCGCGCGGGCTGCGTTCGATTTTGCGTCATGACCCGGACAAAATCATGGTGGGCGAGATTCGTGACAACGAAACGGCACAGATCGCGATCCAATCCGCGTTGACAGGCCACCTGGTTTTCACAACGGTTCACGCTAACAACGTGGTGGACGTGCTGGGACGGTTCCTGAACATGGGCGTGGAGCCGTACAATTTCGTCTCATCGCTGAACTGCATCCTGGCTCAACGGTTGGTGCGAGTAATCTGCGATAGCTGTAAGACAGAGGTGCGTTATCCTCCCTCGGTTCTGGTCGAAGCCGGACTGCCGCCGGACGTGTATGAGCACCTGCCGTTCTATGAGGGTTTGGGATGTATCGACTGTGCCGGAACCGGTTTCCGGGGCCGCACCGCAATACACGAGTTGCTCGACCTGTCCGACCGCATCCGCGAGCTGATTTTGGAGAAGCGTCCCAGCTCCGAGATCCGGCGCGCAGCGAAGGACGAAGGCATGACCTCGCTGCGAGAAGCGGGCGTGGAGAAGGTGCGGCTGGGAATCACGACCCTGAAAGAGATCAACAAAGTTACTTTTATTGAATGAGAATCCCGTGACGCTGCCCGCGATGAGTCGCCTCCGCATTGCTGTGTTCCTTACTCTGGCGATTTCTCCTATGGCCGCTCATGCTCAACGAAAGCAGACGATGCTTCTTCAACCTTGCGAAGCCCAGCTCAAGGCAAAATTTAAACAGTGGCGCTTCGCTCCGGTGACGCCAGAGGTGGCCAAGTGGGCTAAGGATCAGCACGAGAACCCGACTATTGCTTCTGGAGACTTCGATGGAAATGGCCGTACCGATCTGGCGTTGCTAATTCAGGACGGCCCCGCGCCTGAACCTGATTACTCCGGCCGGCTAGACTCCTTAAACATTGCGGTTTGTCTCGATCTGAAGACGAGTGTGAAGCTTTATCTCATAGACAACCCTTATTGCGGTGACGGCATTACACGCGCTCGAAAAGGACATCGTTACTACGACTATGAGAAACAAACGTACGGCACCTATTCAGAGGATGGCGTGAGCGCTTATTGCTTCGAGAAGGCTGGAGCTACTTACGTGTTCGAAAAAGGCGCATTCCGTCAGATAGTGGATAGCGATTGAAGATGCAAAACGGCTCAAATAAATCAGGCGCCTCGTCCCGCTGGGGGGATGGTCGGTGGCGCACCCCGTTGCCGACGTTGGGGTGTGAAATTTCCGACGAGGGAATCAGCATCGCCCGCTGGTCTCGCAGTTCTAGTTCGCTTGAGACAGCGGCCTGGAGGCCGCTTGCGGCAGGCGCCATTGAGGCTTCGCCCCTCCATGACAACATTCAGCAGCCTGAGGCTGTGCAGCGTGCCTTCGCGGAAGCCTTGTCGTCGCTGGGCGTGACTGCTAGTTCTGCTGTGAGGAAGCCGACCGATGCGGTGCTGGTGATCCCCGACCAGGCTGCGCGGCTGTTTGTATTAAGCTTCGACACTTTTCCGGACAACATCTCGCAAGGTCTGCCGCTGGTGAAGTGGCGCTTGAAAAAGTCACTGCCATTTGACGTGGAATCGGCGGCCATCTCCTACTTCGTCCAAGGGTCCGGCTCGGAGTTGCAGGTTGTCGCGGTGGCTGCCCCACAGCGCATCATCTGGCAGTATGAGTCCGTGGCAGAGCAGTTCGGCTTCCGTCCCAAGTGGGTGACTCTTTCCACGCTGGCGGCTCTCGGGCTTGCCCCCGGTGAAGATGAACGCGCGCCGGCTGTCGTGGGGGATGCCGGCCGCCTTATAGCCGGTGTATTGATTGCGAAATATAATCCGCCATGGTTTACGACGGCGATACTGCAAGGGGCAACGTTGCGGCTGTTCCGCACGGTGGCGCTGCCGGCCGGCGAGGATGGCTTGCTTTCGCCCGCTGATGTTCTGGGGTCGGTTTATCCTTCTATCGCCTACTTCCAGGACAATTTCCAGGGAACCGTGACGCACGGTTTTCTCTGTGGGCTTGGAGAGAACAGCGGCAACGTCGCGTCGTCCTTGCGGGACGAACTACAGCTGAACACCAGCCCGTTGGTTGAGGACTTCGATGGCGTCGTTTCGGGAATGGATCCATATCGCGCTGAGCGGCATTTTGCAGCCCTGCTGGGCATTGTACGGGAGCGGCAAATCGCATGAGAGTTCCCATTAACCTGGCTTCACAGCCATACGAAAATCTCCGGCCAATGTACTTGGCCGCCGTAGCCGGGGTGCTGCTGGTGATCGCGTTATCTTTGACCGTGGCGTGGAAGTCCCAGCAAAACCGGAATGATACGCGCACGCTTGCTGAGCAAAGCGAGCAGCTCGATCGAGATATGGTGAAGCTGCGGAACGAGGAGCAAGAGCTGATCACATGGCTGGGCCGACCCGAAGTGCAAGAGATTCGGGATCATTCCGCGTTCCTGAATTCTCTCATCGTACGGAAGAGTCTTTCCTGGACACAGATATTTATGGACCTGGAGAAGATCTTGCCTCACAAGGTACAGGTCGCGGCTATTCGACCCAGTCCAAATCGGGAGGCGCAGGCGCAACTGAATTTAACGGTATCCTCTCCCGCAGTGGCGCCGTTGATTGAGTTCTTGAAAAATCTTGAAGACTCTGCACAGTTCGGTACGCCTGTGGTGGACTCGCAGCGCTTCCCGGCTGAGAGGGCGCCCGACCAGAACATCAGTTTAGAACTGAGCGTTCTTTATCGTCAGGGTGGCACGGAAGCCGCGACGAATGCGCGGGAGCAGGATCCGCAGAACCACCAGGGAGCGGCTGCGTCCGTTGCCGGACTGACGAGCGCGCTTCCGTCCGATCGGAGACGTGCGCCGCATAAGGAAGGCCGATAGATGGCAATCTTTCAGCGGCTGACGCCTATGCAGGGCTTGTCATTTTCCAGACTCGGCGAATCCCCGGCTCGGTCCAGGATGCGCCTAGTGCTCGCGGTTCTCGTCGTGCTGAACGCGATACTCCTGTTCCTCGTATTCCGCCCACCCGGGCGCTCTCTTTCTGAACGGCAGGAACAATTAAAGCGCAGCAAGGAGCGGTACGATGTCACCCTCGCGCGGGTGGCGCAGATGCGCGAGTTGCGTGCCAAGCTCGGGTCGGCGATCCAAAACGACAATGAGTTCACAAAGGTGCATTTCCTTAGCCGCAACACGGCGTTCTCGGCCATGGTGTCGGACCTCGAGCGGCTCGCCTCGGCAAACCAGGTAAAGACATCCAGCATCAATTATCAATTAAAGACTGATCCGGCACAGCCGGGGTTCGTCAACGTGACGGTTGCTATGTCTGTGGAAGGTGTATACCCTGAGCTGATGCGGTTCATTAACAAACTGGAGCAGTCAGAGTTATTTTGGATCATTGAGAACGTCAATGTCTCGGCGTCGCCGTCTCGCGGCCTGCGCCTCAACCTTTTGATGCAAACCTACGCGGTTTCGTAGTGGAAAACGGAGCAATGTCGGCCGGCAAACAACACTGGAAGACTATGCTGCTGGCGGTGCTGATAGTGGTCGCCGCCGTGCTGGCGTGGAAGAATCTGATTCAGCCGGCACGCCAGGACAGCCCTATCGCTTCGGCGTCCGCTGCACCCGCTACAGATTCGCCGAGACAGCAGCGCCCAGCCGCGTCGCGCGATGCGGGCCGGCGGGAAAAGTTGATGGATCAGCAGGAACTGGCTGCGCTGGATCCGACGCTTCGGTTGGACCTCCTCGGCAAGACTGCCAAGATCACATACCAAGGTGGATCGAGGAATATTTTCCAGTTCTATACGCCGCCGCCCCAGCCGATTACAGACCCGATCGTAGCACCGCCGCAGTCGCAGCCTCAGCCGCCCGTCACGCCGCCCCCTCCAACCATTGCGCTGAAGTTCTACGGAACGTCCAGCCATCCGGGAACGACCGAAAAACGGGCCTTTCTCACCGATGGAGAGGAGATCTACATCGCTCAGGAGGGCGAGGTGGTTGCGAAGCGGTATAAGATCGCGCGCATAGGAATGAATTCGCTCGAATGGGAAGACATGCAGACCCATCAGCGTGGCCAACTGCCGCTGGTCGAGGAGTAACGGAATAGCATGATGAAGAGCAGCTACACGGCGATCCTGGAGAAAGAAGGCGATATGTACGTGGCGCTGTGTCCTGAACTCGACGTGGCCAGCCAGGGCGCCACCGTCGAGGAAGCCACGGCAAATCTCAAGGAAGCTGTCGAGTTGTTCCTGGAATGCGCGGATCCGGCCGAGGTCGCCGAGCGAACCAGATTTGAAATCATGCATGGGTAATCTTCGGGTACTCTCGGGGCCAGGAGGTTTGCCGTATTCTCGAACGGAATGGTTTCGCAGCGGTTCGGCATCGCGGAAGCCATATTGTTATGCAACGCAAACGAGAAGGTGGAACCACAACAGTTCCGGTTCCGGATCATCGCGAGATACGCGAAGGCACACTGCTGTCGATTATTCGCCAGAGTGGGGTTCCGCGTACGGAATTTGAAAAAGGCGAAGCGCACGGGCGGCGGAGTCACGGCGAGCGCGGTTACGTGCTCATGGTGTTCATGCTCTTCGCAGCGCTTCTGCTGGTGTCTGCCTCGACCATCGTTCGCCAGGCCGCTTTCGAAGGCCGCAGGCAGAAAGAAGCAGAACTGGTTTTTCGCGGCCTCCAATATCATCGTGCCGTGCAGTTGTTCTTCCGGAAGTTCGGCCGATATCCCAACTCAGTTGACGAACTGGAAAAAACGAATAACATCCGCTTCTTGCGCAAGCGCTACGCCGACCCGATGACGAAAGAAGGCGAGTGGCGGCTGATTCATGTTGGCCCGAACGGCGCGTTTGTAGACGCTCAAACATCGCCGTTGCAAATGCCGCGAGCTCCCGGCCAGCAAGGTGCGCCTTCCACACAGCAGAGCGGTACGACTGAACCCACAACCCAGACGAGTACGTTTCAGCCGGGCGGGCAAGCTGCTCAGGTCGGCTTCCAATCTTCTTTCGGACAGAACCCAGGACAAGTGGCGATGGGCCTGAACCCCATCAGCAGTAGCGCCGGCCCGAGTCCGCTACCTCAGGGATTTTCACCGCAGCCCGGGCAGAGTATGCAACCGGCACTGTTACCGTCGGCAAGCCCGAGCGCGTTCCCTCAACAAGCGCAGGCGGGAGGGACGACATTTGGCCAGCAGCCGCAGGGCAGCGTTCCATCGGCGGCCCAGCCGCAGCCAATCGGCGGCTCGCTGCCGGTCTCCACAACTGGCGGTCTGCAGACATTCGGCGGCATGGCTATTGCGGGGTTTGCAAGCATGGCCAAAGGATCATCCATCCGTATTTGGAACGGCTACGATGACTACAGCAAGTGGGAATTCATTTACGATTTTCGTCAGGACCAGCTTGCGATGGCGAGATTTGCCGCGCAGAACCCGCCGGCCGTACAGCCCGGCGCTCAAGTGCCGCCTGGTCAGATGCCGCCGGGTACGCAACCGGCCTTTCAACCGCCAGGATTCCAACCGCCAGGGACGGGACAACCAGGGTTCCAACCAGGATTCCAGCCGCGGCCGGGGAGCCTGCCTTTTGTCACTCCTGGGATGCCGCCTCCCGGTGTTCAACAACCAGGTCCGGGAGTTCCACCCTTCACTCCGCCCGGGTTTGGTCCGGGCACACCACCATCTCCGTTTTCACCTACGCCCGGAGCGCTGCCGCCACCCCGGACCAGGTAGGATGTAAAAGAAGTCTGACAGTCTCACCTTCGACCGGCAGGACATGGCGTGCCTGCAATGCTACATGGGGTTGATTCTTCAGCGGCTCTTTGATGTGTTGACGGGGCAAAAAAACAGCGGCAAGAAGTCCTCGCGTATATCGGCCGATGATCGCCGGGCGATGTTTGCGAACTGACCTGATGGTATGGACCCGGCCTGGTGTGATTCACTGGGTCGAGGAGGTTCAACCAGATGGCAATAGCGACGATCGGGCTAGACCATTTTCAAAGAATGTGTATAGTATTGGTGGGCGATTCTTTGCGAAACTAAAGGGATGGCGAGAGCCTACTCGAACGATTTGCGGCGGAAGCTGCTGGAGGCCTACGACCGCGGGGAGGGCACGTTGGCGGAACTGGCGGACCGATTTGGAGTCAGCACTCCGTGGGCCTGGAAGATTTCCGCGCAGCGGCGGAGAACGGGGCAGATGGAGCGGGTGGAACAACGCTATGGGCCGCGCAGCAAGGTGACGGGGACGGTGGGAGAGCAG
>JACPPJ010000014.1 GCA_016191085.1 Acidobacteriota bacterium | reverse complement strand
GCGGATCAGAACTATATGTGGATGAGCGAGGAAAGGGGATTCAAACGCCATCCCCTTCCCTCGCGCTCCCATCCCCGCTAAACACAGGTGTACAATGACCGGAATCCTCTAGTTATGACTGGTAGAAACAACGGGGGCAGGTTAGCAAGGCCTTTTTCATTCAGAAGTCCGCGGCAGGCAAAAATACTTTACCATCAACCGGGACCATGCCTTGTATAAGGAACTCCGGCAGCTTATCTTCAAGACGACGGGCGTTGTCGGCCAGCTTCGGGATGCGATAAAAAAAGTCGCGGGTGTGCAAGAGGCCATTCTGTATGGTTCGTTTGCCCAGGATCAACAGGACGCCTCAAGTGATATAGACGTGCTCATCATTGGCGAACCCCATGCGGAAGGCCTGGAGGAGGCGATTAGGAAACTTGAACGGCGGCTCGGGCGGGAGATCAGTTACACGTCACTCTCTTCAAAAGAACTAAAAGAGCGGCGTTCTCGGAAAGATCCGCTCATTGAAGACATCTTTCGCAAGAAACATATTAAACTTTTGGCTCAATGAAAAAGCTCAAATCTCAACATGTTGAATTCGACCAGATCATCAAGTTTCTCGCTGGCGCGGAAAAGAAGCTTGAGGCGGCCTATCAGCTTGCGTACGAGGCGATGCTTAAGGGTTCTCTGGGCTACATGTTGAGCTTTGGGGTGCGTCCCCGGAGCCTGCCAGGGCATCACGTTACCATCATCGAGTTTGCCGAGGAACATCTCGGAAAGGAATTCAAAAGTCTCATGGCGATGTTCAACCGCATGCGCCGCAAGCGTCACGACACGATCTATGCCGAAACGCCTTCATTTCCAAAGACGAAGCTGAACAGGCGCTTGAGACCACCCTAAAATACCTTACGATTATTCGCGCAGAAATCGAGAAAAAGAATCCGCAAAAAGGACTGCTGTAAGCTGCATATTTTTCTCCCATCACACAACAGCCTCGCATCAGGCGGGGCTGTTGTGATCAATAGCGACAGCGTCTTTTCTTGACGATACGCCCCCAAACGGTACAGTAAGGACAGTTGTCGAGCAGAAACTTTGCAGGTGTTTTCGGGTCGCCAATCCCCGTGGGTGCGGTAATAAGTATAAGCGGTGTCACGGAAAATAAGCCGCGGCCCTAAGACCAACGAAAACGCCTGCAAAGTCCCGCTTTATAGAAAGCTATCGGAAGCTTCTTGCGGCGATCCCGGAGCAAACGAACGACCCGCGGCATGTTAGGAACCGGGCGATCATCCAGCTTCTATGGGACACCGGAGCGCGCAACGGAGAGATTCTGGCGCTCAACGTCGGCGACATGGAACACGAGCGTGCGGGCGGTCATCAAAACGGAAAAGTGCGCAAGTTCCTGGTCGCGCAATCCTGTATAGTAGAACGCCTTGAAGATGGCACGTTCCTCCGGCGCACAGGCATTGAAGAACCGCTCCAACTCTTCTTCTTCATACACGTCTACGAGCGTTCTCGTAACCGCAAGCGGCTTCACCTTTGCTGCCGGATTCGAGAGTTCGGCGCATCTGAAACGCTGCAGCCAGTAGTAGAACGCCCGGATAGTCGCCATCTCGTAATTGACATTCCGCGGCGTGATTGCCTCTCCGAAAGGATTTTTCTTCCCGAGACGGTAATCCCGGAAAGCGTCAATATCAGCAGGAGTGAGTGCCGACACATCGGAATCTGCCCGGATAGATTCTCGGAAGTGTTCCAGGATCGCGCGATATCGCTTGTAGGTGTTCGGGCGGCGCTTGGTCTTGACGAACTCGAGAAAATCAGCAACGGCCTCTCTGATCGTGAGACCTGTTTTTACCTGGGTTTTTCCATCCATGTTGGAGAACGGCTCTGCCGGCAAGCTCGAATTCCTTGCGACGCCCGGCTTCAAGCGCCTCTGAAGGCGTGGAGCCGGTTTTCTGGTATCGCCGTCCGTTATGCTCGCGCCAGGTGATGTAGAGGTGCGGGCTTTCGAGTCTGCTCCACTGATACGTGTTTTTCTTGCCGTTTTTCGGAATCGGCTTCCACGTCCAGCCGGATTCGGTCTTCACGTACTGTAGGATATTTACCTTGCGATGCACTACAGAATTCCCTCGTCTCATGCAAATAAGACGGCGCATACTATCCATTTCTGACGCGCCAGGGAGGAATTCTATGTGCTTGAAACGAAAGATTCTGGCGGAGAGGGTGGGAATCTGCTCCGAATAGCTGAAGTTGCGGCGAGGGCGCGAAAGCCTCGGCGCGGTATTCGCGATGCTGCCCGGTCAGCCCGTACTTGAGGCGCAATTGCCTCGCCAGTTCCTCCATACGCGCGCGATACGGCGCCTCAGCGTACGCGCCTCTGGCGTATAGCTTTTGGTATCTCTCCACCAGATTGGGAAAACGTTGTTCCAGAAAAGGGAAGAATGCCTTTTGCGCGGAGGGCATCAAGAACAGCACGTTCACCGCGAAATGGCAGGCGCCGGCCTGCGACGCAGCTCTTGCTACAGCGTCCAGGCTTTTTGGGGAATCGGTGATCGCTGGCACAACGGGCATCGCAAACACACCGACCGGGATTCCCGCCCGGGCTAGTTCGGCGGCGGCGCCGATGCGGAGGTCGGGCCGGGGCGCACGCACCTCGAGGCACCGCGCCAACTCAGCATTCATAGTGGTGACAGTTATGTTCACCTGTAGGTGATTCCGCTGGTTGATATCTTTGAGCAGATCGCGGTCGCGTGTAACAAGGTCCGACTTGGTCGTGATGGAAACGCGCAAGCCGCGGAATTCCGAGATCGTCTGCAGAATGCTGCGCGTGGTCTGGAACAAGCGCTCGGCGGGCTGATACGGGTCGGTGGCGGTGCCAATGGCGATTGCCCCGGAGGGGCGCTTAGCTAGCTCGCGCCGCAAAATTTCCCCGGCCCGTTCTTTGCTGTAGATTTTCTCTTCGAAATCCGCCGGGTCTTCCATTCCCATCCATTCGTGCGTGTAGCGAGCGTAACAGTACTTGCAGCCGAACTCGCAGCCGCGATACGGATTGATGGTCCAGGTAAACGGCACGCGCTTGCTGGTGCAGCGGTTGAGAACGGAACGCGACGCGAGGCTGAAGTATTCAACAGATTTCTTAGTCGCGAGATGGGGGCTCTGTGCGGCAAGACGAGCGATTCCTACCAGAGGCGGATTTTCCGCAGCGGGCTTATTGAGTACAAAAAACTCCATGGGAATATTTTCGCTTTTTATTCGCTAAATGTCAACTCGGCGGCGCAGGCCGTTAACCGACCAAAGTTCACCGTGAGCCCCTGCAATTGAGTTCCGATTGAACTTTTTTCCTGCAGCGGTGTCTGTAGAAAGTGTGAACATTATTTGAATCTCCGGCTGGGTCAGGTATCTTGGATGCAGTGGGCTGTACCCGTAACCTACGAGGCAATCCTGTGGAAGAACCGATTGGGGTGGAGACGACACCAGGCGGCGAGCCGGACGAAAAGTCACGGATCCGATCCTTGCAAGCCGGTTCCGAAGAGGCATTCGACTCGCTGATTGCTGAATACACCGCGCCCGTCTTCCGCCTCGCCTATCGTATCCTGAACGACCGTGCCGATGCCGCCGATGCCGTGCAAGAGGTGTTCCTAAAGGTTTTTCGCAACATCGGGGAATTTCAAGGAGACAGCTCCTTGAAAACCTGGATTTACCGAATCACGGTGAATACTGCGGCCAATCAGAACCGGTGGTGGCGGCGGCACAAAGAACAGGAATATTCGCTGGATGCACCGCAGCCGGGCGACAACGACTCCTATTTTGTACCTGTGGACCAAGCTCAGAACCCGTTCGAGTCCCTGCTTTCCCGGGAAACCCAGGAGATGGTGCGCACTGCTATGGCTTCGCTGCCGGATTGTTTCCGCACCGTGCTCGTGCTGCGCGAAATGGAGAGCCTGAGCTACGAAGAGATTGCTGAAATTCTGCATATTTCTCTAGGAACGGTGAAATCAAGGCTGGCGCGGGCGCGGCAGGCGCTCAAGTCGGAACTGGAATCACTGATCGAGTCCGGCCCCGCCAGGTTTCCAGTTTGGAACCCGGCCGAATAGGTGTATCGCCATGTTAACTCTGCGAAAATACGTACGGTTCCTTACATGCTGTGTAGGAGAGTCGTTTACGGGTGAGCACGATCGCGGCAATGAAATTTCTTCGGATGAGGCCGCTGCTTTTCTGAGGCAGATGCCGGTATCCGCCATGCCTGCAGACCTCACCGCGAGTATTCGCTGCCGCATTGCCCAGGAAAGACGCAAGCCGCAGCCGGTTCCATTGAGCTGGCGCTGCAAGAGGCTTCTGCAGCCGGTCGCTGTGCCTGCTTCCGTTGGTCTGCTCTCGGCTCTGTTGATTTTTGGCGTTTTCATTCGCATTTTTGAAGTTCCGGTACATGCCGGGTCTGGCGACGTGCCCCTCACGCTGCGAACTGCGCCGCGCCTCCGCACCACCGCGCTGATTGAAGGCGAAACCGGAATCAAGTGTATGGAGGTTAAGCTTTTGATCGATCAGAATGGCCGCGTGGCGGACTATCAGATCATCAAAGGCAACCGGACCCCAGATCAGGTCCGTCACCTTGAGTACCTGCTGGTGTTTACAGTATTTGATCCGGCAACTGTCTTCGGCAGACCGACTCAGGAGACGGTGACGTTGGCCGTCCGCGACGGATACATAAAGTCGCTGTCGCTATAACCTGACAGAAACTCCAAGCACCAATGGGCCAATTCTAATATCCGAGTATTGAAATCTGTAATCCCTCTGTTCCCGCCCCATCCCGGATGATGATGATATAGTGATACTTAGAATGGGTGTGGAACTGACCGCCGAACAAGCGCAGCTTCGCAACATGGTCCGGGAGTTCGCAAAGAATGAGGTTGCGCCTCATTCGCGCGAGTGGGACCGGGCTGCTTCGCTTCCTCCCGAATTAATTCACAAGCTCGGCGAGTTAGGCCTGATGGGGATCATCTTCCCCGAGGAGTACGGCGGAGCTGGCCTTGGATACATCGAATACGTAACCGTCATCCAGGAACTGGCGAGAGTCGATGGCGCTGTCGGCTTGCTCGTGGCCGCTCACAATTCCCTCTGTACTAATCACATCTACCAAAGCGGCACGGAAGAGCAACGCCGGAAGTATGTATCTCCACTTGCATCCGGTAAGAAACTGGGCTGCTGGAGCTTGACCGAGCCTGAGGCGGGTTCTGATGCAGGCGGAACGCGCACCCGCGCTGTGCGGCACGAAGATGGTTGGCTGATCAACGGCGCGAAAACGTTCACCACCAACGGCAGCTATGCCGACGTCTGCGTCGCAATGGCGGTCACCAACCTTGACGTCGGGCACCGCGGCATCTCGGCATTCATCATTAAAAAGGGCACACCTGGCTTCCGGCCCGGAAAAAAAGAAGAGAAGATGGGGATGTGCGCCAGCGACACCGCCGAGGTGATTTTCGAGGACTGTCTTGTCCCACATGAAAACCTTCTCGGCCGCGAAGGCGAAGGGTTCCGAGACGCCCTGAAGGTGCTGGACGGAGGCCGTGTGTCAATCGCCGCTCTCGCCGTCGGCATGGCGCAAGGCGCATTCGACGCGGCTTTACGTTATTCGCAACAGCGGCGCCAGTTCGGGAAAACCTTGGCTGAGTTCCAGGGGATTCGCTGGAAGCTGGCCGATATGGCCACCAAAATCGAAGCCGCCCGCCTGCTGACGGACCAAGCAGCGAGCCTCAAAGACCAAGGTCTGCCCGCGACCAAAGAGGCATCCATGGCCAAGCTGCTCGCAGGAGAAATGGCTGTGCGGGTCGTTGAAGAGGCTCTTCAGATTCACGGCGGCTACGGTTATCTGAAAGATTATCCCGTCGAGAAGTTTTATCGCGATGTAAAACTGTGTACCATCGGCGAGGGTACCAGCGAAATACAACGGCTGATCATCGCCCGTCAATTGCTGGAAACGGATGACTGAGGTGCCGTCGTTGCGATGTAATAGCACGGCTCCGACGTGTATCAGGACGTAAGGACATAAGGGCATGGCTTCAGCCATGCCGTAAACGACGCGAAGCAACGCGGCTTCAGCCGCTGAGGAGCAGCACCCTAAGGGCTAAAGCCCAGAGAAAAGCGGCGGCATATCGGCACGGCTGAAGCCGTGTCCTTCCGGTTGCGGCAAGGAATCGTAGCACCTTCCGATGAACGAGCGAGTGGCAACGGAGATCGAAAGCTGGGTGGAGCGAATTCGTCGCGGTGATCCGAAAGCTATCTCGCGCGCCATCACCTCTGTCGAGAACCGTAACGGGCGCGTCAGGGAATTATTGCAGGCCGTCTTCCCGCATACCGGGCGCGCCGTCATTATCGGCATCACTGGTTCTGGAGGCGCAGGCAAGAGCAGCCTTGTTGACGCGATGACCTCCGCGCTGCGGAAGCAGGGCAAAACAGTCGGCGTGCTCGCGATCGATCCCACTAGCCCATTTACCGGCGGCGCAATACTCGGCGATCGCATTCGCATGCAGTCGCATTACAACGACCCGGGAGCTTACATCCGCAGCATGGCCACGCGCGGATCGCTCGGCGGGCTGGCGCGTGCCACGCTCGAGGCAGCTCTGGTTCTGGACGCGGCGGGTAAGGACTACATTCTGGTCGAGACCGTCGGTGTGGGGCAGGACGAAGTTGAAATCGCTAAGCTCGCCGATGTGACACTGGTGGTATTGGTGCCCGGGCTGGGTGATGACATTCAAGCCTTCAAAGCGGGCGTGATGGAGATCGCAGATATATTCGTTGTCAACAAAGCTGATCTACCTGGAGCGGACCGCGTCGAGCAGGAGATCGAGGCCGCGCTGAGCCTGAACGTCGCGGCGCAGCCGGACGCGTGGCGGCCGCCAGTCGTCAAGACGGTCGCAACGCGTGGGACGGGCGCTGAAGAATTGCTCGAAACGATCTCAGGGTTCATCGCGTTCTCGAAAGCGAACGGTACGTGGGACGAGCGGCGGCAACGTGTTTGGCGAGTACGCCTGCTCGAACTATTGCGCGACCGCTTGCTCCAGCAAGTGACGCAGCAGCTTTTGGGAGACGCCGCATTGAATCAATACGCTTCTAGTATCTCGAAGCGCACTGAGGATCCCTACGCAGTCATGGATGAAATCCTGGAAAAAGCAGGCTGGCATGGCACAGCAAATTGAGCCCATCGGCGGCAACTTCGCCCTGGATCACTTGGGCGTCGCGGTCTCGTCGCTCGAAACGGCAGTGAAATTTTACGAACAGACGCTTGGCCTAAAGGTTTCCGGCTTCGAAACCATAGCGCAGGAAAAAACGAAAGTGGCGATGATCCCTGTGGGAGAAAGCCGCATCGAGCTGCTGGAGCCGACTGTGCCGGATTCGCCGATTGGCCGCTTCTTATCGAAGCGAGGCGAGGGGCTGCACCATATCTGCCTGCGCGTGCCGGACCTGCGAGCCACCATAGCGCGCCTGCGTGCCAGCGGCGTGCAACTGATCAATTCGGAACCCGCTATCGGCGCCGGCGGCCACGAGTACGTCTTTGTACATCCGCGCAGCACGGGCGGGGTCCTGCTGGAATTGGTGCAATCGGCATAAGCAATGAGCGACGGGGCTCCCGCCCCGTCTCATCGGGGACGGGCCGGGAGGGCCCGTCCCTACTCGGCCAAATCTCGGTCCATCAGGAGGAAAATGACACCACGAGCGGAAATCGGCGTGATTGGCGGGAGCGGACTGTATCAGTTGCCTGAGTTATCCGGCGTCGAAGAAGTTGATCTGCAAACGCCCTGGGGCGATCCTTCTGACACCTTCATGGTTGGCAGCTTGAATGGCCGCCGCGTAGCGTTTCTAGCGCGGCACGGGCGCGGGCACCGCATCCTCCCCAGCGAGCTGAACTTCAGAGCCAATATTTACGCCTTCAAGGTGCTGGGCGTAGAGCGGATACTTTCGTTCAGCGCCGTCGGATCTTTAAAGGAAGAGCACAAGCCCATGGATTTTGTGCTGCCGGACCAGTTCGTAGACCGTACGCGCCATCGTATTGACACGTTTTTCGGCGACGGTCTCGTCGCGCATGTCACGTTCGCTGATCCCATCTGCTCCTCGCTGCTCGGCGTGATGGAGTCGGCGGGCCGGGCCGCCGATGTACCGGTCAAGCGCGGCGGCACTTACTTGTGCATGGAGGGCCCCGCATTCTCGACCAAGGCCGAATCGAATCTCTATCGCTCCTGGGGAATGGACGTCATCGGCATGACCAACCTGCAGGAAGCCAAGCTGGCTCGCGAGGCCGAGCTTTGCTATGTTACCGTCGCCATGGTTACAGATTACGACTGCTGGCACCCGGAGCATGACGCGGTCACGGTGCAGCAGGTCATGTGCAATCTGCAAAGCAACTCTCAAAACGCAATCAAACTGCTGTTGAAAGCGGTCGAGCAGATGCCGGCTGAGCGCAACTGCCGCTGTGGCTCGACTCTAGAATACGCTCTGATTACGGAGCGAGAAAAAATCCCGCACGAGACGCTGAAAAAGCTAAAATTGTTGGTCGGGAAATATCTGTCTCAGGAAGTGGTGAAATGAGTCTAGTAGTGGTTGGATCGGTAGCCTTTGATTCGGTGCGCGGCCCGCACGGGTGCGTAGATCGCATGCTGGGAGGGTCGGCGACGTACTTTTCCATCGCGGCGAGTTACTTTACGTCGGTGCGCGTGGTGGGAGTGGTTGGGGACGATTTCGCGGACGAGCACCACAGCGTGTTGCTGACGCGCGGCGTCTGCACGCAAGGACTGGAGCGCGTCGCGGGTAAGACTTTCTTCTGGGCCGGCGAGTACAGCGCCAATATGAACGAGCGCGAGACGCTCGACACGCAGCTCAACGTGTTCGCAACTTTCCAGCCCAAATTGCCGCCGCACTACCGCCAGGCGCCGTTCTTGTTCCTCGGCAATATTGACCCGGAGCTGCAATTCGCCGTCGCTCACCAGATGGAATCACCGGTGCTGATCGCGGGCGATACAATGAACTTCTGGATCGAGGGCAAACGCGCCGAGCTGATTCGCACGCTGAGCAAGATTCACGCGCTCATCATCAACGATTCGGAGGCGCGCCAACTGAGCGGCGAGTACAACCTGCTGAAGGCGGGGCGCGCGATTCAGAGCATGGGTCCCGAAACGATTGTCATCAAGCGCGGCGACAACGGCGCGACGATGCTCCAAGGGCAGGAGATTTTCAGCGTTCCGGCGCTGCCGCTCGAAGAGGTCTACGATCCCACGGGCGCTGGCGACAGCTTCGCCGGAGGATTCATGGGATATCTCGCTTCGCACGGCAGCAACAACGGCGGGCTCACACACGCCAAGTTCCGGCGCGCCATAATCTATGGTTCAGTGATGGGCAGTTTCGCCGTGGAGAAGTTCGGTGTGGACCGCCTGCTCCACCTCACGCGCGAAGACATCGACGCACGTCTGCACGAATTTCAAAGGCTAATGCATTTCGAGTAGACCCGAGCGCCGCATTGTAGCCACGGCACGCTTTTTGTGCCGTGGGTACGTTCCGGCCCCCGGCTGATTACAACTTACATCGAGGAGTGGGCGATATGGATCGGCAATTACTTAGTTATGCCGTGGAATTAACAAAAGCGGCGATTACCGCACAAGGCGAAGGCACGCTGCTCGTGGAAGACAAGAACCAAAATGTCAGCAAATTCTTAGATGCGATGGTCAAGAAGTTAAAGGAATTGGATCGAGGGTAATCACGCCAACGCACTTTTAGGAATCAGAGGAGAAAGGGGCGAACATGATAGCAGCAGATGAATTGCAGATAGTGTTAACGCTCGTGGAGAAAGCGCAAGAGGGAGCCATTCATTTAAGACTGAAACATCTAGATGATGCCGCTGCCTTTGAATCAATACTCGATTCGCTTCACCACGCAGCCACCAAACTAAGCTCACTCGTCGAGTCCAGTCGTTAGCAACGCAGAATTAGGACACTACTGGAGTACCGCACTATGGCCCTAAGAACTCCGGAACAGTTTCGTAATAGTTTGAAGGACGGTCGCGTAGTTTACTACAAAGGACAGCGAGTTGAGGACGTGACCACTCACCCGGTGCTGAAGATCGGCGTGGATTCCTCCGCTGTCGATTACGAGCTGGCTGAGAATCCGGAGACGCGCGAACTCGCAGTCGTGAAGAGCGAGACCGGAGAGCCGTATAGCCGGTTCTTCCTCCCGCCGCGCTCTCCTGAGGACCTGTTGCGGCGGCGGCTTTTGTGCGAGACGGGGAGCCGCGTCTGCTTCGGTTTTCCTCCTTTCGCGAAGGAGGGCGGCTCGGACGCCGTCAACGCCATCGCGATCGTTGCGGCCCATTGCGACGAAGCCGTGGGAAGCCAATACGCGCAACGATTGGAAGCTTTCCGGCGTCGGCTGCAGCATGAAGATTCCAGCATCTCGATCACCATGACCGATGTGAAGGGCGACCGCGCGCTGAAGCCGTCGCAGCAGGCCGATCCCGACCTATACGTTCGCAAGGTGCGCGACGCCAAGGGCGGCATCATCGTGCGCGGCGCCAAGGCGCACATCACCACGGCTGCATACACCAACGAATTTTGCGTGCTGCCCACACGCGCCATGTCGGAGGCGGATCGCGATTACGCCGTCGCGTTTGCGATCCCGGCGAATGCGCCCGGCATCAAGATCATCTGCCGCTCGGGGCCGTGGGAAGAGGGCACGGTGGACTACCCGGTCGCGAACCGCGCGTCGATGGTGGAAGGGCTGGTGATCTTTGAAGATGTGTTCATCCCGGAGGAGCGTGTTTTTCTGAACGGCGAGTGGCAGTTTGCCGGGCCGATGGCTGCGATGTTTTCTAATTACCACCGCGTTACGGCGGCGGCTTATAAATATCCGTTCGCCGAACTCCTCGTCGGCACGGCGCAGTTGATCGCCGAGGCCAACGGCGTCGAGCGCGTGGCGCACGTCCGAGACAAGGTTGCCTGGCTGGTGATGTACGCGGAAAGCATCCTGGCGCTGAGTGAACAGTCTTGCTACAAGGCAAGCAAAGACCCGCTCACCGGCTTGTACTATCCCGACCCTGTCATCGGCAACGCCTCAAAGTTCTTCTTCGCCGACAACTACCATCAGGCGGTGAAAGCAGTCCAGGACATCGCCGGCGGCATTATCGTGACGATTCCATCCGAGCACGATTGGAACAACCCTGAAACGCAGCCGCTGCTCGAGAAGTACTTGGCCGGCAGCCAGAAAGTCTCTACCGAAGACCGCTTTAAGATTATTCACCTGGTGAAGGATCTAGTCGCCTCCGAACTGGGAGGCTTCTGGGAAGTCACATCTCTGCACGCTGAAGGATCGCTGGCAGCCGAGCGTCTCGCTACTTACGCCCACGCCGACATGAAGCGCTACCGCGAGGCAGCCCGCCGCGCCGCCGGGTTGGTCGTAACGGGTCAGAAGATCTCCGTTCCCGCAGGTCACTAAAGAACGCCAGGACCCAGGTTGAGACCAGCAAACTGTAGCCGACGCCCGTCATGTCGAGACTCGGCTTCGTGGCGGACTGGTGTTGCTACCTGAGCTGTCTTTGTCAGCCCCGCTGCACTCCCCACCAGAAAACGATGTCGCCGATGATTGGATTGGTCTCGGGAGATTCAATCACGATGTCCTCGTACGCCGAGTTTTGCGAGTGCAGGATGATTCTGTCGCGACGAGTCTCGCGGGCCAGCCATTTTACTAGTACGCCGTCCTGCACCAGCGCCGCCACCATTCGTCCTCGCAGGCGTAGCGGATCGCGGCTGCTGTGGTCTACCACAACAATGAATCGCTCGCTCAGAATGGGTTCCATGGAGTCGCCGCGAATATAGATTCCGGTGTACGCTGCCGGACCTCTGGGCACGAACTTCGATGGCACCGCGATGAAGCTGTCCACGTCCCGCTCGTTGATTTCCCGCGGCGTGCCTGCCGCCGCCTCGTCTCGTAACACGGGGACCTGGATTTGAAATCGGAGACGATCTTCGGTTCCCTGTTTCCAATCTTCCGTAGTGTAGATGCGAATCTCAGGCGACTGCACCTGCTGCGGTTCCGGCGAGAGAGAGCGCAGCATCTGGCGATCGATTCCAATTTTCGATAAGAAGAACTGTGCGTCGTCGGGAGGCGCGAGCTTTGCAAGATGTGCGTAGTGCTCGCCCGAGGGCTCCCAGCGGCCTTGCTCCCAGGAAGCAACAGCCCACGGCAGCACGCCGAGTTTTTGCGCCAGCGCATGCTGCGTGACCCCCAGCGCTTTGCGCAACCTCTTAATTCGCAAGGAGAAATCTTTAGCCAATTTTTCCTCTTGACAACTAGGTGTTTGCACCTATATGCTCACTCTTAGATGTTAACACCTATATCATCTCGCCGTCAATCAGGAATACCACACAAGGCCGGGGTCACCACGAATGCACCACACAACGCAAAGTGAAAAAGGAGCAGCTATGAACGCACGAGTTAATCCAGAACCGAGTGCAGCAGAAACTACGGTGGAACGGACCTCTCGCAAAAAGAAAACTTCCAGCGCCCAGCCGCGCAGTTGGGAGGACGTCAATCAGCGGCTGGCTTGTTTAGGAGAAATGGAGCGGCAGCTTCGTTCGCTGCGAGACCAGTTTGAGCAGCACGTGGCCGTGCTGAAGCAGCAATGGGTGGAAGCCTCACAGCCGGTGACTCACACGAAGAAAGAACTCGAGGAGCAGATCGAATGCTTCTACTGGGCGCACCGCGAAGAGGTGCTGGGGCAAGGCCGGAAGTCCATGGATCTTGCTTTTGGACGATTAGGCACGCGGCGCTCGCGAACCCTGGCGGTGGACAACGCCGCTGCGGCGCAGGAGTGGCTCGCGCGACATGGTCTGGACCGCTATCTCCGGGTTCGGACGGAACTGGACCGGGAAGCACTGCGGTCCGCTCTGCTGGGTTCCGATGATGGTTCTAAGGAATCTGCCGTCGATCTCCGCGGCTGCCCGGGCATTCGCCTGCACGACGGCGAAGAGTTCTGGTATGACGCCGACGCAACGCGGCGCAGCGTACCAGAAATGGCCGAAACGCCGACGTTACGCAAACCGGCCGCCACGCAGCCACCACGCGCCACGGCGCTGGCGGCGTTCTGAGCAAAACATGTCTTAAGTGCCGCGTATACCGAAATCCTATGTGGAGAGTCCAAAAGATGGCAATCCGTTCAAGAGATCGCTCCAAGAAACCAGGCACGCCCCGTCTCCCGATACGTAAGCTTTCCATTCGCAACGTTCAGCCGCAGACCGGGCCGGTTCATACCGGCGCCGTCGCGTCAATTCAGGCGTCCTCGCCCGCAACCAAGGCATCTGCCGTGGCACCAACGCTTCCAAATTCCGAGGCGTCGCCGCTGCTGGATCTGAGAAAAGTAAAAACAATCAGTGTAAAAGAGGCCGCGTATCGCTCCATGAAGAGCGAAGACACGATTTATAGATGGCTGCGCCGCGGCCGCCTCTCGGGTTGGCAACTTGGCGGCCCCGGCTGCAACGTACTGGTGTCCGAGCAGTCGTTAGAGGAAATATTGAGCCGCTCGACGCAGTTTCGAGCGTGAGGAGCTGACTACACCGGTTGGCACGTCTGATGTTGTCAGGCGGTGACGGACAGGTCGGACGCTCGACATTGCGCCTCGCGGGAGCGGGCCAACTCGAACGGCTTCATCGCGGCGCTCCATTGCTGGAAGTAAGCTTTTCCGCAAGCGCAATGATGCGCTCGTCTGAGGGCACAATCATGCGGTCCTCCTGCACTCCCTCGTTTTCGAGCGTTTTCCTCAAAGACAGGGCGGCGAGTTCAATAACCTCGGGATCGCTCAGCGCCTGACGATTGCGTCTGCCTAACTCGGCGAGCGCCGGCAGAGGCACCGCCACCCACACGGGTCTTCCATTCACCAGAAATTTGACGTCCACTGAATCGCTGTGACGGGGGGCGATGCCCACGATTATCTTGCTGAAGCGGCATTCAAAACGAGTGCCGTCCATGGGCGAGCTAACTACGAATTCGTTGTAGTCCATGAGAAATCCTTAATGATGCATCCGCTGTTTAATGATGATGGGAGATCCTCTAAATCCGAACTTGCTCCGGATTTGGTTGACTAGAAAACGTTCAAAAGAGAAATGCAGGCGGCGCGCTTGATCCGTGAATAGAACGAAAGTCGGCGGGGAAGCATTCGACTGCGTCATGTAATAGATCTTGGGACGCCTGCCGTAAGGCGTGCTGGCCCGTTCGAGGTCGATGCTCTGTAGAAAGCGGTTAAGCTCGGCTGTAGGGATTCTCGTGCGCCGCGATGTGTAGACTTCCTTCACCTCAGATAAAATCTTCTTGACCCCGTATCCAGTCTTGGCGGAGATGAACAGCTTGGGAGCGTAATCCAGGAACTTGAACTTTTGGTTAATGTCATTCAGGAACTCGCGCGCCGCTTGGCGGCTGCGTTCGACCTGATCCCACTTATTCACCACCACGATCACCGATTTCCCGCTTTCGCTGGCATAACCGGCGATGGTGGCATCCAGCGCTATGACGCCGTCCGGAGCGCTGAGCAGCAACAGAGCCACGTCGCAGAGCCGCATGTGCCGGCGCGCCATGACGACGCTAAGTTTTTCCGCCATGAGAGACGTCTTTCCTTTGCGGCGAATGCCCGCCGTGTCAACGAGCCTGTAAGCTATCCCGCCCTGCTCGACGAGAGTATCCACGGCATCGCGAGTCGTTCCGGGCACCTGCGATACAATCGAACGCTCCGCGCCCGCCAGCCGGTTCAGCAGTGTGGACTTGCCAACGTTGGGGCGGCCGATAATCGCCACATTGATCTCTTCCCTCGCAGGCTCTTCTTCCGTTGAAATCTCGAATCCGGCCGTAATTTCATCCAGCAGATCGTCCACTCCGGCGCTGTGCTCGGCGGAGATGGGGATCACCTTCGAGATACCAAGCGAAAAATAGTCGCTGATCTGTGCTTCGAGTCTGGGTGTGTCGATTTTGTTGACCGCCAGCACAAGTGGCTTCCCGGTTCGCAAGAGCAATCGGGCCAGCTCCACATCGTTGGCGGTAAGCTCGCTTCGTCCGTCCACGACCATGATAACCATGGCGGCATCGTCGATGGCCACCTTGGCCTGTGCCACAATCTGGGTGGGAATTTGCGCGGCGTCGCCGGCAATCATGCCGCCGGTGTCTACGAGCTGAAAGGACCTGCCCTGCCATTCGCCTGTGCCGTAGTTCCGGTCTCGCGTGATGCCGGGCTCATCTCCTACAATCGCGCGCCGCTGGCCGGTGATGCGGTTGAACAACGTGGACTTGCCCACGTTGGGTCTGCCCACAATCACGACACTCGGCAATTGTTCCATACGGGAATTGTACAGGGGGAACTCGGAAGTCAGAAATCAGAAGCCAGAAGTCACAAGTGAGATCGGGTTTGTTAGTGGGCAATTGGCGGCTCACCCAGAGGCCGTCGGGATGGAGACTTTGCTAAGCCTACGGCGGACATGGTGAGCAGTAGAACGGTCGGCCAGCGAACAAGCTCATTCGCACTCGAGTACTGTGCACCAAATGGTAACAATAGGCTGTAAGGTACATTTGAAGACATAACACCCGGAGTTATTATCCCCACGCCGCATTCATCTGTTGCAATGGTGAAGCGCGGCACGCTGTCGAGGGTGGACCGCATTCCGCTCCTCTGAAGCAGGAGAGGTCTAGCACGAAGGTGCTATATAACTGAGCTTATTATTTTTCGCAGAGTGACGATAGATCCCCTTGATAGTAAGAATCGATCCGCGGAGGATTAACATTCCATGTCTGCCGCCATACTCGTGGTAGATGACGAGCCGGCGAACCGCTTGCTCTTGGAAGAAATGCTGACCGCGCACGGTTACACGGTGGCCAGCTCCGCTGATGGACAAGCGGCTCTGGAGGATTTTGCTCGTCTGCGGCCAGATTTGGTGCTGCTGGACGTTATCATGCCCCGCCTCAACGGACTGGAGGTCTGTCGCCGGCTGAAGAGCAATCCGGATACCCGTCTTACGCCGGTCGTGCTAGTCACCTCGCTGGCCGACAGTGAGGACCGGGTGCGCGGAATCGAAGCAGGCGCAGACGACTTCCTCAATAAGCCGGTGGACATGAGCGAACTGCTGGCACGAGTGCGGTCGCTTCTGAGCGTGAAGGCTTATACAGACGAGCTGGAGCGGGCCGAATCCGTGCTGATGGCGCTGGCGCATAGCATCGAGGCGAAAGACCCGTATACCGAAGGACACTGTGAACGCCTCTCGGAGTACTCTGCAGCTCTTGGCGAGCGCATTGGATTACCGGTCGAGCAAGTGATTGCGCTGCGGCGCGCCGGAATAGTTCATGATGTCGGAAAGGTAGCAGTTCCCGATTCTATTTTGCTAAAACCAGGCCCGCTCACGCCGGAAGAGCGGAGCATTATACAGCAGCATGTGATCGTGGGAGAACGCATCTGCGCGCCGCTGAAATCGTTCAAACTGGTGCTTCCCATCATCCGGCACCACCACGAAAAGATGGATGGCTCGGGGTATCCGGACGGGCTGAAAGGCGAGCGGATCCCAATTACCGCGCGTGTGCTGCAGATCGTGGATCTTTTTGACGCGCTCGCCACCAAGCGCCCCTATAAACCGGCGCTCTCGATTCCAGAGGTGCTGGGAACGATGGAGAGCGAGATAAAGAAAGGCTGGTGGGATCGGGCCATCTTCGAGGTATTTTGCAGGGTCCTCGAGGAACAGGGCGTCATCTCGGCTCCGGCGTCGGGGTCGTTCGCGGTGAACGAGGCTAAATGAAATTGCAAACAAAACGAGCGAGGACCACCCGGCGTACGCCGCCTCGCAAACCGGTTCCACGGCCTGCGGCCGAACTGCGTGTTCTGTTTGTCGGGCTGAGTTTACCTGACGCTGACGTTTGCGTGCGCGAACTGGCGAAAGGAGGATTCAGATGTGTTTCCTCCCGATGCAATAGCCAGCGCGATTTCAGCGCGCGTGTTGAGTCGCCGAACCTCGACGTTATCGTTGCCACATACAAACCCACGTCATGGATCGGCGGCGAATTGCAGTCCATCCTCCGAGACGACGCGCGGCATGTTCCCGTCATTCTGGTCGGCAACGTCAATCATGTCCGGTCCGCGGTGCAGTGTATAACCGAGGGCTTTGCCGACGTGATAGCTCCACATGAAATTTCACGGCTGCCCATCGCGGTTGGCCGCGCCTTGCGGGAATCCGAACTGCGTACACAGCGGGACCGCGCATCCGAGGATCTACAACTGCGCGAGCAGAACTTTCGCTTGTTATTCGCAAACAATCCACTCGCAATGTTTGTGCTGGATCTGGAGACGCTCCGGTTCCTGGAAGTGAATGATGCGGCCATCGCCCAGTATGGATACTCGCGTGAAGAATTTCTGGAGATGAGCGCCGAGGACATACGCCCGCCGGAGGACGTGGCGCGGTTTCTCGCTGCCATTCGTCAGCCGAAGCGATCGCGCATCAAGGTGCATGGTGAATGGCGTCACCGCTGCAAGGACGGTCGCATTATCTATGTCGACAGCAGGTCGCACGTGTTGGACCGCGGGTGGCCAAACGCCCTCCTGGTGGTCAGTCAGGATGTCACCGAGCGCAAACTTGCGCAAGAGGGACAGGAGCGGCTCGCAGCAATTCTGGAGGCCACCTCCGATTATGTAGGAATCGCCGATCCCGAAGGCAACATGATCTACATCAACAGCGGCGGTCGAAAAATGCTCGGGCTGGCTCCGAACGATCAAATCCCGCACGCCGTAAAGAACTGCCACCCGAAGTGGGTACGCGAGGTGCTGCTGAAAGAAGGAAACCTTACCGCAGTCAGCGATGGTGCTTGGCGCGGCATTACTGCATTGCTCAGCAGCGATGGGCAGGAGATCGCTGTATCGCAGGTACTCGTGGCCCATAAGGACGAGAACGGAGCAGTCACTTTCTTTTCCACGATCGCCAGAGACATTACGGACCGCATACGCGCCGAGCAAGAGATCATGGAGCTGAATAAGGACCTGGAGCGGCGCGTCGCGGAGCGCACGCGGCAGCTAGAAGACATGAACCGGCAGCTCGAGATCAGAAATCGAGAAGTGGAGCACGCCACGCGTCTCAAGAGCCAGTTTCTCGCCAGCATGAGTCATGACCTGCGAACTCCGTTGAATGCCATCCTGGGATTCTCGAGTTTGCTGGCCGACGGCACGGCAGGACCGATCACAGGCAAGCAGGGTCGTTATGTGCAGCATATTCAAGCCGGCGGACAGCACCTGTTGCGACTGGTGAATGACATTCTCGATCTGTCGAAAATCGAGGCGGGCCGCTTAGAGCTTCATTTGGAAAGCTTCCCGGTTGCCGAAGCACTCAGCGAAACTCTAACGCTGATCCGGCCGCTGGCCATGCCGAAGAAAATTACGTTGCAGAGCAATACGGAACCGCGTCTACAGGTGAACGCCGACCGCGTGCGTTGGAAGCAGATCATGTACAACTTGCTCAGCAATGCGGTGAAATTTACGCCGGACGAGGGATCCGTCAATATTACCGCGTGGAGCGACGAAGGCCGTGCCTCGATTTCGGTGCAAGATACCGGAATGGGCATCGCTCCCGAAGACCAGGAACTTATCTTCCACGAGTTTCATCAGGTCGGAACAACCACCAAGGGACTAAGAGAGGGAACAGGATTGGGACTCGCTATCAGCCGCCGGCTCGTGGAACAGCACGGCGGCAGGATCTCGGTGGAGAGTCAGCAGGGTAAAGGCAGCCGATTCACTTTCACTTTGCCGCTGGCGAGCAGTTCCGCTCGTGGAACCGAAATGCAAGCTCAGGACGGCACCTCAATCGAGCGCCGGCAGCCATTAGTATTGATCGTGGATGATGACTCCGAGGCGCGCGAATTGATCGTGGGGTATCTGGAACCACAGGGATACCGCACCGCTATGGCCTCGTCCAGCGCTGAAGCCATGGCGCAGGCCAAAACTCTCCGCCCCGATGCAATCACGCTAAACATGCTGATGCCGGGGAAAAGCGGATGGGAAACTCTTCAGGAATTGAAGGGCACTGCTGCCACGGCTCATATACCGGTGATCATCGTCTCGATTGTAGATCGCAAGAGCAGGGGTTTTGCTCTAGGTGCAGCCGAATACCTTGTCAAGCCTGTGTCCCGTGAAGCTCTGGTGCGAGCCGTTGAAAAACACGTGCACACTAAGCAGGGTCAGCGTCTTCCTGTACTGGCCGTGGATGATACGCCGGAAGATCTCCAGATGATCGGCGAGGTTCTCGGCTCTGCAGGTTACGAAACGATCTCAGCGCTGGGAGGCAAAGATGCTCTGCGCCTACTGGAGGAAACTAAGCCTAGTGTCATACTGCTCGACCTTGTGATGCCCGACCTGGACGGTTTCGATGTGATCCGGTCATTGAAGAATGATTCTCGCTGGCGAGAGATTCCGGTCATTGTATTCACCGCTAAAGAACTTACCGACACGGACGTGGACGTATTGAGCAAGAACACCGAGGCATTTCTCTCGAAAAGCTCCTGCTGGAAGGATGCGTTGCTCGGCCATATACGCCAAGCCTTGGGCAGCGCCAGATCGGCGTCATGAAAAGAATTGTGATTGCAGAGGACGACCCACCGAGCGCCGAGTTGATGTGCGATTTCCTAACTGCGCATCAATATGATGTTACTCTAGCTTTCGACGGCGCCGAGGCCGTACGAAAGATCGAACAGGTCTCGCCCGACCTGATATTATTAGACATCCAAATGCCGGTGCTCGACGGTTTTGCCGTACTGCGATGGCTGAAAAATCAACCCGGGCTGTCAGCTATTCCCGTCGCCGCCCTTACAGCCTATGCCATGCGGGGGGATAGCGAGCGAATCCTCAACGCCGGATTCGATGCCCACATTCCGAAACCGGTTGACGTCGCCGCACTTCCCGGACAACTGCAATCGCTCCTCAATAGAGCACTGAGCAATTCTCTCCGTTAGCGAAGCTTCCCGATGTCGTACCTCCGGCTGCCGAACGGCCCGTCCCCGTTCGACCTCTTGACATGCCCTTACAGGTCCACGGTAAGTGTGAACGCAATAAGAAGCCCAACGACCCCTGTCCGAGGTTCGGAAGGTCCGCAATTATCCTGTGTTAGAATGCGAACGCGCTGCGGTCGAAGCCTATCACCCCACCGAAATCGGTCTCCATACCCCCGCATTGTAATTATGGCCGAGCTTCCGATCCTCTCTCTGGACATCCGCCTTCACTGTGTGGGCAGAAACCCTGTCACAGTTCCCAATTACAAAACCATTGACCGCGCTCTGCTGCCGAATTCCAGCAGTTGAGGAGTTGATGCCGATCAACGTCATCGCCTTATCGCGTTCCAGGCTGAATCTGTTGTTTGTCCATTAAGTCCTGCAAGCCTCGCCACGCCTCCGGCAGATTGGGGTTGCCACGAATCGCGCGCATATACTCGAACAGCGCGTCATTGCCTTTGCCTTGGCTGGCCAGAGCGGCGGCGCGGCGGCTGTGCTCTTGTGCCGTCTCAGAAGCGGTAGCGGCTGTTGCCAGGCGTTGCTGAACCGGTATGGCCGGTAATGCCGGGGTTATCCTGGCTTGGTTCGCGAGAGCGATTTGGATGTTCTGGTATGGATCTGGATAATCGGGTTTCAAACGGATTGCTTCATAGTATTGCGCCAGGGCTTCCTCATACCTGCCCTGGTTGGCCAATGCTGCGCCGAGGTTGTTGTGCGTTTCGGCAAAGCCGGGCGTGAGGCGGATGGATTCACGATAATGAGCAATGGCCTGATCTAATTTGCCCTCGACAGCCAACGCGACTCCCAGGTTGTTTTCAGCACGATAGTTTTGCGGAGCCACATCGATGGCGTGCTGCCAGAGCGCAACATCACTGCTCCAGTACCCGACTTGGCGGCGGGCAAGTGCCGTCCAGACGGATGCGGAAGAATCTGCTCGCAATCGCTCTAGCGGCCAATAGTCCAGCAGAAGTAATACGAAAGGCAACGTAACCAGCATTGGCTTGGCCATTAGCGAGCAGGCGAACAACAGCAGCGCGACGACATGCATTCCCAGGCGCTTCCGCTGGACAGAGGCGACGTATGCCCAAATTGCCAGCAGGCCAAACAACGTGTTCAGCACGTCCTTTCGTTCCGCCACCCAGGCCACCGACTCCACGTGCAGCGGATGCACGGCAAACAGCGCTGCGACGAACGCGCTGCGGCCCAGTGCTCCTGTCATACGGCGCAACAGCCCGAACAGCAGAAGAGTATTGATGATGTGCAGCGACACGTTGACGATATGATGTGCGCGGCCATTGATCCCGAACACCTGTGCATCAGCCATGTGCGACAGCCAAGTCAACGGGTGCCAATTCGAGAAGTACTCGGTCGTGAATGCCCAACGCAACCCGCTCCACGTGAGCCCGCCAATCACATGAGGATTGGTGCTGACGTGCTGAGCGTCGTCCCATGCCACAAAACCGTAATGACGCACCGGCGCATATGCCGCTGCCGTGACGATGACAAGACCTAAGCAGATAGCTATGAAAACTGCGGGTCGAAGGGCGCACGAGTGAGTTTGGTTGACGAAAGGAGAACTTGCAGTCGGCTGCGGCCGCTGATTGCCGACGCGTGCGATATGCATTGCCGCCTCCGGGATAGAGCCTCTGAACCGAAGATAGACCCTGCAGGGGTTTAGATGTTTGTTAGGCGGGAAATAGAGGCTGGAATGTACTTCAGGTGCTGTGGTGCGGACACAATGCGCGCGCCGTCAGGGTGGTGATCATCTCTTGAGCAGTGAACGCAACGCGCGTTTGATGCGGCCCACGACGAACGGCCATGGGTTCTCGTGCGCGGCTCGTAAAGCGGTGTCGAGTTGTTGCGCTCTCAGCGCGGACTCTTGCGCTTGCTGTTGCGCATTAGCCCAGGCGTTGCGAGCCGCTTCCACATCGTCGCGGAGCGATAAGGCCCACGCGGTACGCTCTTCGAATTCGGTGTGCAACTGCGCCAGATCCTTGCCCGCCTTTTCCACATCGCGCTCAAGAGAGCGCGCCCAGGCTACTTTGGTATTCAAATCTTCATCCAACGAGCGCGCCCAGGCTACTTTGGTATTCAAATCTTCATCCAACGAGCGCGCCCAGGCTACTAGCTCGGCTACGCGTGCATTTGCCCGCGAGATCTCAGCAGACAACCGGGCGCACTCCTGCTCCAGGTTCGCAATCCAGAACACGTGCTCGCTCGTGGCAGTGTGGTCCAAAGTACCGCATGCAGCGTCATACACACCCAGCGACCGGACCGAGACAGCCGGCGCTTGCTTTGCGTTGAAGCTGAGCGTCACGACCACAGTCGGTGCTTGCACGGCTTCGCCGGGAACCGGGAACTCGCCGTAGTAGTCTCCGGGACCGTTCATCGGCACAGTACCAAGTTGACGTTCATTCAGCATAACGCTGGCGGTTGGATACCCCTCTGCGGGTCCGCAATTCAGGGATATGAAGAAGCGCAGCCCTGAGCGATCACTGCTTTGGCGTTCGCGCTCGCATGGAGGCATGCCAAGCAGCACGCGGTTTACAACGCCGATAGGGCGGCAATCGCCTGGAATATCGCGCGACCAGCCCTCCAGAAGTTGTCCTGGCGGCCATGCCTGCCCCGGCAGAATGAATGATGACAGCGGCTGAGCGTCGCTGCTGATGCGCCGCGCCGAAAGCACGAAGTATTGTGTGCCAGCTCCCACGGCATTGAACGGCATAAATCCAGCCGCGCGCAGCATCTCCACGGCTTCCAAGAACGAGAAGCTCTCGCCCTGCCAGGTGTCTTTCTCTCCAGTCTGGTATTCCGGCGCGATATAGCCGTTGAGCTGAAAGTGGAACGCTCCGCCCGGCCTGACAATGCGGCCTGCTTCCAGAATGTAGTTCCGAATCGCCTCTCGCGAAGGTATGTGCTGGAAAACGATGTACGAAAACGCCAGGTCGAAGTAGGCCGTGGGCAGGCACGCCAGATCCATTCCCGAGCCGGTGTACAGCGAAACATTACTGAAGCCGCTCAGCCGGTCGCGTGCCTTGGCCAGCATCTCGGTGGAGACATCGAGCGCGTGCACTTCGCCGAACTCCTGCGCGAAGCAAGCCGTCATGCGTCCCAGCCCGCACCCGATCTCGGCGACGCGGCACTCGCGCGGAGGACGCCCTCGCAGCAGCACGGGCAGGTAAGGCCGCACAATCTGTTCGTAATTCACTCTGCCGGAGGTGTCGAAGTCTTCTCCCGTGGGCGCGCCGGTGTAGACGTAGTATTGCGCATTCTCAGCCGCGCGCTCATTCCAGGCGCGGCGCATGTTGTCCAGGACGGGTCTTAGATCCTCTGGAGTGTTCACGGTGTTGCCGTTTCGTTCGTTTGCCGGATAGCCGCCAGTCTAGCATGAATTGCGAGTGGGACGGCGACGCGCGCCTTCAGCCAAACAGGTTTGCGGATTGAAAACGCCCAAAGGGGTTGTTACACTCTCACCGATACGGTGAGTCGGTGCTCCTGGTGAGAATACAATGCAGATTGCGGTGCTAATCCCCTGTTTCAACGAGCGGACCACCATCGAGCGCGTGGTGCGCGATTTCTCTCTCGCTCTGCCGCAAGCGGCCATTTACGTGTACGACAACAACTCTACCGACGAAACAGCAGCCGCGGCCGGCCGCGCCGGCGCCATTGTCCGGCAGGAGAAGCGACAGGGGAAGGGAAGCGTAGTCTGCCGGATGTTTGCAGACATCGAAGCCGACGTTTACGTGCTGGTAGACGGCGACGACACGTATCACGCCGACAGCTCTCCGCGCATGGTCGAGAAGCTCGTCAAAGAGCGACTCGATATGGTTACTGGTGTTCGCGTCGCATTGGATCGCTCAGCTTATCCGCGGGGGCATCAATTCGGCAACCGCGTGCTGACTGGCATCGTGGCGCAGTTCTTTGGCAATCGCTGCTCGGATATTCTGTCGGGATTCCGGGTCTTCTCGCGCCGTTTCGTGAAGTCGTTTCCCGCGCTCGTAGCCGGCTTTGATATCGAGGCGGCGCTCACCATCCACGCACTCGAATTGCACATGCCTATCGGCGAGATCGAGACGCCTTACAAATCGCGTCCGGAAGGATCCGCGAGCAAACTCCACACCATCCGCGACGGCTTCCACGTGCTGTGGACCATCCTGCGCTTGGTGGAAGAAGAGCGTCCGCTGCACTCCTTCGCAGTCGTTGCACTGCTGTTGGCCGCAGCGTCCGCGACACTGGCCTATCCGGTGATCCTTACGTATTTGGAAACGGGACTCGTGCCGAGACTGCCCACTGCTGTGCTCTCGGCGAGCGTAATGATGCTGGCGGTGATGAGCGCGGCCTGGGGGCTGATCATTGACATGATCACGCTGGGACGCCGCGAAGCGAAACGCCTGGCATACCTGGCGCACCCAGCGCCTGGAGTTGCGGAAACTCCCGCGAGATCGTCCCTGAATTTCTGGGAAGCAGAGCCGAGGAGATGAGCGTGGCCTACACCTCGCTCGCAGAAGAGCCTGAGAGCGCAGGCTCCAACGAATCGCGCGTAGCATTCCCATTTCGTCTCCGCTTGGCAATAGCCGCAACTGCAACCGCCAACGCGCCGAGGAGCATCGGGATGGTGAGTGCGGCCCCGAGCATCACGGAGCGGGGACGGTACTTAAAGACGACGTGATTCTGTCCCGCCGGAACCACGATGCCGCGCAGAAAGCGATCGGTTTTGTATATCGTCGTCGGCCTGCCGTTCACGGTTGCTTCCCAACCCGGGTAATACATCTCGCTGAGCACCAGGAAAGCACGGCGATTTACATTCACGTCCAGCTCGAAGCCGTCTGCATCGTATTTCGAGAACTTGATCTGGCTCTGCACCTCGGGCGTGTCCGGGAGAGCTTCCGCCAGCGGCTCGTTTACAAACGCCACCCGCATCGGATCGAATCCCGGTTCCGCGATGCGCTCGCGGAACCGGACCACGTCTAGAAACGGGTCCACGACGACCTGAGACACGACCCATGCGCGTGGACAGGAATTCGGCGTCTCGTAGACTCTCCAGCGGCCGTCATCGTAGACCAAACGGCCCGGCTCGTCTTTTCCAGCCGATACGATGTACTGCACGTTCAGCAAGTCCAGCGACCGGGGCGCCCACAGAAACAGGTGATAATCCATGAGTGAAGTCGCGGCCTGTCCCCAAGTACTCTGTACCGCAAACATGTCTCCGAGGTTAATAAACTTGCTTCCCTCAGCGTCGACATGGACGCGGAATAGTCCGGGCTTGGATTGTAAGAAGTCGGCGACACCTTTACCCGCCCTCAACTGCTGCATGTAGTCTTCACCCGTCTGATGTCTCTGGGCACGATTCAACTGCCCCCAGTTGAACGCGCTCACGTCGAACAGGATGATAGCGGTCACAAGAACCCGCACCGCGCCACCCCGATGGCCGCTCACAATGTACTGGCAAACTCCCCAAGCCGCCAGGTAACAGATCAACGAAAAGAAGTGCCATTCACTCACGCTGGGTGTCCCAAACACACTGGCCGCTGCGAGTAGCGCAACAATGGAATAGACCGCGATCCGGAAAGCGCGGAGAACTTTGTGCAGCAATAACGGATGATCTTGTTGCGACGTCCAGAAAGCTTCTACACCGAAGCCGGCCAGCAGTGCCAGGGCAAAATGCGTCAGGTAAATGAACCGGTCGGCTTCGCGTGCTTTGTCCATTCCGGGGAGCAGATAGGTGATACCGTGCAGCAACGAATTCGGTCCCATGCCGTAGATGAAGGCGAGAACCGCGACGCCGCATAAGAACTTCACGGCCGGTTTTTGCCAATAGACCACCGCCCCCGCAATTGCGAAGAAGAGCGGAAGCACGCCGAAGTAGGGACTGAACTCGACGCCTTGCGGCATCACGCCGGGCAAGAAGACGGTAAGCAATGATCTGGCCGGCAGGTAAGCCGAATTGGTCACACTCCAGTACGGTATCTTCTGGAGCGCCGGGCCGGTCCACTCACCTGCCCAGCGGAACGCGAGCGGCGAATACTCGATTGCGGGCAATAGCTGGATGGCGGCTGTTGCAAACGCTGCTATCGAGACAATGGCCACTGCCCCACCGCTCCACATCCAGCGCGAGCGCGCCGGACGCTCCACCCGCGCGTTCGGCTGGAAAGCAGTGAAGAACGCGGCGGCTCCAGCAATCACCAGCGCGTCCATCAATGGCAAGTGAACGCTGCCAGCCAAGGCGGTGATCCCCAAGCAGACACCGCTCAACCCGGCATTAATCGCACCGGCGCGAGTGGCGCCCGCGCCAAGCGCCCTCAGAAAGAACAGCAATATCAGCGGCAGCCAAATGGCGCTGTCGAGCAGTTGCAGTCCTCCTGCATTCCCGACAAATCCTCCCACGCCAAAGCAAAGCCCGGCTATGAACGCGGCGAACGCCTTTCTCAGGCCCACCTCTCTGGCGAGAAAGAACATAAAGCAGGCGGCGAGCAGACGCGCGAGCACGTGGTACTGGAGGAATAGCCGCTCCGACAGCATCCCCGAGCTATCAACAGGCCATAGGTACAGCAACAGCTTGAACGGATAGAAAACTCCCGGCTGCATCTCGCCGATATGCGTTCTGCCGGAGAAACTATAAGGGTCCCATATCGGCAGTATGCCTTTCTTGAACGTGCTGACGGCGAACTGGTGCCACGCAAATCCTTGGTTGGCGGCTTCCCAGTCTTCGACAATCGAGAATTGGTTCGTGAAGAGAATCTTCCAATGGAACAGCGCGACCGCTATTATCAGGAACAACAACCACCTTGCAGTACGCGGCGAGAATGAACGGGTGGACATCTGTCTACTCGTGCTGTTGCGGTAGTGAAAACTGCGTGTTGACTTGATCCCGATGACGCTCCAGCGCCAGTTCGATCAGCTTGTCTATCAACTTGGCGTACGGTACGCCGCTTGCCTCCCACAGCCGCGGGTACATGCTGATGGAAGTAAAGCCGGGGATGGTATTGATCTCGTTTACGTAGAACTCCCCTGTCCTCTTTTCGAGGAACAGGTCTACCCGGCCCATCCCGGCGCATTCCGTAGCCTGAAACGCACCGATCGCGAGGCGCTGCACCTCTTTCATCTGAGCGGCGCTGAGCGGCGCGGGCACCACCAGCCGGGCCGTGTCTTCCCGGTATTTAGCGGAGTAGTCGTAGAAGTCTCCTCCCGGCACAATCTCGCCGGGAATGGATGCCTTGGGATCGTCGTTGCCCAGCACGGCGCACTCGATTTCACGCCCGACAACTGCTTTCTCGACCAGTAATTTGCGATCGTACTGCGCCGCGAGCTCCAGGGCCGCTTGCAGTTGCTTGCGGTCACGAGCCTTGCTGATACCGACAGAGGAGCCGAGATTGGCCGGTTTCACGAAAACGGGGTACCGGAACTGTTTTTCGATTGCGTTGACCACGCGGCGCGGAGATGCGGCGAGGTCGTGTCGGAGAACTTTGATGTACGGCACAACGGGCAGCCCGCGTTCGCGGAACAATCGCTTCATCACTTCCTTGTCCATGCCTGCCGCAGAGCCAAGCACTCCCGCGCCGACGTATGGTATTCCGGCAAGCTCCAGCAGACCTTGCACGGTTCCGTCCTCTCCGAAGGTGCCATGAAGCACGGGAAAGATTACGTCTAATTTGCCCGCTTTGCGGTCGCCGCCGGAACCCTTCACCGGAACCAGCGAGGTCCCGGTGCTCGGGTTCGAAGCAAGCGTGACGTCGCGCCCCTTACTTAGGACTTGCTGCTGCGCTTTGCTGAGGTCGGCGGTGTCCAGCAGGCGCAATGCGCCGTCGCCGACGCGCCACTGTCCCTTCTTGGTGATCCCAATCGGAATCAACTCGTACTTGCTCCGATCGGCAGCCGCCATGATGTTGCGCGCCGATACGAGCGAGACCTCGTGTTCCGCCGAGCGTCCGCCGAACAGAATGCCTACTCTAAGTTTCTTTGCCATATTCTTTCAGAGCCGCGACCGCCAGCAAGCGGTTGCGTGTAGCATGCGCAGCGAATGTTGTCACTTCCGCATCCACTCCCTTGCGTCGTGGCTCTGACATTGTGCGACAAATCACGCGGTCGTCCAAGAGTAGCGCCGCCGTCCCGGCGGCCTAAAGAGCCAGCGGGAGGCTGGCGCTACAGGATCTTCTTGCCTAGCGCCGAGAGCGCCAGTTCGACTGCGAGCACGGCCGTCCTGTTGGCGACGTCGAATACAGGATTTATCTCCACAATCTCAAATGACAGCATGTGTGCCGCATCGGCTATCAGTTCCATGACCAGGTGCGCTTCACGGTAAGTGGCGCCGCCGCGAACCGGCGTGCCCACTCCCGGCGCCTCGGAGGGATCGACAAAATCCATGTCAAGCGACACGCAGAAGCCAGCGGTGTTTCGATCGGCAATCGCAATCGCTTCCTGCACCACAGTACGCAGGCCGCGCTCGTCGATGTCGCGCATGGTGTAGACGGTGAGGCCGCTCGTCTCAACGTTTTGCTTCTCGCGGGCGTCCACGTTGCGCACTCCCACCAGCACGGCATTCGATGGGTCCACGACCGGCGCTGTCCCGAGCAGGTTGGTGAGTTCCGGCGGTCCCATTCCCAGGCAGCACGCCAGCGGCATGCCATGTATGTTGCCGCTGGGCGATGTCTCGGGGGTGTTGATGTCAGCGTGCGCATCCACCCAGATGAGCCCGATGCGCTTCCGTTTGCGGCGGTAGAATTCCGCAACGCCAGCGACGGTGCCGACAGCAATGGAGTGGTCGCCGCCGAGCACCAATGGCATCCAGCCCTGTCTAAGAGTGCTCATTATCCATCTGGCGTGACGGCGGCAGGTGTCGGCGATCTCAGGCAGATACTTGGCGTGGGTGTCGCCGCCGGCCCGCGTCTCGCGAATGGGGACCACCAGATTTCCGGCATCTTCCACTTCATAGCCCAGGTTCCGGATCTGCTCATTCAGTCCGGCAACGCGCAGCGCAGATGGTCCCATGTCAACGCCGCGCCTTTCCTGTCCCAGGTCCAGCGGGACTCCGATGATCTTGATTTTGCGCATATTGTAAATGTTCTCAACGCGGGGTAGCGACCGGCCTCCCGGCCCGTCGCAGACGGTACGTCATACTGCGAAGCGTTGTTGCAAGCGGGACTCGACTTCTCTGCGTAGCTCGGAGGCGGAGGCATGCAGTTCGATTACTGCGCCCGCCTCGCGCGCGGCGACGGGAATGCCATCACGATAGAGGACACGATTTGTTGCAACCGCCGCGATCTTCTCACCGGGCGTGATGACGCCCGCCAGGTTCAGCGGATCGACGGCGGAGATGGAGATGATCATGCCGGAGGGAGCACGGCGCCGCACGGCTCGCAACTCCTGCACCGCTTCCGGCAATGCGTACTGCTCTCCGGAGAAGCCGCTGACAAACCGGCCTCCGCGAATTTCGCCGCGTGCCTCCATACGGCGGAAACGGTAGAGCAGCTCGCGCCACGGCGGCAGGCCGCTTTCGCGTTCCAGCAAACGGTGAAACACCACACCGTAGCGCCGCAGCAGTTGCCAGGCGCAGAGTTCAACGATATCAAAGTCTGTTCCGTCCGTATTGGTAGCCACGGCGAGCGCATTTTCTCGCCGTGGGACCGTGACCTCATGTGACAAACCCACGGCGAAAGAAGACGTTTCGCCGTGGCTACCATTTGGTCGCCGCAGAAGGGACCAGCGGCCCGCTGACGGGGGGATCACTGGCAGGTTCCCGGGGCGGCCGTCTTTGTGTTTGGAAGTCGCAGTCCCCAAAGCCTTATCGGGAGCGATGACCAGCGCACGCAGCGCCGCAAACCCATCCGCCGTGACGTATCCACCAGCGATCAACTCACGCAACGCGGCTTCGACTTCGGTGCGCAACAAGCCTGTACCCAAGACCAGCTCCTGGAAAAAGCAAGCGCCCTGCCGCTGGAGATACTGAAGCAACAAGACTGCGCTCGACCCCAAACCGGTTCCATTGCTGAGGGGATTCTGGCCGTTCGAGTGCGCGGACGCAAACTGGAGCCATGCCTGCATCTGATCGCGGAAGACCAGCGAAATGGGAGAAGCGCGGTTGGCTCCGGGGCGGCGTACTTCACTTTCGGCGGGCTGGAACAGACGAGCCCAAGCGAGTTCTCCCGAGAGGCAAAGCTGATCCATCCACGCCGGATCGTAACGCACCATGCGCGCGGGGAGAATCGCGGATTCCCACGCCGCGGCAGGAATCTCAAAGCCCTGCAGCATCCCCGCAATGGCCGATAACCCCAGCGGGCCATCCAGCCGGAAGTCGGGGTCGGCGTGCTGCCACGAAAAGAGGAAGCGCATGAACTCGGCTGCGGTAACCGGCTCGATCTCCTTGCGCAGCCGGTCGAGCGTGGCGCGATGAATGCGCGCCAGCAGGCGGCGGTCGCACCATTCAAGCTCCGGCAGCCCCGTAAAGTGCCCTCTGAAGACGAACCCTTCTTTCTCAAGCGCCGCCAGCGCCGTTTCGATTTCATCTGTCCTGAGGCCCATCGAGGCCGCAATGGAAGCAGCGGTAACTGGCCCCAGGATTTCCATCCGGCCGCGCACAATCTCGACCAGCGCTTCATCTCTACTTTGACCGGTAGCACCGGTAGGCGCCGTGATGTACGGCGAATATCGCGCGTGCGGGTAGACCAGATCAAATTGCGCCTTGCGCTCGGCGGCAACCCATAGCTTTGGACCAGCACCGGTGTCGAGTTCCGTAGCGCGCCCGGCCATCGCTAGCAGATCGAAATAGCTGCGCCATTCCCGCTGTTCCTCACTACCAACGAACCCAGCCAGCATCAACGCATCGTGCAGTTCGTCGGGGTTTTCCGCCTGCGGCCAAGCTTGTTCGCGCACAGTTTGAATCGCCGCCGAGTCGAGCTTGTCCATGTCGTCCGGTTTGTAATCCAGGTTGTGGCGCGTCTGGACCGCGCGGGCGCGGCGCTCTTCAAGCGGCGCATCGTCGAGGAATGCATAAGGCTTGGCGTTCAGAACCTCATGCGATAGCGGCGACGGTTCAGTGGTATCGCGCGCCACGAGACGCAGCTTGCCCTGTTCCATTGAACGCAGCAGGGCGAGGAAGCTTTCGCAGTCCATCGCCTCGGTCAGGCAATCATGAATCGTCTGTCGCACCAGAGGATGATCGGGAATGCAAATAGGTCCGGTGAGATTCTCGGCGCAGGCGGCGCTGTCGGGAAAGACGGTGGCAAGCAAGTCATCCGACTTCATGCGCAGAAATGCCGCCGGTATCTTCCTGCCGCCCGAGCTGCGCAGAATGGCCAGCGCCCGCATAGCGTTCCAACGCCAGCGCGACTGGAACATGGGAGCCGCCAGCAGCGCCTGCACCAGCAGGTCCTGGGCGGTCTTGGAATTCAGGTACGTGAAAACCTCGTCGAGGGGAAAACTGTGCTGCAACCCGAGCGACAGCACGATGGAATCGTCCGTAGCGGCAGCTTGCAGTTCAAAATTGAAGCTGCGGCAGAAACGTTTCCGAAGCGCGAGCCCCCAGGCGCGATTGATGCGCGCCCCGAATGGCGCGTGCACGATCAACTGCATGCCGCCAGTGGTATCGAAGAACCGCTCCAGCACTATCGTTTTCTGGGTCGGCACCACGCCGAGCACGTTGCGCGATGCGGCGAGATATTCCACGATCTGCATCGCCTCGGGCTCGTTGAGTCCCGGCTCGTCCTTTAACCACTGGATCGATGCACCGTCTGATTGGGACACCGGCTCCAGCCGCTTCTCCACCTCGCCGCGAATTTCCGATACCTCGGCCGAAAGCTCCGCTGTACGCGCCGGGCCTTCGCCCAGCCAGAATGGGATGCTAGGCGGCTCGCCGCGCGCGTCCTCGACGCGCATGACGCCGGTTTCAATTTTCAGAATACGCCAAGAATTGTTGCCCAACTGAAAGATGTCGCCAGACATACTCTCCACGGCGAAGTCCTCGTTGACTGTGCCGACGAGCACGCCTTCGGGCTCGAGGATCACCCGGTAATCGGCGTTGTCGGGAATGGCGCCGCCGGAGGTGATTGCCGCCAGCCGCGCTCCTTTGCGGGCGCGGATACGCTTGTGGACGGCGTCATAGTGCAGATGCGCCCTGCTGCGTCCGCGCCGCGTCGAAAAGCCCTCCGCGAGCATGCGCACGACTTCATCGAATTCCTGCCGGGAGAGGTGACGATAAGGGTATGCGCCGAGGCACAGATCGTAGAGCGCGTCTTCTTTCCACTCCTCCGCTGCCACCGAGGCGACGATCTGCTGCGCCAGGATATCGAGCGGCTTTTCCGGGATGTGCAGACGATCGAGCCGCCCGCGGCGTACAGCGCGCAGCAGCGCGGCGCATTCGATCAGCTCGTCACGGCTTAACGCGAAAACGCGCCCGCGCGGCACTGCGCCCACGCTGTGGCCGGAGCGGCCCACGCGCTGCAACAGAGTTGCGATCGAACGTGGTGAGCCGATTTGGCAGACCAGATCCACCGTGCCAATGTCGATGCCGAGTTCCAGCGATGCTGTCGCGACCAGCGCCTTCAGATCTCCCGACTTTAATCGCATTTCGGCCTGGAGCCGATGGCGACGCGACATGCTGCCGTGATGCGAGGTGATCCTGTTCTCACCCAGCCGCTTGCTGAGGTGCAGTGTTACGCGCTCGGCCAGCCGCCGCGTATTGACGAACACGAGGGTCGTCCGCTCCGCTTCGATGAGGCGGGCGATGCGGTCGTAGATCTCCTCCCAGGTCTCGTTGGAGCACACTGCCGAGAGTGGCGAGCCGGGAACTTCTATCGCGAGATCCATCCGCCGCGCGTGCCCGGTGTTCACGACCGTGCAGCGCGGATGGCCGTTCGAGTCAATGCGACGCGTTCCAACCAGAAACCGCGCCACTTCTTCAATGGGGCTTTGGGTGGCCGACAGACCGATGCGCACCGGCTTATGCGTCGCGATAGCGTCGAGCCGCTCGAGCGTCAGCGCCAGGTGTGAGCCGCGCTTGTCGCGCGCGACAGCGTGGATCTCGTCCACAATGACGGTTCGAACGCCGCGGAATAGCTTGCGGCTCTTCTCGGCGGTGAGCAGGATGTAGAGCGACTCGGGAGTGGTGACCAGGATGTGCGGCGGCTTGCGCGTCATCTTCTGTCGCTCGGACGCGGGCGTGTCGCCGGTTCGCACCCACACACGAATCTCCGGTGCAGGTAGACCCTGGTTACGCAACACCGCTTCGACGCCCGAGAGCGGTATGGCGAGGTTCTGCTTCACGTCGTTGCTCAGAGCTTTGAGCGGCGAGACGTATACGACTTCCAGCTCATCGGGAATTGCTCCGAGCGTGCCTTGCCGGATGAGCGAGTCAATACTCCACAAGAATGCCGCCAGTGTCTTGCCGGAGCCTGTGGGAGCGGCAATGAGCGTGTCGCGGCCAGACTGGATCGCCGGCCACCCCATGCGCTGCGGCTCGGTGGGACTCTCGAACGCCGAGGAGAACCACTCCGCGACGGCTGGATGAAATAACGATAAGGGCATTCAGAACGCCTCGATACCTGTGGCTATGATACCGGATTTTAGCGACGGTTTTACTGTCGCCAGCGCACGGTCCGGGTGAAATTTGAAAAGTTTCTTGGGTTCCGTCGGGCAGGAGCGAGAGCCTTCGATTTCAGCGCCTTACAAGAGGCCACCGCCAACGCTGCAAATTTCATCTAATGAATCAGATCTTGAGTCGCCCTTTTCGCTGTGGCGGGGATTGCAGAGTGGCGAAGGGTCGTCCAGGATAGTCAAGGAGGGATCTATGAGAAGCAAAGCTGCCATCGGCGATCACCCGATACACCCAGCACTGGTCCCTATACCTATTGGAGCTTTTGTCCTGGCTTTGATCGGGGACATCATGCACAGCTATAACGGCGAGCTGTTTTGGTATCAGTTCGCGTTGTACTGCGTCGGCATCGGAATACTCACGGCTCTGATCGCAGCGATTTTCGGGTTTGTTGATTTCGTAGCGGTGCCCATGAGCACGGCGGCTCGCAGACTGGCGACCATGCACCTGTCGTTGAATTTGGTCGCAGTGGTGCTCTATGCGGTGACATTCTTTTTGCGGCTCAATAACGCCGCTTATCAAACGGATCGCTGGACGATAGCCATGGTGCTGGAAGTCGTTCCCCTGGTCATGCTCGCGGTGTCGGGTTGGATCGGCGGGCAGATGGCTTACGTGCACCGCGTGGGCGTGGTCGAAGAACCGAGGGAGCCAGATATCAGCACTCGGCGCGCCGCCTAATCTCTCCACTTCAATACGGCGAGAGGAATAGCTTCTCTCGCCGTTTTTGTTTTCACCGTGTCCGATTGTGATATGGAAAGAACTTCATGGAGGAGACAATCATGCCCAATGGCGATGACGCGGCCCATGAAATAGTGGTTCCGGTGTACACGACGAACGACGAAATCGAAGCTCGCATGATCCAGGAGCTGCTGCGCAACCACGGTATTGAAAGCACCATCAACGCTGAGACGGCGCCGGGTCTTTTCCCGATGAAGACCGGCGATCTTGCCAAGCAGGACATTCTGGTTCTGGAATCTGAAGTCGAGAGAGCGATGGAGATCATTTCAGAGGTGACCGGTTCGGAAGCGACCGGCATGACCGGCGAAGCGTGAAGTCGCCACTTGCATAGTGTACGCAACTCCACATTTCCTATCCGAAAAACAGTTGAGCACGAGCGAACCGCTGAGGTGCGGCTACCCGCCGCGCGTCCTTGCTTCTTCCGTGTTATGTTGGACTGTTAGATTGCCGCGGCAGAAAGAGACGCCTGCTGCCAGCCGCTCCGGGGGACGTCATGCCTGGCCGCACCCATACGACTGAAACAAATGGCGAGGCCGCCGTCGGACGTCAGGTCGAAGCACCGCCTGAGTGGATGCCAGAGCCCCCTTCACGCCTGAAGTCCTCGCTACGCACACTACTAATCATCGTATTAATTGGAGCGGCGGCGCTCGCCTTCTACTACCGCGTTCTTCCCGGACTCACTGAGAAACCTCCGCAAGATGTTCTGATGGCAAGCGGAAGGATCGAAGGACGCGAAATCACGCTTGCGGCCAAGGAGATCCAAGCCCGCGTCAAATCACTCCTGGTGGACGAAGGTGACGATGTGAAAAAGGGGCAGCTCGTGGCGGAGTTGGAGGCAAATCAACTCGAGTCACGGTTTGCGGGACTGCAAGCAAATATCGCTGCGTTAGACGTTCAGATCCGGCAAGCTTCTATAGACGCTGCTTACACCGCAAAGAATTCGGCGGCGTCCGTTGCGGCGGCCGAAGCCGCCGTGAGCAGCGCCAAAGCTCGCCTGGAGCGCGCGCGCTCGGTCCTGAACAACGCGAAACTCGAGCAGGAACGCGCTGTTAGGCTTCATGAGGATCAGGTGGTCTCCAGGAGCGTTCTCGATCAGGCCTCGATGCGACTTGAAACCAGCCAGGCCGACGTGAATGCGGCGGAGAAGGAACTAGCGCAGGCGGAAGCGAACCTCACGCTGGCGCAGGCCTCCAAAGGCAATGTTGAGCTGAAAATCGAGCAACTGCACGCGCTGGAACAGTCGCGGCGCGCGGCACAGGCGCAGCTCGCAGAAGCTCAGGCGAATCTCGCGGAGCGCAACATCTACGTGCCGTCAGACGGTACCATCCTGTCACGGGCGGTCGAACCTGGAGACGTGGTCAGCCCCGGCTCACCGATATTCGTTATGGTGGACATGAACCGGCTGTATTTGAAGGTCTACATTCCTGAGCCGGACATCCCCAAACTGAAGCTTGGACAGCCGGCAGAAATCTCGGTTGACGCTTTCCCCGGCAAGACATTCCCGGCCCGAATTACTCGGATCTATAACCAAGCCGAGTTCACTCCTAAAAACGTGGAAACGAAAGAAGAGCGCGTGAAGATGGTTTTTGGCGTCGAGCTTGGCCTGGAAAACCCGGACCGGCTGCTCAAGCCGGGCATGCCCGCCGATTGCCTCATCCGCTGGAAAGATTCCGCCATCCAGCCGGAATCGAAATGAACCCTCCCGCCCAGCCCGTCATCTCCGTTTCAGGCCTTTGGCGGTTTTATGGCCGCAGCAAGAAGGTCGAAGCGGTCCGCGACGTCTCATTCGACGTCCGCCGTGGAGAAATTTTTGGGCTGATTGGCCCGGACGGCGCCGGTAAGACCAGTATCATCCAAATTCTCGCGGGCGTGCTCAACGCGCATCGCGGCTCGGCGACCGTCGGCGGCATCAATGTGCTTGCCAATCCGGAAGCGGTGAAGGAACGGATCGGCTACATGCCTCAAGGGCTCGGAGTGAATCTGTACGAGAGCCTCACGGTCGCTGAAAATATCGACTTTTTTCGCGAGCTTCGAAAGCTGCCGGAGAACATCTATCGTGAGAACCGCGCCAATTTCCTGAAAATGACGCGGCTGGATCGCTTTGTCGATCGGCGCGCCGCCAATCTCTCCGGCGGCATGCGCCAGAAGCTGGCACTGATCTGCACGCTCATCCATCTACCCGACGTGATCCTGCTCGACGAGCCAACGACGGGTGTCGATCCCATTTCACGCCAGGAATTTTGGCAGATCATTCACCGCCTGGTCGAGCAGCGTCACGTGACGGTTCTCCTCAGCACGTCGTACATGGATGAGGCGGAGCGCTGCCATCGTGTTGCGCTGGTGCACTCCGGAGTCGTGATCGACCAAGGTACGCCCGACAGCATTCGAAGGAAAGCTACCGGCCACTACGCCAGGATCGTTGCCGAGCCGCAAACCACTGCATTGCGGATCCTTCAACAGCGCGATGACGTGAGCGCCACAGAAGTTTTCGGCAGGGAGATCCGCGTGCGCTCGACAGCGCCGCTCGGTGGAATCGAATCCGATCTGCGCGCCGAGGGACTGGATGTTCAAAGCCTCACGGTTGAGGAGCCGAAGCTCGAAGACGTGTTCTTACAGCTTCTCGCTCCCTCTAAGCAGCGGACACCGACGCTACGTGTGGCGGCGGCACGTCACATCGTCGCTGAATCGCCCATCGAGTGCCACGGAGTCACGCGGCGGTTCGGCGAATTTGTGGCTGTTGATCAGGTGCACCTGCACGTCGAGCGCGGCGAAATCTTCGGTTTGCTCGGCCCCAATGGAGCCGGCAAGACTACGTTGATCAAAATGCTGTGCGGCCTGCTGGAGCCGAGCGCAGGCTCCATCCGCGTCGCGGGATTTGATATCGCGAAAGAGAAACGCCGGGTGTGGACGCAGATCGGATATATGTCCCAGCAGTTTTCTCTCTACCGCGATCTGACCGTGCAACAGAATCTGCGGCTCTATGCAGATCTCTATGGCGTGCAAAATGCTGCTTCGACGGATATGACCGCCTCGCTGGGTTTGGAACCGTTCCAATCGCGGCTGGCCGGCGACTTGCCGACGGGGTTGCGGCAGCGGTTGTCACTATTGTGCGCTGTGCTGCACGGACCGCCGGTGTTATTTCTCGACGAGCCAACCTCGGGGGTTGATCCTCCGGCGCGGCGCGTATTTTGGGATTTGATTTACTCGCTTTCTCGCGAATCCGGTGTCACCGTGCTGGTCTCGACGCACTACATGGATGAGGCCGACCACTGCGACCGGCTCGGGTTGATGAACCAGGGACTGCTGATCGCAGCCGATTCACCCGGCACGCTGAAGCAGATATCAGAGAACCGCTCGGGGAAACTGCTCTCCGTGCGGACGCACGACTTCAGCGCTGCGTTTGACGTAATCACCACCCGTTTCGCTGACGCTGTGCTTTATGGCGACAGCATCCGTCTGCGCAGCTTCGATCCGGCGACCGATGAACAAAAGCTGCTTTCTCTATTGAGCAACGCCGGAATCGCTGGAACACAGATCAGCTCGCCGCCACTTTCGATGGATGAGACGTTCCTCGATTTTATCCGCTACTCGGAGCGCGTGCATGCATAGCCGCATTGTCGCGATTATTCGCAAAGAAACGCGTGAAGTGTTGCGGGACCGCATCTATCTCGCTTTAGCCATAGCCGTGCCGCTGATCATCATGATTATCCTTGGGCTCGGATTCATCCTGGATGTAAAAAATCTGCCGGTGGCATTCTATGATCAGGATCGCAGCACGCTCAGCCGCGAGTACATGTATTCGTTCACCAACTCCGAGTACTTTCGCCTGACAAGGCTCATCAATGACGAGGCGGAAATCGACCAGCTTATTCAAGCTGGGCAAATCCGTGCCGTGGTGGTCATCCCGCCAGACTTCTCGCGCAACCTGAGCGCGGGCAAGCCCGCGGCGGTGCAGATTCTGGCGGACGGATCGTTCCCCAGCCGAGCGCAGATCGTCAGCGGCTATATCGCTGCCGTCAACGCGCAGTTCAATCAACAACTCCTTTCCAAGTATCTGGCGCGCAGGGGCGTGAGCGCGAATGTTGTTCCCATCTCAGTGGAAGGCCGCGTCTGGTACAACCCGTCGTTGGAAGCGAAGAACTCCACCGTGCCAGGTCTGCTGGTGATCAACCTCATGTTTTACCCCAGCCTGCTTGCGGCACTGGTGGTGGTACGCGAGAAGGAGCGCGGCACTATCTTCAATCTTTATTGCTCGCCCGTTCGCCGCTGGGAAATCATCGTCGGAAAAGCGGTACCGTACATCGGCGTGGCGCTGGTAGATTATTTTCTGCTCTTCACGCTCGCGGTGACGGCTTTCGGCGTCAGGTTCGTAGGAAACTTTTTCGTCCTGACGCTAGGCGCCGCACTGTTCATCACCTGCTGCATCGGCCTGGGGCTGGTTATCTCGGTTCTCTGCAAGACGCAGGTGGCGGCAATGTTCCTGACCTTCATCACACTGATGACGCCGTCGATCCTGTTTTCCGGGATTCTCACACCCATCGCCAGCATGGACCGTTCTGCGCAGATCATCAGCCGCGTAATTCCGGCGTCCTATTTCATGAGCATGGCCCGCGGAATTTTCCTGAAAGGGCTGCCATTCTCGTATTACTTTTTCGACTTTGTGCTCCTCATGATATACGCAGCCGTCGTGTACGTAATCGCTTCATTGGCCTTGCGGAAAAAGGTGGGCTGAGATGCTGCGGCGATTATTCGGATTAGTCCGCAAAGAGTTCGCGCAGATACTGAGGGATCGCATCCTCGTGGCCATCCTGATCTGGGCCTTCACAGTTGCGATTTACACTGCCGGACACAGCAATGCCATGGACGTGATCAATGTTCCCACAGCGGTGCTGGACTTCAGCCGCAGCCCGGCGAGCCGCGAATTCTTGAGTCATCTGCAGCCCCCGTATTTCAAGATGGTGGGATACTTCGATCGCGACGAGCAGATCGCAGAGTGGATGGACGCGGGGAAGGCTGCGATCGTGGTGGTGATTCCTCCGGACTTCCAGCGCCGCGTGCACGGGCGCGGTCAGGCTCAGATACAAGTGATCACGGACGGCGCGCTGTCTTTGCTCGCGACCGTAGCAGTCGCATACGTGGCCCAAATCTCGGCGCAATATTCCGTCACGGTGCTCGAGGAGCGTGGCGGGTTCTCGATGCGCAGCGGATCGGCGCCGATCGTGGAAGAACGGCTGCGAGTCAGGTTCAACCCGAATATGTCCAGCGCGTGGTTCAGCAGTGTGTTGGAATTGATGAACATGCTCGCGATGGTTTCGCTGCTGCTGACGTCCGCAGGTTTGGTACGAGAAAAGGAAAACGACACGCTCGATCAACTGCTGGTGAGTCCAGCTCACGCGTTTGAAATCTTTCTAGCCAAGATCATTCCAACTCTCATCACAACACTGGCGCTCTCCGGCTTGAGTTTTCTGCTGATCCTGAGACCTGCCTTCCACGTACCGATTCGGGGTAGCCTGCTGCTGTTCTATAGCGTGGCTGCACTGTACGTATTTGCCATGTCGAGCCTGGGAATCGCTATCGCTGTCGTCGCGAAGAACCTGGCGCAGGCAATGATGATCATGCTGCTGGTATTGCAGCCGATGATTTTTCTTTCCGGCGCGTGGAATCCGCCCGAAGCGATGAACCCGTGGCTGCGCAAGCTGAGCGTCATCTCCCCGATGCGCTTCTTCATTGATTTTGGGTACGGCGTGATTCTCAAGGGCAATGGGCTGTCGCTCGTCGCCTGGGACATCATCGGCATCGTGGTGCTCGGCGGCGCCGTGTTCACGTTTTCGCTGTTGTGGTTCCGCAGAAGCCTCGCACGCTGAGCGCGCGCAGCAGGCTAAAAGCGCCTTCAACCCGTAGATGGTTGCTGGTCGCGCCGCGAGGTTTTCTGTGGCCGCCGCTTCACAATCTTCATCTCTTCCCAGCTATAGGCAAGTTGCTGCCCGCAATCCAGGCAGACGACGTAAGTATCCTCAGTTGCATCAGCGTCGCCTGACGGTACCGTTATCGGCAACCCAGTTTTTCTATGTGAACACCCGAAAAACCACATACGTATGACCTCGCAACCAAACAGTAAGCAAAATGATGGAAAGAATGAAAGAACTGCTCATGAATTCAGCTCCCCTCTACAATTGCCTTCACGGGAACGACTAGTTTCGGGAACTCCTTGTCATTCGTGGTAATGATAATGGAGCCACTGAATTCGCCAGCCTTCATTTTCTCCGGTATGACTGCAATTTCTATCTGGTAGCGTTCCCCGAGCTTGGACCGGACAGGATACAGATATAGAAACGGGAGATCTGATTGGACTGAAATGCGGAAGTCCTTCCCACCTGCCTGATAAACCATCAAAGTCTGCGCGGTTTGACTGAGCTGTTCCAGATTGCCTTCGAGCCTTTCCGGTTGTAGCGCGCCGAAATCCAGGAAGTCGGGGAACGTGTATATACGCTCTCTGACTAGTATGTTGGCCGGAATTTCCAACAGCGGTTTCGCCGGGTCGGAAGTGGCGAGCCTGATCGTTTCACTGACTCTTCCCACGGGAGCATTTGCGAGTGTCGTCAGTTTGAGTCGATATCGTTTCCCAGGATCGATTGTTTCGAGGCTGGCTACAAATCGGCTGCTGTCGCTCTCCATTTTACGAATTTTCAGCGGGATTGGCTGGTGATTGATAATCTCAATCGAAGCAGTCTTTGACTCGCCGTGCTGCGCCGAGACGAAAAACGCCGGTAAAGGATCGAACTCAATTAGCGGAACGACTTCCCCCTGAAAGGTCAGATTAATTTGGGGGCGATCCGGATCGTCGGTAATCAGGAGGATGTTGCCGTCAAACTGGCCCGCTACTCGGGACGTATCCAGCCGGAAACGAACCGCCACGGGCGTATTGGGTGGTATAACGGCGGGCATCGCGACGGCGCGGAGCGGAGGAGTCATGTTGGCTTTCAGCAGCCGGAAAGGCTTGCTTCCTCCATTAATGATGAAGTATTCATGCTCAATTACTTCGCCTGCCGGAGTCTTTGGAAAGCCGAAGTCAGCCCCGGCGATTGTTAGTTGTGGCCCATCCTGAGCCGCTAACCGCGAACCTGCTAACAAGATTACGATGGACAAAACTTTTCGTAGCATGCTTCCTACTTCAAGAGTTGAAAGAAACGGCCGCGGCCTCAGTACCGCGGCCTTCAATGTTAGTAGTGCAACGGGACACGAACTAATTGCCGGTGCGGCCGCAGTTGTCGGTTGTGACGCCGGTCGGATCGGTCGCGGACGGAATAGTGCTGGAGCAGGGATAGAAGCGCAGTTGAGCCAGCTTCAATCCGTTATTGTCATAGTTCCAGTAGAAGTCCTGCAACGAATCTCCAAACAGAGGCACGCGGTCGAGAATGCCATCGCCGTCTACGTCAGCGTAGACATACAGCAGATATTTGCTGACATTCTGGAACTTGCTCGGCCGGGTGGTGCTGTCCAGCGTCAGGGTGATCTCGGAACAAACGAGTTCGTCGTCGGCAGTACCGAAGACGCCATCGTCGCCTGCCCCTGTCGCGCACGTGGTCATATCGGCGCTGTTGTTCGGCTGTCCTAAGGCACGCGCGAAAACAGAGTAGTCGGTTGTGCCGTTTCCATCAGGATCGGGGCTGGGAAGGGCGAACAATGCCCCATTGCCATCCGTGCCATTTCCGTCAAGGACTTGAAAACCGCCGTCCGCACAGGCATCGGAATCGCACAGGTTAATCTTCGCGTTTCCCCACAACGGGACGAAAATTACATGCATGTTGGAGCTCGTCATTGCGGCGGTCTTGTCCTTCGGCACGCCGATGATGTTGAGGTTGTAGTGAGAGCCGCTCGGAGCGCCGTTACCGGCGAGAGCCGTGCCTGCGAACAGAACTAGTCCAAACAGAGAAGCGAGAAACCTGCAGTTTTTCATCTTTACATTTCCTCCATGAAGTGTATTAAAGTTCGCGTTGTTGTTGAATGTCGTGGGGTGTGCAGCCAGGCGCTCCCTTTTTGTGCCGCTCCGCGGCATCACAGTTCACGTCGGGTGATGCATTGCTCACGATCTCCTGGTTGGGTAGGAACTGGATCACTGGAATTTCGAACTGGAGTGAACAGACCTACAAGGGCGCGCGTCCCGAATCACGCTGATGCAGGTTCAGCCGCCGATCGGCTGAACTCGGAGCAGAACGAACCAAATCGAATTCCGCTGCAGCTCAGAGCAAGGTAGGTACCTAACGCGGGAAGCCCGGAAATATTGGGTTCTCGTGGATGTCAGAGGCAGGCAATCAATGGAGGTCTCCGGGGAAAGTTTCCTTCGCGGGGCAAAATTCCTCGATGAGATGACGAAGCAATCTTGAATCCGTCAGAGCTTGGTTGCGCGTGTCATCAGGAAATCCTGTCGCACCGCGTTTTCGTTGAGATATCTGGCGGCGAGTTCCTCGTAGTCACGGCGGAACACTGCTAGAGTTGAAGGATCTGCCGATTGGATGATTTTCATAACCGGCGGTATGGTTCGCTCAGCTTGCTCGCGATGGTGCTGGGGGCTCATCGCGGGCGAGAGCAGCCGGTCCCGGTCAAACACCAGGTCCTTCACCGCCGCGCCGAGCCGCTCCCGGATCGCATTGGGGTCTCCCCATTGCCAGGGAGGCGATACGCCCGGCGGGGGCGCCGGCAGGAAACGCGCCACTAGCTGGAACATGCCGCCCATGAACAGTTCCGGGGGCCAAGTTGAAAAAGCGAGTGTGCCGCCGGGCTTCAGCACCCGCAGCATCTCTGCGACGGCTATCTGTGGTCGCGGAGCGAAGATGTGGCCGAACTGGCTCACCACCACATCAAAGCTCTCCGCCGAAAAGGGGAGATTCTCGACATCACCCTCATGCCATTCGATTTCGACGGCCGCAATCCGCGCGTTTTCTCGAGCACGCTCCAGCAGTTCGGGCGTAAGATCTAGGCCTGTGACGCGGGCGCCCAGCCGCGCGGCCGTGACCGCCACCACGCCTGTTCCACACGCCACATCCAACACCCTATGCTCGGCGCGAATGCGTGCGTGTTTCACCAATGGGAATGCGGTATAGGTGGTGAATACTTCGAGAGGTGCGAAATCCCGCCAGATTTCCCTCTGTGTGGACTTGAACTTCTCTAAAACGTCCATAGTGCTCTCCTCCTAATGTCTAGCACGTTATTACATACCATCTTTCAATATCTGGTTCGAGCACCAGGACACCCATTAGTTCTCAACTCGCGCGCCGAAGCGCGTGTTGATCCACTTTGCGACATAATCGAAGAAATTCCTTGCGGAGTTGTTGTAGGGTCCGCCCTGGCACTCGTTGCACGGGGTGAAGCCGTGTACAGCGCCCTCGATAGTGATGAAGTCTTTGTCTGTGCTCTTGGCTGTATCGAAAAAGAACTCGCTGTCTGTCACGAAATAATGAGCACCCATTGCGGTGATCAGCAGCGGAGCCTTGATGTTCTTGAGCGCGCAAGGCACGGAATTGTTGGTGGAGCACCAGTCGATCTTGTTGTAGTCGAGGGAATCGGTCGCGCGGATGGCGTTCGCGCTCAGGAACGACGTTACGGTGAGGAGCCGCGCGCCGGTGTCATAGCTGCCGTTAAGCTTGGCGCGGCTGGTGTCCGGAGGGCGCACGCTCTTCACGATCTGTGTCACGATGGTGCCGTCGTTCTTCAGTAATTTCTGCGGCCTCGTGGTGCAGCAAAGGATGCTGGGATCCATGGCAAAGATGTTTGTGGCTTTGTCGGCGGCGCGCGGAATAATGATCGCGTCGTTGTCGGGATAAATCCACTTGCCCTGACGCATCAGATCGCGGATGAACAGTGCGCGGTCGATCCATGCGCTCATCCGCTTGGCCTGTGCCTCGGTGAACCGCTTCCTGAACTCTTCGGAATAATGTGACGCGCCGTTCGGGTTGTAACCGTTGGCAACGTTGAACGGGTCGAGATCGCTTTTCACCAGGTCAGGACGGTGTTTGTCGAACACGGCTGGGTTCATGGCTCGCAGCGCATTCACCGCGATGGCCGGGTGAGCGTCCACCAGAATGATTCCGTCTGCGGGAGGCAACCCAGCCACACTGTTGTCGCACTGCACCAGTTTGCTGGGGACGTTGCAAAAGGAAGGACCATTTTCTGCGACGGCTTGATAAAAGCTGATGGTTGCGCCTCCGCCGCTGTGCCCAAATAGAACAATCCTAGAAACCTTCTGCTTGTTCTTCAGGTAATCCATTCCTTGTTTGACATCAAGCGGCAGCTTTTCCCAGTCCACGAGGGATTCGTTGTTCTCGAACCGGGTGTTGAGACAAAGAACCGCGAAGCCCCGCTTCGACAACTCCGTGCATTCGAGACTTGCCAGTTTATTAGAAGTGCGATGCACCGTCAGCACTCCTACAGCCGGGTTGGGATTGGTATCCGGCCTGTACAGCGCCGCGTTAATGCCTCCCGGGAGCGGCACGTATAAAGGATTGCCTTGTGCAAACATGCGCGGTATCGCCGCGGCAATGAGAACGGCAGCCATCGCTGTCAACAATGCGAATCGCATAAGTCCTCCCCAAATGCGCCGTCAGGTATCAAAAAGAGAATCGCAACGCAAATTGAATCTGGCGCGACGTAGTGATCGTACGGACAAGCTGTCCGGTGGTGGGATTAGGCCGTCCTGATGCGCCGGAGAATACGATGCTCGATCCCTTAAGTGGCAGCGCGAAATTCGGATGGTTGGGTAGATTGAAGAACTCAGCGCGAAACTCCAAGCGCCTTTCGCCGCCGAGCACCATGTGTTTCTGTAGCGAGAGGTCCATCGTGAATACACTCGGTCCGATGAGCGTGTTCCTTCCGACATTCCCTAGATAACCGGCAACGGGAACGCTGTACACGCAGGGATCAAAGAATCGGTCCGGTCCTCCCAAAGTTTCGCCTGGCTTCGCGCCCGCGCAGCCTGCGCTGGTGCCGCTGGTGCGTTGCTTACTGTTTGGATTGAGATTTGGACGGTTAGCCGTAAATAAGTACCTCGGGCTACGGACGTTGATCAGCGCATGAAAGGGCGTGCCCGTTCGATACGAGATCACACTGCCCAGGCGGAATCCGCCGAAGATCTGCGCCAATGCTCCGGCCTTGGCCCAGCGCTGGCTGGGACCGAAGGGCAATGTATAAAAGTAGTTCGCAGACAATCTATGCCGGATGTCGAACTCGGACAATCCTCGATCACTGGTGCGCCTGAGCGGGTATTCGCGGGTGATAACGGTGCTGGTCGTGCCGTTAGGGATGGAGGCGTCATCTACGGATTTGCTGAAGGTATAGTTCCCCTGCGCGGAAAATCCGCTCTTAGGGTTCATGTTGGCCGTGATTTGCAGTGCGTTGTAAAAAGACTGGGCGTCTGCCCCAGTAACCGTGATGGACCCAAACGCAGGATTGTGCGGTCCGGAATCAGGAGGAAAATAGAGCGCGCCGCCAGGCATCTCAGTCGGGTATGGATACAGATTCGCTTCGTAGCCCCGAAACAGGTGATTCCCGCGCGCGCCGACGTAGTAGACACGCAGGCTCCATTCCCTCTGGGTCTGCTGCACGCCGATGTTGTAACGCAGTACCGCGGGGCTTGCCATGTGGTTGTAATCCAGAACAGCAACACCGGCGGCCTGACTACCGGCTGGCGCCAGGGCGGTGGCGGCAACGGCGTCCGGGAACACGTTCGATGCGTCGAAGTTGGGCATGATGAAGCGCTGGTTATAGGGAGCGGAGTTCTTCTGTGTGTCCACCATGTGCTCCAGCATGGGATCGTAATAGATGCCAAAGCCGCCACTAACCAGCATATTTTTCAAAGAATCCCCAGGCGACCAGCTGAGACCTATTCGCGGTGAGAAGTTCAGCAAGCTGGGATTCCTCTTCAGCATGGGTCCATGCTGCATAGCCGTATCGTGCTCCCAATCAGGCAAAAACCAGATGAGGCCATCCTTTTCCTGGATGATTGAGGCAGCCTCGTACCGCAAGCCGAGATCGAGGCGGAGTTTGCGGTTGACCCTGTATCCGTCTTGAACGTAAACTCCGCCCAAGAGCTGGCGCCATCCCTTGTGATTGTCCGATCCCGGTAGTGCGACGATTAACTCCGTGCTCTCCGGGCCGCCTTGTAGAAAACTTTCCAGACTGTTGAACGACCACACGCCACCCTTGCTGTTGCTGTTAAAAATGTCCCAACGGTAACGATGCAGTTCTCCGCCTATCTTCAGCGTGTGCGATCCGCGCTGCAGCACTAAATCGTCGGCGAATTGGAAACTGTTGTGCTTCTTGCCATCGGGGTTCGTGTATTCCGGCCCAAACGGGGTCATGCCCGGAATGTTGATCTGGCCAAAATGAGCAGCGCCGGGTACAAAATACAACTTCTGGGGGATGAATTCGAGCGAATCCACCAGTTCCACAGGCCTGGTATATCCCAGCCGAATGGAATTGATTGTATGCAGATTGAAGATATGGCTCGCGACGAGGGTCACGTACTGCTGGCGCGTATTGGTAATTGAACGGAACAGGTATAAATTCTCGGGAGTGATACTCGTCGCGTCGTCAAATGTGTAGCGGGCGAAAAAACTATCATGGTCGGTAAGCTTATGATCTACACGAATGGCAAAATAATAGTCGTTGGTGGGCAAGAAAACCGCGGCCGTGTTTCGTCCGAAGCCGGAGCCGATGGAGCCTTGATTTGGAATTGGCATTAAGTTCAGGTAAGGCCTTACACGCGGGTCGACGCCGATCACGCGAACATCACCATCAGCATCTGTAATGATGCCGTTGTGCGCGTTGGCGTCGGGCAGGAACGTAGTCTCTGTTGATGTCAGGCGGTCGCGCATGAGCTCCACCGCGCCCAAAAAGAATGTGCGGTCCTTTCGGACGGGGCCCGTCAGAATGAAGCCGAACTGGTTGCGCTTGAACGGCGGTGGATCACCTGGATCGAAAAAATTGCGCGCATCCAATTTGCTGTTACGAAAATACTCAAACAAAGTTCCATGCAGATTATTCGTTCCGGAGCGTGTAATGGAATTCAAGGTGCCGCCGCTGCCTCTGCCGTACTCGGCTCCGTAAGCGCCGCTGAATACCTGTACCTGAAGGACAGTTTCCGAGCCAAGTTGCACTCCACTGGCGCTGCGGGGAACCAGGTTGGCTGAATCCATGATGTTGGTCCCGTCCAGCAGGAAATTGTTCGACGTGGGACGGCTTCCGGCGACTGTGAGGCTGCCCCCGCCAACACCGCGCGAAGAATCCTGAGCGGATGTATCGGCGACCCCCGCCTGCAACGTTGCAAGCTGGTCGTAACTGCGGCCGTTGAGTGGCAACCCGACTAGCTGCATTTCACTCACGCGCGACGATTGGTTCTCCCCGGAAGCTTTCTCGAGCACGAAATCTAAAGTCAGCGTTTCGCCTCCGACGGCGATCTCGCGGTGGGTCTGTGCAATGAAACCAGCGCGCGATATCTCCACAAAGTATTTACCCGAGACCAATCCGCTCAGCTCGAAATGGCCTTGACCATCCGTCCTTACAGTCCGGCGCGTGCCGCCACCCTCCGCTGTAACGACGACATTCGCGCCCGCCACCGCGGCCCCTGCGCGGTCGCGCACGATTCCTTGAATCGAGATTCCAGATTGACGCGCCGACAGCGAAGCCGAATAAGAGATCACGATAGCAATAAGAAAAACCAAGCTCGCGAAACGGGAGTCAACAGTCCCTGCGCCTTTCATTACAGTACCCTCTTAACTGCACACGCCCGGTGGCATCAGTGGCCGAGAACCAGCGTTGGAAGCAATTTACCATTATAAGGCGCAAGGCAGGGAGTTCGCGTGCGGCGTTATATCTCGGCGGCTGTATTCCCAAAACATACAGATTTGGTTTATCTTGGTTTCAGGATACTCGGTCCAGGAAAACACCAGGAATCAAAAGGAGGGATATGCGCGGAAAAGACAAAGTCATCGCTACGTTGAACCTAGCGCTACGATCTGAGCTGCAGGCCATTAACCAGTACTTCCTCCACGCCGAAATGTGCGAGAACTGGGGCTATAAGCGCATTGGCGAATTCATCAAGAAACAGTCCATCGACGAAATGAAGCATGCTGAAAAAGTCATCGAGCGAATCCTGTTTCTGGACGGAACCCCGAATCTAGGAATGGGCGTCAATATTAAACCAGGCGCGAACGTAAAGGAGCAATTGGAAGCCGACCTGGCGCTGGAACATGAAGCCTTTGCCCAGTACAACGCTGCCGTTAAGATCTGCATGGAAGAAGGCGACAACACCTCGCGAGAACTATTCGCCGACTTCCTCAAAGACGAGGAGAAACACATCGATTTCCTGGAAGCGCAGTTGCAAATCATCCAGGACACCGGAATCCAAAATTACCTGATCTCACAGACGGAACCAGAGGAAGATTAGTGCATTTTCACAATTGGTGTAGACCGGTAAGGGCATGACTTCAGTCATGCCGAAAAACGGGCATCAAGCGGTACGGCTTCAGCCGCTGAGGGATTGAACCTCAGAGCCTAAAGGCTCCGCTAATCTGCGCAGTTGCGGCACGGCTGAAGCCGTGCCCTTACGAATCCGTCTCGGTCTACAGCAATACTGAAAACGCTTATAGAAGCGCAGACTGTTCACGCTTCCGCGGCTTTTCCGGTGGGCAGCGGGGTAGGGGTGCGCATGGCTGGACCGATCCACTTGCGTACAGCTTCAACGAGGATGATCAGCACGCAGAGCATCATCGCGACGATCAGGAATACGTTCAGGTAGCCTTTGAACGACTCGGAGGGCAGTGGCGACCTTCCCAGGGCCAGGAACCGGCCAATCAACTGCACCCCCGCGCTGGCCGTCGTCAGCGTAACAAAGGCCATCGGAATAATGACGACCCAGAGATATCGCGCGCGGCCGGCGTTGACCATCACGGTTCCCGCCACGGCCAGCGCCACCACGGCAAGCAGTTGGTTAGCGATACCGAACATGGGCCAGATGGTGTCGATGTTGCCGGTCAGGATGAAGTATCCCCAGCAGGCGACGACGAGAGCCGACGAGATCACCGTACTTGGCAGCCAGTCTTGCTGGCCGAACTTCGGCCACACCTTTCCTCCGACCTCCTGCAACAGGAACCGTGCGATGCGAGTGCCGGTGTCAATGGTGGTCAGGATGAACAGCGCCTCGAACATGATCGCGAAGTGATACCAGAAGCTGATCAGGCGTCCGAACCAAGGCAGGCCCGAAAAGATCTGCGCGATTCCCACCGCCAGCGACACAGCGCCGCCGGCACGGCCCTGCAACTGTTCTTTCGTCTCCTGTTCATAACGCTGCAATTCAGAGGGAACGTAACCCATGCCCGCCAGCTTCTGTTCGTACTGAGGCGCTGTCTTCAAATCTGTATTGATGGCGAAGTAGTCGCCCGGCGCAAGGCTTGCCGCCGCGATCAGCGCGACCACGCCCACGAGGCCTTCGATGAGCATGGCGCCGTATCCGATGGTCCTTGCGTGCGACTCCTTCGAAATCATCTTAGGCGTCGTCCCGCTTGAGACCAGCGCATGAAATCCCGAGATCGCGCCGCACATGATCGTGATGAAAACGAATGGGAACACCTTGCCGGGAATCACCGGACCGCCACCGGAGGCAAACTCGGTCACCGCCGGCATTTGCATCTGCGGGTTGACAAGCAGCACACCTATCACGAGTGCGACCACTGTCCCGATCTTCAGAAAACTGCTGAGATAATCGCGCGGGCAGAGCAGCACCCACACCGGGAGAACAGAAGCCAGAAAGCCGTAGCCCATGATCGCGAAGGTGACCTCGCGCTGGCTCAATTCAAACAGCCCCCCCAGCGGCGAGCCGGGAACAAAACTGCCCAGCCAGGTCGCAATGAAAACAAGCGCGGCCCCGATCAGTGAGGCCTCGACTACGCGGCCTTTGCGGAAACGGTACATGTAGAGCCCGACAAACAGGGCGATGGGGATGGTGCAAAATATCGTAAAGGTTCCCCAGGAACTGCCCGCGATCTGCAGGACCGTTCCATCGGGACGGACGAAGTGCTCCCCGCCGAGCGCCTTCACCACCACCAATCCCAATCCGGCAAGAGCCACCATGATGATGAACAAAATCGCTGCTATAGCAGTGCCACCCGCCAGCGAGCCGATTTCTTCGCGCGCGATTTCAGCAAGGGAGCGGCCGTTGCGGCGCGTGGAAGCCGCCAGCACCAGGAAGTCCTGAACCGCGCCGGCAATCACCACGCCAATCACCAGCCACAGAAGTCCGGGCAAGTACCCGAACTGTGCGGCGAGCACCGGACCGACCAGAGGCCCGGCTCCGGAGATCGCCGCGAAATGATGGCCGAAGAGAACCCACTTCGATGTGGGATGGTAGTTCTGCCCGTCATAGAGGCGGTGTGCGGGAGTCTCGCGGCTGTCGTCGAGGACGGCGACTTTGGCGGCGAGAAAGGCGCTGTAATAGCGATATCCCAGCGCCAGCGCGCACAGGACTAAAATCATTACAGGAGCGGCGTGCATTCTTTATTTCGACTCCACCGGAGGACGGGAAAATCAGCCGTCGTGGCTACCGCTACAGCTTGTCATATGTCGAAGGCTGGCGGTCGTATAGCGCTGTCTTCTCCTCGCGTATGGTATTCATCAGGCTGTGGCCGCGGCCGTACAACAAGTAAATGATTAAACCGATCGCGAGCCAGACGCCCAGCCGCATCCAGTTTTCCCATCCGAGCGACCCCATCAACACCAGGCAGAAAACGATTCCCAGAATCGGTACCAGAGGGACCAGTGGTACTTTAAAGGGACGCTCGGCTTTTGGATGTGTCTTGCGCATGATCAGCACCGACGCACATACCAGCACGAATGCCAACAGCGTTCCGATATTCACCAGGTCCGCCAGGATGTGCAGAGGAACCAGCGCTCCCGCGAAAGCGACGAAAACGCCCGTCAGAATCGTCGATTTCCAAGGCGTCCGAAATTTGTCATGCACCGCGCCGAAGAAGCTTCGGGGGAGCAGGCCATCGCGCGCCATCGCCAACATCACGCGCGGCTGCGACAGCATCAGGACGAGTAGCACCGACGTGATACCTACGATTGCGCCGACTGATACGAGTATCCCCGCGTACGTGACGCCCTTCTGAATAAAGGCGTTCGACACCGGCGAATGGATGTCGATCATGTCGTAGGGGATCATCCCGGTGACCACCGCCGCGACCGCGATGTAAAGCAAAGTGCAAATGGCTAACGAGACCAGAATGCCGATGGGCACATCGCGCTGCGGGTTGCGCGCCTCTTCTGCGTGGGTCGAAACGGAATCAAAGCCAATATAGGCGAAGAACACTACGGCGGCTCCAGCGAGCATGCCACGCGGCTCGCCGCTGGCAAACAGTCCTCCATAGCCAAACGGCGCGAACGGACGCCAGTTTTCCGGATTCACGTAGAACGCTCCGACAACGATTACGAAAAGGACGATGAGAACCTTGACAATGACCATCCCGGCGTTGAACCCGGCGCTCTCCTTGATGCCGATCACCAGGACAACGGTTATGATCGCCGCGATGATCACGGCCGGAACATCGAAGTATTGCCCGGTCCAGAAAAAACCTTTGTCGTGGGTTATATCAAACGGCCCGCCGGCCCATTGCGCCGGAAACTGGATGCCCATGAGGCCGATAAAATCGCGGAAATACGCCGACCAGCCGTGCGCCACAGTCGCCGACGCGACGGCATACTCCAGCACCAGGTCCCAGCCGATGATCCACGCCATCAGCTCGCCCATGGTGGCGTACGCGTAGGTGTACGCGCTTCCGGCCACCGGCACCATGGAGGCGAACTCGGCGTAGCAGAGCGCGGCGAAGATGCAAGCCGCGCCGGATACGACGAAGCTGAGCATCAGCGCAGGTCCAGCCTTGTCGTGCGCCGCCACTCCAGTCAGAACAAATATGCCGGTGCCGATGATGCAGCCGATTCCCAAGCTGGTGAGCGCGACCGGCCCCAGCACCCGGCGTAGGCGCTGCTCACCTTTCATCTCTTCCAGGAGCACTTCGAGTGACTTGGTTCGAAATAGTTGGTTAGCCATTTTTTTGAAGTCCCGTCAGCACGCTTCGCGACTACGCTCCCATACTAATACGAAATCGTAGATGGTCAATGTCGGCACACCCTCGTCAAGCGTCTCTAACATGCTTGCTCTTGCGTGGCCGTTACTGCGGCCCGGAACCGACTACGGGCTGAAGGTGTCAATCTGTGCGCGCTGCAAGCGTCCGCTGTAATCCACGTAAATGGATTTCCACTCGGAGAACACATCCAGCGCCGCAGTGCCCGCTTCACGATGGCCGTTACCTGTGTCTTTAGTCCCGCCAAAGGGAAGGTGAATCTCCGCGCCGATTGTTGATGCGTTCACATAGAAAATTCCAGTGTACATGTCGCGCATAGCTGTGAACGCTTTGTTAACATCACGCGTATAGATGGCCGCCGACAGGCCGTAACGCACGCCATTGCCGATCTCAATCGCCGATTCCAGATCGTCGCAGGGAATCACTGAGACCACTGGACCGAATATCTCCTCCCGCGCAATTCTCATTTTGGGTGAGACCTCTGAAAAGACGGTAGCCTCATGGAAGAAGCCGCAGGCGTACTGGCCGTGATCGATGGCATGCCCTCCGCACATCAGGCGCGCTCCTTCATTGATTCCGATCTGCACATATTGCTGTACTCTGTTGAGCTGATCGCGGTTGATCAGTGGCCCCACTTGCACGTTCGGATCAAGACCATTGCCGACCTTCAGTGCTTCGGCGCGTTCCACGAGCATCTCGACGAATTCCTTGTATAACTTCTTCTGAACTATCACGCGGCTCGCAGCCGTGCAGCGCTGGCCAGTGGTGCCGAAGCCGCCCCAGACTGCGCCGTCAACTGCGAGTTCCAGATCGGCGTCTTCCATCACCATCAGAACATTCTTGCCGCCCATCTCGAGGTTGGAATGCTTGAAGACAGGCGCGCAAAGTTCGGCCACACGGCGCCCCACCTCCGTCGAGCCTGTAAAAGAGACCAGCCGCACTGCCGGATGGGTGACCAAGGGTTCGCCCGCGTCCGGTCCTGTCCCTGCGACGAGGTTCAGCACGCCTCGCGGCAGCCCCGCTTCAGACACAATTTTTACAAAGTGGTAGCACGACAGCGGGGTGTCCTCGGCGGGCTTAATCACGACGGTGTTGCCGCAGACCAGCGCGGGGAGAATCTTCCAGGACGGAATCGCCATCGGGAAATTCCACGGTGTAATGAGTCCGCAGACGCCCACAGGCATGCGGACGCTCATGGCGAATTTGTTGGGAAGCTCGGATGGAGTGGTCTGGCCGTACAACCGGCGTCCTTCGCCAGCCATGTAGTAGGCCATGTCAATGGCTTCCTGAACATCGCCGCGGCTCTCGAGCAATACCTTGCCCATCTCGCGAGTCATGTCGCGCGCAAGCTCTTCCTTGCGATCTTGTAACATGCGCGCGGCGCGGAACAAAATTTCTGCGCGCCGTGGTGCGGGCGTCAAACGCCAGGACCGATAGGCACACTCGGCGGCGGCGACAGCATCCTCCACATCGCGCGCGCCGGAGCGCTGGAAGATGCCGATCAATTCCCGCGTATCGGCCGGGTTGCGGTCTTCCAAAACGTCACCAGACCGGCCCTCCACCCACTCACCATTAATAAAGTTCTTGTACGGTTCTGGATCCATATAGCTCCCAAGGTGTGACAGTATGGAGCGGATCAGATTCCGGCGAATGCCGTCCCGAGCGGAGCCGTTCCCGCGTGCTCACTTGTTCGAAGTCAAGCTGGCTTGGTCGTCGTACTTAGGGCCGAGGTCCAGCTTTATGAGACTCCACGAATCAATCTTCCCGGTAGGCTCCAAGCCCTGATCGGCCTGAAATCGCTGCAGCGCTTGAATGCTGCTCTGGTCCCAAGCGCCGTTCGCCGGACCTTCATAATAGCCAGCTTTCGCGAGCGCCGTCTGTATCTCGGCGTACCGGGCAGGTGTAGGACGTAGCTGCCTGGCGGCGGGCGCGGCTGCCTTCGGTCTCTTCGATGGTCGCTTGCTTACTCTTTTTTTCTGAGTCGCGGTACTGCGGCGGCTGGTGGCGGGAGACGCTGATCTTGCAGATGAGGGTTTCTTTGCCGGACTGTTTCGTGTCTTTGAAACCTGGTTGGTAGGCTTAGATGTGGTCTGCGCAACGGCCCCGGGCTGCAAAATCGTCGCGCAGGCCAACAAAGCGGTTGAAGCGAGCGGCCACCCTCCGGACGCGAAGAAGCCACGGCGAACCGTGGCTCCTTGCTTGCCTATCGTGACGCCCTGAGATTTGGGCCTGCTATGACTCTTCACTGATTGCTCGTTGCGGTTATGGCAAAGTGCCTGCCAGATAGAGGGTCATGGATTGACCGCGCTGGTTCCGTTGTACCAGGAACACTACATCCGACTTCGGCGTAAGGCTCCGCTGAATCTTCAGCACGTCATCTACCTTTGTAACAGGCTGCTGATTGATCTGCGTAATCACGTCCCCACGCAGAATTCCGATCTCATCCGCGAAGCTGTCGTTATCCACATTGGTGACCATGACACCTTTTACGTCGCTGCCCAGACCGAGCCTATTGGCAGCCTCCGGCGTGATGTTTTGGATGGTGATTCCAAACTTTGCCTCTGTGCCTTCTTTCTCCTCGCGGCTGGATTCCTCACTCGAACCCAGCAGATCGGCGAAGACTTTGGAACGATCGCCGATGGTTATCTTGGTCTCCTGCTCCTTCTTGTCGCGAATGTAGCGCACAGTTACCGACTCCCCCACGGGGGTTGCGGCGACCTTGGAAACCAAGTCGTCACCGTCCTTAATTGGGGTGCCGTTGAGCGCGACTATCACGTCACCCTGCTTCAGGCCGGCTTTGGCCGCGGGACCATCGGCCTGCACACCAGTAATAACGACGCCATGATCTGTGCCAAAGCTGCGCAGCAATACCGGGCTCTGCTCGGGCTGGAACGTGACGCCGATGGAACCGCGCGTCACCTTGCCGGTCTTAACAAGCTGGTTGTAAACGCCAATCGCCACAGTAGATGGAAGCGCGAATCCAACGCCGGCGTAGCTGCCCGTCTCGGTCGCGATGGCCGTATTGATACCGATCACCTCTCCCGCCATGTTCACCAGCGGCCCACCGCTGTTGCCAGGATTAATGGCCGCGTCGGTCTGAACAAACCGTTGAAACTGAGAGCCGCCCAGGTCACGGCCTTTGGCGCTGATGATGCCTGCCGTGACGGTCTCTTCCAGTCCGAACGGACTACCGACAGCGAGCACCCACTCGCCAACTTGCAAGCTGTTGGAGTTACCCATTCTCGCGACCGTCAGCGGGCGGTCGGAGTCGATCTTAATGACCGCCAGATCGGTTTCTCTATCAGAACCGACGACTTTGGCGTCGTACAACTTGGGGTCATTCAGAATCTTGACTTTGATCTTATCGGCTTTGTTGACCACGTGGTCGTTCGTCAGGATGTAACCGTTCTTGTCCACAACGACCCCCGATCCCAAGCTCCTCTGCCGGAATTCCTGTTGCGGGCCCTGGGGTCCGAAGTCGAAAAAGCGTTGGAAAAAATCCTCGAACGGATCCTGACGGCCGCCTCCACCTGGACCCTGCGGCTGTGGGCCGCGCCGTTGAATATGCGGCCTAACCGTGGATTCGGTGTTGATGTTCACCACAGCGGGCGCAATATCTTTAGTGATCTTGCTGAATGCGGAGGAAAGCTGCGCGGGGGCCGGCAGATCGAGCTCCTGCGCTTCGGAAACTTTAAGCTGCTTCTGGGCCGCTCTAACTCCTCGCGAAATCAACGTACCGATCAAGATTCCTAGTACGAGCGTGAACAAGATAGCGAGTGTAGAGACACCCTTACGCTCCTTCACTATGCGGAGAAAATCTCTCCTGTTCATCTTAACTTCCTCCGATTCCTCTCTGACTTGGTTGCCAAGGCCTACCCTTTACGGCGCTACCAAATTATACCATGGAAGAAAAGCCATGAGCTGGTGCGCGGTGAGCGTTCCGCCGGTCTGAACTGCTCTTACAGAACTAGATGCAGTTTACACCTGCAAAGGTTTCCCGCGGCGGCGGGGCAGGCGGAAAAAGTATTACACCCGGTTTGAGTGATCCGTCACATGACGCGAACTGCTGCATCTGCTCGCTTTACCAGTTCGATGCCGTGGCAGTATACTGCCCGTATTAAAAGGGGTAACACTTGGGCGCTTTGTATCACTGGCCAAAACGTTTTCTCACGAGGCTTAGAGTACCGGCACCTACGGGTGAAATGCTCCGGGCTGAGCGTGTCATAGCTACGGCGCGTTTAACGCTAGCCCTCGTGAGCATGTTCGCGATTTCCTTCGATTCTACTGACCCGGCACGCTACTCGGGTCTGATTCACATCTCTGTACTTGTGTACATAATCTACAGTTTAGCGATACTCCTAGCCCTCCACGGCGGTAGGTGGTTTAAGCCGCAGATTTCCTGGGCTCTCAACGCCGGGGATATCCTCTGGCCCGCATTCCTGACGTTGTTTTCGCAAGGGCCCAGCAGCCCATTCTTTCTGATGTTCATCTTTGTGCTAATGGCGGCTGCTTATCGTTGGGGTTTGTATGAGACGATTGGCACGGCTGTTATCTGCGTTCTCGTTCTGGTGGCCCAAATGTTTCTGCTGGAGAGCACTCCAGGACCGCGATTAGTCGAAGGCACGTTCGAGATGAACCGATTCTTCATTCGAATCGCGAACCTGCTCGGTCTAGGATTCCTGATTGGATATCTGGCCGAGAAGGAAAAAGAGCTTCGAGCCGAGGCTTCCACTGTGGCCCGTATCATGGCGAAACCACGGATCGAATCGGGCCTGCGCGACTCAATCCAAGCGGTGCTTGAGGAGTTTCTCGGAATCTTCGACGCCCGTTCATCTCTGCTGGTTCTGCAGTCAACCGGCAACGGGGATATATTTCTGTGGGAAGCAGAATCCAGCCATACTGGGGTAGTTACGCTTCTCTACTCTGAGCCCGGTCCGGCCGCTGAGGGTACGTATTTTTTCGAGTCACCCCCGTCGACATGGCACGCCAAGCGCCGCAACAGAGACTACAATTTGCTCACCTTGAGATCAGAGTCTGGCACGCAATCCACTTCGTCGTTGCAACTGCCCGACAGTTTCTTGCAAGCGCATCCGTTTTCTCGCGCTCTGTTGCAAGTGTCTTTTCAATTTCGTGGGGAATGGTTGGGCCGCCTCTTTTTGCTAGATCCACGCCTGGGCTGGTCGCGCAAGGAAGAGCTTCAGTTCGCGGAAATGCTATTACGGCGGACCATTCCGGCTGTATACAACGTATATATTCTGCGCCGCCTGCGATCTCGCGCCAGCGTTTTGGAACGGGCGCGGGTGGCCCGCGAGATTCACGACGGAGTAATTCAATCGGTCACCGCCTCCGTTATCAGACTTGACTTACTGAGGCGCCGCAGCCATGATTTGCCGTCTACCGTCGTGGAGGAATTATCGAGAATTGAGGAGATTCTGCGGCAGGAATGCGTGACGCTCCGCGAACTGATGGAGCAGATGAAGCCGATTGAGATTCGTCCGGGGAAGTTCCTCGAGTACGTGGAAGACCTCGTCGATAAGTTCCAGCGCGAGACCGGCATCAAGGCGCAGTTTTCGTGCGATTTGCAACAGGTCACTCTACGTCCACGTGTCTGCCGCGAAGCTATTCGCATTGTCCAAGAAGCGTTGGTGAACGTGCGACGGCATAGTCGGGCGAGTAACGTCAGCGTTGCGTTCAACTCCCAGAACGGCTACTGCAAGATGGTCATTGCCGACGATGGCCAGGGATTCCCGTTCAGGGGGCACCTCTCCGACTCAGAGTTGCGACAGAGCCGCTCGGGTCCTGTACTGATCAAAGAGCGCGTGCATTCATTGAGAGGAGAGATCTCTGTGGATTCCACACCCGGCGAAGGGGCGCGTCTGGAGATTCTGATTCCGTGGCATCCTGCGACAGATTAACCATTTAACCATGCAAACCTTCGTTACTCCAACCCGTATTGTGATCGCTGACGACCACGCGCTGTTTCGTGACGGTCTTCGGATGGTGTTTCAATCGGAATCCGACATGCAGGTGGTAGGCGAAGCCGCCGACGGGCAACAGACCATCGATCTGCTCAAGAACGTGGAAGCGGATGTGTTGTTGCTGGACTTGAACATGCCACGCGTAAAAGGAATGGATGTGCTCCGCACGTTAGCCCCGCTCGACGACCGCCTGAAGGTCATTGTGCTGACTGCCAGCATTGACAAGAAGCAGATTCTGGAATGTTTGAAGCTCGGAGCTCGTGGAGTAGTATTGAAGGAATCGGCGGCGGAGGTGCTGCTGAAATGTATCCGGGCGGTCGGCGCAGGCCAGTTCTGGCTGGGACAGGAGCCCGTGCCCGATCTCTGGCAGGCCTTCCAAAACGTCAGCCCGGGCCGCAAATATCAACCCGCAACCCAGCACCCCTTCGGGCTGACAGCGCGCGAACGCGAAATTGTGGCGACAGTTGTCGAAGGCTGCTCCAACCGCGAAATTGCCAACCGCTACTCGCTCAGCGAAGACACGGTGAAGCACCACCTGACGAACATCTTTGACAAATTGGGCGTTTCAAGCCGCCTCGAGCTTGCCATGGCCGCTCTGCATCACGGCTTGGTAGAGCAGTCCTGACCGCGATTCCTGTTATTAGACCGCTTGCCGCCGCGTACGCCCGAGCATCTGTCTAGCACGTTCCAGCGCGGCTTGCTCCGCCTCTTCGCGCGTGGCGCCGGTTGTTCGTGCTAACCAAGCGCCTGGCGAAACGTTGTCTACCTTGCAATAGAACCGGTCGCCGAGCTTGTACGATGTAACGTTGACCGGCCACCCTTCGAGCTCCAATTTGGTTTCTTTGTATTCTTGTGAAGTCATATTGCTTATCTAGCTCGCCCTTGGATAACTGGCCTTTGCAGCGGCAGCGCCTCGTTCAACCGGCGCGCCCACCAGGTTTCCCCACTCTGTCCAGGAACCGTCGTAATTCGCCACATCTTTAAAGCCCAGCAGATACTTCAGAACAAACCATGTGTGACTGGACCGCTCGCCGATGCGGCAGTAAGCGATGACCGGCCTGGAGCCCGTCACGCCTTCGGACCCGTAGAGATTCTTCAAATCCTCAAACGATTTGAACGTGCCGTCGTCGTTGACCGCTTTGCCCCACGGAATACTGCGCGCACCGGGAATGTGTCCGCCGCGCTGGCAAGTCTCGGGAAGTCCCGGAGGCGCCAGAATCTCGCCCGTGTACTCCTGCGGGCTGCGCACGTCAACCAAGTCGGCCGATTCGCGTTCGGCGGCGGTTTGAACCTGCGGCAGGAAAGCCCGCAGAGAGTTGTCCGGCGCCGAGGCTTTGTAAGCCGTCCGGGATGGTTTGGGTGTTTCCATGCTCAAATCGCGGCCCTCAGCCACCCACTTCTTGCGCCCGCCGTTCATAATCCTGACGTCCTTGTGCCCATAGATCTTCATCTGCCAGAACGCCCACGCAGCGAACCAGTTGTTGTTGTCACCGTAGATGACCACGGTGGTGTCATTGGAAATTCCGGAACTGGCCATCAGTTCCTCGAATTGTTTCTGGGAAAGAATGTCGCGACGAACGGTGTCGCATAGCTGTGTATTCCACGGCCATGCCAGAGCGCCAGGAACATGCCCCTCGTCATAAGCTTTGTTATCTACATCGACTTCGACGATGCGAATATTGGGATCGTTCAGATGCTCGGCAACCCAATCCGTGCCGACGAGCACTTCCGGGTGTGCATAGTTGGCCATCATTGTCCTCCTCATAAGGTAGGGACCAAAGAAGAAAGCGATTCCGCTGGGACCTGACGGTCCAGCGTACGCACAATTTGATCACGAACAGAAATCCGCCAAACCTTAGTATTTTACAACGAGAGTCCCGCGTGTCAATGCAGGAAAGGTGAAGTCAGCCGCACATCGCTACAGCGGCCGGATTTCGAGCATGACCCAGCTTTTGCACAAGAAGCCGAACAGAACATATCGGGATCTCCAAATACGCGAGTTGGAATAGCATTTATAACCTCTCCCGGAGAATATCGCTCCGCCCGTCCCTCTTCAGGCTTCCCATAGGTTTTGACGATTTGCCCGTTGTCCACATCTGCGCCAAATGTGTTCTCAATGGCAGGAGGATAGGCGGGGAATCCATCGGTGGAGATTTGGAATCTGTTATTGCCCGTCGCCTTGCGTAGTTTCTCAATGAACACGTTTGTGCTCTCGGATGTCCTCTTGCCAAGGTGCCACGCTACGATCAGTTTTGAGTCGCGTTCAATGCCAATGAACGTGTAAGCATCTCCGATCCGCTCATTGTCCATTTCATACATCCATTTGTGCCCCTCTTTTTTGAACACGTAGCTCCACGTTTCGTCTAGTTGTACATCGTTCACTGATACATTGCAGATTCGCTTTTCGAGTAGCCGTTCGCAGTGATCGCCAGCGGCCTTTAACAGATTCAGCACGGTTCGCTTCTCTACATCGCAGAGCCGCGCTGTGCCCCTCACGCTGTTTCCTTCAACAAGGCAATGGAGAATCATGGTTACTTTCTCCATTGGCAACCGCGAGTCGAGCGGCTTGTTCTGCGGCTCGCTGTAAAACTTCCCACACTGCTTGCACAAGTAACGCTGAATCCGTTTCTTGCCGTACTTCCCAGCTTTCACGGTTTGAACTTCGCAATTGTGGCATGTCATTTGGCGCTTGACTTTCTTCGAGCCTGAGAGCCAAAATGACAGCGGGCGTAACAACCCTGTCCTCTGGCTTCGGCTTGAGGATGGCCCTGCTGGTAGCTCCAACTACTAACGGGGCGAAGTTATAAGACTGGCGGCGAGTGCGGGATTCGAACCCGCGAAGGTGCTGACACACCCTACGCAGATTTACAGTCCGGCGCATTAAGCCACTCTGGCAACTCGCCACAGAATCAAAGGCCAACAGTTCAGTTCTTTCGGACTGGGCTAGTTGGCCTTTTGTTTTTAACATGATTCTTCTAACATAACACGCGAGTTATGTCTTGGTCAATCCCGAAGAATAAAAATAATAACGCTTGCGTTATACCGTTTCCTGCTATATCATCGTATCTGCTATGGGATTTCCTTTCCGAGCGAGGGGAGAATATGATCCTTCGTTGGGTAGAGGACGATAGGCTCACGAAGCGTTCCCGTGCGGCGTTTAAATCAGAAGCTGGACCGCCTCGCACAGATAGACTTTGAACTCGCGATCCAAACGAAATTTCTTGCTGGTCCTGTTTACAAAAGCATCTACAAACTGGTGATAAAGGCTGATGTGCAGTTGCGACCCATGCTATGCCGCGGTCCCGTTGACGTTGAAAGGGAATATACGCTAGTTCTCGGTGCAGTCGAGACAGGCGGGAAACTGCCATCAGGGGCGAAAGAAAAAGCAGAGACAAACGCAAAACCGCCAAATAGTACTTAATGATCGCTCGCGGAGAGTGAAACATGAACGAATACCGCAACAACCTTAAGGAAGAATTCCAGGATGAGGATTACCGCTACGCATACGCAGAAGATTTCCTGAATACAAGTATCGCCACTCAAATCAGGGTACTGCGTGAACAACGGAATAACATGACGCAGCAGGACCTAGCAGAGAAGATCGGAACGAAACAGGCTGGCATATCTCGGCTAGAAAATGTCAATTATTCAGCGTGGAAGACAGAAACTCTACGGAAGCTCGCGCGCGCGCTGGGCATGCGACTGCGAATCACTTTTGAGACGTTTGGAACGTTGCTGGATGAGGCCGAACATTTCAGCCGCACATCGCTACAGCGGCCGGATTTCGAGCATGACCCAGCTTTTGCACAAGAAGCCGAACAGAACACGCGGCTGATCGCGGTTGGACTCCCCTATTCCGACGAATGGACTGCGGATGCGATTTTGTCTGACCATGGGAGTAATGTCGTTTCAACAAGTGAACGAGTGCAGACGCTGCTCTGGGAAAAAGCCGGATAGCTAGTACGGCCCGGAACAACTGGAACGAGATAAGAGAAGATTGGAGTTGCAATGCCTAAGGAAACACCGCCGAAAGAAACCCAAAAAGAACAAAAACCCGACCAACCGGAAAACAAAGAAATAGACCCAGCGGTTGAGTTCTTGCTCACCAACTCGAATTATCTGTATGCAAATCGGATCTCGATGGGCATTGGGAACGTTGATGTTCGAATTGCATTTGGGGATCAATTTGGCAAAGAACTAAAGCCGGTCGTTGGGCTTGTGCTTACGCACCAGCAAGCCAAGGCCATGACAGAGTTGTTATCCAGAAATTTATTTAAGATCGAGGAGCATCTTTCCAAGCAGTCCCCAAAGACCGAATAAGACGGAACCCCTCCTTCTCCCAAAGAACAGATTCAAACCCATCTGCACACTAAAGCACCACTACCTAAGGTGAAGAACTGCCGACCCGCCTCCACGCCCAGGCGTAGGGCGGCGCGCGGAGCCCCGCTACATCCTATTGAATTAAATCGGTGTAGAGCTTTTCCCAGCCGAGGTTATTCATAAGGTTAACCAGGCGAGCTTCGACCCAATTCTGCGGCCCGATGCGGTGCGCCAGTTCGGCGTAAGCCAGCACGGCCTGGTCAAATAGTCCGTTTTGTTCGTACAGAAACGCAATTAAGAACAGCGCCGCGTTATCGCCAGGATGCTCCGTGATCATGCGGCGCAGGCTCTCCTCCGACCAGCGCACCCTTTCGGCTTGTTCTTGCGGCAGGAGCTGGAAGGACGCACTCGCCTCCGACAGAATCCGTTGGCCATCGCTTGCGGTGATGCGCCACCAATACTTCTGCCCCCACTGGAGCGCAGGCGCACTGGCCGAGTATACAGCGTGATTTGTGTTAACAGTGTCACTCCACAGAACGCGCTGCTCGTGGTCCAGCAAATCGATCAGGTAGCCACTGGCACGGTCCAGCGGTTCCCATCGGAAGTGCGGGCGCGGAGTCGCGATGCTGGTTCGAAAGGGTGAAACGAGCACGAGGTTTGATGGGCGGAGACGTAACATGCCGAATGGCATTTCGCTGGTAGCAGATAGATTGTCCGGCAATTGGCAGGAGCCCACTTTGCGCTCGTCCGTCACCTTTCCCTTGTGCACCTCGAGCGGCGAATCGAACTCTATTTCGCTCTCCTCTAGAATCCTGGCAGATACTGCTTCGGGGCAGAACAAAAAGGAAGCTTCCGAATTCGTAGCGACAATAATGCGATCGCCCGGCAGGATCAGGTCTGCTGTTCGAGCGAGATGAGTGCTTTTTTCGCCGGCGCGGACGATCTGAACAGTCCCGGAGACCTTCGACAGCAGGCCGACTGGCGCAGCAGCTTGAGCGAGGGCGCATGGCAGCACCAGTGCGAACAGCGCCGATGCGCACGTGTATCTAAACCGCTTTTGGCTCGTAGGCATGCTCATGGTTCGGGACAGCGCGGGAGGAAGAAAAACTGCAGATGCCGCATCCTGAACTGACGGATAATAAATGGCGCCTGATCGCGTGGAAAGTGTTTCGAAAGGTACACGACTGACCGCGCGCTCGCGCCCAGTGGCCAACCCGAGAATACCAGCCGGGTATGTTATCCTTACCTGTTTGTCAGTTCCGAACGCGGCATCAGCTTACATTCCCCGGAAGCTGAGTGATTGCCGACCTTACAGGGGACTACGATCAGCAGAGCGAAAGTGACTGAACGGAAGACGAAGCCTGCCACGCACAGAACGGGAAACGATAGCGGCCGTTCGCAATCTCCGCCGGCTGCCGCAAACCCACTGAGGCAAATCCCGTCAGTAGAGGAGACCCTCAATCGGCCGGCAATTCGGGCGCTGGCTGCCAAGGTAGGCAGAAAGTTTGTCGCGGACCGGGTACGACAGGTCCTGGCAGCTTTGCGCGACCAGATTCAGCGCGCAGATATCCCCAGTGGAGAGTTGGACGCGCATATTAACCTCTCGGTGGGCGCGGCAGTGGAACGCGAACTTGCGTTCTCATTGCGGCCTGTCATCAATGCGACTGGCGTCATTCTTCACACGAACCTGGGGCGCGCGCCTCTTGCGCGAGAGTCGCTGGATCACCTGATCGAAATCGCCACCCAATATTCGAACCTGGAGTTTGATATAGCAGGGGGCCGCCGGGGAGAGCGTGATGTCCACGTATCCAGGCATTTGCAGGATCTGCTCGGTGCGCCTGGGATCGCGGTCAACAACAACGCGGCTGCGGTCCTCATCACTTTGAACACGTTGGCGGAAGGCGGCGAAGTGGTTGTCTCGCGCGGCGAGTTGATCGAGATCGGCGGCTCGTTTCGTATTCCCGACATCATGCGCAAGAGCGGCGCCGTGCTTCGCGAAGTAGGCACCACGAATCGCACGCGCATCAGCGATTATGAAGCGGCGATCAATGAAAATACCAAGCTGCTGCTGCGCGTTCACCCCAGCAACTTCCGCATTGTCGGATTTACCGAGAGACCCACATTGGAAGAAATGGTTGCGCTGAGTAAGAAAACCGGGATTCCCGTGTATGAGGACTTGGGCAGCGGGTGTCTGGTTCCAAGTCGCTTGTTAGGGTCTCTGGACGAGGCGCCGGTAGCGGACAGTCTTTCTGCGGGTGTGAACGTAGTCAGCTTCAGCGGCGACAAGTTGCTAGGCGGTCCACAGGCGGGTTTGATCGCCGGCAAAAAAGATTTGGTGGCGCGTATCCGCCGCAATCCGCTCTTTCGAGTGCTTCGGGCGGATAAGATGACATACGCAGTGCTGGAGACAACTCTCCAGACCTACCGGCAGGAGCAGTTCGAACGCATTCCTGCATGGCGAATGATCCAGATGACCACAGCCGAGATCGAAGGACGCGCACTGCGGCTGATGGAAGCCTGCGCGCTGCCGGAGGGCGGGCCGATGCGCCTGGAGTTGGTGAATGGAGAATCCGTTATCGGCGGCGGCTCCGCACCGGGACAGACCATCCCGACGCGCCTGATTGCGCTTCGGCACCGCAAGTCGAGTGCATCCGCCATAACTGGCAGACTGCTTGCCCAGAACCCGCCAGTAGTGGCGCGCGCCGAATCGGATCGCGTGCTCGTTGATTTACGTACGGTGCTTCCGGAGCAAGATCCACTCGTGGTCGAGGCAATTCGCGCGCTGTCACGAAAGGATAGGAATTAGCTGGATGGCGATCGTAGCCCCGTTTGCGGCGTACAGATACAATCCGCTGAAGGTGGACGCGCTCGAGCGAGTTCTCACTCAGCCCTACGACAAGATCACGCCGCAGATGCAAAAGGACTATTTTGCGCGCAGCCCGTACAACCTCGCACACATCATTCGTGGCGAGGTCAAGCTAAACGATACTCCAACCCATAACGTTTATACACGCGCAGCGGGGCATTTTGGCTCCTGGCGCGAACAGGGGATTCTGGTTCAGCGCTCGAAACCGGCGTTCTATGCTTACTTCCAGGAATTCCGGGTTCGGGGCGAGCCCAGAGCCCCACGGCAGGTGCGGAAGGGGTTTATAGGCCTGGGCAGGCTTGAGGATTATTCGAGCGGAGTTGTATTCCGGCATGAGCAAACGCTCTCTGCGCCCAAAGCCGACCGGCTCGAGTTATTACGCGCCACGCGAGGTCACTTCGGGCAAATCTTCATGCTGTACAGCGATGAGCATCGCCGCGTGGATCAGTTGCTGGACGAAGTGTCACATTGCACGCCGGTCGTGCGTGTTGTGGACGATTACGGAACCGTCCACTTGCTGTGGGACATTGACGAGCCCGGTCAGGTTCAGGCGATACAGAAATATATGAGCGACCGTAAGCTGATCATCGCCGACGGGCATCACCGTTATGAAACAGCGCTGAACTTCCGGCGCGAATGCCAGGCGAGCCGCCCCCATACCGGGAACGAGGACTGCGCTTACGTGATGATGACATTCATCAACATGGAATCTGAAGGCATCGCGGTGCTCCCAACCCACCGGCTTGTCGCCGGAGTGCCGGAGTTCACCAGGGCGGGATTTTTATCGAGAGCCGCGCGTTATTTCAGCGGCAAAGAATATCCGTATTCGTCGCCGGAGGAGCGCACGAAAATGATGCAGCGTCTTCGGGAGGACATGGCCAGCGGGTGGAGCGCAGGACAAAACGTTATTGGCGCGGTGTTTCAGGATCATCCCTCGTTCTGCTTGCTCCAGCTTCGTGAAGAGGGCAAGAAGACGTCAGGCTTCGCGAAGTTATCGCCAACCGAACGCTCGCTGGATGTCAATGTGCTGCACCGGATCGCCTTCGGGCTGTGCCTCGGGATGGACGAAGAATCCGTTCGTAAGGAGAAATTTCTGACTTACGTCCGAGAGTTTGACCAAGGTGCTGAGGCCGTCTTCCAAGGACAGGCGCAGGCCTGCTTTTTCTTAAACCCGGTCAGGATCCAGCAGGTGAGGGAGATTGCGCTGGGAGGCGGGCTACTGCCCCAGAAATCGACTGATTTTTATCCCAAACTGCTCTCCGGCCTGACCATCTACGCCGTAGGAAGCTAGTGTTGGAAGATTCAACACATTCTGACCGATCGCAGAAATTCAGGTATTGCAACACTGCTGACTTTGTTATAATCGCGCAGTTTCGTCTACATTTATGAGCCCGCAAAAGATTCGCATCTTTATAGTGGACGATCAAACAATCTTTCGTGAGAGCCTGGTGGCTGTATTGGGTCTCCAAAAAGATTTTCAGGTAATCGGGCATACCGGATCGTTCACGGAGGCCCGCTCCGCGCTCGGCAGAGGCCATCCCGACATCTTGCTCCTCGACGTAACACTGCCCGGAGCGAACGGGTTGGATCTGTTGCGCCACCTGCCTGAGCTCAGCCCCGAGACGAAGGCGATTGTCATTGCCGGGGTGGACGTCGAGGATGACGCTATACAGGCGATGCGCTTGGGCGCTCGTGGTTATCTAGTCAAGGACTGTTCCACTGAATTATTTTTGAAGTGCATCCGCAAAGTGTTTGCCGGAGAAGTCTGGCTGAACGGGCGCATGACGGAGGCGCTCCTCGGCGCGCTGAGCGGCAAGCCGGGCAATAACCAGGCTCCCGAGAAAAGCGAACTCTCGCGCCGCGAGATGGAAGTGATTCAACTCGTTGTGCAGGCATACAAGAATCGCGACATCGCCAACAAGCTCTTCATCAGCGAGAAAACCGTAAAAAATCATCTGTCCGCGATATTCAACAAGCTCGGAGTCGCGGATCGGCTCGAACTCACCTTATACGTTTTTGAAAAGCGATTCTTTTCCCCCAGCCCGGAATAGAGCACAGCCTCACACGTATTGTCTGACTTTGAAAACCGGAAGGGACAGCCTCAGTCGTGGGGAAACGATTAGGAGGAGTGTGGCGTTTCAGCGCCTGAGGTACTGATTTCAATCGTTAAAGCGCATTGATGCTTCGTCATTTACGGGACGACTGAAAGTCGTGTCCTTGCCAAATCTGCCTGGGATGTATCAATCAGGCGGCGAATTTGCCGAATCACGCTACAATGTTGGTATGAAGCCGTTCCCACAAGATCAGTTGCTGCAGATCTGGGCCATGGCTTCCGTACTCGGCCTGATCCCGGCGGTGATCGCGTACCGTAAAGGGCGCAGCTTCGGATTGTGGTGGATTTACGGTTCCATGTTGTTCATCGTGGCGCTCTTCCATTCGTTGCTCATCAAACCCAAAGCGCAGCCGCCTCCTCTCGTGCAGGAAAATATTGAGCCGGCCGAGCCCGTTTTGCCTGAAGGAACAAAACGCTGCGAGCATTGCGGCCAGCTAATTGACGCGTTGTCCATACGCTGTCCCGTCTGCAAAGGCGAACAGACAGCCTGACTCTGTGAACTCGATGGCGTGAACTTTTGCTTCAGGTTGGTGAAGAACGTTGGAACTTTTCCGTTCAGGTGGCACATCGCGCGCCAAGCGTTGATCAAGACGAACACGGTGACATTGATGGTGGAGTTCCGGTAGCCACGGACCCCCGGCTCGTCCTCCACACGGGGCAGAGCCGCGTACCTGATTCCTCTCTTTTCACTACGCGGATGACGCGGCGTTGTTTCAGTTCTCGAACTACAACAGATTCCCGTTGCGCTCGGAACGACATCATCGATCAGTTTTCATCGCTTATTGGAGCCTACGTTTTGACAGCAGAGCTTTTTTTCGCCACCGCCACAGAGATAGCTGAGAGCATCCGCCGGAAACGTCTGTCCTGCAAAGAAGTAATGGAAGCTCATCTCGCTCAGATTGAGCGAATCAACCCGAAGATCAACGCCATTGTGACGTTCACGCCTGAGAAAGCTCTCGCCGATGCCGTGGAAGCAGACAAAGCTCTGGCGCGCGGCGAGCGACTAGGACCGCTGCATGGGTTGCCGATTGCGCATAAGGACTTGGCGAATACTAAGGGCCTGCGCACCACTTACGGCTCGTTAATTTTCAAAGATCACGTTCCCGCCGAAGACGCGCTTCACATCGCCCGAATCAAGCGGGCCGGCGCCATCACTGTTGGTAAGACCAACACGCCCGAATTCGGCGCCGGGTCGCAGACGTTCAATCAGGTCTTTGGGACGACGCTGAATCCCTGGGACACTAGCAAAACGCCGGGCGGAAGCAGCGGCGGCGCAGCAGCCTCCCTTGCCTGCGGTTTGGTTCCCATCGCCGACGGAAGCGATATGGGCGGGTCGCTACGGAATCCCGCGAATTTCTGCAACGTGGTCGGCTTCCGGCCTTCGCCCGGGCGCGTTCCGGTCTGGCCGGCTGTTGCGGGGTGGTTCACCTTGGGAGTGGAAGGTCCCATGGCGCGTACCGTCAAAGACGTTGCATTGCTCCTGAGTGTCATGGCGAGCTTTGATCGCCGCTCGCCGATAGCGATTGATCAACCCGGCACGATGTTTGCGCAGCCGCTCGAACGTGATTTCACAGGTGTTCGCATTGCCTGGCTGAAAGATCTCGGGGGCCTCGTGTTTGATAGCCGCGTCAGAACAGTTGTGGACGCGCAACGAGGAACTTTCGAGCAACTCGGCTGCATTGTCGATCAGGATGAACCGGCTTTTTCCGGCGCGGACGAATCGTTCCTGGGTTGGCGCGCCTGGTACTATCATCTGGCGTTCGCAAAGCTATTGGAGAAACATCGTCCGCTGATCAAAGCCTCTGTGATCCAGGAGATCGAAAGCGGATCCCGCCTGAGCGGGTCATATCTGGGAAATATGGAAAAGGTGCGAACGGAGCTGTACCACCGGGTCCGCGTGTTTATGGATCAATACGAATTCATGGTTCTGCCAGTGAACCAGGCTCCTCCGTTCGATGCAAAAACGGAGTATCTGACCGAGATTGAGGGAGTCAAGTTGGAGCGTTACACCGATTGGATGCGTTCGGCATATTACATGTCGGTGCTCGGGCTGCCGTGCATCTCCGTACCTGCCGGGTTCACACCGGAAGGCCTGCCCGTTGGCATACAAATCGTGGGGCGACATCACGATGATTTAGGCGTGCTGCAACTGGCGTACGCGTTTGAACAAGCGACTCAAGTAGGCCAGCGCAGACCGCCGCTGTGTGCCGGAGCATGACGGGCGTACGGACTGCAGAGTTTCGTCTACATCAGAACAGGAGTCGTGGAATATCAGCGAGGCTTCTGACCAACTGCCCCCGTCCCTGGTGGATGAAAATTCCCAACTGCGCCGTCAACGAGTAAGCGAACGCAAACTGGGCCAGGGCGTACACCGCGATGGTGAATTGGCTGACGCTGAAAAACCCGATTCCAAATTGCGAAATCGTGATCACACCAAACGCAAACTGCCCGATAGCGATGATTCCCTTAGCCGGTACGGGCACACGATTGGGGCGATACTTGAATGAGACGTGCAGAATCGGCAGCCCCAAGAGAGTGGCCGATGACTTGTACTCGAACCCGTAGCCGGTCCACTTTTCCTTGGCCGGGTACGGCGCACCGCAACTGGGGCAAATAGCCGCCTGCTCCGAGATAGTATGTCTGCATTCCCTGCACGGCTTCATCTGCGCCCCCAGTTCGATTGTCACTTCATGCCACCCACCAGCAGGACGTTCCGACGCATGGCCTATCTTACGCAGCGGGGATATGCACGTCAACGCGCGATTTCGATTAGAATAGATGGTCCGTTTGCGCCAGGGTTATGCCCGTGAATAAACACCTCGAGAAAGCGGAGCGCTTCCTGCAGAAGGGCAAGCTTGAAGCTGCTGTTGAAGAGTTGCTGATCGCCCGCAACGAAGAGCCTGGCAATGACGAGATCATTCTCTCGCTCGCCGAAGCCTACCTGCATCTCAACCGCCCGGTCGATTGTCGGCAGTGCTTCGCCCACCTGTTCGACAGATACGCCGAGCGCGGCGACGTAGATAAAGCATTCGATTACTTCCGCAGAATGCAGAAGCTGGGCGTGGCCGAGCCGAAGCGCCTGATCGCCTGCGCGAGGCTCGTTGAAAAGCAGAGGCCCAAAGAAGCTTCCGAATATTACACGCAGGCTCTGGAATCCCCGGCAGGCCAGAATCCTGAAATCGCTCTGCAGTGCGTGCAGGGCCTCGCAGGATTGCAGCCCTCGTCAATCGAGTTGCAGCAGCGGTTGGCGGAACTCGCGGCTAAGACCGGCAGGCGCGAGCTCGCAGCCGGCGCGTGCAGGAGAGTTGGTGAGCTGCTCTCATATCAGAACCAGTTTCCGGAAGCCGCCGACGCGCTGGAAACTGCATTCAACCTCTGCGGGGAGACTCCCGCTGCACGGATGGCGCTCGCTAAAATGAGCGCGCGAGCGCAGCGATTCGCGCGCGTTCTGGCGCTATTAGCCGCTCAGGAAGGGACGGACGATCCTGAAGCGCTCACTCTGTTAGCCGAGGCGTATCATCTCCAAGGTGAGCTGCCACATGCGGAGCGCGTGTACTGGAAACTCGCCGACTCTTCTCCCGCCGTGTTCACGCCGCTAACCGACATCGCCGTCGAGTACTTGCGACAGCAGAATGTGAAATCGGCACTGCCACTGCTGAAAAAATTGGAGGAGCGGCTCTCCGCGTCCAAGCAGCAAAGCGGGCTTGTCTCTCTCTGCGAAAAAGTGAGTCACGTTGAAAACCCCGGCAGCGCTGTTCTCGATTTTTTTTGTACGCTTTCAGACCACCTCCACCTCGACGGCCCATTCGAGAAAGCGCTCGCGGGACTGTTCGAGTTCTATTTCAATTCAGGCGAGTTTGGGAAAGCGACAGAGGCTTTGGAGCGTCTCGTTGATATAGACAGCTACTCTTCAGATCGATCCGAGAAACTGCGCCGGCTGGAGGGCAAGGCTGACCCGGCAATATGGAAAGAATTGGCGGCGCGGTTGGGTCAAACCTCGAGCGCTGCCAAAGTAGCACCGGCTCCGGCGGCCGCGGCTGTTCCTGTCACAAAGGCTGCATCACCACCCGCCGCCGAAGTGAGTGCCGACTCCGACTCGAGCAGCGGGTTGGGAGACCTCATCCTGCAAGCGGAGATATTTCTGCAGTACAAGCTCCACGACAAAGCGCGCGAACGCCTGGAGCGCATTGCGCGCCAGTTTCCCGGCGAAGAAGCGAGAAACGAGGAGCTCCGGCTGCTCTATGAACGCGCAGGTTTCGTTTCGCAGACCGCGCAACCTGTGCCCAAGGCAGCACCATCTGCCGTGGTGGAGACGCAAGCGGAATGGTCGCGCATCGCGGAGTTGATCCGCAACTTGGGCAGGCAGGGAACCGTGAAAGGCGTACTCTCGACTGCCGTCAATGGTATAGGGCGGCTGTGGCAATGCAGCCGATGTGTTGCGGGACTCGCCGTTCCGAAACATCCCCCCACGCTGGTCCTGGAGTACACCAATCCTCCGGCGCAGGCTTCCGACGCGGCGCTGCTCGGGAGACTCGTGATGGGTCTGCAACTGCTTGTCGAGGAGCAAGGCGGCCCTTTGGTGGTGGAGAAAATATCCGAGTTCCGCAGGTTGGCCCCGCTGAAGGTTATACTCGCCGGCCTGCAGATCGAGTCACTCGCCGCCATTCCTCTAAGAGAAGAAGATCAGCCGTCGGGCATTGTGATCTTGGAGCAATGCGGCAACACGCGCAATTGGACGCCCAACGATATAGCGGCTTTAGAGACCGTTGCCGAGCAAGTATCGCTAGCCGGGTCGAACGCGCGGCTGCGCGCATTGATGCGAACGCTGGCTGTAACCGACCAACGTTCCGGTCTGCTGCACCGCGATTCGTACATCAACTGTCTAATCTCAGAAGCTGACCGAATGCGCGAACAGCAGACGCCGCTGGCTGCCGCCGTGCTGCGGTTCTCACGACCAAATGGCGGGCGAAGGACGGATGAAGCTCTCGACGGTTTTCTGCAACAGTTTCGAACCACGTTTGCTTCACATCTGCGCCAAAACGACATCCCGATAAAATACGACGCGCAGTCGCTGGCCGTAATTCTTCCGGCGACTACCGGTAAGCAGGCGCTGTTTATGGTGGAGAAGATGCGCAAGCTGGCGTCTTCTCTTCCCGCTCCCGGCACACCGCCGCCTCCGGCTATGGCTGCGGGCGTCGCGGAGGCCGTCCGCGAAGGAGATATGGATAGCACTGACATAGTGACTGAACTTATAAACCGGGTGGACTCGGCTTTGGAGGAGGCGCAGTCGGCAGGCGGCGACTCCACTAAAGTTGTGGAGCCACCCAGCCTTCCGCGCTAATGCGGAAAGAACTCATGAGAGGATACTGCCATGGAGATACGTGAAGTAGGTGTTCTGGGATGCGGATTGATGGGCTCGGGGATTGCTCAAGTAGCGGCGGCATCAGGGTACCCGGTTACAATCTTGGAGGTAAACAAGGAGTTGCTGGACCGGGGGCTTGGCAATATCTCGCAAAGAGTCGACAAGCTCGTTCAGAAGGGCTCGCTTAAGAGCGATGAAAAGGCCGCTATTCAGGGGCGGCTCCACGGTACGACGAAGATTGAGGATTTAAAGAATTGCGACATCATCATCGAAGCCATTATTGAAAAAGTGGAAGAGAAAAACCGGATGTGGCGCTCGCTAGACTCCATTGTCAAAAAGGACGCCATTCTAGCCAGCAACACATCATCGGTATCAATCACGGACATGATGGTCGCCACCAGCCGACCGGAGCGCTTCGTCGGCGTTCACTTCATGAATCCGGTCCCCATCATGCAACTAGTGGAGGTCATCAAAACCATCGCAACAGACCAGACCGTCTACGAGACCGCGATCGACTTCGTGAAGAAACTCGGCAAGCAGCCCGTGCGTACCTCGGACCGGCCAGGCTTTATCGTGAACCGAGTGTTGGTTCCCTATCTGCTGGATGCCATCCGCGCGTTCGAGGAAGGCGTAGGGTCGATAGAAGACATTGATAAATCCATGAAGCTCGGCTGTGGGCACCCGATGGGTCCGTTCATTTTGCTGGATTTCGTGGGACTCGATACTACGTACTACATCGCCAACATCCTGTTCGACGAATTCAAGGAACCGCGCTTCGCGCCTCCAGGGTTGCTGAAGCGCATGGTGGTGGCCGGATGGCATGGGCGCAAAACGGGCAAGGGATTTTACGATTACGCCGACCCGAACAATCCCAAAGTGATGGAGCACCTGAAGCGATAGTCCGGATTCGCGGGCGGGGAATACCACGGCGGGTATCTCTTCGAAAGGACGCACATGTCATACGAGAACTTATTATTGGAAAAACGCGACCAGATTGCATTCGTAACGGTGAACCGCCCGAAGGTCATGAATGCGCTGAATGAAAAGACAGTGGCCGAACTGGATGCCTGCTTCAGCGGGCTGAAAAACGACTCCGAGGCGCGAGTGATCATCCTGACCGGCGCTGGCGAAAAAGCGTTCATCGCTGGAGCGGACATCAATGAACTCGCCGGATATTCGCCCAGGCAGGCGATGGAGTGCGCGCTGCGCGGCCAAGCCGTCTTCAGCCGTATCGAGAATCTGGGGAAGCCGACCATCGCCGCCGTCAACGGATTCGCGCTTGGCGGAGGTTGCGAACTGGCGCTGTCGTGCACCATGCGCATCGCCAGCCAGAACGCCAAGCTGGGCCAGCCGGAAGTGAAGCTCGGCATTATTCCCGGTTACGGCGGCAGCCAGCGCCTGCCTCGCCTTATCGGCAAAGGTATGGCGCTGCAGATGATCCTGACCGGCGATCCGCTGAATGCCGAGGACGCTCTGCGCTGGGGACTTGTGAATCAGGTGGTGGCGCCGGATCAGCTTCTGGCGACGGCGGAGGCAATCGCGAAGAAGATCATTGCGAACGGGCCGCTGGCGGTGCAGTATTCTATTGAGGCCGTTAATCGCGGACTGAACGTGCCGCTCGAAGAAGGACTGCACCTGGAAGGCACGCTTTTCGGCATCAGCTTTGCAACCGAAGACATGAAGGAAGGCACGCGTGCCTTCCTGGAAAAACGGCCCGCTCGCTTCGCGGGACACTGATGAAAGCAAAATTGAATTCATTTATGGCTGAAACGGGGAACGGGAAGAAGTCATTTCGGGAAATTCAAGGTGAGCTAACCGCCAGCGGGTTGCGCTTTGCCGTGGTGACAAGCCGCTTCAACTCCTTCATTACAGAACGCCTGCTCAGCGGGGCTCTCGATGCTCTAAACCGCTCAGGAGCTTCGGCGGACGCGGTGGACGTCGTGCGCGTCCCGGGAGCATTGGAACTGCCGCTAACGGCGCAAAAACTCGCGCAGACAGGAGTATACGATGCGATCGTTTGCCTGGGCACAGTGATTCGAGGCGAAACAACACACTTCGAGCACGTGTGCAATGAGGCGTCGAAAGGTATCGCCACCGCATCGCTGGGCAGCGGTGTTCCGATCTCATTCGGAGTGCTGACTGTCGAGAACCTAGATCAGGCGGTGGATCGTGCAGGTTTGAAGTCCGGCAATAAAGGATTTGAAGCCGCCACCACGGCCATCGAAATGGCAAATCTCTTGAAGAAGATTCAGCAGCTTTCCGCAGTCGCGTCCCGCAAGTCACGGCGTTAGAGGTCTTGTAATCGCTGTCGCGGCTCCGGAAGGGGCACGGTTTTAACCGTGCCGGAAAGCGATAGCACAGATCCGGGCTTTAGCCCCTGGGGGATGCTTCTCGTCGCGATTCACGAGTAGGCCGGGACCAATCTCCCAGCGGCTGACCGAGTGTTATTGAGATTAATTCGGCACGGTTGAAACCGTGCCCTTACACGCTTCTGAAGTTTTCGTTCATTCCCCAGTTGATGCTCTTTGCACTAAACAGTATTTGAGGTGGAATCGCCTATGGCTTCAAGACGACGAGCCCGCGAGCGAGCCATGCAGATGCTGTTTCAGTGGGATCTCAGCAAGGACTCTCCTGAAAAAGTAGTCGAGCTGTTCTGGGGCAACTGGCGGCGCGGCATACGCGAGTCGCCGTGGAATCTCAAGAAAGAACCTCTGCCGCCGCCCAAAGAAGAGCAGGACGAATCCCTGCAATCGTTCGCAAACGAACTGTTCGCCGGCACAGCCGCTGCCGCTGACGAGATTGATGCCGTTATTCGCCGCCATGCTGAACACTGGCGACTGGAGCGCATGGCTGCCGTGGATCGCAACATCCTGCGCCTCGGAATCTACGAGCTGACTCATTGTCCTGAAACGCCGCCCGTCGTGGTCATTAATGAGGCACTGGAGATCGCTCGGAAATTCAGCGAAGAGGAGTCGGTGGGGTTTATCAACGGGTTGCTTGACCAGATCCGCAAAGACGTGGAGGCCGGCGGCTCCAATTTGCTACAGGATGGCAGGGGAACGGGCGCGACGCATGAGTGATGCTCCAGCCTCTGATCTTCTCCGGGCTGATCATCGGGTATTCGAAATCCACCTGGACGCGATGCTGGATGCCCTGAAGCACCTCACGGCAGAGCGCGTCAGCGACATTCGCCGGGAGTTTGAGGCAATACAAAAACTCTCTAGAACTCATTTCGACAAAGAAGAAAAGGTCTTCTATCCCAGCGTCCGCGCGCACGCCCCGCAAGTGCTGGCACAAATGGATGAGGAGCACGCGGTGGTGCGTGAAACCGAGCATGCTCTCGAAGAGATGCTTGCGGGCTTAGGCGAAGTGCAATCCCTATCGCAGCGCGATATCGGCGAGCTGTACCGGCTCGGCATCGAGTTTCACGACGCCGTGGAGACGCACATAATTGATGAGGAAGACCATCTGCTCAAGTTGATTGATGGCATGGTTTCCACTGAAGAGCAAAAGCGCCTGGCTGCCGCGATGGTGGAACTTGGTGGTGAGAATAGGTAGACGTAGGATGCATCTGTTCGTTTGTTGATTCCGGAATTTGGAATCAATGGGGAAAAACTCTGGCGAGCAGTGATGGTATTTCGCTGAGCGATTGCGCCACCAACAAGCGCGGGTGAGGCTCGACTTTCATGACCAGGCGCAGCCGCTCCGCTTCATGCTCGAAGTCCCACGTGTGCGTGTGGGGGACAAACACGGCCCACAAACCTGCATCCAACGCGGGCAGGATGTCCGACCGCGGGCTGTTGCCGATCATGATAGTGCAATCGCGGTCCAGAATGTGACGCTCGACCAGTTCATGGTAAGCGTCAATGTGTTTCTCCCGCGTGATTTCCACTTCATCGAAATAGTGCTTCAATCCGGAGCGTTCTACCTTACCTGCCTGCTCCTCCTGGTCTCCCTTCGTGAACACCAGCAGACGATAACTTCTGCGCAGCGCTTCAAGCGTGGGCGCAACGTCGGGCATCAGAACCATGGGGTGGTTAATCAGCCGTTCCTCGATGCCGTCGATTCCGCGGAGATACTCTATCCCATCCGTCCCCGTATACAGGTGACGGAATGTTTCTCTGAGAGAGTTCACGAAGTGGCAACTGCCGTAGCCGCAGCGTGGGATGCTTTCTATTTCAATTTCCCGCAGGATATCCAGAACCGCTTCACGATGCGGCGCTACCGTGCTGGTGGGACCAATCAAATCGGCGGTGAGGTCCAGGAACTCCTCGATGGCCGCCTCGAAGTAGATGTTATTCTCCCACAGCGTGTCGTCCGCATCAAAGATCAGACATTTTTTGCGCCGTGGCGCCATTGCCAGGAACTCCAATACTCGGTCTCGAGCACTCGTTTCATTATATACTGCCGCCCCTAAACCTTCGTCGAATCAACGCGGGTAGTTCGGGGGTCCCAAAACAAAAACAGTACTTTTGTCCTATTGTGGGTGTTTGAACCGGCATCGTATGCTAGAGCCGTCAAAGGGGAATTATCGGATTGGGGAACGCCGGGGGGACGAACCTCAGTTTGAGCTTCCCGGGGCTGGCGGCGTCGCCAGCCCTTTGATTTTCTAGGCCGCGATTGTCTGCTTTACGCCGCTCAAACTCACCACCGCGACCGCCCAAGAATCGCAATTGAACGGAAACGGCGGGTAGCCTAGTTAAGGTGGGTGCCGTGCGTGCACGTGTGGGATTTTCGCAGAATCAGAGATACAATCCACGCCATGCCGCACAACTTTCGCCGGATTTATGGCGCGAGCGACCTGCACTTTGTGACGTTCATAAGCTCCTGAACATGCAAAAGACCCGGACTTGAGGACACACAACGGTTTCGAGACAGACAATGATCGTTACATTCCAGACAAGATCCCACACGTGCAAGCACGTGTGGGGCACCCCTTAAGTTACGTCTTACTGTGCCCAAGTGGCCAACGTACTGAAGTCAAATTGGTTCGCCGCATCGGGGGCAAAGTCCACATACGGCACGGTGGCCCCGGGCCGAGTAGCTGCATTCCACCCAAAGCTCGACGGGTTGCCGAGCAGTTGTAGCTCTACAGATGCGATGACCGTCCTACCAGCGATTAGGAAGGGGATTGATGTAATAATCGGAGCGCCGCCTGTTAATAGGGGTGTCCTATCTACTACTTCTCCTACAAATGCACCGTTGACCCACCGCACCCGGACGACATATTCATTGTAAAGACCGCCGGGAAATGTCGCCGGGTTCGTGTCCACATGAAATGGCCAGATGAGGTCGGGTTGCGAGGGCTCATCGGGTATGGCGTCCGCGAGCTGCATCATGAACAACAGGGTGCCTTTCCCCCGCTGCTCAATGACCTCAGCATGAGCGATGTCCAGATAAGACGGAGAGGAGCCTACGTCTCCTCTGGGGTCATGGACCACACTGCTCGCAGCGTGTGCCAGAGAGATGAACATCACAGCAACTACAACCATTGGCAGCGCGAGCACCAGTGAATGCTTGACGGTCTTTTTCAGGAGCCCCGGGGGCTGGCTCGGCGCCATCCGTTGTTCCAGCTCCTCGATCCCCAATTTCACCTCTTCAGTGGACGGTATCTTCTTGTCCATGGCCTGGACCTCCTTTGATGTTCGACCTTTTTTCCGCTCGCTGCAGGATCGGGGTTTATTGCTCAACACCCGGACACACACGTGGGGCGCGGGCCGCAGGACTTTTGTCGAATCGCTGGTTGACTGTGCACGTTTCTTACCAGATGTGATTTTCGCTCAACTGAGAGCAAATACGGAAGGGCAGACATTGATGACGAGAACTCTCCTGCGAGCAGGAATGTACTTACGTTCAACTGTGAGAATCTGTATTCATTTCTCGGGCGGGTGGAGCACCGTCACTCCATGTTGGCAAATCAGCCACTTTCCACCATAATGGCCGGTCCGGGAAGGTCCAGAGCATTTTCAACATTGCTGTAGAGAGAGAGAAGGATTCGTAAGGGCACGGCTTCAGCCGTGCCGCAACTGCGCAGACCAGGGGCCTTTAGGCCCTGAGGTTCAAGTCCTCAGCGGCTAAAGCCGTATCGTTTTGTGCCATTCTCGGCATGACTGAAGTCATGCCCTTACAGCTCTACACCTATTTTGAAAATGCTCTAATTCATTACTCATAGGAGGGCCCGTGCGCCTGGAAGGAAAGACTGCCATTGTGACAGGAGGTGGACGCGGGATCGGAAAAGCCATTGCGCTGGCGCTAGCCGCTGAGGGATGCCTGGTTGCTGTCTCGGGTAGAACCGCCACCACTCTGGACGACACGGTGAAAGAGATTCAGAAGTTGGGACGCGATGCATTGGGCGTCGTCTGCGATATCTCCGAACCGTCATCTGTTGCCGCCCTATTCCGCGAAGTCAACGAAAAATGGGGCAAGCTCGACATTCTTGTGAACAACGTCGGCGAAAGCCAGAGCGAACTGCTCGCCCGCATGAGCCTGGATCTGTGGAACAAGATGCTGGCAATCAACCTCACGGGGACGTTTCTGTGCTCGCAGCAGGCGCTACAACTCATGTTGCCGCGCAAGTCGGGGAGGATTATCAATATCGCGTCGACCGCCTCCAAGATCGGCTTCCGTTATGCGGGCGCGTATTCGGCGGCCAAACATGGCGTGCTCGGGTTAACGCGCGCCATGGCGTTGGAAACCGCCACGTTGGGAATAACCGTGAACGCCATTTGTCCCGGCTGGGTCGAGACCGACATGGCACAAAAGGCCGTTGACACCATCAGCGCCAAGACCAAACTGAGTCCGGAAAAAGCGAAAGAGTATTTGGCGTCCGATTGCCCGCAGAAACGCATCATCCAACCCGAGGAAGTTGCCTTCGCGACCGTTTTCCTGGCCTGCGACGAGGCCCGCGGCATCACCGGCCAAGGCATCAACGTCGATGGCGGGCAGGTGATGTTCTGAAATTGGAGCTACTTGGGATGCGGCGCGGGAAAAGCGACCAATTTTACACCACACAAAAAATTCTACGACTCGAATGATGAGCAAGCTTAGGTAGCCAGGTAAAAAACTAATGTCCTCCTACGAGAAATGGAACCTTATCATTACCGGGATAGGCGTTGTCGTTGGCGTGGGGGTCTTGCTCATCTACTTTTTCCAATTGCGGGCGATGATAAAAGCGGCCAATGCCGCTCTGCTTAATGCTCAGGCCCTCATCGAAAGCCAGCGGCCCCAAATCGCCGCACACCTTCACAGGAACGCTACGCAGACCCTGACCGAACAAACCCCGAGGGTTGAAATTGCCCTCTTCAATAGGGGAACAACTCCTGCTAACGATGTTACCTATCAAAGCTGGATTGAACTTCTCCCGCTTCCATTTACCGATTTTACATCCTCTGCGGATCATGCTATTTGTACGGAACCCATGGTGTTGTACCCCCACCATGAACCGATAATTGTGAATATTCCGATTAGAAAGGGATTGACAGATCAAGAACTTACCGCCTTGAAGAAACTGCGGGTCTATGCCTGTATCCGGGTTCGTGTTGAGTATGGAGAACAATTTGGACCTTCCAAGCGTTACGCCGAATTTGGGTTTTATGTCAGGGCCGACGGCTTTGGCTACCTGCCAAAATACAATTGTGCTGGCAAGAGCCCAATTTAGGACACTAGCCCGCCTTCCGCATCCTTTGCGATGATTGATCGCTGATGTATTCTAAGCCCTTGTAGTCAAGACGTTCGGGAGTGTGTAGAAGAGATCGTATGTTGCGATTTCAAACCGCCGGCGAATCTCACGGGCAGGCCCTGATAGCACTCTTATCCGGGCTTCCGGCCGGCATTCCCGTTGACCTCGCGTTCATCAACCGCGAACTCAAACGCCGCCAGCAAGGCTACGGCCGCGGCGGGCGCATGAAGATCGAGACCGACCAGGCCGAAATACTCTCGGGCGTCCGTCGCGGGAAGACCATCGGCGCGCCTGTCGCGATGATGATCAACAATCGCGACTGGGAAAACTGGAAGAATGTACTCCCAGTTGAGGAGCACGAGGACACAGGGCAGAAATACCGGCCTGTGAATGCTCCGCGCCCCGGGCATGCCGATTTAGCTGGTTGCCTCAAATACAACTTTCACGAAGCGCGTTACGTGCTGGAACGCGCCAGCGCTCGCGAAAGCACCGCCCGCGTCGCCGCAGGCGCGCTCGCGAAACTGCTTCTGGCGGAGTTCGGCATTGAGGTGCTCAGTCACGTGATCGCTGTCGGCCACGTGCATTCGAATGTCACCGCAAGCTGGGACCAGATCAAAGAAGTCTGTGCACAGGATGACATTCTGTTCCGCTGTGTAGATCGCGAGGCCGAAGCGGAAATGAAAGCAGCCGTGGACGAGATTCTCCGCACGGGAGACACGTTGGGCGGCATCTTCGAAGTCGTCGCGCACAGTGTTCCCGTTGGCCTCGGCACTCACGCCACATGGGATGAGCGGCTCGACGGATTGCTGGCCCAGGCGGTGATGTCGCTTCAGGCCGTCAAGGGTGTCGAGATCGGAACGGGCATAGAGAACGCAGTGGCGCTGGGCTCGCTGGTGCACGACGCCATCAGATATGAACATGAAGAGCATCGCTTCGTCCGTCCGGCGAATCACGCCGGAGGCCTGGAAGGCGGCATCAGCAACGGCGAGGACGTTGTCGTGCGGGGGTACTTAAAACCCATCTCGACTCTGCGCCGTCCGCTGGAATCAGTTCACATGGAGACGAAGGAGACGGTTAAGGCGGCGTACGAACGCTCGGATGTTTGTGTGGTGCCCGCCGCGGGCGTCGCTGCCGAAGCTATGGTGGCGCTGGTGCTGGCGCGCTGCCTCCTGGAAAAATTCGGCGGCGATTCGATCGAGGAGAGCAAACGTAATTTCGACGCCTACCTCGAACAGGTGCGGGTGTTTTAGTTCATCAACCATGGAAAATTTGTTCCTTCTAGTGGCAGGTGCGGCGCTGGGCGGATTCGCTGCCTGGCTGGCGGCGAACGCTAAATGCAAGGGAATTCTCTCCGAGGTTCGCGCGCAGATCACCGGGTTGCAATCCGCTCTTGAAAGTCGTGAGCGTGAGGTAGCGCAACTTCAAGAGCGGCTGAGCCGCGAATCGCAAGAGCGGGTCAAGGCGCAAACCGAACTGGATCAGGCGCGCGTACGATTGGATGAGGAGCGCACGCTTCTCGCTAATGCCGAAAAGAGCCTGGCTGACGCGTTTGACGCGCTCGCCGACAGGGCTCTCAAGAGCAACAATCAAGCGTTCCTGGAGCTTGCCAGGAGCACGTTCGAGACCGTGCAGGCGCAGGCGAAAGGCGATCTCGATACGCGGCAGAAGGCCATTGACGGCTTGGTCGGGCCATTGAAAGATTCGCTCGGCCGATACGAGAAACAGATCCAGGAAATAGAGAAATCGCGGCAGGGAGCATACACCAGCCTCAGCGATCAGATCATCGCACTGCAAAAAGTCACCGGCAGTTTGGACGTTGCGCTACGAACGCCGCAGGTGCGCGGGCGCTGGGGCGAGATGACGCTGCGTCGCGTCGCGGAACTCGCAGGCATGTCCGCATTCTGCGATTTCACCGAACAGGAAACGCTCACTAGTGGGTCGATACGGCAACGTCCGGACATGATTGTGAACCTGCCTGGCGGCCGGCGGATCGCGGTGGACGCCAAGGCTCCGTTGCAGGCCTTCCTGGATGCGGCATCGGCAAGCACTCCGGAGGAGCGCCAGGCTTGCATGGTTCGGCACGGCCAGCACGTGCGGGCTCACATGACCCAACTCGGCATGCGCAGTTATTGGGAGCAGTTCGATCAGGCGCCGGATTTCGTGGTGCTGTTTCTGCCGGGGGAGGCGTTCTTCGGCGCTGCCCTGGAGCACGATCGCACGCTCATCGAGGACGGGATTGAGCGAGGCGTCATACTCGCTACGCCCACCACGTTGATCGCGCTGCTGCGAGCCGTCGCGTATGGCTGGCGTCAGGAGCAGGCGACGCGCCAGGCGCAGAAGATCAGTGAGATAGGCAATGAGCTTTACGAGCGGGTCAAGAGGTTCTTAGACCGATTCGAGGCCGTCGGCACCGCGTTACGCAGAGCCGTGGATAATTACAATCAGGCAGCCGGCTCGTTAGAAAGCCGCCTGTTGCCCTCCGCTCGCAAACTGCACGAAATGGGAGCCGTCCCAGGAGAGGAGATTCCCGACATCGACATGATTGATGAGCTACCCCGTGCTCTCGCGGTTCCCGAACGCGCCGGACCGGATTAGACCATTGCTTGCTCCGTTTAAATGTCCGGGCCGCGGAATCTTTTCACGAGGAGGAGGAATTGAAGCGCCGGATGGTTTATCCGATAGTGAAGTTCGGCGACGATGTGCTGACCGCAAAAGCGGAAACCGTCACTACATTTGATGATGCCGAACTGCAGAAGCTCGTCGAGGACATGTTTGAATCGATGTACGCAGCGAACGGCGTCGGCCTGGCGGCGAACCAGATAGGTATCTCGCGGCGCATCGCGGTGATCGATACTTCTGTCGGCAAGGACCCCAAGGCCAAGATCGTCATCATCAACCCGGAGATCATCGCAAGAGACGGCAAACAGTACGAGGAAGAAGGCTGCCTCAGCATCCCCGGTTTTCGTGAAACGGTGGAGCGCCCGGCCAAGGCAATCGTCCGCGCGTTCGACGCCAAGGGCAAGGAGTTCACCATGGAAGGCGAAGGGCTACTGGCCCGCGCCTTCTGCCATGAAACCGATCACCTCAACGGCATGTTTTTCATCAACCATCTCAGCACGCTCAAGCGAGACCTGATCAAACGCAAAATCCGGAAAATGATGAGGTCGGGGGAATGGTAGGAAAACAGAAGTCAGAAGTAAGAAGCCAGAAGGGAAACACGAACCCAACTGTGATTGCATACATGAGTTTCGCGTGAACGCGCCGACGGCATTCTGACTACTGACTTCTGACTCCTGACTACTTGCTTTCATATGAAACTCGTCTTTGCAGGTTCTCCTCGGTTTGCGATTCCCACGCTTGAGAAACTGGTGGAAGCCGGTTACGACATCCATGGTGTCGTCACGCAGCCGGATCGTCCTAGCGGGCGCGAGCAGCAGTTGCAGGCCTCCCCTTTGAAGGAGGAGGCGTTGCGCCTTAGGTTGCCGGTTTATCAGCCTGAGAAGATCAAGAGCGATGAGGGAAAGGAGTTGATGACCCGCCTGGGACCGGAAGCATTGGTCGTGGTCGGCTATGGTCAGATTCTTCCTCAATGGCTGCTTGAGCTTCCTCGGTTCGGCTGCATCAATCTGCATGCCTCGCTGCTGCCGGCGTACCGCGGCGCGGCCCCCATCCAGTGGGCTGTCGTGAATGGCGAGAAGAAAACCGGCGTCACAACCATGCTGATGGACCCCGGCATGGATACCGGGCCGATTTTGATGCAGTGGGAAACCGAGATCGGGCCGGAGGAGACATCAATAGAACTAGGCGAGCGGATGAGCGGACCTGGAGCCGCCCTAATGATACACACGCTTCGAGGGCTCGAGGCTGGCACTCTGAAGCCGCAGCCGCAGGACAACTCCCGCGCCACGCGCGCGCCTCTCCTGAAGAAAGAACACGGTCGCATTGACTGGAATTTGACCGCTGCGGATATTTTCAACCGCGTGCGAGGTTTTCTGCCCTGGCCCGGCGCGTATACCAGCTTCCGGGGTCAGAGACTTCAGATTTGGAAAGCGAGGCCGGATCAGAACCGCGATGGAACTGTAACCCAGCATGCGTCGCACGAACCAGGTGAGCTATTGGTCGATGGAGATGAGCTACGAGTCGCCTGCGGAGGAACTACGACCCTTCAGCTAGTCGAAGTTCAGCTCGAAGGGAAACGCCGCCTACCCGCAGAAGAGTTCGTGCATGGCGCGCGGCCCAAGTCAGGAGAACGGTTCGATCCTAATCCCGCCTGATGTGGCGCAACAACAAACCTACGAAAAACCTTCGCCGTGGCTACCTCGCTTAAAGTGTGACTGCCTCTTTGTACTCGCCAAATACGCCACGCAACGCGTCGGAGATTTCGCCTACCGTGGCGTAGGCTTCCACAGCGGCAAGGATGGGAGGCATCAGATTGGCGGTGCCGCGCGCGGCCTCCTCTACTTCGCGCAGAGCTGCCGTCACGCGCGCGGAGTCCCTTTCAGCGCGCAGTTTCCGCAGCCGCTCGACCTGCTGAGCTTCGAGCTCCGGCGCGATCCGCAAAACCGGATATGGAGCGTCTTCAGGCCGCGCAAAGCGGTTTACGCCCACGACGACCTGCTTACCGCTCTCAATCGCCTTTTGGCAATCGAATGCTGCCTTCTGAATCTCCTTTTGCACATACCCGGTTTCAATGGCGCGTAGCATGCCTCCGATCGCGTCGATCTTATGAATGTACTCTTCGGCGTGCTTCTCGATTTCGGTCGTCAGGTTCTCGATGAAATACGAGCCGCCCAGCGGGTCTGCTGTGTTCCTGACGCCGCTCTCATACGCGATGATCTGCTGCGTCCGCAGCGCCAGCAGCGCCGCCTCTTGTGTCGGCAGGCCGAGGGCCTCATCCTTCGCGTTGGTGTGCAGCGATTGCGTGCCGCCGAGAACGGCGGCGAGCGCCTCAACCGCCGTTCGAATAATGTTCACATCGGGCTGCTGCGCCGTGAGAGTGGAGCCAGCGGTTTGCGTATGGAAACGGAGCATCTGAGAGCGAGGGTCCCGCGAGCCGAAGCGCTCGGACATGATCCGCGCCCACAGGCGCCGCGCCGCTCTGAACTTCGCCACCTCTTCGAGGAAGTTGCTATGCGAATTAAAAAAGAATGATAGGCGCGGAGCCAACGCATCCAATTCCATGCCGGCGTCCAGCGCGGCTTGGACGTATGTGATCCCGTTGGCGAGCGTGAACGCCACCTCCTGCACCGCCGTCGAGCCGGCCTCCCGAATGTGGTAGCCGCTGATCGAGATGGTGTTCCAGTCCGGCATCTCGTCGCGGCACCACCGGAACAAATCAGTGACCAATCTCAATGCCGGGCGCGGCGGGTAGATGTAAGTCCCGCGTGCGATGTATTCCTTGAGAATGTCATTCTGTACCGTACCTGCCAATTTCTTCAGATCGGCGCCCTGCTTGCGCGCTACGGCTGCATACAACGCCAATAGAATCGCGGCCGTGGAGTTAATGGTCATGGAGGTGGAGATCTTTTCAAGCGGAATCCCGTCGAACAGCACCTCCATATCCCGCAAACTGTTGATGGCGACTCCTACCTTGCCCACTTCACCGGAGGCGAGCGGATGATCCGAATCGAGGCCGATCTGCGTCGGAAGATCGAAAGCGATGGAGAGAGCGCTCTGACCGTGGCTCAGGAGATATCTGTACCGCTGGTTCGATTCTGCGGCAGTACCGAAGCCTGCGTATTGGCGCATGCTCCAGAGCCGGCCGCGATACATGTTCCGGTAGATACCGCGCGTAAACGGATACTCACCAGGCAGGCCACTGTCGGCGCCGCGTTCCGCCGTTTCAGGCGTGTAGAACGGTTTGACCTCTATGCCTGAAGAGGTCTGAACATCTTCGGGATGGGGCTCGGGGTTCTTGCGAGGGTCGTCCATAGGCGCTCCGGCTAGCGTATCCGCCGAGCCTTTAGAAAGGAATATACGCCGAAGCTGAAGGTCGTCAGGATGAACAGGACAACTACTAAGATGCGCCACACCGACCCGGTACCTTGTTCATACTGCCGCCATTCCTTCCATATTGCAGGGACAGCCAGTGCCCCCATGCCTATGAACAGCGCGCCGGTGCACTCCAGCCAGAGTTGCCGCAGCGTTTTTCCAAACTGCTGCAACCAACGGAGTCCATGCTCGAGTAGCAGCGACGTAATACGCGACCGGCGCAGTTGCATAGCTTATGGTAGATCATTCCTGGCCGGAAGTGAAAGCAGTGACGAGTGACAGGCAAATGCAATGTATCACTGTCACTCGCCACTGTCTTTCCTACTGGAACGTTACCGATTTGCCAGTACTATCCGAGTAAACGATCATGGCCTGATCGAGACCCTGGGCCGAAAAATTGTTAATGGACTGTCCCCCAACGAAAAGGAACCCGGATGGTATTGCGAACTGCCCGCCGCCTGAAGGCGAAGGAGGCAGGGCCTGCAGGACATATGACGGAACTGTGAACTGCCCCGCGTTGGCAGGAGCGACGCAGATGAAACCAGCGCCCACAGGGTTCTCGGCAAGGCTCCCCAGGGATGTTCCGGAAATGGTGACGAAGCCGCTCCCACCGCCGCTCCACCTGATGTTCAGATCCTGCGAGCGAGCTACGGTTGAGATACTGTCGGCGTTCGTCCAGGTAACCGCCACTCCGGTGATGTTAGCCTGGAATGCGCCCACATCCACGCCGCCTGTACCGCTGGCCGAGAACGTTCCCGTGCCCAAGAATGCCGGTTGTCCTTGAGAACTCAAAGTTCCAGAATAGAACCCGCCCGTCCCCTTGCTAAGGGTGCGATTGCCGTTAGGTCCGCTCACATTGATTGCTGTGCCTGCGTCGAGAGCGGTAAATGTGGGCACGCTTGGCGTGGAGTTCTGCCCGGAGAATTGAAACACGGCGCAGCTTCCCACGATCGCCTGATTCAGTCCGCTGAGCGAGCCCACAAGGGCGTCTCGATTGAAGCGCATGAAACTGGCCGAGCCGGTCTCGGAGGTAGTGGTTTGTGACGGCAGTGGCGGTGGTAGCGTGATCTGCGAGGTGTTGCGGCTCAACGATACGGTGCCAACACGCAAGCTCCCGGTGGAGTTCAGCAGCGCCAGAGCGGCGGACGAGAGCCCGTTTTGATCGGAGCACGGACCGCTGCTCGAAACTGGAATAGCGGCAAAATTACTCACAGTGCTGCCGACTCTGACGACCAGTGGCACGTTGCAGCCTTCCACCCCGGCCGGGATCTGGAAGTTGATCTGGTCCAGCCCTACGAAACCACCTGTGCGTCCGGTGTAGACTACGGTGGCGCGCCGGTTGCCCACGTATACCTCCGCCGGCACGTTGAGATTCACCTGCGGGGGCGCCTCCGCATCGCTCCCGCTGGGGAGTCGGCCAAGTCCTGTTCCGAATGCAGCTACTGTTTGGTTCGGTGCAGCAGCATTGAGCAGATTGATTTGCCGGAAATCGCCGTCCAGAATGATTGCCGACCCGCTGCCTTGCTGATTGATCGTGAAGAAGCCAAAACTCCTGTCAACAACCTGAATGCTGAAGGCGCCGCTGGTCCGTCCGTTGTACGTCACGGTGACCGTAGCCGGCCCAAGACCGGCGTTGGAAGGCATCACGGCAGCCACCTGACCTGCCGACGTGTAAATGATTGGCGCCACGACCGAATTCGTGGAAGTTGTAACGTTCACCGATGTTCCTGCAAGTGTTAGCTCCAATGGAAGACGCGGTGCTCCCGCCAGAGCAGCGGGTCCCATGTTGGTGCCGAAGATAATAAAAATTGAGCCCTGTCCGATCCCCGAGTTCGGCAAACCGGCGAGCGCATAGCTGGCGCCGTTGACGACGCCTCCCACCGTGGGTGACTGAGCAAAACCAAGCTGTGCAATCAACAGCAGACCAACTACGAAAACGATTCGCTTCATTTTTCCTCCTGTGCTCGATCTGGAACAAACTCAACTTTCACGCCTGGGGGCAGTGGGGCTGTGTAAATGGTCAGGGTGCGATTCTATCTGAGGGCACGCAAGGCGTCAATTTCGGAACTGCGCAGGCAGCTATTTTGGAAGTTCGGCACGAAGGGACTGTTTTGGGATTCGAAATGGCGGGGTTGGGAGGCAGATCAAAGCAGGGAGGGCGCTTGGGGGTATTTTCAG
>JACPPJ010000013.1 GCA_016191085.1 Acidobacteriota bacterium | reverse complement strand
TCGAGCGCGCCCTGCTGGGGAAAAATGAGGATGCCGCTGCACGGCAACTTTCTTTATGAGTTTTCTCAGGCATGAGGAAATCTATCCTCCGATGAGGGCGCGGCCGCTCGGGACCACGCCTCCGACTCATCGTCTGGATGAGTTTCCGGCTGGCTATTCCTTGGCGGGTTGCGCTCCCGCAGAGCCCGCCTCCGCTTCACCAACCGGGTGCCAGCTTGCAACACCGGCTTCTCGCCGTACAATGACTTCTCAGCGAACGGCGATTTGTAGCTTAACTGGTTGTCTCAGCCCAAGGGTCCACCGCAGTATTTGTGTTAGTGGCGCAACTTCTAATCCTCATAGCCTTGGCGGTTCGCTTTCTTCATATCTGATTATGCGCCCTTTTCCCTGTCCCGACTTCTGGCTGGGGGTGGCGCGGATGGCCCCGTCCGGGGCGATGGACTCCCACCACGATCCTCGCGAAAGGGCGTATCCCCCGGCGGCCGCGTTGGTGGCGATGCCGGTGGCCGTTCTGGTTCTGGTTGTCTTGGTGGATCGGGCATTAGGTTGTCTCCTTCTTTGGCCTTCCGCCCTTGAAAGATTTTCTCTTGGCGGCAATCTCCCGGAAGTATTCCGGGCCACGCTTGGCAGTCTTTTTACCGCCAAGCCTGCCAGCTTCGGCGGCAACCATGCTATCAGAAATCTTCTTTCCGCAATGTGGGCATTTCATGGGGGAAGAATACAGCATGGCTTGCTGTTTGTCAAGCATGAAAAATGTATAAGGTCCTGTCAAAGTGTAGATCGAATCATCTATGCCATCTTCAATCGCTACAACCCACAATGGAAAAATCGCACCCTCCGGCTTTTTACACAAGCAGCTTGACATCACCTGTGCTGTGAAACGCCTTGACAAGCCAATGACCGCCCATTAAACTGCCGCTTCGCATGTTACGGAAACTAGCGGTTTGGATATTGCTAATTCCGCTGCCGCTGAACGGCCTCTGGCTGGCTTGCGAAGAAGAGCCGCCCAAAGTGCAAGGTTCATCGGTCGATTTACCCGCTTCTGAGGAGAACCTGTTCAGTACCTTTGCGGTGAGCGATGATGCTATCGTTTCCGCAGGAGAGTGCGCTCGGTTTTGCGCGTTCAAGTCGGCTGAGGAAAATGGTTCCGTCTGCTTGCTGGGTCCCGAGGGAAAAACTTCCATTACCATCCTCGTTTTCGGCGTGGCGGTCACTCAGCCGCAATTTCAGTTGAGTGCGATTCAGCCTGCCGGCAGGGGTCCCGCCGAGATGCTCGATCTGTATTCCAATCCAAACCTGTTCCTTTCCACTCCTCCTCCGAGAATCTGATCTCCTCTTCGGTTGTGCATTAGCCATCGTCTAAGCGACGATATTTCGAAAAGCTGAAACACATTCAGCTCGACCATATCTTCGCGTGTAATCGCGTTAAATTCTTTCATCATAAGGAGCCACAACCACATGACAGTTGCTTACGTATTTACAACTACAATGTCTCATAAGATCTTGAGCACCATGATCGTTCCGCAGCTTGAGGAGGGCCGCCACGGCGTGAATGTCGCCGGTATGTTCTTCTTCGCGGATAACGCCTTCATGCTGGTAAAAGGAAATGCCGTCGGCGAGCGCCTGAAGAAACTGATGGACCAGGGCAAGCTGCAACTGCTGATGGCCTGCGACCAATGCGCCTACGAGCGCGAGATTGACAAGAGCCTAGTGGACGGCGCCAAGATCGGCTGCTTCCCCGATCTGTACGCTGCGCTTGCCCCCGCGAAGGTGGATCAGGTGATTACGTTATAAACTGGGATTGACCTTACCGCAGAGCACACAGAGACCACAGAGGAAATAATTCATTGACTCCGTGGCTCTGTGATCTTTGTGGTGGATTCATCATGATCACAGAGCAACAACTCGCAACAATGCTGGTCAAAGATGCGCTGGACCTCAAGCCGGAGGTTCGGCGGTTTCTGCTGGCGCGCATTCCGGATATATGATGCCGCGGGGCGGAAACCCTCGAGGCAGTTGCCTCGAAAAAGCAGGTGAGTCTCCCGGAACTCATCGCGGAGATTCTCAAGCGGATGACGTAAAGGCTGTTACGTACCGGGTTCCTCGTGCTTGGCTTCGAACCAGCGATACAGCGCAGGGATGACGACCAATGTCAGCAGCGTGGAAGTGATCAGGCCTCCAATAACGACCGTTGCGAGCGGCCGCCGGAGATTTCCCCGTTGGCGTATCGGGCCTGGTTCAGCGCGATCAGCCGATCGATTTCGCAGTTCCCGCTTATTCTTGGTCTCAATCTCGTAATCAAACCGCGCTGTCAAATGAGTTCCGAAGAACGGCCCCTGCCGGGTGGTGAACAAACGCCAGTTCTCGGAAGTGAACGAGAACGCAGGGTTCAGGCGTTTGGAAGCTCCCACGCGGTTGGCCTCAGCGATACTGGTGGTTCAAACGTGTAGCTTTGAGTCCCGGGTTGCGTTCAAGAGCGATCCGCGCCGCGTCGCGTAAGTGAAGTGGCTAACCCCGCTGCCTGTGCAAAAACACAGCGACTAAATACCAACAGAAGGACATATGCAGCCAGTAGCGTCCGAAAGGGAGAGATCCTTCCTGCCATTTGGCCGTCCTCGTCGCGCGGTCATAGTTTTTTGCTCGTGCTAGGCAGCTTGGCTGGCAATGCAAACTTCCCACATGCGGCGCTTAGCGTCTGTGAGCCGGCGACACAGTGCTTTCGGGCAGGACAATGATCTTCAAAGAATCGCCGGATTGAGCATCAAAGCTCGTTTTTCAGAAAGGAAATAATGTGGTAAGCGTCCATGTATCTGTACGGCGTCTTGCCGGCGGTGTGATGGCCACAGGGGAGAACCACGGACGTGTGTTCGAGATCGCGCAGCCGTACCTCATCCAGCATCGCCTCCGCGTATGTTGGGAGGAAAGTGGTGTCGTAACTGGCGTGGATGAACAAAGACTTCTTGGGAAAGCGGGCGTAATGGTCCACGTAACTCAGTGGAGTGATGGCCCTCCAGACATCGCGCAGCCGCTCGAGCTCGATCTGGCCGTCCAATCCCTGCCGGATGTGATGCGTGGTGCGTCCCGTCCAGACTGCGTCAGCGAAATAGAGCGAGAACAGGTTGTAGACGTTCACGTGCAACCGGTCATCATGAGCGCTGGACAGAAAGGCGTAGCACGATCCCAGGCTGGTGCCGACGATCCCAAAGCGTTCGTACCCCTGCGCCTGTAGCCAATCAAGGCAGGAGCGCGTGTCAATCACGCCTTGGCGCGCGGCATCAACCGTGCGTGCTATGTTGGAGGAAACAGCATAGTCGGCCCGATCGAGTTCGGGCGGCATGCGGTAATCGTGATACGGAAGGCTTAACCGTAACGCCGACAGCCCCAGGAATTGAAGCGCCTTGCAGAGCGTCACGTGCTGATGCACCTGTGCATTCCAGTGCGGCAGCACGATCACTGCGCGGCGGTTCCGGCCCTGTGCCGGAAACCATTGCGCATGGGCCACGTTGTTTTCGGGATAAGGTGTGTGAACAGGGGAAGTGAAACGGAGACGATCGCGCTTCAGCTTGAAGTCGCGCGGGCTGCGGTACGCGAAAAACTCATCGCTGTTCGCTAGAACCGCCTGGTTCAGCAGCGTGAGATAGCCTCCCGGCTGATGGCCATTGCGGGGGACCTGCGCCGCGCACGGCCAGCCGCCGGTCCACTCAAGCCCCCAATCGAACGGACGGACCACGCGATTAGTGGTCTTCCAGACCAAACCGTTTTCCCACTGATCCATCTGGCGCTTGTAGAGCCGGTTCAGTGTTTGCCTAACTCCCGCAACACCGAACCGCGTGAACAAACGCACAAGCCTCCGTGTTTACGCTATTTTCAGCTTCGTTAATGCCATTGGGCAAACGCACACCTGGCACACCGCACAGCCCGACTGTAAACTCTATTGGAAATCGGCATGGAAAGTCAATTGGCAGAACGGAGCAAGAACAGCTACAGCTCCGTCAACGTCCCCTGACCGTACGCTCGAAGCCCTCCATGGCGGCTTGCATCTGTTCGCGTGCAGCATCGGCCGTGGAGCGGATACCCTGCACACGAAGTTTGAAGTCGTCCGGATTGCTGGCGTTCCGCAAGGCTTCTTCATAAGTGATCAGTCCGGAGGTGTGCAGATCATAGAGAGACTGATCGAAGGTCTGCATGCCGTATTGCGATGTGCCGGTAGCGATGGCCTCGCGGATCATGCGGGTTTTCTCCGGGTTGATAATGCAATCGCGCACAAACGCCGTCGCGATGAGTACCTCGACGGCCGGAACGCGCCCCAAATCATCGCTCTTGCGCACCAGGCGTTGCGAGATGACCCCTTTCAACGTGCTGGCGAGCTGCAATCGAATCTGCTTCTGCTCCGGCGGCGGAAACACGGCAATGATGCGCTGGATGGTCTCCACGGCATCCAGGGTATGCAAGGTCGAGAACACCATGTGACCTGTTTCGGCAGCCAGCAGCGCCGTGCCAATGGTTTCCAGGTCGCGCATTTCGCCGACCAGAATCACGTCAGGGTCCTGGCGCAGGGCGGCGCGGAGCGCGACGGAGAAGTTATGGGTGTCCACCTCGACCTCGCGCTGGTTGACGAAGCCCTTCTTGTCGCGATGCAGGAACTCGATGGGGTCTTCGATTGTGATGATGTGGTCCGTGCGCGTTGAGTTAATGCGGTCGATCATGGCCGCGAGCGTAGTGGATTTTCCGCTTCCGGTAGTGCCGGTCACCAGCACCAATCCGCGCCTTTCCTCGCAGACCCTGCCGATCACTGCGGGCAGGTTCAGTTCCTCCAGCGTCCGAATCTTCGTGGGCACGACGCGCAAAACCATTCCGACATTGCCACGCTGCTGAAAGACGTTGACGCGGAATCGCCCCAGACCAGCCACCCCATACGCCATGTCCAACTCGGCGCTTTCTTTGAACTTTTGCTTCTGTCGGTTCGACATCATGCTGAAGGCCATGTTCAGCATATCTTCCGCGGTAATGCGCTTCAGCTCGGAAAGCGGCAGCAACTCACCGTCCACGCGCAGATAAGGAAAGTTGCCTACCTTCAGGTGAAGATCCGAGGCTTTCTTCTCAACAGCGATCCGTAACAGGTCGTCTATTTGCATGATAACTGGGGCATTCGTAACACAAAGAGAGAAGCAGTGTCAATCAAATGTTGCTTTTGAATCACCGAGGCGCGGGACTGACTGTATCGCTCCCGGCGTTTTGAGCCACTATTGTAGATTGAAACCGAATCACGGGTAAATGCTCACTTCGTCACCACGGCCTCGGCCAGTGCAAGCGTCTGACGGGCGCGTTCTACGATGGGATAGTCCAGCAATTGGCCTCCGAACGCCACCGCGCCCTCGCCCCGCGCGCGCGCTTCTTCAAAGGCGTGAAGCACGCGCCTGCAATGCTCCAACTCCTCGTCAGTAGGAGTGAACGCAGCGTTCACCTCGTCTATCTGCGAAGGATGAATTAGGGACATTCCCGAGAAGCCGATGCGGCGCGATTGTCGCGCAAAACGCCGCAACCCGTCGGGGTCCTTCAAATCGGTCCAGACGCCGTCCACGGCCTGCACATGAGCAGCGGCGGCGGCCGTGACCAGAGCCGACCGCGCATATAGCAGGTCGCGCGCCTCTCCTTCGCGCCTCAGCGGCAGGCTCAACTCGCGGCTGAAATCTTCCGCTCCAAAGATCAGGCCAACAACACGCGGCGACGACATTGCGATGGCCAACGCGTTGAAAAGACCACGGGGGCTTTCGATTGCGACCAGTAAGCGCACCGTGCCTGCCGTAATGCCCACCTCCGGCTCAGAGCGATCCAGAATCTGCTCCACGATGCGGACCTGATCCGGCGTTTCGACCTTTGGTAATACCAATCCCTCAAGGCCGGGCCGGACAACGGCCGACAGGTCGGTATGCATGCGTTCATGTCCTACCGCGTTGATTCTGACGTAACGCGCCGGAGTGCGGACTCCAGTTCTTTCCGCATGAATGCGAGTCGCAACTTGGTCGAGAGACGCGGCGATCTGGCGGCGCGCGTTATCTTTCTCAGCGGGCGCGACACCATCCTCGATGTCCATCATGATCGCGTCTACAGAGAGAGCCAGCGATTTATCTATCATGCGCTGTCGGTCGCCGGGTACAAACATCCACGAGCGTATCAGTGTTCTTTTGAGTTCCATTTGTGCCGCTTTCTTGTTATCAAATAAGGAACCATATCGAAGTTGGTCTCAGCTTCAAGGATTTGGAAATCAATAGGGCAGATTAATCTACTCCGCCTCGGGACGCAACCTGTATCGAGAATAGGTGCTGGGTCAGTTTGAATTTCGGCGCTTCTGATCCGTGAAATCCGGAAGGGCATGGCTTCAAGCCGTGCCCTTACGAGATTGGCAATCTTCTTTTCCCTAGCCGTGCGGTGCGGGCTCGAAGATGGCAAACGTTGCGCCTTGCGGGTCGGCAAGGACTGCCCACCGGCCGACGTCCTCCATGCTGATCGCCGGTCCCATGGCCGTCGCGCCGAGCTGCTTGGCTTTCGCGACGGATTCATCGCAGTTGGTCACATGGAAGTAGACCAGCCAATGCGGCGGTATCTGAGGATTGCGCTCCTTTGCGGGTGGAATGCCGCCAATCTCATGTTCCGTCCACTGGAATAATCCGGAGTAAAACCGGCCGGCGCGCTCCGGTTCGCGAACGGCATGACGCTGAGGCGGCATTGTCGGCGGCGCGGAATTGCCTTAGGATTACACTTTGAGCATTACCCTGGTCTGGGCTCCGCGTTTAGCAAGTTCCGGCGCCCGCTGTATAACTTCCCGCGCTGCCTCAAGCTCGTCTTGGCGAAGGAGCTCACAACATGCCGAAAACAGTTGGAATTCTGACTGGCGGCGGCGACTGCCCCGGTCTCAACGCTGTCATTCGCGCCGTGGTGCGCAGAGCCATTCCACTCGGCTATGACATGATCGGGATTTTGGAAGGCTGGCGCGGCGCTCTGGAAAACAACATGGAGCGGCTCAACCTGGACAAGGTTTCAGGCATCATCTACCGCGGCGGAACCATCTTGCGGACTTCTCGCACCAACCCGCTCAAGCGACCGAACGGGTTGTCCATCATTAAGGAGAACCTTCAGATCAACGGCATTGATTTCCTGGTGGCGATCGGCGGTGACGATACGCAGCGCGTCTCCGACAGTCTGTTTCAGGACGGTGTCCCCGTTGTGGGCGTGCCCAAGACCATCGATAACGATCTGCAGGGTACCGACTATTGCTTCGGGTTCGACACGGCGGTGTCTATTGCGACGGAAGCCATAGACCGTCTGCACTCCACTGCGGAGGCCCACAACCGCGTGATGGTAGTCGAGGTGATGGGGCGTGATACCGGCTGGATTGCCGTCGCCTCCGGCATGGCTGGCGGCGCCGACATGATCTTGATTCCGGAGCGGCCGGTGGATCTACACGAAGTCTGCCGCGTGCTGCGCAAGCGGCATGGCCGCGGCAAGTACTTCAGTATTGTGGTGGTGGCCGAAGGCGTGAAGCTGCCGGAGGCCGAAAAGCCTGCCGACGCGGGGCAGCCGACGGACGAATTCGGACATGTCCGGTTGGGAGGCGTCGGCGACGCTTTGGCGCACGAAATTGAAAAACGGACCGGGTTTGAGACGCGCGTCGTGACGCTTGGTCACGTGCAGCGCGGCGGCTCGCCCACAGCGTTTGATCGCATCCTTGCCACACGGTTTGGCGTGGCGGCCATGAACCTGATTCTCGAGCATAACTTTGGGAAAATGGTGGCGCTGAAAGGAAACGAGATTGTGGCGATTCCACTCTCGGAAGCCACCAAAGAGCCGCGTCGCGTCACGCCGGAACTCTACGATACCGCTGCCGTATTCTTTGGCTCCGGCTAGAAATCAACATGGTAGCCACGGCATGAACTTCATGCGTGCGTTCGTTCCGGGCGTTATCCGTGCGAAAACCTACGACACAAGCAACGTACCGTGGCTGCCTATTCATCCACCTACCCCCGCGTTTTGCATGAATCCATCTCCCGCCGGTATAATCAACAGTTTGCGGTACATCGGCGGTCCGACGAGAGCCGTGGAGAGGGTGACGAGTGGGAAAGCGATTAGTCTTCGTTTGCCAGAACGTCGATTGCCGAGTGCGAAAAGCCACCGAGACAATGGAGTTGCTCAAGAAAGAGCTCACGGGAGATGAGTCCATCGAGGTCCGTCCTTATATGTGTTTTGGCGCCTGCCATGAAGGTCCTAATGTGGTCATTTACCCTGATAAAGCCTGGTTCGCTCACGTAAAGCCCGAGCTCGTCCATGACGTGGTTGCCTACCTCAAGGGAGGCGTCGCTCCCAAGGAACTTGATACCATCGACCCCGGCCTGAAAGATATGATCTTCCAGTTGCTGGATGCGGGATTGTACTAATGATGTCCCGCACCATCCTTTTTCCGTCCGGGAAGCCTGAGCAGAAGGAAACGCTCGCAGAGTATCGCCGTCGCGGCGGCTACGACGGATACTGCTGGGCGGTGACTCACGACGGCGCTGCCGCGGTCATCGAGCAGATCACTCAGGCGCGGCTGCGGGGGCGCGGCGGCGCGGGCTTTCCCACTGCGCAGAAGATCGCGCTGTGCGCCCAGGCGGAGGGCAGACACAAATACGTCGTCGTGAATGGCGGCGAAGATGAGCCCGGCTCGTTCAAAGACCGCACGCTGCTCGAATATACTCCTCACGCCGTGTTGGAAGGGGCGCTGTTGGCCGCCTTTGCCGTGGGCGCGAACCAAGTGATCTTCTATACCAACGAAGGTTACACGGAGGCTCGGGAGAGGATCTGGGAAGCGCTTGAGGAAGCCCGCATGGCTGGCTTCCTGGGCGATGAGATATTGGGGACAAATTTTTCCATAGATGCCGACACCAAGGCTGCGCCTACGCCCTATGTCGCTGGAGAGGACACCGCAGTCCTCGAAGCCCTGGAAGGCAGAGAACCGAAGCCGCGGCCGAAGCCGCCGTACCCTGTCACTGCGGGTCTGAACGGGCAGCCGACGCTGGTCAATAACGTTGAAACGCTGGCGAATATCCCGCCCATCATTCGCTACGGCCCCGAGTGGTACCGCAGGATTGGAACCGCCGAGAGCTTTGGCACCATGCTGTACTCTCTCAACGAAGAGTGGGCAAACCCCGGCGTCTATGAGCTGCCCTACGGCGCGACCGAAGGCGAGTTGGTCAAACTGGCCGGAGGCCTGAAAAGCGGCGCGCCACTGCGTGCTATTCTTCACGGCGGTCCGTCGAGCGCCTTCCTCCTGCCGAACCCGGACCGCGTGCTCAGCCCTGAGTCCTTGCGCGCCGAAAACTCCAGCATTGGGTGCGGCGTAACGCGCGCTTATGGCGAGAGTACCTGCATGATGGACGTGGCGCTGGACATTGCGCGATTTTTCGCCAAAGAGTGCTGCGGCCAGTGCCCCGCTTGCCGCATGGAAACGAGCAATATCGCTACAATTCTCGAGAAGGTCCTGCTCGGGCAGGCGCCCGCGCTAATGTTGGACCAGATTCCGAAGTTGCTGGAGTTCAACAAGGGTAAGGGCTATTGCAGTCTCATTAACATGCCAGGCCCGCCGCTGCTCAGCGCTATGAAGCTTTTCCCCGAGGATTTCGAAGCGCACCTGAAGACCGGATCCTGCCCGACAAAGTAGCATACCCGCAGGCCATACCCCGTAGCCCCTAGGCGGAGTTTGCGCTTTCTAAACTCTGCGGCTTTGAATTCGCGCGCATGGATTCATAGGCAAGACCACCCGATGACCGTGCCGCACGGCACCATCGAAAAAGTCCCTGTCATCCACGCTCTTAATCAAAGAGCCGCAGAGTTTGAAAACAAACCCTGCGCTACTTACCGACTGCCCACCGTCATTATCACGCTGCCTAAATACCGGACAATGCAGGCCTGATTTTGTGTGGAAATTTGCGCACTAGCTCAATTGCTCTGGGCAATATCACTCAGCGTGTCCGCTTTACTTCTGCTGGTTCTCCTTTGTTTCTGGCACTTGCGAGCAACTGCTTGGCTGGTAGGCAGCGTGCAAATCGGAATACTGGAACCGAATATCGGTAATTCCACTTATGAGCATCTTATTTCAACACTCCTCGGAGCTTGCCATACGCGCCATGATGTTCCTCGCCCAACAATCGCCTGGAAAACTCTCGCCGGTGCATGAGATTGCAGATCATGCCGGGGTCTCCGAGGCGTACCTGGCGAAAATCACGCAGCGGTTAGCAAGTGCCGGGTTAGTACGGTCCTTCCGAGGCCCTGGCAAAGGCATGGAGTTGGGCCGGACGGCGCAAGCAATCACGCTAGCTTCAGTCGTCCACGCCGTACAAGGTCCGCTGGATTCCGGCGACTGCGTACTGGGGGCAGGGATGTGCACCGGAGAAAACCCATGCGTGCTGCACCGCGAGTGGCTCCCACTGCGGACAGCGATTCAAGACATGCTGGAAAAGACAACGTTGGCGGACTTGGTGGAATCTTTACGGCAATCCGGCGCTGCTCCGGAAGGAAACGGCCTGGTGCGCATTCCTCTCGACGGCGATAGCGATGAGAAAAGGAGGCAGCAGTGAGCAGGCTGCGTTTGTCAATCATACTTCCCTTGCTGCTGGGTTTTCTGTGCAGCGTTGCGGTGGCGCAGCAGACCGACACGTTTTTCCAACAGAACTGCACCAGCTGCCACACCATCGGCGGCGGTCGACTGACCGGTCCGGATTTGAAAGATGCCACTAAACGGAAAGAGCGCGCCTGGCTCGAAAAATTCATCCAGGCGCCGAAAGCGGTAATTGACAGCGGCGATCCATACGCGCTGCAGTTGCAACAGGAATCGCGCGGCATCGTCATGCCGGCAGTCCCTGGCGTCACGCCGCAAATGGCCAAGGCCCTCGTTGATCTGATCGAGGCTGAATCAGCGCTGCCCAAGTCGCGGTTCGCTGGCGCGGCGATCAGCGACCGTCCGTTTACTCCCGCCAATGTTGCCCTAGGTATGGAGATCCTTCGCGGAGAACGCAAGCTGTCGCAAGGCGGCGCGGCCTGCATCTCTTGTCACACAATCGGCACATTGCGCGGCATGGGCGGAGGGCGATTGGGACCCGACTTGACGCTGGTATGGGAAAGGCTGGGCGGACGCAAGGCCATTGGCGCCTGGCTTACGAATCCCCTGACGCCTACCATGCAGGCGGTCTACCGCAATCACCGGCTCCAGAATGAAGAAATCTTTCCGTTGCTCGCCGTCTTTGATGAGGCCGCCCGGACTTCGCTGCCAGCCGATAGCGGAGCGCAGGTGAATTTCTTTCTGGCCGGCTTTGCCGGCCTTTGTGGCGCTCTGGGCCTGATGGGCTGGATATGGCGCGGGCGGTTCACTAACGTGCGGCGCAATCTGGTCAGGAAGTCGCGAGGTGTGGAATGAAAAAGAACCAAGGAAGCAGTTGGATCAAAGATGAAAAGGCGCCGCAGTTGCGCGGGTGGGAAGAGTTCTACCGCAATCGCTGGCAGCACGACAAGATCATCCGAAGCACTCACGGCGTGAACTGCACCGGCGGCTGCACCTGGCAGATCTACGTCAAAGACGGCATCGTCACTTGGGAGATGCAAGGGCTCGATTACCCCGTGCTGGAGGCCGGCCTGCCGCCGTACGAGCCTCGCGGATGCCAGCGCGGAATCTCCTATTCCTGGTATCTCTACAGCCCGTTGCGCGTGAAATATCCCTATATTCGCGGCGCGCTACTCGACCTCTGGAAGCAGGCGCGTGGCCAGTACGAAGATCCGGTGGAAGCGTGGAAGTCGTTAGTTGAAAATCCCGAGTCGCGCAGGCGCTGGCAGCAGGCGCGCGGTAAGGGCGGTTTCCGGCGTGGCGACTGGGACACCATGCTCGAACTGATCGCCGCAAGCTGCATCTACACCGCCAAAAAGCACGGCCCCGATCGTGTCGCCGGATTCTCGCCCATTCCGGCCATGTCCATGATCAGCTACGCAGCGGGCGCGCGGTTCCTGCAATTGATGGGCGGCGTCTCGCTGTCTTTCTACGACTGGTATTGCGACCTTCCTTCTGCCTCTCCCGAGACCTGGGGCGAGCAGACCGACGTGCAGGAATCGGCCGACTGGTACAACGCCAAGCTGCTGGCCGTGATGGGTTCAAACCTGAACATGACCCGCACGCCCGATTGCCACTTCGCCGCCGAGGCGCGGCACAACGGCAGCAAGATGTGGGTCTTCGCTCCTGACTTTAACCAGGTTGCGAAATACGCAGACGAATGGGTCCGCGTCAATGCCGGACAAGACGGCGCCTGGTGGATGGCCGTGAATCACGTCCTGCTGAAAGAATTCCATTACGATAAACAAACTCCCTATTTTGTCGAATACACCAAGAAGTACACCGATGCGCCGTACCTGGTCGAACTGCTCCCCGTCGAGGGCGGATTCACGCCCGGTCAACTGCTCCGCGCGAACCGGCTCTCGCAATACGCCCAAACCGAACACGGCGATTGGAAGTTCCTCATGTGGGATGAACCCACCGGTACTCCGAAGATGCCGATGGGCAGCTCCGGCTTTCGTTGGGCCAATAAAGACAAGGGCAAATGGAACCTGGAGCTGAAAGACGGGCAGGACGGTTCCTCCATCGACCCTGCGTTGACGCTGCTCGACAACAAAGACGGCATCGCCATGGTGAGGCTCGATGATTTCGCCGAAGGCGGGACGTTGATGCGAGGCGTGCCGGTTCGCAAGATTCAGACCGCGGATGGACGCACTGCGGTCGTCGCCACCGCCTACGACCTGTTGATGGCGCAATACGGTGTGCCGCGCGGGCTGCCCGGCGCCTATCCCAAGGACTACGACGACGCCGAAGCTCCTTACACTCCGGCGTGGTCCGAGAAGTTCACGGGCATGGGCCGCGACGTGGTGATCCGATTCGCGCGCGAGTGGGGCAAAACCGCCGAAATGACTGAGGGCAAGTGCACCGTCATTATCGGCGCGGGGATCAACCACTGGTATCACGGCAACCTGATGTACCGCTCCGCCATTCATGCGCTGATGTTCTGCGGCTGCATCGGCAAGAACGGCGGAGGCCTGGCGCACTACGTGGGGCAGGAGAAACTGGCGCCCGGTGAATCATGGCAGTCGATCGCATTCGCGAAAGACTGGATTCCTGCGTCGCGTTTGCAGAATGCGCCGAGCTGGCACTACGTCAACACCGACCAGTGGCGCTACGAAAAACAGTTCACCGATTACCATACGGTTCCGCAGGGCCAGGCCGAAGGCTCGCTGGCCTCGGGTCATACCATTGATATTCAGGCGCGAGCCGTCCGCAACGGCTGGCTGCCGTTCTATCCGCAGTTCGATCGCAACACGCTGGACTTGGTGAAGGAGGCGGAAGCAGCGGGTGCGACTACGCAAGAGCAAATAAATGAGTTCGTAATTAACAAACTGAAGAGCGGTGATCTGAAGTTCTCCATTGATGATCCGGACGCGCCCGAGAACTGGCCGCGTGTGTGGTTTATCTGGAGAGGCAACGCTCTCATGGCCAGCAGCAAGGGCCACGAGTATTTCCTGAAGCACTATCTCGGTACGCACACCAATACCATCGCCACGGATATAGCCGAGGATGTAGTCAAGGACGTGGTGTGGAGGAATCCTGCGCCGGAAGGGAAGATGGACCTGGTTGTAGACCTGAACTTCCGCATGGATACTTCGGCGCTTTACTCCGACATCGTTCTACCAGCCGCGACTTGGTATGAGAAGGCTGACCTGAACTCCACCGACATGCACAGCTTCATTCATCCGCTGTCGGCGGCCGTTCCTCCGTGCTGGGAGTCGAAGTCGGATTGGCAGATATTCAAAGCGGTCGCCAAGAAATTTTCAGAGCTTGCCCCCCGACACTTCCCCGGCCCCGTTTGGGATTTGGTCGCGCTGCCCCTGGCTCACGACACGGCCGCGGAGATCGCGCAACCGGCACTGCTCGATTGGAGAAAGGGCGAGTGTGAACCGATTCCCGGCAAAACCATGCCGGGACTGAAGCTGGTCGCGCGAGATTACGCGAACGTCTACAACCAGTACATCTCTTTCGGACCGCAGGTCCGCGCTAACGGGCTGGGAGCGCACGGCACGCACTATGACTGCGCTGATGTCTATGACGAAGCGGTACGGACGCTGGGAACGACTTCGTTCAACGGGCAGCGGTATCCCTCTCTGGCCAATGACGAAGAAGTCTGCAACATGATCCTGCGCTTCGCCACCGTTACCAACGGCGAGCTGGCTTATCGCTCCTACAAGGAAATGGAGTCGCGCGTGGGCCTGCCGCTGACGCACCTGGCCGAGCGCAATCGCGGCTCCCGACTCACCTATAAGGAATTGCAATCCAAGCCACATCGTCTGCTGAACAGTCCGATGTGGTCTGGGTTGACGGAGAACGGCCGCGCGTACTCGCCATTCACGTACAACGTAGAAGCCCTGGTACCGTGGCGCACACTGACGGGACGCCAGCACTTTTATCTTGATCATCCTGGGTACATCCAATTTGGCGAGCACCTTCCTACTTACAAACCCAAGCCGCTGCCAGCCGAATACGGAGAATTGCGGCTGAGTAAGGAAGTAGGTCCGACGAAGATGCTCAATTACCTGACACCGCATGGCAAATGGCACATCCACTCGACCTATGGCGACAACCATCGCATGACGACGCTCTCGCGTGGCGTCGAGCCGTTGTGGATGAATGACAGGGATGCCTTTGATATCGGGATCTACGACAACGATTGGGTGGAGGCTCACAACGATAACGGCGTGGTGGTCACCCGCGCGGCGGTTAGCGCGCGTATCCCACGCGGCGTCTGTATTCAATACCACTCACCGGAGAGGACCTATTCAGTACCGACGTCGCCCTTGCGCAACAACCGCCGCGCCGGCGGGCATAACTCGCTCACTCGTACACGGCTGAAGCCCAATCTGATGGTCGGCGGCTACGGCCAGTTTACTTTCCACTTCAACTATTGGGGCCCGGTCGGCTGTAACCGGGACACGCACATCTTCGTGCGGAAATTGCCGGAACTCAAATGGTAGCTGTCATAGCAAGCAGCACCGGTTCTCGAAAGGGCATGGCTTCAGCCATGCCGCAAGCAACGGTAATGAGGGCGGCTTTAGCCGCTGAGGGAGTTACCTCAGGGGCTAAAAGCCACCGCAAACGATTTCGGCGGAAGCGGCACGACTGAAGTCGTGCCCTTCGGGAAATTCGAACAGCGATTTCAAATAGCCCGGGAAGGAGCGCAGTCATGAATGTGCGTTCGCAAGTTTCGATGGTTTTTCATCTGGACAAGTGCATCGGTTGCCACACTTGCAGCATCGCCTGCAAGAACATCTGGACCGACCGGCGTGGGACGGAGTACATGTGGTGGAACAACGTCGAAACCAAGCCAGGCACCGGCTTCCCCACAGCTTGGGAAGACCAGGAAAAGTACAATGGCGGTTGGGAAGTCGAAGACGGCAAGCTGCAGCTCAAATCCACGAGCAAAGCGAAAACCGTATTTAACATTTACCACAACCCCAGCATGCCCACCATGGACGACTACTATGAGCCATGGACGTACGATTATCAACACCTGTTCAACGCGCCGGAAGGCCCCGATCAGCCCACCGCGAAACCGATCTCGATGGTCACGGGCGAGTTGATCAACATCGAGGCCGGTCCCAACTGGGACGACGACCTGGGCGGCTCGCCGATTTACGCCGAGAACGATCCGAACCTTGCATCGCTCAGCCCGGAGCAGCGCGCGCAGTTGTCGGCTGTTGAGCGGCTAGTGCTCTTTTATTTCCCGCGGATCTGCAACCACTGCTTGAACCCCTCCTGCGTGGCGTCGTGCCCTTCGGGCGCTCTCTACAAGCGCGGTGAGGACGGCATCGTGCTGGTTGATCAGAAGCGCTGCCGCGGCTGGCGCATGTGCGTCGCCGCCTGCCCGTACAAGAAGATGTTCTACAACTGGAACACCGGCAAGTCGGAGAAGTGCATCCTGTGCTTCCCGCGCCTAGAGACCGGACAGGCTCCGGCTTGCTTCCACTCCTGCGTGGGACGCATCCGCTACCTGGGCGTGCTCCTTTATGACGCCGACCGCATCGAAGAAGTCGCTTCGCTGCCGAAGGAGAAGCTGATTGAAGGTCAGCGCTCGCTGATTCTCGATCCCAACGATCCCGAAGTGGTTGCGGCGGCGCGGCAGAGCGACGTTCACGATTCCGTGGTTGATGCTGCTCAACGGTCGCCGGTTTATCAGTTCGTGAAGACATGGAAGATCGCGCTTCCGCCGCACCTGGAATTCCGCACCATGCCGATGCTGTTCTACGTGCCTCCCATGTCGCCGGTCATGTCCAGCCAGGAGAACGGCACCATCTCGCACGTCTCTGACAATCTCTTCCACGACATAGACGAGTCGCGTATTCCCATGAAGTTCCTAGCCAGCTTGTTTGGAGCCGGAGACGAAAGCTTTGTGCGCTACGCGCTGCGCAAGCAGAAAGCCGTGCGGTGGTATCGGCGCGCCATGACCGTCGGCGACGTGGATATGCCCACCGCCGAGCGCATGCTCCGTGAGGCTGATTGCTCGCCGGACGAGGCCGAAGCGATTTACCGCCTCACTGCGCTGTGCACTTTCGACGAGCGATTTGTGATTCCGCCGATGCACCGCGAAGAAGCCATCCAGATGATGGAAGATCCGCTAACGCACAAACAGGACGTAGGTTTCGGATTCATGTCCGGGCCACACAGAGGTATGTGATGCAGACACAAACGCAAACCATTTACGGAAAACTGGCGCCGCTGTTCGAGTACCCCGGCGAAGCGTACTACAACAATGCGCTCGAGGCCGCTTCGGCGATGGTCGGCGAGCACCCCGAGTCCGCCAGCCTGCTGCGGGAGTTCTGCGAGGCCATCAAGGACTTGAGCACCGACGAACTGGATGAGTTGTTCACGCGCACTTTCGACCTCAACCCGGTGTGCACGCTTGAGCTTGGCTGGCAGCTTTACGGCGAGGATTATCAGCGCGGCGAGTTCCTGGTGAAGATGCGCCAGGAACTGCGAGCCCGCGAGTTGCCGGAATCTGCAGAGTTGCCCGACCACGTGACGCACGCCCTTGCGCTGCTCGATCGTATGGAACCCGAAGAGGCTGCCAACTTCTCGGAGCAGATTCTCCTGCCTGCTCTCGATAAGATGACGCAGAGCTGGCAGACCAATCACAACGCTTTCTGGCCGCTGCTGCAGGCCGCATTCACGCTGCTGAAGAGCCGCTATACATACGAGCCGGTGCGGCGCCTGTCGAAGGCGCCCGAGCTTACCGTGCTGCAGTGAAAGGAAACGTATGCCGATAACATTCATGCAACAGTTTCATTTCGTGGTTCTCCCCTATCTCGTGATGCTGATCTTCTTTCTAGGGACCATCTTCCGTTATCGCAAGGCGCCGTACACTTACTCCAGCCTTTCTTCGCAGTTCCTGGAGAATGAGCGTCACTTCTGGGGCCTGGTTCCGTTTCATTACGGGATCGTTACGGTGCTCGCGGGCCACGTGGTCGCATTCCTGCTGCCGCGGCAAATCCTTGCGTGGAACAGCCAGCCGCTGCGCCTGTACATCCTGGAGATCACGGCGCTGGTAGCTGGGTTGCTGGCCATTGTGGGCCTGGTGGGGTCAATTGTGCGCAGGCTGACGTTCTCGAAGGTTCGCACCGTGACGAACACGTTTGATTGGATCGTTCTCTCGCTTCTGCTCTTCCAGCTGTTGAGCGGAGTTTACGTCGCTGTATTCCACCCGTGGGGCTCGGCGTGGTTCTCGGCCGCGATATCGCCATATCTATGGTCGCTGGTCCGTTTCAATCCGGACCTGAATTACATCGCCATGCTGCCGATCGGGGTGAAGGTCCACATCATTATGGCGTACGTCATCATCGGCATCGCTCCGTTCACGCGGCTGGTGCACATTCTGGTCGTGCCCAATCCCTATCTATGGCGCAGGCCGCAGGTGGTGCGCTGGTATCGCGCGCCAAAAGAGGTTGCCTGAGAAATGCAATTGCCGGAGCGTAGTCGCAATTAGATTCCTCTTCACAAGGAGCTTGGGGCTGAGGAGTAGGACATGACGGATACCGCCAAAGCTTGGACTGTTCTCACACTGAATACCATCGCCTTCGGAATTTGCTTTGCCTGCTGGACCACCAACGGCGTCCTGATCACGTATCTGGTGGACAACGGGACGTTCCACTTCACTCCCGCGCAGATCGGATGGTTGATCGGAATCCCCGTATTGACAGGCTCGCTGACCCGCCTGCCTATCGGCATGTTGACGGACAAGTTTGGCGGCCGGCCCGTATACGGACTGCTGCTGCTGATCTCGGCTGTGTTCATGTATCTCGAAGGCGCCGTCGATTCATACGCCGGATTCATGTGGACCGGCCTGGGCTTCGGTCTCACCGGCGCTGCTTTTGCCGTGGGCATTGCGTATACGTCAGTGTGGTTCTCGAAAGATAAACAGGGTCTCGCGCTGGGTATTTTCGGCGCGGGCAACGCAGGAGCGGCGCTGACCAGCGTGGGCGCACCGCAGTTGTTGAACTGGTTTACCGAGCACGGCGCCAATCCGGATAACTGGCGCATGCTGCCCAAAACTTACGCCGCCATGTTGCTCGTCACGGGCGTAGTGTTCCTGCTGTTCACGCACAATCGCGTCGTCGCGGAAACCAAGGCGAAGACCATCGGGCAACTGCTGGCGCCGCTCAAGTACTCCAGGGTATGGCGCTTTGGCTTGTACTACTTCCTCGTATTCGGCGGCTTCATGGCCCTCGCGCAGTGGCTCATTCCTTACTATGTGTCCGCTTACGGAATGAGTGTGGCTCTGGCCGGTTTTCTTGCCTCCATCTTCAGCGGCCCCTCGGGAGTCATTCGCGCCGTAGGTGGCTGGATGTCTGATGCCTGGGGCGCGCGCTCCGTCATGCAATGGGTCTTGGGAATATGTGTGGTTTGCTTCGCATTGTTGAATGTTCCCCGAATGGATATCTGGTCGCCAGGAACCGGGGTCATGGCTCGAGCCAAAGGTGTTGTCACCGGCGTCGAAAATACGCATATAGAGGTAACTTCGAATCTTGGGCCTGCCCGGTATCCGTTAAAAGCAAAGCAGGACGAGTCGGTTTCGGAACAGGATCGCACCGATGGCGTCATCATCTTCCCCACTTCAGCAACGTGGCAGGAGCCAGTCGTCAAAGTGGGCGATCAAATCGCTAAGAAACAACTGCTGGCCAAGGGTGTGACGCACGTATTCTTTCAAGCCAATGTTTGGATTTTCACGTTCCTTGTCTTTGTAGCCGGAATGGCGATGGGAATTGGCAAGGCTGCGGTCTATCGCTACATTCCCGATTACTTCCCGCAGGATGTCGGAGTGGTGGGAGGGATGGTGGGCGTTTTGGGCGGCTTGGGAGGATTCGTCTGCCCGATCATTTTCGGGTACCTGATGCAGTTTACCGGCCTATGGACCACCTGCTGGATGTTCCTGCTGGTCCTTACCATTGTTTGCGTCGTCTGGATGCACATCGTCGTCCGAAGCATGATCAGGGACGAAGCGCCCATGGTTTTGCAGCACATCAAAGCAAATGCGTTTGCGACCTTCGCCGCCGAACGAGGGGGGGATTAATATGCCGACAAAAGTAGTGGGTCATACTGTTGCGGTTCCCGTTCGACCGGATGCGAGCGCGGGATCTTGGAATCCAGAAGACGCCCGCTTGTGGGAGCAGACTGGAAAGCGCATCGCTTATCGCAACCTCTGGATCTCTGTGCCTTGCTTGTTGTGCTCGTTCGCGATCTGGGGTTATTGGTCCATCATCACGGTCCAGATGAAGAACCTCGGATTCCCGTTCACATCGGCCCAACTTTTTACGTTAACGGCTGTCGCCGGGCTCGCGGGGGCAACGCTGCGGATCCCCAACTCTTTCCTGATCGCCATCGCCGGCGGCCGCAACGTCATCGCGTTGAGTACGGCGTTTATGCTGGTGCCAACTCTAGGCGCTGGAATCGCGCTTCAGGATAAGGCCACGCCGTTTTCGACGTTCGTGATTCTGGCGGCGCTCTCGGGCGTGGGTGGCGGCAACTTCGCGTCCTCCATGTCGAATATCAGTTTTTTCTTCCCCAAGCGGATGCAGGGGACTGCGCTGGGAATCAACGCCGGGCTCGGCAATCTGGGTGTCAGCTTCATGCAGTTCGTGCTTCCGTGGGTGACGACGTTTGCATTGTTCGGAGCCATCGGCGGAGCCGGGCTCGCACTTCCCGCGGCAGTGCCAGGTAAGGCCGCCGGAACATTGGTTTGGATTCAGAATACCGGCCTGTTCTGGGTGCCGATTCTAGTCGCGCTCTCGATCATTGCCTGGTTCGGCATGACGAATCTTCCTGTATTCCAGATCGGCTCCACCGCGATTGCATTACTGCGAGTCCTCGGTCTGACATTGATCGGATTCGCAGCTTCCGCGGTTGGTCTGTTTTTGCTGCTGTCGCTGAAGTTGAATATGTGGCTGGTATTGCCGGTCACGATCATCACCTGCCTTCTGTTGATGAAGACGGTGCCAGGCACCGTGGCCGCCAGTCTGAAAAGGCAGTTCTCAATCTTCCGCTCGAAGCATAACTGGATCATGACGTGGCTCTACATCATGACCTTCGGCTCGTTCATCGGCTACTCGATGGCTTTTCCGCTGCTGATCCGGATCGTGTTTGGAACGCTTCCTGACGGCCAGCCGAACCCCAACGCGCCGGCTCCGTTCACGTACGCGTGGCTCGGCCCGCTGGTGGGTTCATTAGTGCGTCCGATTGGGGGCTGGCTGTCAGATAAATGGAGCGGCGCGAAAGTCACGCAAATATCGACCATCGTAATGATCGGTGCTGCCTTGGGGGTCGCGCATTTCATCCGCGTTGCTTCAGCGTCGTCCGCTCCGGAGCAATACTTCGCGCCATTTCTAGCTCTGTTTCTCATCCTGTTCTGCATGACCGGAATCGGCAACGGTTCCACGTTTCGCATGATTCCGATCATCTTCGAACCGGCGCAAGCCGGTCCGGTGCTGGGATGGAGTTCGGCAGTCGCTGCCTATGGCGCATTCGTAATTCCGCAGATTATGGGCGCGCAGCTTCAGGCCGGCAAGCCAGAGTTAGCTTTTTATGCTTTCGCCGGGTACTACGTGACGTGCTTGGCCGTCAACTGGTGGTTCTACGCCCGCAAGAGGGCTGAAATTCCGTGTTAAGGAACGTCCGCGCATGAATACGAAACTTGTCACCATTGTTTTGGGCGTGGGCCTGATCGTCAGCGTGGCGGTGCTGGTGACGCAGTCGAGCACGTTGCACATTCCCGGCAATCAAGAGGGCTACCAGCCGCCGCAGCCGATCGCGTTCTCGCACGGCCTCCACGCAGGCGAGATGCAGATTTCCTGCTTCTACTGCCATTCTGGCGCGGACTCCAGCCGCCATGCGGGAATCCCGGCGGCTTCTACCTGCATGAACTGCCACCGTTACGTCACGGCTCCGCTCGGCGCGCTGCGTGAGGAAGACGAACTGGCGAAGAAAGAGAACCGGAGGCCGGCTCCTATTGTGTCGCCCGAGATTCAGAAGATCTATGACGCGCTAGCACTGAACCCGAAGATGGAGCCCGACTCGCAGAAGACGTCCAAACCCATCGAGTGGACGCGCATCTACCGCCTGCCGGATTTTACTTATTTCAATCACAGCGCGCACGTTAGCGTGGGCGTCGATTGCCAGACGTGCCATGGGCCGGTCGAGACCATGGAGCACGTTCGCCAGGTTTCCGATTTGAGCATGGGCTGGTGCGTCAACTGCCATCGTCAGGCGAACGAGAAGGGCATCGCCGGCAAACAGGTGCGCGCCTCACTTGATTGCTCGACCTGCCATTATTAGGAGTTTGATCGTGGGCCGGGATAAACCATCGCGATACTGGAAAAGCTGGGAGCAGGGCCCAGGCGCTTCGGAATTGATTCAGATTTCTACCAATGAATTCCCTGAGCCGCTCGACCGGCCGCCCAGTCAATTCAGCCGCCGGTCATTTTTGAAAGCCGCGGGGTTCACCGCCGCCGTCGCCGCTACCGTAGGCTGCTCGCGCGCTCCCGTTGAAAAAGCCATTCCGTATTTGGTCCAGCCGGAAGAGATCGTTCCCGGCGTTTCGTATTTCTACGCCTCCGGATGCGGCGGCTGCTCGGCCGGTTGCGGCGTCCTCGTCAAGACGCGCGATGGCCGCCCCATTAAGTTGGAGGGCAACCCGGAGCATCCGCTCTCGCACGGCGGATTGTGCGCCGCCGGTCAAGCGTCTTTGCTGAGCCTCTACGACTCGCAACGCGTCAAGGAGCCGTTGATCGGTGGCAAGCCCGCCTCATGGCAGGAGGCCGACCGGCGTATCACGGAACAGCTTGCTTCCATCCGCGCCTCAAGAGGTCCGGTTCGATTTCTTTCCGGCACGATAACAAGTCCGACGTTGAATGCCGAGATTCAGCGGTTCCTGGCGACTTTCCCGGATGCTGGCCACGTCACCTATGACGCGCTTTCCAGTTCAGCAATTTTGGACGCGCATCAGGAAACCCACGGCGCACGGCTGCTTCCCCATTACCGCTTCGATCTCGCTGACGTGGTTGTGAGTTTCGACGCCGATTTCCTGGGCACCTGGATTTCTCCCGTGGAGTTCACGCACGGTTATCGTTCTAACCGACTGAACGAATCGGCGGCTCCCAAAATGTCTTATCATGCGCAGTTCGAGTCGCGGCTTTCGATAACGGGAGCCAAGGCCGACCAGCGTGTGCGCGTCGCTCCCGATGAGCTGCCCAGCGCGGTTTCGCGTTTGGCGGTTAGCATTGCACGGCTGGCAGGAATCGCGTCGCCCGTACCGGACTCTGGCACGGGCAATCCCCCCGACGCGATCCTTGAAACATTAGCGCAGCGGCTGTGGGAAGCGCGTCCGAACAGCCTCGTTGTGTCGGGCTCGCAGGACCGCCGCGCACAGGTACTGGTCAACTTCATCAACCAGGCGCTCGGAAATTACGGCGCGACACTAGAGATCGAGCGGCCCTCGTTGCAGAAATCCGGAAGCGATCGCGAGCTTCAAGCGCTTGTTGACGAACTGCAAAAAGGCCAGGTGGCCGCGCTTTTCATCTTGGGGGCCAACCCGGTTTACGATCTGCCCAACGGGTCGGCGATTGCCGACGGCATCAGTAAGACCAGATTGGTCGTGAGTTTTTCCGGCCAGCTCGACGAGACTGCCAGTGCATCCCGCTTTGTCTGTCCGGATCACGATGCGCTGGAGTCCTGGGGTGACGCAGAGCCGGTGCGCGGGACTCTGACGCTGTATCAACCCGCAATTCGGCCGCTCACGAATACTCGTCCCGTGCTGGAGAGCTTGGCCGCATGGCGAGGGCAACCGCGCTCGGCGTATGACACGCTGCGCGAGTACTGGCGGACGGAAGTTTTCCCGAAGCGTCAGAGCCGCGACGGCAACGGAGCGGGCGCCGCCGGTGCAGATTTCCAGTCCTTCTGGGATGCCTCTGTTGAAGCTGGAATCGCTCAGATCAAGACAGCGTCTACGACGCACCCGTTCCGCGGCGCTGCCGTAGCCGCACCCGCTGCCGCAGGCGCGCTATCGGCCGACGAATTTTCTCTGGTGCTCTATCCGAAGGTGGCGCTCGGCGACGGAAGACACGCTCACAACCCCTGGCTCCAGGAACTGCCCGACCCCATCAGTAAAATCACCTGGGATAACTACGCATCCGTTTCGCCGGCTGCGGCTACGCGCCTGGGCCTCAAAGAGGGAGACGTGGTGCGGCTGGAACTTCAGAGCCGCGATCGGGAGGGAGCGGGTGCTCAGACAATCGAGTTGCCTTCCTTTATCCAGCCCGGACAGCATGACGCCGTGGTGTCTGTGGCGCTCGGCTATGGCCGCAAAGGCACGGAGCGCTTCTCCACCGTCGGACCGAAATGGATCTTTGGCCGCTCGGGCGTGAATGAAGAAGGCCGGGTGGGGAAAAACGCCGCGCCGCTACTGGAGTTCACTGATGGATCGCTGCAGTACAGTGGCAGCGGTATTCGCCTGACGAAAACGGGAAGGCAATACTCGCTGGCCTCGACGCAATCTCATCACACGTTGACAATCCCTAAGAATATTCCGCTGGTGGGAGGCGACACGCGGGAGATCGTTCACGAGCTGACGGTGGCCGAGTTGGTCGAGAAGGTACACGCGGCGGCCACCGCTCCTCCGCCGCCAGAACTGCCCAAGCGCCGTTTTCCTGAAGTGCCCATGAACGGGATGTGGAAGGACGATCACCCCTATACCGGGCACCGCTGGGCCATCGGCGTTGATCTGACCGCCTGCACCGGTTGCGGGGCGTGCGTGGTGGCCTGCCAGGCGGAGAACAACATCCCGGTGGTCGGCAAGGATGAGGTACTGCGGCACCGGGAAATGCACTGGATCCGCATCGACCGTTACTACTCCGGCGAAGAAGATGTCGAAGTGGTGCATCAGCCGATGATGTGCCAGCAGTGCGATAACGCGCCGTGCGAGACGGTCTGCCCGGTGCTGGCCACCGTGCACAGCGCCGAAGGACTGAATCAGCAGATCTACAACCGCTGCGTCGGCACGCGGTATTGCGCCAATAACTGCCCCTACAAGACGCGGCGCTTTAACTGGTTCAATTACGCCCGCAACGACAAGTTTCAGAACCTGGCTTTGAACCCCGATGTGACGGTCCGCTCGCGCGGCGTGATGGAGAAGTGCACGTTCTGCGTGCAGCGCATCGAGGCGGCGCGCATCGAGTCGCGTCGTCATGGCGCCGCTAAGATTGCCGACGGCCAGGTTCAAACCGCCTGCCAGCAATCGTGCCCCGCGCAGGCGATTGTCTTCGGTGACCTGAACGACCCCAACAGCAGGATCGCGCAAATGGCTCGCAACCCAAGAAGGTTCGCAGTGCTCGAAGAGTTTAATTTCCGCCCGGCCGTGAATTACCTTGCCGTTGTGCGCAACCGGGAATCCGAGATCACGAAAGAGGCGAAAGCCCATGGCTGATTTAGCTCTCATCAGACACGTGCCTCTCATTGGAGGTAACAAGACACTTGCCGACGTCACGCGCGACGTGTGCCGTCCGCTGGAAACGGGGCCCACGAAGCTGTGGTATGTCTCGTTCCTGGCGGCGTTCTCGGCATTAGCGATCGGGTCGGTTGCCGTTGCATATCAAATCGCGACCGGTGTTGGAACCTGGGGTTTGAACAGGACAGTCGGTTGGGCATTCGACATCACATGCTTTGTGTTTTGGGTTGGTATCGGCCACGCCGGAACGCTCATTTCGGCCATCCTGTTTCTGCTACGGCAGCGCTGGCGTACCTCGGTAAACCGCTCGGCGGAGGCGATGACGATCTTCGCAGTCATGTGCGCGGGCATCTTCCCCATCATCCATACCGGACGCCCGTGGCTCGCCTATTGGCTATTCCCTTATCCCAACTTTCGAGGACCGCTGTGGGTTAACTTCCGTTCGCCGCTGGTTTGGGACTGTTTCGCCATTGGCACCTACTTCACGATTTCGCTGGTGTTTTGGTATGTGGGCCTGATGCCCGATCTTGCAACCGTGCGCGACCGGCTGAAGAGCGGCTTCCGCCAGAAGTTGGCATCCGTCATGAGCCTGGGATGGAACGGATCGTTTCGCACCTGGCACCGCTATGAATCGGTGTACCTGATGCTCGCCGGACTGGCCACGCCGCTGGTGCTCTCGGTGCACACAATCGTAAGCTGGGACTTCGCGACTGGCGTGATACCGGGCTGGCACGCCACCATCTTCCCGCCGTACTTTGTGGCAGGCGCGATCTTCTCCGGTGTCGCGATGGTGTTGACGCTGCTGCTGGTGGCGCGCAAGACCATGCGGCTGGAGGAGTACATCACCATCCGCCACATTGACGTGATGTGTAAGCTGCTGCTCCTCACCAGCGGCATCGTGGCCATTGCCTACGTCACCGAATTCTTCACCGCTCTTTACTCGACCAATCCCTACGAAGAGTTCGCCTTCCTGAACCGCGCCTTCGGCCCCATGGGTTGGACATACGGCATCATGGTGTCCTGCAATGTTTTGATTCCGCAGTTGCTGTGGTTCAAGCGAGTGCGCCAGAGCCCGTGGATCATCTTCCCGATTACGCTTCTGGTGAACGTGGGAATGTGGTTCGAGCGCTTCGTTATTATCGTGACGTCGCTGCACCGCGATTTTCTCCCGTCAAGCTGGTCGAGCTACTATCCCACGCCGATAGAGATTGGCATGCTGATCGGCAGCTTCGGACTGTTCTTCACCTGTTTCCTGATCTTCTGCCGGATCCTGCCGGTGATTGCGATGGCTGAGGTGAAAGGCGTGCTTTCGCCTGCGCATCCATCTGCCCCGGATAGGGAAGGCACTTCGATTCCCGCAACAGGATCAGAAGCCGCTCTCATGCCGAGTGGAGTTAGGAGTTGACCATGAGCCGCCGCGTTGTGCTGGGCATATTTGAAAACGAAAGCAGCCTGTTGAAGGCCACGCGCGAGTCGCGCCAGAGCGGAGTGAAGATCGTGGACGCGTACACTCCATACGCGGTTCACGGGCTGGATGAGGCAATGGGACTACGGCCGTCTCGCCTGCCTTGGGTCTGCTTCGGCGCTGCGATTGTGGGACTGGCTCTCAAGCTGTGGTTTGAATATTGGGCCACTATGACCGACTGGCCGATCAACATCGGCGGAAAACCGTGGGATTCGCTGCCTGCGTTTGTGCCGGTCACGTTCGAGGTGATGGTGCTCGCTGCCGGTCTGACGACCGTGTTTGCGTTTCTGGTGATCTCGCGGTTGCGTCCAGCCAAGCGCCCGGTGCTGGTGGCGAGCGGAATTACCGACAACCGCTTCGTGCTGGTGCTGGAAGAAAACGACGCTCATTGGGACTTCCGGCGCATTCAGACCCTGCTGCAGAAGCACGAGCCTGTAGCGGTGGAAGAGCGGTTCGAGGGGGAATGATGTCCAGGAGAACTCTGAATCTGATATTACTGGTGGCCGTGATGGCCGCTTTGGGCGCTACCTGGGCCATGCGTCCGCGCCTTGCCGTGCCCAACCACGAGTTCATGCCGGAGATGGTCCGCACGCCGCGTTACAACGCGTATTCGGCCAATCCCATTTTCGCGGACGGCAAAACCCTGCAGGCTCCCCCGGCAGGAACCATCCCGCGCGGCCTGCCGCCGCTGCATTTCAATGCCACCCCCGAAGACGCCCTGAGGGCGGGGAAGACGCTGCAAGCTCCTGTACAGCCCGCCAGTTCATCCAGGGTTATGAACTGCTGCAAGACCGCCATGGAGACGGGCATGACTGCGGGGACGGAGTGCTGCATGGGAATGGTAACGGCCGGGCAAAGCGATACGGCCGGCCTGCCGCCCTGCTGCTCCGGTATGAAAGCTGTACAAGATGCTAAAGCCGCTCAGGCCCGTGCTGTGGAACGCGGGGCTGTAGTGTTTGCACGTTTTTGCCAACCGTGCCACGGCTCTGGCGGCAAGGGCGACGGACAGGTGGTCGCCAAAGGGTATCCCGGGCCGCCGTCTTTATTTGCTGAGAACGCCATAACTATGAAGGATGGGCAGCTCTTCCATATCGTCACTTACGGACAGAAAAACATGCCTGGACATGCGGCGCAGCTTTCGCGCCAGGACCGCTGGAATGTAATTGCGCATGTGCGGTCGTTGCAGGCGAAGGCGCTGGCGCCTCCGGCCGATGCGGTCGCGAGCGCCACTGCTGCCAGCGTGCCGCCGTCAGCGTCGCAGACAGGAGGCCAGCCGTGAACCACAGTGCCACTCGCGAAAGATTTGCTCTGCGTTTGGCTCCCCTGTTGCGGCAGGCGACTATCGCCGCCGGTGTCGCGGCCGCGGTGCTGATAGCGGGGATGTTCGTAGCGCCCGAGCGCGCCTGGGTCTCGCTCTGGATGGGAAGCTTCCTTCTGATATGCCTCGGCCTTGCCGGATTGTTCTTTGTGGCGCTTCAGTACGCCAGCGGCGCGGTGTGGAGCATTGTGCTGCGGCGCGTGGGAGAGGCCATGAGCAGTGCGTTGCCCGCCGGCGCGGTTGGCATCCTGCTGGTGCTGATCGCGCACCCCTCGTTGTTCCCCTGGTATCACCATCCCGTGCACACCGAGGGCTGGGCGGCATTTAAGCACGCTTGGCTTTCTTATCCTTTTTTCTTTGCGCGCGCGCTGATCTACATCGCCGTGTGGCTGGGCTTTGGGTGGGCGATTCGCAGGAACTCCAATCGGCAGGATAACGAGAGCGGGCCGGAGCTGAGCCGCCGCAACACGCGTCTCTCGGTCATATTCATGGTGGCATTCGCCTTCACCTTCTGGCTGGCTAGCACAGATTGGGTCATGACGCTGGAGCCGCACTGGTCCAGCACCATTTTCGGCATCTACAACTTTTCGGGAATGTTCGTTGCCGGCGTGGCGGCGCTCGCTCTGGTGACGATTGCGCTGCGCAACGTTGGGCCGCTGCGCGGAACGGTAACCGGCGCTCATTTTCTTGACCTCGGACGGCTGCTTGTGGCGTTCTCCACTTTCTGGATGTACATCTGGTTCAGCCAATACATGCTGATCTGGTACACCAACTTCAATGAAGAGACCGCTTACATGCTGTTGCGAAGCAGTCACGGGTGGGGAAAATTGTTCGTCCTGAACGTCATTCTAAACTGGGGTGTGCCGTTCCTGCTGCTGCTGCCCCGCGCCAACAAGAAAAATCCCCACACGCTTGCTGCCGGCGCGGTGATTCTTCTGGCCGGCCGCATCGTGGACGTTTACCTTCTGATCGCTGCACCGTTCTCTCCTCAAAGTCCTGTGCCGTCCGTCTGGGACTTCGCGGCCCTGGTGCTAGTGGCTGGCGTATTCATCACGCTCACGTTCCGCACCTTCTTTAGCAGCGAGCCTGTTCCGCTAGGCGATCCGCTGCTGCCGGAAAGTGTCCACAGCCACGCATGATGATCGCGTCCCCGCCTTTTCAGTGTCAGCGAAGAGCGACACGTAGTCGTAAGGACACGGCTTCAGAGTGTGTGTGAAAACGTCGGATTTGCGGAAGGGCACGACTTCAGTCGTGCCGCTGCTCGGCACCCGAACTGGCCTTTAGGCCCTGAGGTCCCGGCCCTCAGCGGCTGAAGCCGCAGCACTGATGAACCGTGTTTCGGCATGACTAAAGTCATGCCATTACAACTTCTGCTCAGTGGTAGGCACGGCATGCTTCCGTTCATTCCGCAAAGACCCCACGGCACACAAAGCGTGCGGTGCTCTCGCTGATATGATGAGTGGCATGAATGGCGCAAACGGTTCGCTTCCGCACGGCGGAATCGGTCTTGTGAACGCGTGGGACTATAGTCACAGCACGGCCGCGCGGAACGTTGTAAGTTGTCAGTGAAAGGGTGAGTGCGGGTGCATCCATGATGAACTTTGACCAGGCTCCATTCTTGGTGATATGGGAAGTGACGCAGGCGTGCGACCTGGCATGCGCCCATTGCCGCGCTTCGGCTGCACCTGCCCGCGATCCACGAGAGCTCAGCACCGAAGAAGGATACCGCCTGCTCGAAACTGTGAAGACGTTTGGCGACCCTCTGATGGTGTTCACCGGAGGCGATCCGCTGAAGCGCCCGGACCTGTTTTCACTCGTCGAGAAGAGTACCTCGTTGGACTTGCGCACCACCGTGACACCGAGCGCCACCCCTTTGCTCACGGCTGAAGCGATTGCCCGGTTCCAGAAGCTGGGAGTCGCGCGCATGGCGGTGAGCCTGGACGGTCCCGATCCTCAGTCGCACGATGGATTCCGCCGCGTCGCCGGATCATTCGACAGGACGCTGTTTGCGCTGGAGGAGGCGAAGCGCATCGGCCTCGATACGCAGGTCAACACGACGGTGACGCGCCATAATCGGCGGCGGCTGGATGAGATTGCCGCAATCGTCGAGCGCGTGGGCGCGAAGCTGTGGAGCGTTTTCTTCCTCGTGACGACCGGCCGCGCTCTGGTCAGTGATGACCTGACCCCCGAGGATTACGAGCAGGTGTTCGCGTACTTGTACGAGCTGTCCAAGCATTCGTCCTTCGACATCAAGACGACTGAGGCTCAGCATTACCGCAGGTTCGTGGCGCAGCGGCGCAAAGCGGAAGGCGGCGCGGTGAGAGGCCCGGCGCCGAATCCCATAGCGCGGCAGGCCGGCATTAACGACGGCAAGGGTTTCGTGTTTATCTCCCACCGCGGTGAGATTTTTCCCAGCGGTTTTCTCCCCATCTCGGCTGGAAACGTGCGGCACGACTCGTTGGTGGATATCTACCGTCATTCGCCGCTCTTTCTTGAGTTGCGCAATAGCGGGAAACTCGGCGGCAAGTGTGGTGTATGCGAGTACCGCAACCTGTGCGGCGGCTCGCGTTCGCGCGCCTTCGCGCTGACCGGGGATTACATGGCCGAGGAGTTGCGCTGCGTCTACCAGCCGGCGGAAGCGAAGGTGGCCTTGCACGGGTAGCCGCGGCGAACGTTTTTCTCCGTGGGTTTGTCTGCGCGTCAATGAAAGGCCCACGACGAAAACCGCATTCGTCGTGGCTACCAAGACGCGAGCGGCGAATAGTAGGGAGCGGGTCTCAGGTGAACTTCAGCACAGCAATTTCAGTTCAGCTTGAGGTTGTGTAAGCCCGCTCCCTTACGATCGCCCCGGCGTTCGGCGAGGCTCCTCATGGCCGGGGATTCTGAATACCGGACCCTGGGCGCAGTAGGAGGCGTTACTTCCCCCGTCCGGTTCTTTTGGTCTTTTTCCCTGCGTAATCGTTTACCCACGTCAGCGCGGCCATGGATGCAGGGAATCCAATGGTGGTCAGACCCAGCACGATGACGTGGCGCAATTCATCGGGCGTGATACCTTCAGCCAGAGCGTTGCGAACCTGAGCGTGCACGCCGCCTTCCAGACCCGCTCCCACGGCAATACCCAACTTCACCAGTCGTTGTGCCTTGGCATCCAGCGGACCAGCCTCGTGACATTGATTCGCCAGATTTTCAAAACTCCGCCACACCGTTGGATGCTGGCGCGCGAATGCAGCGGGGACCTCAGGCACTTTCGTCTTCATCATCAGCTCCTCATCGGGGTTTCACTTGGACGGCGCAGCGTCTGATGTCAGCGGCATTCTAACACGCCCTAACAGGCCGCACCCTCTCAGGTATCACAAGGACGGGCAAGTCGCCCGCTCCTGTGATGATTAATGTTCAGCGGACAGCGATCGTCAGCGTGTTGCTGGCATTGCCTCCCATTTGTATCTGAAGCGGAACCGCGCCGCCTGTGGCGATATCCTGGGGTACTAGAGCGTTAACCTGGTACAGGCCGACAAAGCCCGGAGCCAAGCCGGAAAAGAGCACCTCTGCCGGCACGCCGCCGATCAGAACCACAGGCGTGGTTGTCGTCATCTGCAGCGGCGAGGAGCCGGCGACCTGGCCCGTGATCAACGCCGGATCGGTAGCTCCCAGGCCGTTCGCGAATATCTGGATCACAGATCCTGCCGCTATCGGGCTCTGGGCGCTGTTCAATGAGAAGTCTTCGTTGAGCACCGCGCCCTGCGTCCCGCCGCCGACCGTGAAGATTCTGGGATCGAGCGGATCGACGTTCACCTGGACTGCCGGGCTGCGGCGGCCGTTATTGACCACCACAACGGATGCCCCCGCCCCGGCCGCGCCTATCGGCATCTGGAAGTTGACCTGTGTTGGCGAGACGTAGAACAGCGGTGCGGGCGCGCCATTCACCAGCACCTGCGTACCAGCGAGCGTGGTCGGCAGAGCCAGCGGGTTGTCCGCCAGCTTTCTGGCGGGGCTGGCCACGGGTTGCAGGGTGGCTGTGGTCGTGGTGCCGGCGAGGTTCACGCCGAACATCGAGGTGATAGCACCGGCGCTCACGCCGTCCTTCGAGAATGCAGCGCCATCCACGATTCCGCCCGAGAAGATAACCGGTGTGTCAATGGCCAACGTCACCGGCACCACCTGCGGGCTGTTGGTGATATTGGAGCCGGGCAAGCCGCCAATTGTGATGGTACCGTTGTAGACTCCCGCAGCCAGCCCCGTCGCATCCGCAGTGACAGTGATCGTCGAATCCGCTACGGCGGTAGTGGGCGTAATTTTCAGCCAACTGCCACCGGACTGCGTTGCGACCGTTGCGTTCCATCCCAGAGCCCCGTCACCCGCGTTCTGGACCTGGAGGGTTTGCGTGGGAGGGTTCTTGCCGACGCCGGTCGCGAAAACCATCGATTCCGGCTTCAGGGCGATCACGGGTGTTCCGACAGACAGATTCACTTGGACCGTCTGCGTGGTGGTGGGGTCGTCCGCGTTGCTGAATCTGATGGTGCCGGTGTATCCGCCTGCTGCCAGACCGGCGGCATTCACATTAACGGTGATCGAACCGGGTGTTCTCGCCGACGCCGGCGACAAGCTGAGCCAGTTTCCTCCAGATGTGGTGCTGGCAGCAGCGGTCCAACTGATGGGCTCGGCGCTGCTCGTCACCGTCAACTGCTGCGAGGCGGGATTGCTGCCGGGCTTACTCGCAAAGTTCAGAGTCGCCGGGCCAAAGATCAGCGCTGGCGGTGCGGTCACTTCATACGTGGTCTTCACCGACGTTGGAGAGTTCATTGCGCCTGGCGCAGTGATTAGCAGCATACCTTCATAGGTGCCCGGCGCCAGGTTAGTGGTTGTAACGCTCACGGCGATATTGGCGCCGGCGGTGCCGCTGGTTTGGCTCAGCGACAGCCAGTCGCTTACGTTGGCGGGATCGAGCGATGCCTGCCAATTGAAGAACTGGCTCCCGCCGTTGCCGATGGTGAGGGTCTGCGTTTGAGGTATCGGGCCGCGAACTCTGGCTGTGAAGTTCAACGATGTCGGAGATGGCACTATAGACGCCGGAGTGATGGCTGCGCCGCCAAACCCGCCGCCACCGCCACCCGACGGAGGCGGCGGAGGAGGAGCAACTGAACCGATGGTGATCGAGAGCGCGCGGGTCGCTGCGTTAGCCGCGCTGTCGCTTACCTCTACCGTGAAGTTGCTGGTGCCCGTCGCGGTAGGCGTGCCGGAGATCGCTCCTGTGGATTCCGTTAGCGTCAGGCCAGCGGGCAATGTGCCAGTTGCGATACTCCACGTGTATGGCGCAGTGCCGCCGCTAGCGGTTAACTGCGCGTTATACGCGGTGTTCTGCGTACCGGCAGGTAGGAAAGTCGTTGTCACCGCTAGCGTGGCGCTTGAGGCGCTGATGGTAATGCTCAGAGCACGTGTTGCCGTCTGAGCGTTTACATCCGTTACCCGAATGGTGAAGCTGCTGGTGCCGGTCGCAGTCGGCGTCCCCGAGATCGCTCCTGTTGACGCGATCAACGTCAGGCCGGCGGGCAACGCGCCGGTAGCGATGCTCCAGGAATAGGGCGCGGTTCCTCCGGTTGCGCTGAGTTGCGCGCTGTAGGCTGTGTTTTGCGTACCGGCGGGCAAAGAGGTGTTGGTGATCGCCAGGGCCGCGCCTGGGGCGCTGATGGTAATGCTCAGAGCCCGTGTTGCGGTCTGAGCGTCGGCGTCCGTTACTCTCGCGGTGAAGCTGAAGGTTCCCACCACCGTGGGAGTGCCGGAAATTGTGCCTGTAGATGCCGTCAGCCCCAATCCGGGCGGCAAAATACCTGTGGCGATGTTCCAGGAATAAGGCGCGGTGCCGCCGCTAGCGGTCAACTGCGCGTTGTACACCGTTCCCTGCGTACCGGCAGGCAACGAGGTATTGGTGACCGTCAATGCTGCGCCTGCGGCGTTGATGGTAATGCTCAGAGCCCGTGTTGCGGTCTGAGCGTTGGCATCCGTTACTCTCGCGGTGAAGCTGAAGGTTCCCGTCACGGTGGGCGTGCCGGAGATTGCGCCTGTGGATGCCGTCAGCCCCACTCCAGGCGGCAAAATACCTGTGGCGATGTTCCAGGAATAAGGCGCGAGGCCGCCGGTGGCGCTGAGTTGCGCGCTGTACGCGGTGTTTTGCGTGCCGGCAGGTAAGGAAGCCGTTGTCACCGTCAATGTTGCGCCTGCAGCATCGATGGTGATGCTCAACGCCCGTGTTGTGGTCTGAGCGCTGGCATCCGTCACCCTCACGGTGAAGCTGCTGGTGCCTGCTGTCGAAGGCGTCCCGGAGATCGCTCCAGTAGAGGCCGTTAACGTCAGGCCAGCCGGTAACGTGCCGGTTGCGAGGCTCCAGGAATAGGGCATAGTGCCGCCGCTGGCGGTCAACTGCGCGCTGTACGCCGTCCCCTGTGTGCCGTTCGGCAGTGAAGCCGTGGTAATGGTCAGCGTTGCGCTCGGCGAATTGATCAGAATACTGAGCGCCCGTGTGGCGGTGTTCAGGTTCGAATCCGTTGCCATAGCCGTGAAGTTGAAGGTCCCGGCTGTAGTTGGCGTGCCAGAGATAGCGCCTGTGCTGGCGATCAAAGTCAAACCAGCAGGCAGCGTCCCGGAGTTGATGCTCCAGGAATAGGGCTCGCCTCCACCGGTGGCGAATAGGTTGCCGCTGTACGCTGTGCCCACAGTCCCGCTGGGCATCGAGGTGGTCGAGACCACGAAACCTGCCGCAAAGACTGTGATCTGGAGTGCTCTGGATGCGGTCTGCCCGTTTCCATCTGTGACCTGCACCGTGAAATTGGACGTTCCCAACGTGCTGGGCGTGCCGGATATGGCGCCGATGGTAGGCGCCAGCGTGAAGCCCACCGGCAGCGTGCCGGATGTGATCGCCCATGTGTAGGACGATGAGTTGCCTCCCGACGCGGAGAGGAACACATGGTAGAAAGTGGATACCGTTGCCCCAGGTAATGCGTTGGTGGCGACTGACAGCGGCGGGTTCACGGTGAGGCTCAGAGCTTTGGTAGCCGTCGCCGAGGCGCTGTCCGTTACGCGCGCAGTGAAACTAAACGTGCCGGTTGTGGTCGGCGTTCCAGAAATTTCTCCCGTGCCTGCCGTGAGCGTGAGTCCCGGAGGCGGGCTGCCGCTCGCGATGCTCCAGGAATATGGCTGCGTTCCTGCCGATGCGCCGAGCGCAGTGCTGAAGGCCCGGTTCTGAACGGCTATCGGCAGAGTCGCTGTGGTGATGGAGAGCGAGGGAGCCGTCACCGTTAGGGTCAGTGCTCTGGTGGTCGTCTGTGCTGCCGAGTCCCTCACCTGCACCGTGAAATTGCTGGTGCCGAGCGCGGTTGGTGTCCCCGAGATGATGCCCGAGTTGGCGGCCAGCGTCAGGCCTGCGGGCAGCGTTCCCACGGTGACGCTCCAAGTGTACGGCGGCGCGCCGCCCGCCGCCGAGACGGTTGCAGCGTACCCGGAGTTCTGCACCGCGCCGGGCAGAGAGCTCGTGGGGATGCTGAGCGGTATATCGGGAGCAAAGGTGGCCAGAATCATGGCCCATTCGGTGGAAAAGTTCAGCGTGAAGCTGCCTTGATACGAGCCGGTGGATGTCACCACGCGCGATTCCGTGGCGCCGCCGTTGGACGGCGAACTCACCTGCATGACGCTGAAGCCGCCGCCCGGAGTCAGTACCAGCCCCGGCTCCGGTCGGGTGGCGATGCCGGCGAAAAGCAACTCGTTGGGGGACTGGGTCTGTCCGGTCGCGCTGGTAGCTGCCTGTATCGTCGAGTTGAACCCGGTAGCGGTCTGGTCGAGTGGGTTCGTCCTGCTGAGACCGCTATACTCATGCACCGCTAACCAGGTAAAGCCGCTGAGATCCGAGAATGTAGCCGTTACGGTGTTCGGCCCACCGGCGATGTTCTTGGCGTAAAACAGTCGGGCCTGATCGCCCTCGCTCAGTTGCTGCACCATGGCGGCTTCCGTGTATACGTTTCCGGCGCTGTCGGTGATACTCACGGTGTTAGTGAGGGTGCCGTAGCGCACGAACGCGATGATGAGGTTGCCCGCCGTATTGGAAGATGCGAACGGGACCGACTGCGAAATCTGGCCGAGGTTTTCACCAGAAGCGGACTGAATCAGCCTGATTGCGGCGGCGCCGCCTCCTCCCGCAGCCACCACGCTGATACTGAGCGCCTTGGTGGCGAATTGCGATGACGAGTCGGTCACGCGTACGGTGAAGTTGCTCGTCCCGATCGCTGAGGGCGTGCCGGAGATCGTTCCTGTGGATGCCGCGAGGCCTAAACCGGAAGGCAGCGTCCCCGACACGATGCTCCAGGTATACGTCCCCGTGCCGCCCGCCGCTTGCAGCGTGGCGCTGTAGGCAACCGACTGGGTGCCCACGGGTAACGGGCTGGTCACGATGGACGGAGTGGAGGACGCCGTCACCGTTGCCGTGGCCGACGAGTTTGCCGTATTCGAACCGTTGGAATTTGTTGCGCGCACCGAGGACCGGATCGTGGAGCCCACGTCGGCGGCTACGAGTATATAGGTGCTGGCGGTCGCACCGGTGATGGTGGTGCAGTTTGCTCCAGCGCCGTCGCAACGTAGCCATGAGTACGCGAAGCTGGTAGGGCTGTTCGTCCACGTGCCGTTGGAGGTCGTCAGGGTCTGTCCTTGTACAGGCGAACCGGTGACGGCCGGCAAGCCGGTATTCTGCGGCGCGTTCGCGATTGTCACGGTCGCCGACTGGAAGCCGTACGTTCTCGCATCGCTGGAGAGAGCGCGAATGCCAAGGACATACGTCCCGTTTGCGAGCGTGGTGGTGTCGAGCATGCCGCTGCTGCTCTGGTTGAACTGATATGGAGAAGAGCTGATCATCTGCGCGGGTGCGCCGTCAATGTAGAACTGCACGAACGCCACGGGCTGCCCCGGAGTCGCCTGCCATACTCTGTTGCCGCTCAGCGTACCGCCGGTAATCGTTGAAGTGATCGCGAACGGCGATGCCGCTGAGGCCGCGACTGCGCTGGCGTTCGATTGCGCTGTGGAGGAGCCCGCAGCGTTCCATGCGGTGACGTTTACGCGGAACGTGGCATTGGTATCGGCCGCCGCCAGCATCGCGTATGTCGCCGAAGTAGCTCCCGGAATATCTGTGCAGTTACCGCCTGCCGAACCGCAGCGCAGCCACTGGTAGGTGTACCGCGTCGGTACGCCGGTCCATACGCCCGTGGAAGCGTTGAGAATCGAGCCGAACCTGGGCGTGCCCGCAACCACCGGGCGCGAGGTGTTGGCGGGGGTTGCCGTGACTCCGTCATTGCATCCTGGAACCGCTTTGCAGACGTTCAACCTCCCTCCGGTTGCTACCACCGAGGTCAATGCCGGCAGTTGGTCCACATTGCTGAGGATTTTGGACTTCAGCGCCGCGACGCTCAGGTTCTGCGCGGAAAGGATCAGAGCAGCGGCGCCGGAGACCTGCGCGGCTGAATCGGAGCTGCCGCTGATGAGGTCCCAACCGCTGAAGCGGTTCGGTGAGAAGATGTTTACACCGGGTGCCGCCAAGTCAACCGAATTGACGCCCGAGTTGGAGTAATCCCACAGCCTGTCATCCTGGTCACTGGCCGCCACGCAGATTTCCGTCGGACGGTTATAAGAGCAGGGATACCGCGGCGTCGTGTCGTTATTCTCCTGTGTGTTTCCCGCCGAGGTGACGAACAAAATGTCATTGGCGCCGAGCAGATCAATCTGGTCCGCCAGGGCCTGCGAATACGCCGTACCGGGATAGCTGGCTGAATCGTTGACGACTCTCACGTTCACACCGGCGGCCTTGGCTTTGAGCACGAAGTCCATTGCCGCGATCAGGTCGCTCGTAAACCCGTCGTCGTTGGGATGAATCCACTTCACGGCCATGATGCTGGTGGTCCAGTTCACGCCGGCGACACCGATTCCGTTGTTTCCAATTGCTCCAATGATGCCCGCCATATGCGTGCCGTGGCCGGTGTAGCCGTACGGGCTTACCTCGTCGTCCATCGGATCGCACGTGTTATTGATCACGTTGAACCCGAATGTCCCGGCCGGGCAGCCGCCCACTCCTCCGGGATTCACCCACATGTTGGTCAACAGATCGGGATGCGAATATTGCACGCCTGTATCGAGCACCGCCACCACCACGGAGTTGCCCCCCGTGGTAACGCTCCACGCGCCGAGCGTGCGCTGGTCTGCGCCTGGCGTGCCTGTTGTGAAGTCGACAGCCTGCCCGGTGTTTTGGGTGTCCCACCGGAGCGGTTCGGAGGGATCGTTCGGCAACACGCCCGCGTCGATGCTATGTATGTAATCCGGCTCGGCGTAGAGGACGTCGGGGGAAGCTTTTAATGCTTGAACGACGGAGAGTACTCGTCCTTTGCCGACCTCGAGCACGTGGATGCCAGGACCGATGGTTTTGCTGCCACGCGCGCCGAGACCTTGCAGGATCGCGCTTTGCTGCGCAGGTGTCACGCCGTCACGAAATTTAGCGAGAATTCTCGCGTCATGAAATCGGGCGGGATCACCGTTCCGCGGACCAGCCGCCATCGCTGACGCAATCATCGCAGTCGTGACGAGTAACAGCAGAATCCCCTTCGCCGCAGTTGTACGCATTCGCATTTCCGTCCTTTCGGGAACGCCGATTCTTTCCAGTCGGCACAAAGCACGCAATCAGCCGACGAATGCAGTTGGCGGGAATGGATTATAAACGGAGAACTTAGGTGTTATTCGTAGCCGCGATGCGGAGAGCGTAAGTGGAATCGGGCTACATACGTTTGAAGAGCGCTGTTCCATAGCGGGATAACAGCCGTGCTGATCCCGGTACTTTCGCCGAATATATTGACACAAACTTGAGATTCGCCTTTTGTTCACCTATACTATGAGCAGCAACGGTCGGCCCACACGGCAATGGTGCGTTCAGAGTAGGGAGGCGGCTGAAATGGTACTCACGCGACGGCAGCGAGAGGTGATGGACTTTATCGCGGGTTTCTTGCGCGAACACGGCTACAGTCCCAGTTTTGAAGAGGTCGGAACGGGTCTGCGCCTGCGCTCGCTTGCGACTGTGCACAAACACATCTCGACACTGGAGCGAAAAGGCTTTCTCCGTCGCGGCTACAACAAGAGCCGCTCGCTCGAGCCGGGACCGAAGTACCTGCAGGAACAGCGCCGCTCACGACAGGAGCGCGGCGGAGCCGTCGAGCTTCCATTGTTGGGCCGCATCGCTGCAGGCCGTCCCGTCGAGGCGCCGCAGCAACCCGAGACGATTTCACTGACTGATTTTGCAGGAAAGAAGGATGTATTCGTGTTGCAGGTAAAAGGCGATTCCATGATCGATGAGCATATCATGGACGGCGATTACATTCTGGTACAGAAGGCCGAGACCGTTCCGGACGGCGAGATGGCGGTAGCCCTGGTGGGGGAAACCGAAAGCACCCTCAAGCGTCTTTACCGCGAACCGGGCGGGTGCATCCGGCTGCAGCCGTCCAATTCGCAAATGTCCCCAATGCGTGTTCCCGCAGCCGATGTCAAGGTCCAGGGAAAAGTGATCGGCGTTCTGCGGCGGTATTAGGGGCTTCGGAATTTTCCTGACCGAGAAGGAGGGAAAGAATGCGCACACGCACGGCCTCTTGCTAGCAGTTTTGATCGCGTTACCGGCAGGATCATTCCAAGTCGATTTGGAGAAGCCCAGCCCGACTCAGCAACCGGGATTCCTTACCCTACAATCTGGTCCCAATTGGGGGAAGCCAATCGCTAAGATTCCACCGGTTGCTTTGCCCGATGGCAGAATTATTGTGATTGCGGGTGATACGCTCTAAATGCTAGGGCCTGATCAGAAAATCATATGGACCTACTTGCTTGACGCTCCAATCACGGCGCAGCCTGTATACCGCGCGGACCGCAACGAGATCGCGATCATCGGTTTCGACCTTACGTTTCAGCGGTTGAATGCGGATATAGGAAGATCCTTTTGGAGAGCAAACGTAAATGGCAGGGCAACTTTTGCGGACATAAGACCCTATAAGAAAGGTTATCTCGTAAAAAGTAATATGGGAGCGTATCGTGAAATGGCTATAACAGCGGAAGAACGCGAAGCTCCGGACTCGTTGGCCTATTGGGGTCAAACTGAAGACGATTATTGGTCGGTAGACTTTCCTATTGGCGCTGAACTTGCCGTGTCTGGGGACCATATCTATGCTGTCATGCCTGGGCAGAACAGCGTAAGGGTTCAGAACATTACCCCTCCCCCCGGCAAACGGTAGTGCTACAAGCTCACCGGCATCGAGCGACGACCGGCTGTATGTGGAACTAGTCCGTGGACCTGTGCGTATTAGATGGCTCCACGAAGTCTGCTGTCCCGAGCGGCGGGCGCCCATCTGGCATGGGCCTCCGCCACCGTGGTCCCGGCAGCCGAAGTCAAGGTCCAGGGGAAAGTGATCGGCGTTCTGCGACGGTATCAGGCTGCGCAGGGTTATACTCTTCTGGTATATGAACACCATCGAAAAGTACCAACGCTACGTCAACACCAATTTCCTGAAAAAGATCCAGCCCATAGTCATTGATCGCGCGGAAGGCAGCACGGTTTGGGACGAGAACGGCCGTGCGTACCTGGACCTCTTCTCCGGCATCTCCGTCGCCAACGCCGGGCATAACAGGGCCGAGATCATTGACGCCGCCGCCGCGCAGATGCGCAAGCTGGTGCACTCGAATTCTTACATCTATCACAACAAGCCCACTGCCGATCTGGCGGAGGCGCTCGCCGGAATCATGCCGATCCCGGAGCTGCGCGTATCGTTTTTTGGTAACAGCGGCGCGGAGGCGATCGAGGGCGCCATGCGTCTGGCGAAGCAGTACACCGGACGCAGCGAGTTTGTGGCGCTCGAAATGTCTTTCCACGGCCGCACTGCCGCCACGCTGAGCGTCAGCGGCAATTGGAAGCGCAAGAAGAAGGGCGGCCCATATCTTCCCGGCACGGCATTCGCTTCGGTACCGTATCCGTATCGCAGTCCTTATGGCAGTGATCCGGAAACCTGCGCGCGCGAGTGCGCCCGCGATGTCGAGCGCACCATTGACTTCAACACAGCGGGCGATGTGGCCGCGTTTATCGCCGAGCCCGTGCTGGGCGAAGGCGGCATCATCGTCCCGCCGCCGAACTACTTTAAGTACGTGAAAGAGATTCTCGACCGCCGCGGCATTCTGTTCATCTGCGACGAAGTGCAGAGCGGCTTCGGCCGCACCGGAAAGATGCTCGCGATCGAGCATTACCGGGTTGTGCCCGATATTGTTGTGACAGCCAAGGGAATCGCCAATGGCTTTCCGCTTTCGGCCTTTACCACGCGTCACGAGATCGCAAAAGCCTTCACGCCCGGCGATCACCTGAGCACCTTCGGCGGCAATCCTGTATCATGCGCTGCGGCTCTCGCCAACATCGAACTGTTCCGCTGCGAGAAACTGGCGGAGTGTTCCGCGATCAAAGGGAGACGTGTAATCGAGAAACTACGACGTGTCTCAGATAAGCACGCCACTATTGGAGAGGTGCGCGGTCTGGGCCTGATGATTGGAGTCGAACTCGTCTCCGACCGCGATGCGAAAACTCCCGATGCTGCCGCCGCCGAGCGCGTCCAAGACCGCATGCTGGAGCAAGGCTTCCTGATCGGCGTGGGAGGGGCTTACGGCAACGTCCTCCGAATCCAGCCACCGCTTGTCACCCCAGACGAAGACCTCGACCGCGCCGTGGAAGCTCTGGATAAAGCCCTCGCGGGGCAGTGACGCTCGTACCTTCTGACGGAAATCCTCGGCGGGCGGAAAGGTTACTTGATGAAATTTCGGGATATTGCACGGCGCCTGAATGGCATAACGGTCGGTCCGATCGGCGCACAATGAGCAGCTAAGCCAGCCGACGCAGAAGTCGCACGCCGGGTGATTCGATTTCTTGAAGATCGACGTGTCCTCTACAACGATTACGCATGGGAGGAGCCCGAGCACTGTATCCATTCGGTCATTGAAATTCCCCGGATATTGACTGATGAGATGAAATGCCTCGATGATGGGAACGATCTCCTGGGCCGTCGCGCACCGTTCGGGCAGCCTGTAGGAAGTTTCTGGATCAAATGCAATGTAATCAGGCGCACCAACGCTGCCTCCACTACCCTCACGATTCATTTGCCTTCTACTCGGCTCTCGGCGAGCTTCGAGGCGCAATAGGACCTCAGGTCGCACTCTTGGCTGTCCACTATAAGATCGATGTCGAGGACGAACTTGCGAAGGTGCTACCATTTGAAGACAGTGATTCATAGCAGAACCGATTCGTCCGGCAACAAGAGATTACATTTTAGGCACAACATGGAAGAAGATTATCAGCTTGAAGGAGTTCCGAAACGAGCGAAAGGGCGATCTTTCGTTGTAGTTAAACGCTCTAAAGAATGGGAAACCGTCGTCGATTTTACAAAAATGCGGAAGGGCGGTATCAACGTCAAACACATTCTGAAGCGGCTCTCACTTATTCGCAAATCAACAAACACGTGAACGACGAAAGTAAACTCGAAGTAAAACGCGGCAAGCATCTTCGCGCTGCGCGGCGGGTGGTAGTCAAGCTGGGGACCAGCACCGTGAGCGGGCCGGACGGGCATCTCTGCGACGACCGCGTGCAGCCGATTGTCCGCTCGATCGCCGAGCTTATGAAGGCCGGGCGGCAAGTGGTGCTGGTGTCATCGGGCGCCGTTGGATTAGGCCGTGCGTGGTTGGACCTGCACCAATCCCGGCTGCGCGATGTGGTCACCAAGCAGGCTTGTGCGGCCGTAGGTCAGAGCCTCTTAATGGACGCCTACAAGCGTCTCTTCGCGAAGTGGGAGATCAAAGTCGCGCAGGTGCTGCTGACTGAGGAAGACTTCACGGTGTGGCGGCGCTACTCGAATCTACGGCACACCATCGAGAAGCTGCTGCAGTTCGGCGTCATTCCCATCATTAACGAGAATGACACCGTATCTACCGCCGAGATCGCTTCTGTGAATGAAGGTGCGCGGACGCCGGTCTTCAGCGACAATGACCGGCTCGCCGCCCTGGTGATGAGCGGATTGGAGGCCGAAGCTCTAGTTTTGCTCTCCAATGTGGACGGCTTTCTCCGCAGGAGCGACGGGGAGGTCATCCCGATTGTGGATGAGATCACGCCCGAGATGAGGGCGATGGCTGCGGGACCTTCGGGCGGCGGGCGCGGGGGGATGACCACCAAGCTTGAAGCCGCTGAGATCGCGATGCAGTGCGGCGGAACGGCCGTAATCTCGAACGGCCAGGCGCGCGATGTGCTGAGACAAATATTCGCCGGCGAGCCCGTGGGCACGGCATTTCTTCCTAACAAGCGTGTCCGCGGGAAGCGGCGTTGGATCGCCTTCGCCGCCGACGTGCAAGGGCGCATCGTTGTCGATTCCGGCGCGGAGCAGGCCATCCGGAATGGAAAAGCGAGCCTTCTGAGTTCCGGAGTGGTGCGTATCGAAAGCCACTTCGCTATCAAGGATGTCGTGAGCATTGTGAACCGCGAAGGTCGCGAGATCGCGCGCGGCATTGCTGGTTGTGATAGCCACGAGGCTGAGGAAGTGCTGGCCGAAAAATCCGCGGGCAAGGCTCGGGCGCGCGGCGCCGCAGCGGGTGCGCCTCAATCGCGCATACTGGTCAGACGTGATAACATCGTGGTGCTGAATGACGGCCGTTCCTGATAAAACCCAATTAGCAACCTCTTCTGACCGCGTGGCGGATGTGGCCGCGCGTGCGAGAGCAGCGTCGCGCCTGCTTGCGAAACTTTCGAACGGGCGTCGCAATGAAGCGCTACTCGCGATCGGCGATGCCATTGATGCCGCACGCGACGCCATCCTGGATGCCAATCGCCGCGACTGCGCGGCGGCGCAGCCTGCCGTTGCCTCCGGGAAGCTCTCCTCTGCGATGTTCAAGCGCATGCAGGTGAGCGAGCGTGGCATTCAGGAGATGTCCACGCGCGTTCGCGACGTGACCCGTCTGCCCGATCCTCTGGGACGGCGCTTGGCCGCCACAGAACTTGACGACGGGTTGGTGCTCTACAAGGAAAGCTGCCCGCTAGGCGTAATCGGTTTCATCTTCGAATCGCGTCCCGACGTGATCCCTCAAGCCGCCTCGCTGACGCTCAAATCCGGCAATGCGGTGATCCTGAAGGGCGGCTCGGAGGCGGCCAATACCAACGAGGCGATCGTCACGGTTTGGCGGGAGTGCCTTCAGAAATTGTCGGATGTCCCGGCCGATTCGGTCCAGTTGCTGCACTCGCGAGCGGATGTCATGGAACTGCTGTCGCTCAGCAATGACGTGGACCTGATCGTACCTCGCGGCTCGCGCGAAATGGTCGAGTTCATCATGCAGAACAGTCGGATTCCCGTGCTGGGGCACGGAGAAGGCATCTGTCACGTCTACGTGGATCGCGCCGCCGACCTGGATCAAGCTGTGAAGATCACAGTTGATTCCAAGGCGCAGTACCCCGCAGTGTGCAATGCCGCCGAAACATTGCTGGTGCACCAGGAGGTTGCGGCTCAATTCCTGCCTGTAGCCGCAGCAAAGCTGAAGGAAGCGGGAGTGGAGCTACGCGGCTGCCCGAAGACGATCGCGTTGCTGAAGGGCATGGATGTGATCCCGGCAACCGAGGAGGATTGGGCCACGGAGTACTCCGATCTGATTCTCTCGATCAAAGTAGTCGCGAATGAGGAGCAAGCCATCGCGCACATCAACCGTTACGGCTCGCGCCATACCGACACAATCGTCACGGAGGACAGCGAGGCTGCGCGGCAGTTCATGGACGAGGTGGACGCGGCCGGCGTGTTCCAGAACGCCTCGACGCGCTTTGCCGACGGGTTCCGATACGGTTTCGGCGCGGAGATCGGCATCAGCAACAGCAAACTGCACGCGCGCGGGCCTGTCGGTCTGGAAGGGCTGACCAGCTACAAATACAAGCTTTTCGGACAGGGCCACACGGTGGCTGAGTATGCCAGCGGTCTAAAGCAATTCAAACACCGCTCGCTTGATCCATCAAAGCCGGATTAGTCGAAAGTTTGTTCACGTAGCCACGGCACGTACTTTGTGCGTCATAGAAACCATGCCGTGGCCAGGTCTTCAATCTTTCACAATGCAGCCAGTACTTCTTGCGCGTGGCCTTCGGCCTTAACTTTCGGGAAAATCTTCTTAATGTTACCGGCCGGACCGATCAGGAACGTCGTGCGCTCTATGCCCAGCACCGTCTTGCCGTACATGTTCTTTTCCTTCAACACGCCGTAGGCATCGGCGACCTTCTTATCCTCGTCGCACAGGAGCGTGAAGGGCAGCGAATACTTCTCTTTGAACTTTGCTTGTGCCGATGGCGAATCGGGACTCACTCCCACGACGGACGCGTTCAGCTTCTCGAACGATTTGATGGCATCGCGGAACCCGGATGCTTCCACGGTTCAGCCGGGAGTATCGGCCTTGGGGAAGAAATAGAGCACCAGCGGATGACCTGTGAAGCTCTTCAGCGTTACGTTCCTGCCCTGATCGTCCAGCAATTCGAAATTCGGCGCTGCCTGTCCTTCTTGAACCATTAGTGTTCTCCTTCAGAACCGGGAGCGCGAGCGACCGGTCATTTCGTGAATACGAACTACGACGCACCCGCTCCCTCGCGGTCGCGGCTCTGATCAACCTAATTCTTGTTTCAGCAGTTCGTTCAGCTTCTGAGGATTGGCTTGTCCGTTGGTCGCTTTCATCACCTGCCCGACGAAGTAGCCGAACAGCGAGGCCTTGCCGACGCGGTAATTCTCAAGCTGTTTGGGACTCGCGGCCATCACTTGCTGAATCACCCTGCGGATCTCGCCCTCGTCCGTGATTTGCCGGATGCCCATTTCTGCGACCACCTCGCGCGCCTCGCGAGAGTTCGCGAACATCTTCTCGAAAACCGCCTTGGCCATTTTCCCGGAGACGGTTCCGTCATGAATCAATAGCAGCAATCCCGCCAGATGCTCGGGAGCGACTGGCGAAGCGGTGATATCTAGGTCAGCCGCCTTCAAAGCTCCAAGCAGATCGCCCATAACCCAATTAGCTGCGATCTTCTTGTCGGGAGCTTGCGCGGCCGCTTTTTCATAGTAATCCGCCAATTCCCGCGTGGATGTGAGCACTTCAGCGTCGTACTCCGGCAACCCGAACTGCTGTACGAACCGCTCGCGCTTGGCTTCCGGCAATTCCGGAATCGACTGCCGAATCTCCTCGCGCCACGCATCGCTTACGACCAGCGGCAGCAAGTCCGGCTCGGGGAAATAGCGATAGTCGTGGGCGAACTCTTTGCTGCGCATACCCACAGTCCGCTGCAGCCCCACGTCCCACAGGCGCGTCTCCTGCGCGACGAGTTCGCCATTCTCAATCATTTGTGCCTGGCGGCCGATCTCGTAATCCAGCGCCTTGGCGACGTAGCGGAACGAATTCAGATTTTTGACCTCCGCCTTGACGCCGAACTCCTTCTGTCCGCGCGGCCGCACGCTCACGTTGGCGTCGCAGCGCAGGCTGCCTTCTTCCATGCTGCAATCGGAGACGCCGAGATACAGCAGCGTTTGCTTAAGGCGCGTCAAGTAATCGTAGGCTTCGTCAGGGTTGCGCAGGTCCGGCTCGCTGACGATCTCGATCAGCGGCGTCCCGCTGCGGTTCAGGTCCACATACGTCTTCTCGTTCGAGTCGCGGAAACCGTCGTGAATGCTCTTACCGGCGTCCTCTTCCATGTGGACGCGCGTGATGCCGATGCGCTTGGGTGCGCCGTGGCTCAACGGATGAATCACGATCCAGCCGTGCTCTGCCAGCGGCTGATCGTACTGTGAAATTTGATAGCCCTTGGGCAAGTCCGGATAGAAGTAATTCTTGCGGGCAAATATGGACCGCGAATTGACACGGCAGTTTAACGCCAGAGCCGCTTTCACAGCCATTACTACCGCCTCGCGATTCAGCACCGGCAGCGCGCCCGGAAGTCCGAGGCATACAGGGCAAGTGTTGGTATTTGGGGGCGCGCCGAAACGGTTGGGGCAGGCGCAAAAAATCTTGGAGCGGGTCAGAAGTTGCACGTGCACTTCCAGCCCGATCACAGGCTCATATTTGTCCTTGAGCAGGTCCAGACTTTCCAGAGAATTTTTCGTAGAGCCCATGCTGATGCGCCGATCTCTTAAGGGCACGGCTTCAGCCGTGCCAAAACATGCACTGGAAAGCTGCGGCTTCAGCCGCTGAGGGAGAAACCCTCAGGGGCTAAAGCCCAAACTTCGTCGATTATCGGCACGGCTGAAGCCGTGCCCTTCCGAGCCTCTTTTGACGTGGCGCCGACCTCACCTTGATGTTCTAGCTAGTATGGCGGCTTCAGGATCGTGAACTCGTACTCTGCCGGGTTCAAATCGCGGCTACGCAGTTGCGAGACACATTCTTCAATGCTGCTTCCGGCGGCCTCTATTCTTCGATGGCGGACATTGACGTACTCGATGCCATCGCGAGTTACCTTTTCGGGAGGCGTATAGATCCGGAACGCCACCCATTTGTTGGTGTGCTTGAAGCGTTCCGTTAAGTTCAAATCCTCGACAGCGCGCCCGACGAGCGCCGTGCCATTGTTCTCGGCAGCCATTTCCGATCTCCCTTGGAGCGGCTCATCCCCGGCCATGAGTAGCTTGAAACTGCTAGCAGGCAGGTACGTTCATTGACGCTCCTTAGAATTATGCTAAGCCGTAGCTGGAACTGCAAGGGGCTTTCGCAATCAATGTACTGGCTGCTCAAGGACCAGCTTCAGCTTGCAAAATCGAGTTCCGAACAGTAAAATCTGAACTCCGATTCGCTGCAGTGCCAGACTCCCCTCCTTCACGCGTAACGAGGTACAGATTCCGTTTGCACGCATCGCAACCATCAACGGCTCTCAATTTGATGCTCCGTCACATCGGTAAGCTCTCGCTTTGCCTCGCGACGATGGCGTTTGTTCTGGTTGCGCCAGTGCGGGGGCAGGTCTCGGTTACAGCGGCGCCTCCCGCCGTTATATCCGAGTTTTCGGCGCCTGTGAACATCACAGCTCAGGTGCAGGGTACGTTACCCGGCGAGTCAACGGCTGTCACTTGGAGCCTCAATGATCAACCATTCACGGGCAACGCGCCCACCATCACACTGTCACCCGCACTGCTTCCCGCGTCGGGGACAGCAATTACCAAAGCCGCCAGCATCCATGATGACAGCAAGTTTGCCGCCCTGCCGGTAGTCTCGTTGAAGAGGTCGGATGTGGCCGCGATTCCATTCCCACTAACGATGGCATACCATCCGACAACCGGCTTCGTTTATGTGGCCAGCCCGATTGCAACCAATGCAGGGAAATTCAACACAGCCATTCTGCAGATCGCACCCGACGGCGCCCAAACGACGGTTACGACGTTGCAGTCAGAGGTAATCTACAACCTTACTCCGTACTCGCAGAACGGCACAGCCTACCTGCTAGGGGTAGGTTTAGCCGAAGGTTGGGTGTATGCCATTGATCTAGGTTCAAAGCGGTTTCGGAGGGTTGTAGGGAAGGATAATGATCGTGATCGACTTTTGAGTCCAGTATCTTTGGCGATACACCCGATGACAGGAGATCTATACATCGCGGAGCAAAACGCGCGCGATGCTACTCCACCGCGCAGCATCTCCGTGGTTTCCCGGTCGGACCTGGAGACGGCAATCAGCGGAACGTTTGATGCTCCTTTTCGCGGGTTATCCTTCGTAGTGCCGCAAATATCTGGAGTGGGGTTCGTGTCCAACCCGGTTACCCATCGCATTTCACTGCTCGCCACCAGCGGTACTGGTCAGCTTTATCAAATCAATCCGGCAGACGGTTCCGGCACAGTCGTTGCGAGCGGACTAGGGCAGGCGCAGCAGATACTCACAATCCAGAGTTCACAGTTGGGCTACTCGTTCGTGCTGACCAGCGGTGGCTCCTCCGGTACGGTCTCAGGCATGGTAGCGCGCGGTTCGGGCACGCCGCTGACACTGCCTTTCTCCGTTGCTGGCGGACTGAATACGGTAACGGACCTGATCTTGGTTCCTGCAGGGACGCGCTACAGTTCGTCGGGGCAATGGTTAATCTTGGCGTGTAACTCGTCGCCCAATGCCAGCGAAGGCAAGGTGGTCCGGTGGGAACCGGACGCATCTACTCCGAACGATTTCTATTCTTACAATGATCGCGTGCAGGCTTCCGTCCGATTGATCTCTCCGTCGGCTGGAGATGTGCTCACGCCCGGCGCTCCGTTCGAGCTCCGTTGGACCATCAACGACAGCAACGCCCTGAATCCAAGCACCGCGAGTTTTCCCGCGCCGGTTCAGATATCCATATCAACCGACGGGGGAGCTAACTATGTACCGGCTTCCGGTTCGACTTACATTCCGTCAGGGCCGCAGGCCAATCAATATAGCCAGACATGGCAGGTTCCGGCCAGCTTGGCCGGTCAAAATATCCGGCTTGCGCTCCAGATCGACGGGCTGGATGGGAGCCTTATCAAAGGCACGTCTTCGACCGATGTGAGAGTGCTGGACAAGTCTGCGGGCGTGGCGAGTGCGATGTCTTTGAGTCCAAACTTCGGCGTAAATGGCCAAAGTGCGGCAGTGACTATTAATGGGTTGAATCTCCAACCCTCGACCAGCATTAGCTTGGGCGACAATGTCTCTGTTAATTCGTTGAAGCAGGTCTCCAACTCACGACTGGAGGCCCAGGTTCAGGCCGCAGCTCTAGCCGCCATTGGACCGCGCACAGTGTTCGTGTGCGGCGCGGGTGATTGCCAGCAGTTACAGAATGGCTTCTATGTATTGCCGTCATCTGGCCCGCGCATTACGACCGTCGAACCGCAAACAGGCTCTTCCGGCGCGACTGTTAAGATCAACGGCAACAATTTCAGCGGTCTTGCCACAAACAACGCAGTGCGGTTTGGCGACATCGCAGCTACGGTATCCCGTGCGACGCCGACGCAACTGATTGTGCAGGTTCCGTTCGGGATCAACCGCGGCGAGTTGCCTATTACCGTGCAAGTGGACGGCGTATCGAGCAACTCCGCCCAGTTCTTCCTCGTCCCGGCTAGTTTCAAGTCGCCGGTGATCAATGCCGATGGCGTGGTAAACGGAGCCAGTTTCTCTCCCGGCGTGTCGCCGGTTGCGCCCGGCTCGATTATTTCGCTCTTCGGCATCAACGTGGTTCCCACCATCGCGAGCGCCGACTCCGTCCCGCTGCCGACCGAGCTTCTGAACACAACGGTAATGATCGGCGGCGTGCCTGCGCCGCTATTTTATGCAGCTCCGACGTTCAGTCCTGGAGGGCAGATCAACGCGCAGACTCCCGAAGAGGTGCTTGGATTGAACACGGTTGCAGTGACACTGGTTTCGAATGGAATTACCGGAAGCACAGTGTTGCTAAGTGTGGCGGCGCAGAGCCCCGGCGTGTTCAGCACAGCCAGTGATGGCAAAGGCGCCGGGGCAGTGCTGAACCAGGATGGCACGCTCAACAGCATCAGCAATCCCGAACATATCGGCAGCACGCTGCAGATCTACGCGACGGGCCTGGGAGGCTCGGATGTGCCGACGGGATCCGCCGCTTTGTCTAGTCCTCTCTCTCTTCTTCCTCCTCCTGTTGTGACAATCGACGGAGTGTCCGCGCCCGTGACGTTCACCGGACGCGCTCCGGGATTCGTGGGGCTCGATCAAATCAACGTGACCATTCCCGCAGGCGTGTCCACCGGCAGACCGGTCGCACTGGTGCTCACCGCGTCTGGAAACACGAGCAATACAGTCACAGTCAACGTTGCGCCGTAGCAGAGACTCAGCTTTGGTACTCGCCACAGAACCGATTCCGCTAAATTGTTGTTAGAATCGAGCGGGTAATTGAGCTTCAGCATGAATTCAGGGCCGATGGGATCATTCATGGTTAAACAAACATGGCGAGTAAATGTTGCGTGCCTTACCATTGCGGTTCTTCTCGCCATGCTTCCGTCGGCCCGCGCGGAGCTGAACCCGTCTCAAGTGATGATTCTGGTCAACAAAGACACTCCGATCTCGTCTCAAATAGCGCAAATGTACCAGAAACTCCGAGGCGTTCCCGCAACGAATGTGTTGACGCTTTCGCTGGGTACTGCGCGAGAAATCAGCATGGCCAATTACCGCTCGCAAGTCGCCGAGCCGGTAAAGAAGTACCTGCAAGCACATCCCGCAATCAGGTGCATCGTGACTACTTCGGGAGTTCCGTACACCCTAGCCGCACCGCGCGACGACGGCGCTGCGCTCGACAACGAAGTCGCGGCTGTACTGCGGGACGCACCGAGCAGCAGACGAATGCAGACCAACCCGCTATTCCTGCAACGCACGATTGGTGCAGCGGTTTCAGATCCTCGCAAATTCAACATGGTGTACGTGGCCCGGCTGGACGGCCCCGATCTGAAAACCATTACGCGCATGGCGCAGGACACCGCAGCCGTAGAAAAGACGGGTTTGCAGGGTCCTGCCTACGGCGATGCGCGCGGCATCGACAGCATCACCGGATACGGGCTGGGCGACTTTTCCATTCGAGCCGCGATTGACCGCCTGGCGGGCGCGGGTTTCCACGCCAAGCTGGATTTGAAAGAGGCAACCTGGACGCAGCCTCGCGCCGGCACGGGTAATCAAGCGGCCGGAGCTGCATTTTACGTCGGCTGGCACAAGGTCAGGGAGTTCCAGGACATCTTTGGACAACAAGGACTCGCCCGGGGCGCCATTGCGTGGCATGTTGCCAGCGGAGAAGCGGTCAATTTGTGGGATGCCGGAGAGAAGGGTTGGTGTATGAACTTGCTGCGCCGTGGCGCTGCGGTGACTCTCGGTCCCGTTCGCGAACCGTACGTAACGGCATTCCCGCACGGAGATATATTTGTTGAGGCGCTTCTGAGAGGCGCTACGCTCGCCGAGAGCTATTGGCTCGCGCTTCCCAATGTGTCGTGGAATATGGTGCTGCTCGGCGATCCGCTTTACAGGCCGTTGGCTCTGAAACCAAGGCCATCGCTGGTAGCGCGTGCGTACATCGCGAGCGGTGCGACTCGAATTCTGGAGCAACGCAAAACCGGCGCGCTGTTGGTGCAGGTGGAGTGTGTTGGTCCCGCGGGGTCTTCCACGCCGGCGTTCCCGGTTACGGCTGAAGCCGGGATAGGACTGGTCGCGGCCACCGGATCGCTCACAATACCGCCGCTCAAGGCGGGGCAGAGCACAGTCATCCGAGTTCCCAACGTCACTGCCGGGACCGATCCCACCGGCTTGTTCCGGCTTCACCTGAACGTCCAATCGAGCGGAGAGAAATCGCGCCGCATCGTTCTCGAAGGTAGAACCGGGTTTTCCAGGATCACCGGTGGTGTGCTGCCAAAGTCGCAGCTCATCGTGAGTCCGGATGGGGAGCAGGTGATCACAGGTGTGCCAGGAAACGAAGCCGTCATCAATACTGAATCGCTTCGTTTGCAGCCCATCTCATTCCGTTCTGGCTGGGCGTTGGCCGGGGCGGAATTCGCTCCGGACGGCCAGCATGCGGTGCTTCTGTTCGCCGACCCACAGAGAAAAGCAGGTGAGTTCGTGCTGACGGATCGTCGTCTCGCGAATCCACAGCCGCTGCCGGCGGGGCTGAAGTTTGTGCGATGGTGGTCGAAAGACAGAATGCTGCTCCAGAGTCCCTCGGGGCTGATTAGCCACAGCATTTCAGGAGCGCCGGACCGCAACTACGAAGTACCCGAGGGCTGGTCCGGCACTGTTTTCCCGGGCACGGATACACAGATGCTAACAGCACAGCCTGGAAAGGTGGGTGTAAAAAAAGGCGCGGAGCCGCTGCGCGAAGTTCTGCAGGGAGTGAAAGGGATGCGATCCGTCGCGGTTGCGGATGACCTTTTATTAATGGGGGCGGTGGATTGGCAGGGCCGTTTGTGGGTACAGCACGGTTTGGATGCGGCTGCCGAAGTGATCGACAGCGGCGTTGCCCAGGTTGTGTGGGGGCCCATCTCGCGTCGCGGAGTGGTGAAACAGGCGGACGGCAGAAGCCGTGTGTATGATGGACGCGACCGGAGCTGGTTAGATCTGGGGGCGATCTCCGCGGCACAGTGGAGTCCCGACGAGGAACGGCTGTTGATGGTGCAATTGGAAAAAGACTCGAATGGGCAAGGCCGCGCCGTGCTGTCGCTGCTTGTTGGCAAAGAGATCCGCAAGCTCTGCAGCTTAGATAGGATTGGCGAGGTGCAACGTGTAGCATTTTCAGCCGACGGGCAACGAGCTTTTCTGTTGGCGCCCATCGCCGCCAATTATGACGTCTGGATGATGTCGCTGACGCCGCACACAATGGTCGAGCCGCTCGGATCCCAACGGCCCGCCACACCGCCGCCAGAGAAACGCCAGATTATTGTTCAGTAATCGAGAGCACTAGGGCTATTGCTACAGACGAGGTAGATAAGTAGTGATGCGCGGGTAGAGGCGACTTCAGACTTTTACCTCCCACCTTTCCAATCGCCGGAAATAGCTTTCGGCTCGGCGGATATCCATCATGATCTGCGACTTCAGTGCCTCGGGCGAGTCGAATTTACGTTCGTCGCGCAGGCGGTAAGGGAAAGTGACTTCGAGGTCGGTTGGGGGCGGTCCTTGCCATGGATCTAGCAGGTGCGTCTCGATTCCGAGTTCACGCTCGCCGAAGGTGGGCCGCGTGCCCACGTTTGTCACAGAGCGCAGATTGCATCTCTCGCTGCCGTGTTCAAAGGTAGCCCACGTGATGTAGACGCCGGAAGCAGGCATCAACCCGGAGTATTTAGCCAAATTGAATGTAGGAACGGTCTGGCTGCGGCCGATTCCCAAGCCGGATTCAACAGCGTTTCGAATGCTGAAGCAATGGCCTAGCAGGCGGTTGGCCTGCACCAGTTTCCCCTTGCTGAGCAGTGAACGGATTTCGGAGCTGCTGACCAGAAGGTTGCGTACGTACATCTTCGGGAAAATCTCTGTTCCAAAGCCGTGGTGCTTGCCGAGTTCCTCGAGAGTCTGCGGATTGCCGGCCTGGCGGTAACCAAAGCGGAAATTCTCGCCGATGACGACGCCCGTAGCGTGCAGCGATTTCACAAGAACCTCCTCCACGAATCGCTCCGGGCTCCACTGTGAAAACTCCTTGGTGAATGGCAATATCAGCAGGCGATCAAGGCCGGTTGCCTGCATCAACTCGATCTTCTTGGGAAGAGGTGTTAGCAGTTTGGGGGCTCTGTCGGGTCGCAGTATCTCTGCGGGATGAGGATCGAACGTGATCGCCACGCTCAACGCATCGCTGTCGCAAGTCAGCTCCCGGACGCGTCGCAGCAGGTCCCGATGGGCGAGATGTATACCATCAAAGTTGCCGATTGTTACGACGGACGGGCCGCGCCTCTTTGCAGCGTCTTCAAGAGAACGAAGAATCTCCATTCGGGTTAATCCGTGTCGAATTCCAGGCGCATTCCGTCGTAGCACAGCCGCACGTGATCGGGCAGCTTGGCATTGGTTTCTTCGTGGCCCAGGTCATGCGCGATGTGCGTGAAGAAGGCGCGGCGCGGCGCGATCTTTTCCACTTCTTGCAAAGCCTGAGCCACAGTCATATGTGTTGGATGTGACATGTGCCGCAGCGCGTCAAGAAAGATCACGTCCAGATCGCGCAGCAAGGGATAAGAAGAATCCGGGATTCGATTGTAGTCGGTCAAATAAGCCACGGGGCCAAAGCGGAAGCCAAGCACTTCCAGGTAGCCGTGCATCACTCTAACAGGAACGAACTCCAGTCCGAAAAGGTCGATGGGACCGTTGATGAGGTGGTCCTGCACCAGCGGAACGCCGCCGAACGGATAATTGCCGTCGAAGATGTACTTGAACACCCGCCGCACGCCGTCAATCGCCTGCCTGTTGCCGTAGATGGGAATGACTTTGGTTTCCTGCAAATTGAACGGGCGAACATCGTCCAATCCCAGAATGTGATCCGCATGCGAATGGGTGTAGAGCACCGCGTCCAGCCGGTCCACCTGCTCACGCAGCATCTGAAAGCGAAAATCCGGAGTAGTGTCCACCAAGACAACATGCTCGTTGTAACGCAGCATGATGGAAGGGCGTGTACGGTTGTCGTGCGGGTCGGGCGACGTGCAGACGGCGCAACGGCACGAGATGGTAGGGACCCCCATGGAGGTTCCCGATCCCAGAACGGTTAACTCTATCCGCATATCAGATCCACGAAATCAGCGGCTCCGCCCCGGTTTGGAAAGCTCGACGAACATCATCCGCAGTTCATAGAGGCTGCCCTCGAGCAGTCCTTGTTCCTCCTGCGTCAGGTTGCCTTTGGTTTTTTGCTGTAGGATGTCCAGCAGATCAATGGTCTCTTTGGCGGCTTCGAGGTCCACCCTGGGTTGGTCCTCTTCGTGGTTCTTCACCAATCCGAGTTGATACATGGCCGTGGTGGCAAGCGACATGACGAGGTGTTCGAAACCTACGGGTCCATGCGCGTGAGGTTCGGCGTGCGCAGATGGCGCCTCGGCGGGCTCTTTTCGTGACGGCGTCCGCGTCTCAGCGGCCGGTGGCTTCTCTGCCGTCTTAGGTGGCTGCGGTTCTGCCTCCACCCGCCGTTCGCCTTCAGGAGTGAATAGGCGGCGATCTACTACCTTGAATCCCTGCGATTCCTCTTCCCTGTCGCGTTCTGCCATCTGGAAGGACCCTTTCTAGTGGGAGATGAGATGAGCGAGGTCCGCAATGAAAGTGTACAATAGCTGAGGTCGACGTGCTACAAACCTTCTGCGGTGATTGGCACGCATGCTCGGCTAGGGAACGCACCCGAAAATCGAACTAGGAAACCGGAATTGCGGCGCCCCGCCCGAAGCTCTCGCGGTGTTCGCTATAATGTACACCCCCCAGTTAGGATGCACGGCTTGGCTTGACTCAGGGCTAGCTTTTCATTAGCATGCAAAAGGATTTCTCCTTCCGATCTGTCTCCAAGCCGCAGAGTCGGAGTGTTGCATCGTCTTGGAGGGCGTGACGAATGTCGGGAACTCGGCTCGGCGACTTGCTCGTTAAAGCCGGACTCATTACCGCCGAACACCTGGTCCAAGCGCTGGAATACCAGAAGAAGAATGGCGGACGGCTGGGAAGCTGTCTGGTCAACCTGGGCTTTATCTCGGACGAAGATGTCACCACGTTCCTTTCCCGCCAGTACGGTGTTCCTTCCATTAACCTCCAGTACTTTGAAGTAGATTCGGCCGTCGTAAAGCTGGTACCGGAAGACACGGCGCGCCGCTACGAAGTGGTGCCGCTCAGCCGCCTGGGCTCGGCGCTGACCATCGCCATGGTGGACCCGACCAACGTTTTCGCCATGGACGATATCAAGTTCATGACGGGCTTCAATGTGGAGCCGGTAGTCGCGTCCGAGAGCGCCATCCGGCAGGCCATCGAGAAACTCTATACCACGCCGCAGGGCAACGCGCTCACCCAAGCCATGGAGGCCTTCTCCGAAAATGGCGATGAAGCGTTGGAGCTGGAGGCCGAAGAAGCGGAGCTGGCTGAGAGCGAGCTGGTCAGGGAGGCTTCCGAGGCCCCGGTCGTAAAGCTCGTGAACGCCGTCCTTCGTGAGGCTCTGAATCGGGGAGCTAGCGACATCCACATGGAGCCGTACGAAAAGGAATATCGTATCCGCTACCGTATTGATGGCATTCTACAAACCATCATGAGCCCGCCAATGAAGATGAAGGATGCCATCACGTCGCGCGTAAAGATTATGTCCAAGATGGACATCGCCGAGAAGCGTCTGCCCCAGGACGGTCGCATCATGCTGCGCCTGAACCAGAACGGCAAGAACCGGCAGCTTGATTTCCGCGTTAACGTGCTTCCGACGCTGCACGGCGAAAAGGTCGTCATGCGGCTGCTGGACAAGGAGAACCTGCGCCTGGATATGACCAAGCTGGGCTTCGAGGCCGAGTCGCTGGTCAAGTTTGAAAAGGCGATTCTGAAGCCGTACGGCATGGTGCTGGTGACAGGCCCCACGGGAAGCGGCAAGACCAACACGCTCTATTCGTCCATCGCGCGCCTCAACAACCCGGACACCAACATCGTCACGGCCGAAGATCCGGTTGAGTTCCAGTTGGTCGGCATCAATCAGGTGCAGATGAAGGAGCAGATCGGTCTCAACTTTGCCGCCGCCTTGCGCGCGTTTCTGCGCCAGGACCCCAACATCATTCTTGTGGGCGAGATTCGCGATTTCGAGACGGCGGAGGTTGCCATCAAAGCGGCGCTTACCGGACACCTCGTCCTCAGCACGCTCCACACGAACGACGCGCCGTCGACCATCAGCCGGTTGATGAATATGGGCATCGAGCCGTTCCTGGTCGCTACATCGGTACACCTCATCTGCGCGCAGCGTCTTGTTCGCCGCATATGTACCAACTGCAAGGAAGAACTCAAATTGCCGCAGCAGGCGCTGCTCGATGCCGGGTACACCCCCCAGGAACTGAAAGAAACCTCGGTGTTCAAAGGCAAAGGCTGTGAGAAGTGCAACGGCAGCGGCTATAAAGGCCGAGCCGGTCTTTATGAGGTCATGGAGATCAACGATGAGATTCGTGAGTTGATCCTCGTGGGGGCTTCGGCGCTGGAGTTGAAGAAGAAGGCGGTCGAAACAGGCATGATCACGCTGCGGCGCAGCGGCTTGATCAAAATTAAGGATGGCGTCACGACGCTGGAAGAAGTGATTCGAGAGACAGTACTGTAAACACGGACAAGTGATAGACGAGTGGCTGACAAAGACGTTGGTGCTCGTCAGTGTTTCCGGAGGAATGAATGGCGGTAGCGCTCAACGAGCTTCTGAAGAAAATGATCGAGATGGGTGGGTCGGACCTGCACATCAGTACCAACAGCCCGCCGCGTATTCGCGTGCACGGCGAATTGGACCCGCTCGATCTGCCGCCGCTTACCGCATCGGAGACGAAGCAGCTCGCTTACAGCGTTCTGACAGACGCGCAGAAGCATCGGTTCGAGGAACACCTGGAGCTCGATTTCAGCTTCGGCGTGAAGGGAATGGCACGCTTCCGCGGAAACCTTTTCAACCAGCGGGGCGCGGTGTCCGCTGTATTCCGAGTTATTCCTTTCGAAATTAAGTCGTTCGAGCAACTGAGTCTGCCGCCCACAGTCGCAAAGCTCTGCGACAAGCCGCGCGGCCTGATTCTGGTCACCGGTCCGACGGGAAGCGGCAAGTCCACCACGCTTGCGGCCATGCTCGACAAGATCAACTCGGAACGGCACGAGCACATGATCACGATCGAGGACCCCATCGAGTTCATGCACCCGAACAAGAATTGTCTGGTGAACCAGCGAGAGATCCACTCTGATACTCACTCGTTCGCAAATTCTCTCCGCGCCGCCCTGCGCCAGGACCCGGACGTGGTGCTGATCGGTGAGATGCGTGACCTGGAGACCATTGAAAGCGCGCTGCGCATCGCCGAGACCGGACACCTCACGTTCGGTACATTGCACACCAACTCGGCCGCCTCGACGATTAACCGTATCGTGGACGTGTTTCCCTCGCACCAACAGCCCCAGATACGAGCGCAGTTGTCGCTCGTTCTGGAGGGCATCCTCTGCCAAGCGCTGTTGCCGAATGTAGCCGGTAATGGGCGCGTCATGGCGCTGGAGATTCTTGTGCCGACTCCCGCCATCCGCAATCTCATCCGCGAAGATAAGATTCACCAGATTTATTCCGCAATGCAAACGGGACAGGAAAAGTTTGGAATGCAGACGTTCAATCAGGCGTTGGCGACGCTATATTTCCAGAAGAAGGTCACGCTGGAGACAGCGTTGCTGCGCTCGCATAATCAGGACGAGCTGCAAGACATGATCAACCGGGGAGTTGGACTCATGAGTCAGCCGCGGCCGCCCGCGCCTGCGGCGGCGGGTAAGAGGTAGTGCTGAAGGAGCCTTGAGAATCGAGCACGAGAGCGAGGAAAACACCGATGCCTGTCTTTGTGTACGATGGAAAAACAATGCGGGGGACGAAGGTCACGGGCGAGCGCATCGCCGATTCTAAAACCGCGCTCGCATCTATTCTCCAACGCGAACGCATCACTCCCACCAAGATCAAAGAGAAGGGCAAGGAATTCGCTCTTCCCACTTTCGGCACTCAGAAAATCACCGCAAAAGAACAGGCCGTTTTCTTCCGCCAGTTCTCCGTGATGATTGACTCCGGCTTGCCGCTGGTGCAGTGCCTGGAGATTCTCGCGGGCAACCAGGAGAACGTCGCATTCAAGAAGGTTCTCACCCAGGTGCGGGGGAAAGTCGAGAGCGGCTCCACGCTGTCGAATGCAATGAATGAGCATCCCAAGGTCTTCGACACGCTGACGGTGAACATGATCGACGCGGGCGAGACCGGCGGTATTTTGGATACCATTTTACAGCGTCTCTCCGGCTACGTGGAAAAGGCCGTGAAGCTGAGAGCGGCCGTAAAATCTGCGTTAATTTATCCCGTCTCGGTGGTTAGCATCGCGGTGCTGGTGATCACGCTGCTGCTGTGGAAAGTGGTGCCGATCTTCGCAAACCTGTTTGCCGGCCTGGGTGTAGAGATGCCTTTGCCGACTAAGATCGTGATCGGGTTGAGTAATTTTATCGGTTCCTTTGGATGGGTTTTCATCGTCGCGGGCATCGTCATTTTTTTTGCGTTCAAATCCGTTTACCGCACAGAAGGCGGCCGCTATAGCGTAGACAGCGTTATGCTGCGGCTGCCGGTGTTCGGAATGTTGCTGCGCAAGATCGCCGTCGCCCGGTTTACGCGAACGCTGGGAACCCTCATTACCAGCGGCGTGCCGCTTATGGAAGCTCTGGTCATCACTGCCCGGACCAGCGGCAATGCGGTCATTGAAGCCACCATCATGAAGGTCCGCAAGGCGGTGGAAGAAGGCCGCACGCTGACCGACCCGCTGAAGGAAAGTGAAGTGTTCCCCAACATGGTGACGCAGATGATCGGCGTCGGCGAACAGACCGGCGCGATGGATACCATGCTGCAGAAGATCGCCGACTTCTATGAAGACGAAGTGGACTCGGCGGTCAAGGACATGCTGACTTTGCTTGAGCCCATGATCATTTTGTTCCTCGGCATCAGCGTCGGCGGCGTGGTGATCGCCATGTACCTGCCAATGTTCAAGCTCATTGCGCAAATGTCCGGATAGCGTATCCGGAAGATTATTCAGGACCTAACAGCCGATCAGTTATGGCGCCGCCACACCAACGGCGCGGCGTCTTCCTTGCTATAATGGACATTTGCTGGCGTGGCGTCCCGGCGGTCCACAGAAACCCCGCACCATACCCCGGGCCAGCTACCGCAGCCGGAGGGGCAATTGCAGCGCATCACTACCACTCACATAACGAAAATGAAGAAGAAGGCGGAAAAGATCGTCATGATCACCGCCTATGATTATCCCACCGCATCGCTTGTCGATAATGCAGGTGTGGATATCATCCTGGTGGGGGATTCGCTTGGGATGGTGGTCCTCGGCTACGACACCACTCTCCCGGTCACGCTTGAAGATATGATTCACCACACCAAAGCCGTTGTAAGAGGTTCAAATCGGGCGCTGGTGGCGGCTGACATGCCTTTCATGACTTACCAAACTGGCGCAGCCGATGCGTTGCGGAATGCCGGACGGCTGTTGCAAGAGGCTCGGGCGACGGCTGTGAAACTCGAAGGCGGCGAGGAAGTTTGCACGCAGGTGCGTGCGCTGGTGGATGCGGGCATTCCCGTCATCGGGCATCTGGGGCTCACTCCGCAGTCCATCAACGTCTTCGGCGGTTACAAGCTGCAAGGGCGCGACCCGGAATCGGCGCGCAAGATTCTGTCCGACGCTAAGGCACTGGAAATGGCTGGCGCGTTCTGCATCGTGCTGGAGTGCATTCCTGAGGATTTGGCTGCCACTGTAACGCGCAGCGTTGCCATCCCGACGATCGGAATCGGCGCGGGCGTGCACTGCGACGGCCAGGTGCTGGTGCTCCATGACATGCTGGGGATTGCGGGCAAGGTGAGACCGCGCTTCGTGAAGCAATACGCGCGGCTGGGAGAGGCCATCCGCAAAGCGGTAGAGCAATACAGCGAAGAAGTGCGGCACGAGAAGTTTCCCACTCCCGAGCACTCCTTCTCATCCGACGAGGTTGCCGGCGCGTTGGGAACCCCTCCGGCCTCAGTGGCGAATAAAACATGACCGCGGTGGTCCGGACCATTCCCGCAGCCACAGAATGGGTTCAGAGGCAACGCGCCGAAGGCAAATCCATCGGCTTGGTTCCTACCATGGGTGCTTTGCACGAAGGTCATCTGAGCCTCGTCCGGCGCGCGCGCCAGACCTGCGGCCGTGTCATTGCCAGCGTCTTCATAAATCCGCTCCAATTTGGGCCGGGCGAAGACTACCAGCGCTACCCCAGGGACTTTGATCGCGATCTCTCGCTGCTGGAACGTGAACAGGTTGACGCTGTGTTTCATCCCGAGACGGCTGAGATATATCCATCACCACCGCTGATTTCTGTATGTGCCGGCAACCTGGGGGAAACATTATGTGGTGCGTCGCGGCCCGGCCATTTTAATGGCGTGACCACTGTCGTGGCTAAGCTGTTTCACATCATTCCTGCGGACCGCGCTTTTTTCGGGCAAAAAGATGCCCAGCAACTGGCGGTCATCCGGAGTATGGTCCGTGACCTCAACTTCCCTATTACGATCGAGGCCTGCCCGACTGTGCGTGAGCCCGATGGCTTGGCCATGAGTTCGCGCAACGCTTACCTCAGTCCCGGCGAGCGCTCCAACGCGACCATCCTATATCGCGCGTTACAGCGGGCGCGTGAGATGATCCAGTCCGGCACGCGAGACGCACCCAACGTTGAAGCGAAAATGCGGGAAATGATCCAATCTGCCCCGGGTGCGGAACTGGACTATGCTCGTGTGGTGGATCGCGATACCTTGGCGGGTCTGCGCGAAATTGACAAAGAAGTGCTTGTGGCCGTCGCTGTGCAATTCGGCAAAACGCGCCTGATAGACAATATGATTGTCGCGCCATAGGGCGCCAGAAGGGGCATAATGGCACGATCCACAGATACCGGGCACAGGTTAACGCGCATTACCAAAGTCTACACGCGGACCGGCGATCAGGGTCAGACCAGCCTCGCAAACGGCGATCGCGCCTGGAAAGATTCGCCGCGCGTCTGTGCCTACGGTGAAGTTGATGAATTGAACTCCCTGCTAGGGCTCGTCCGGACCAAGATTGTCGGAACGGAAATACAGCAACTCCTGGAACAAGTCCAGAACGACCTGTTTGTGTTGGGAGCGGATCTGGCCACGCCTGACGCGGCGCCGGCCGCCGCCGCTTCTATTCGACGCATCAGCAAAGCTGAAGTCGAGATGATCGAAAAGCAGATTGATCACTACAACCAGACGCTTCCTGCGCTGAAGGAATTTATCCTGCCCGCAGGAAATGAGACGGGAGCGTTGCTGCACGTTGCGCGGGCGGTCGCGAGACGGGCGGAGCGGTGCATTGTAAGCCTCTCAAGAGCGGAAAAAGTGAATGATCAGGCGGTCATTTATCTGAACCGCGTTTCCGATCTCTTGTTTGTTCTGGCGAGGGTGGCAAACCGTCACGGCGGCTCGTCAGAAGTCTACGCCCAGTTTCACTAAAGCATTTTTCGCATTCCTGCCAGTGAATGGCGGAAGGGCACGGCTTCAGCCGTGCCGACTGGCAACGGAGAAGGGCGGCTTCAGCCGCTGAGGTCACGGTCGAGAACCCGTAAAGGAACCCTCAGCGGCTAAAGCCGGTGTCCTTAACGGAATCATCACGGCACGGCTGAAGCCGTGCCCTTCCGAGCGTTCCTCAGAGGTATAAACCGATCAGATCATGATCCAATTCAGATGGGAAGGAGACAATAGATGCCCAAGTACGTGATTGAACGCGAACTCCCGGGAGCCGGGAAACTCGGCGCCCAAGAGCTTCAGGCCATCTCTCAGAAGTCCTGCGGAGTGCTCAGAAATATGGGGCCGGAAATACAATGGCTCCACAGCTATGTTACAGACGATAAAATCTATTGCGTGTACATCGCGCCTAATGAGGAGATGGTGCGGGAGCACGCGCGCGCCGGCGGATTTCCCGCCAACCGGATCTCGCAAGTAAAGAACGTCATCGACCCTACAACAGCCGAGCCTTAGCGGGCTCGCAGCAATGTTGAGAACCCTACGACCAATCTTCTTTCGACGCTTTTTTCTTGCGACGGATGATGATCGCTATCACGCACAACAGCGCCAGGATGCCTGCAATAATCCGGATCATAGATGTGTTATCCGCTCCTCCGGGTTCGGTAGCCGCCTGAGCCAGCAAAGGAATGAGTGTGCTCATTGCTCCCCCTATCGAAGTGATTGAAGATCTCTCAAGATCATCAGAAAGCCCGGACCAATAATCTCAATGAAGATGAACGGCAGCAAGATGCACAGCACAATGGGAAAGAGCATCTTGATCGGCACTTTATTGATCTTTTCCTCCATCATCAGCCGCCGCTTCGTACGTAAGTAATCCGCGTAGATACGTAACGCTTGGGAAAGACCCGTGCCGAATCGTTCCGCCTGCACAATCATACTGGCCAGCGAGCGGATGTCAAGCAGGCCGGTCCGCTGCGCCATGTGCTGAAAGGCCACCGCACGGTCCTGACCGGCCTGGACCTCGAGAGTCATCCAGTAAAACTCATCGGCTAGTTCCGGGTATACGAAGCGGATCTCTTCGCTGACGCGCGCGATCGCCTGGTCCAGCGATAGGCCCGCTCCAAGCACAATGGAGAGAATATCGGTGGTATCCGGCAATGCCGCCATCAAGCTGAGCCGGTGCCGGTTGCGCAGTGAGGTTACCACCTGTTCGGGGAGAAAGTAGCCTAACGCCAGAGCCCCTGCCAGGCCAAAGAGGAGCGTCGCGACGTCGCCGTTCTTCAAGTACCAATACGCGGCAAACACCAGCAATACCGTCAAGAACAGGGATACGACGCCATAGAGTTTCACCGCATATGGCCCCCGGATTCCGGCTCGCATCAACTCGGTTTCCTTCTGGCGGAACCAGGTTCGCCCGAACACTAGTCCGTAGGTGGACTCCAGCAACAGATCCCAGACGTCGCCACTGGTGCGAGGGCCGGAGCTTGCGCCCATAGACTGTTCCTGCAAGTCCTCGATGCGCCGCGCCAGTGGATCGTTGCGCGTGCGCAGATAGTACTGCACACCCGCGACGAACAGAGTAAAGCACGCAAGCGTGCTGAGGAAAAACAGCAAAGTCATTGATGCGGGCATCTCAGAACCTCACCGACAGGACCTTGCGGACCCACAGAATTCCGACAATTTCCGAGATCACCAAGTACGTCAGCATCTTCGAGCCCAGGGGCGTTGTCCACAAAAGCGAGATGTAGTCGTAACGATAGACGTAAAACACGATACCGGTCAGGAGCGGCAAGCTGCACAGCAACCCGGCGGAAAAGCGCTGCTGCGCCGTGTGCGCGCGGAGCCGCGCTCGCAGTTGCAGCCGCTCGCGGATCACCATTGAGAGGTTCTCCATCACCATCACGATGTTTGCTCCGGTCTCGCGCTGCAGCACCACGGCCGTTGCAAAAAAGCGCATGTCGAGCAGCGGCACGCGGTCGCTCAGATTGTGCAGCGCCTCCTCCACCGTGGAGCCCAGCGCCAGCTCCTCCACCATCTTTCTGCACTCTCCGGCAAGCGGGTCATGCGTCTCCTCCGCCAGCACCTGGAGCCCGCTGTGGATGTTGTGACCGGCGCGCATGGCGCGAGTGAACAGGTCAATCGCATCGGGCAGCATCTGTTCAATGTTCCGCATCCGCCGCTGCCGTATCATCCATACATACACGTAGGGCAGCGTAGCGCAGCCAAAGGCAAACAGGATTCGCAGTACAGCGAACGGGAATAGTCCGAGAAGATCTGCCGCGAGATACGCGGCCGCAAAGATGATTACGCTGAGTGTGACGATGTTGCCCGCGCGGTACGGCAGCTTGCCCTGGTCAATGATCGACTGCAGCCTGTTCATGATCGAGAGGCGTGCGTAGAGATCATGAATGAACGAAACGCCGCTCAACTGCTGCTCACGCAGCAAGGACCGGGGGCGGCGTCCGCCCGATTCCACGCGCAGAGTTCTCAATCTTTTTTGCACGCCGCGATGCAGGCGACGCTCGGGCCCCCACCAGGCGTACTCCGCCGCCGCGAAGAACGCGCCGGTAAAAATCAAAACTGTCAGAATGGTTATCATTGTACGTTTCTGTAAGGGCACGGCTTCAGAGTGTGTGTGATAACGTCGGATTTGCGGAAGGGCACGACTTCAGTCGTGCCGCAAGTCGCGCAATATCAATTCGGCTTTAGCCGCTGAGGTCAGCCATAGCAGGGTTTCACACTTTTCAGCCGTGCGCCGCTGCATCCTGGAACTCTGGCCTTTAGGCCCTGAGGTTCAAACCCCCAGCGGCTAAAGCCGCGTACGTATTAGTCATGCCCTTCTTCAACACGCTCCAACGCGATGCCACGCTATTCCGCCTCAGCAAACAAACTGTCCGGCAGGTCCACGCCTGCTGCATGCAACCGGTCGAGGAACTGCGGCCGATAGCCGCTAGCACGGAAGCGGCCTGTCACGCGCTTGTTCTGGTCCACCCCGGTGCGCTCAAATCGGAAAATCTCCTCCACAATCACGCCGTCGGCATCGAGCCCTACCAACTCGGCGATGCTGGATACCTTGCGCGAGCCGTCGTGCAGCCGGACCATCTGTACATCCAACTGGATGGCCGAAACGATCTGCTGGCGAATCACCGGCTCGGTGAGGCCGACGTTCGCCATCAGCACCATCGTCTCGATGCGATGGAAACAGTCGCGCGGCGAGTTGGCGTGAATGGTGGTCATAGAGCCGTCGTGGCCTGTGTTCATCGCCTGTAGCATATCGAGCGCCTCTGCGCCCCGGGCCTCGCCAACCACGATACGATCCGGCCGCATACGCAGAGCGTTGATAACCAAGTCGCGTTGTGTGATGGCGCCTTGGCCTTCGATGTTTGCAGGGCGCGTTTCCAGCCTTACGAGATGCCGCTGCTGCATCATCAACTCGGCCGCATCTTCGATCGTGACGATGCGCTCCGTCTCGGGAATGAATCGCGACAGAGCGTTCAGCAGTGTGGTCTTGCCGCTGCCCGCGCCGCCCGACACGACGAGGTTTAACCGCGCTCTCACGCAACCGCCCATCAATTGCAACATCGCAGGCGAGAGAGTGCCGTTCTGAATCAATTCTTCGTTGGTCAGGACATGGCCGCCGAACCGCCGGATGGCGAGAGAAGGACCATCGAGCACGACGGGAGGAATCGCCGCCGTCAGACGCGATCCGTCCGCCATGCGCGCGTCCACAATGGGGTTGGCTTCATCAATGCGCCGCCCCGCCGCAGCAACTATCTTCTCGATGATGTGCAGCAGGTGCCGGTCATCCTTGAATTGTACGTTGGTGCGGTGAAGCACGCCGTTGCGCTCAATGTAAACCTTGCGGGCGTTGTTTGCGAGGATCTCCGTGATGGCCGGGTCCTTCAACAGCGGTTCCAGCGGGCCGAGGCCGAACACTTCATCCAGAATTTCCTCGATGATGCGGTCCCGCTCGGGCAGCGTCATCGGGATGTTTTCTTTCAGCAGCAACTGCTCCACCGCGCTGCCGATCTCGACCCGCAGCCGCTCCTTGCTGATCAGCTTCAACGTGTCCGTGTTCAGCGAATCGAGGAGCTTTCGATGGACCTTGGTCTTCAGATCGAAGTATCGCTCCGATGAGCCGGTGGGCGTCCGAGATTTTATCCCCTGGCGGCCTCGAAACTGGCGCGGTGAAAGACTCATAATTCAATCTAACACTCGCTTCGCGGACGCGAGTGACGGAAGGGCACGCCTTCAGGCGTGCCGATTAGAAGCCGGAAGAGACGGCTTTAGCCCCTGAGGTCTAGCCGTGTCCCTCAGCGGCTAAAGCCGCAACCTTAAGCTACGATTTCGGCATGGCTAAAGCCATGCCTTTCATCCGCACGATTCACAATAATTCACTTCCCTCGGCCTGCTGTTGCCGCGGCACTTGCAGGCTGGCCGTCAAAGCCGAGCTTCTTGCCGAAGCCGCGATAAGACTGGCCCAATTCGCTCTTGGCCCGCATGACGATGGGGCGGGCTTCGTGCACGGCGTTCATGGCTTCTTCGTACTGGTTCGGCAGCACCCAAAACGGCTTCATGCCGAGCGTTTGCTGAACCTGCTCCAGTGTGGCGTAGAGGGCGCCGCGCTTGGCGTGACGGTTTACCACGATCTTCACCGCCTCGTGTCCGAATCCGGCGCGCACCAGCGCGTTCAAGTAATGCTGCGCGTTCCGCAGCGCCGGGAACTCTTGCGTGAGCATCAGGAAGATGGAATTGGAAAGTTCCAGGCAGCTCAGCAGCAGGCCGTCCAAGCCGCGCGATCCGTCCACCACCACTACATCGAACCGTTCCACAAGAATAGACGCGATGTCGCGAACCTGCTGCTCGCCTATCAGACGCGACTTTTCTATCTCCTCCGGAGCGCAAAGCACGGAAAAGCCCAGCGCATCGCGCGCCAGAATGCCTTCCAGCATGGATTGGTCCAGCCGATCCAAATTTTCGACCGCGTCGGCGATCGAGTACTGGTGCCGCAGGCCGAGATACGCCGCAGCATCGCCGGAATCGAGATCCAGGTCGAGCAGCACAGTTGATTTACCCTGCCGCGCACAGATCGCGGCAAAATTGATTGCAGCGGTCGTTGCACCTATGCCGCCTTTCACGGATGCGAAGCTGTAGATCTTCCCGATCTGCCGCTCCTGAGAATGTAAGCGCGCCATGTGCTGTTCGAGGCGAGCCATGGCTTCGTGAAAATCGGCGAGCTTCAGCGGTAGCTGCAGGAAATCGGAGCTCCCCATGCGCATCGCGCGCAGGAGGAAATCGCCGCTCATCTGGTGATCTGAGAGGATCACGTACATGCCCGGAGCGGCTTCGATCAACCGCTCCAGCGTGCTCAGGCCCTGCTCGGGATCGGATGAGATATCCAGCAGCACCGCCGCGTGGGGGTAAAGTTCACGGTCATGTAAGATGCGCACATGCAGATTGCCGCCGGCATCCTCGTACTCCGCCACCAGTTCTACGGTGGAGATATGCGCCACCTGCTCGCGCGCGAAATCGCGGAAGCGCGGCTCGGGACTAGCTACGATCAACTGAATCGCCATGAACCCTCAAGGGAATGAAATGCCCAATTCCGGATCGCCTCCGGCGCTCTGCACTTCTACGGTGGTCGAGAACGACGGAACCGTCAGCGGCTCCAAACCCAGCAGCGGCAGCAAATGGGTGAACTGATAATTGCTGATGCCGACCGTCACCGAATCCGGAACGCACGTGGGACTGCACGCTGAGCCGCAGGAGAACGCCTGGCTGGAATGGTTGGCGAAGTCGTGCGCCCAGTATGTCACCTGTATCTGCACCGTGCTGCCGATCTGCGGCTTGTCGAGAAATGCCGGTGCGTTGACCTTCATCCAATCGGCAACGTTCGTGCCTGCGTCATCCTGGTAGCAGTGTATCGCGGCGTATCGCGCGCCCTGGCGCGTCAACGTGGCCAGCGCGTGATAGGTCCAGACCACCTCCATGATGGCCACAATACCGAGCGTGAGCGGCAACAAAATCGCCAACACCAACGCCATCTCGACCATGGCTTGTCCGGCACATTTCCGGCGTTGCGGGCGTGCGGCGGAACGTGTTTCAATCCTCTGCATACTACCCAGCCGTGACCGGCATGCGAACGGAGACCTTCAGCGAGAAGGTGCCCAAGTTGATGTACGCGAGCGCCACGTTCATGGGGAACCCTGTTGGCCCGAGACTGACCACCACGAAATCGGGCGCTCGTCCGCCGGAGGCGGGGTCGCAGCCGGTCGTGTCGCCGCACGGGCACAGGTCAACAGTCGTTGAATCCGACTGCGTGCGCTCGGGCGTAATCACAACCATCTCCGGCGTAAGCCCCTGTATGACAGGGTCGCCTGTGCCTTGCAGGTTTCCGAATACGATCACGTTCTTGATGTCGATGATGGCGGCGTCACCCGAATCGCAATAGTTTACGTTACCAGTGCGAGCCAGCACGCCGGCGCCTCCGCGCAGCGCCTTTTGCAGCGAGTGATACGTATAGTACACGCGCCCCAGCTCAAACGCCCCGAAGAGAATCAACAGCAGCACCGGCGCCAGGAACGCCATCTCCACGGCCACTTGCCCGCGACAATCGCGGAGCATCGCCGATGCTCGCGATTTCCTTAGATCTTCCATATCATCGTGCATGGCTAATGCAAAACGGTTCGCCCGGCGCCGAACTGCACGTTGCACTCGCCGCCACTCCCGACGCAACGCAGCGGAACAGGACTAGACCCGCTCAGCGTCGTGATGTACTGAGCGCGGAACGCGCCGGTGTTGAGACTCGGATCGACTCCTTCACTCACCGTGTCCGACGGCTCGACCAGGAACTGCGCAAAATTCACCACGTTCAGCGAGTCCACGCTGTCCACCAGGGGGACCGTGAGCACCCGGCGCAGGTTGCTCGGCGCGTCGTCCAGGTCGTATTCCGTCGCAAAATCCTGCAAGCCCACGCCTGCATTGTACGTGTTCGCCCCCACGTCTGTGTCAGCCATATACTGCGAAGCTATGGTCACAAACAGGCCCCCGGCTATGCTGCCGTCGCCGCATGCGTTTAACGACGAGTCTACGCCGAAACGCGTATTCAACCCGCAAAGGATCTCCTGACCGGGGCAAGACGAGTAGGAGTCCGCGGCCGGTGTCTCGGGCTGGCCGATGACGACGCTATCCGCCTGCTGCATGCCACCGGCGCCAAGGCTGAATAAAGTACTGTCCGGATCGCTCTGCTGAATAGCGGGCGTGCGATTGAGAACCGTATACTCCAGCAAGATATTTCCATCGGTTCCGTTGAGCGCCGACGGTGCAGTGACATTGCATCCGGTGCTGGTCGCGAGCGAGTTCGTCAGGTACAGCGTGTAGAAGTTGCCGGGCGAAAGGCCGAAGTTCACCGGGTCGGAGCCGCCGCTGGGGTCCACAACAGCGAGCGAATCAATCCCGCATGCGCTGCATACAGGTCCGCTCATGCCGGCTACCGCCGAGGCCACCACCGTTTGGTTCAGCAAATTGGTGTTGATGAATTTCCCGAAGAACAGCGGTACCTGAACGCTCATCGTGACGCGCACGTACTTCGCATCCGCCCCCGTCGCGCCTCCGCTGCCGCCCGCCGAGAGCGCGTCGGTACGCGTGGAGAAGAAGTCAAACGAAATCTGCGGGTCGAATCCGCTGGCTCCCGCGCCAAGCTGGTTCTGGCGCAGGTTGACGCGGTTATCGCCTGCGTCCGTGTTATCAAAAGACGCGTTCAACTGCTGGGTCGCGTGCACGGTGGAATTCGCTGTTCCCACCAGCCCCTTGGCGGCAGCGAGCGCTGCGGCATCGGCGGCGGTCTGCAGTTCGGCTTGAATCAAGTACAAGCGGCCAAAATCCACCGCGAAGAACATGAAGCCGAAGAGCAGCGTACCGGCGATCACGATGAAGTAGATGTTCACCGCGCCGCGCTCGGGGTGCCGGGCGAGTGGCGAGTGGCAAGTTGTGAGTGGTGAACGGCCATTCGCGATTAGCGCTTGGCGACTGATGAACGGTGCTTGAGCCGGTTGCTCGCCGCCCGCTATTTTCCCCACTCGCCACTCGCCACTCGCCACTCGCCGCCCTCCCCTCACTTGCCCGCTCCTTCGGAAGATTCGTGTCCGCGCGGGCCGACGAACTTCGGAGGTTCAGGAGTCTGGGTGGGACGCTGCCCGTCGAGAAACTTTACGGGAAAATTCGGCAATGGAACAGTCTCCCCGGCCGCGAACGGCTTCACGAAACGTGGCGTGATGACGACCAGCAGTTCGGAGTTCGCCTTGTTTGTCTGGCGGGAGCGGAAGAGGCGCCCGAGAATCGGAATGTCACCGATCCCCGGAATCTTGCTGACCGCCTCCGTGACACGGTTGTCGAGCAAGCCAGCTATTGCGAAACTCTCACCCTCTTTCAGGTCCACTTCTGTTTCCGCTTCGCGCGTGCTGAGCGCTGGAATCAGGAAGCCCTGAATGGTCAGCGCATTTGCAAAGTCGAGCGAGCTGACCTCAGGACGCACCTTCAAGTGAATCACATCGTTCTCGTTGACGGTGGGCGTAAAGTTGAGCCGCACGCCGAACGGGCGGAACTGAATCGTCACCACAGGCGTAGATTGAGCGCCGCTGCCCGTGCTTGTAATCACCGGAAACGGGAACTGGCCGCCGGCCAGGAAGCTGGCCTCGTGCCCGCTGGTGGTAATCAAATTGGGCTCCGCCAAAATCTCCAGCACGTTGTTGTTCTTCAGCAGCGCGATCGTAGCTCCGAAGTTCAGGTCCGGGCGGAACGCGAAGAGGTTCAGCAGGTCGCTGATAGTTACCTGCTCGCTTCCCAGCACCGGCTGGCCCTCCGGGCCTTGCTGGAACTGCAACTGGCCGATGCGGGGAAACTGGAACTGCTGTGTTGTTGAGCCGCTCAGGAGCTTATTATTCACGCTGAAAAGGTTCACGCCGATGCGCGTCAGCTCATCACGATCTACGGTCGCAAACTTTACCTGGAGCATCACCTGGCGCGGATATGTCGGGGGCGCCTGCAGCAGGTTCACCACACTCTTTGCATGGATGGCGGCAATCTCGCCGGCGCGTTTGGCGACCTCCGCGTTGGTCACCACGCCCGTAAGCAAAATCGCATCTTTGCTGCTGGACACCTGGATCTGCTCATTCGGCAGCGTGGCGTGCAGTTCCTGGCGTATCTCAGTCAGGTCTGCCTGGACTGTGATTTCATATCGCGAAATGGTGTCGCCGTGCCAAACCATCACCGTTGTATTACCCGGAGATTTGCCGTTCACGACCACCTCGTGCGGCGAAACCACAACCGCGTCGGCGATCAGCGGCTCCGAAACCGACACGCGGGAGGCTGTGTCCGTAAACTGTAACAACTCACCACGGCCAACCTGCACCGTCATCTGCCGCGAAGGAAGCTGCACCGCTGGTCGCGACGGAGCGCGCACCGGCGTCGGTGAGTCGGGAGGATTGTCTTGCGCCCCAACAAACACGGGTAATCCAAACAACAAAAAGGCTAGCGCGAAAACCAGGGTAGGAAAGGGCATGGCTTTAGCCATGCCGAATTGCTTCGCTACGCTGTCGGCTTTGGCCGCTGAGGCCGCACTCACCTCAGGCGCTGAAGTCGCGCCCTTCCGCAACTCCGACGAGTTTTGGGGATCAATCGTTCTCATCGTGCTGGTTCGGGGTCTCATTCTCGAAAACGTCCTCGCTCGCCTTGGAGCCGCGATAGACACGCACTGTGATATGTCCGTTCCCGGAGGCGTCGGATTGTTTGTCGCCACTGCGAGCTGTTTTCCGGGGAGCCGGGGTGCTCACCGGCACTGGAGCAGGACGCATCGGGGGCTTCCTCTCCGGCTCTTTAATCCCCAGGTCGGCGGCGCTGACCGGCTCTCTTCCATCGCTGATCTCGTTGTCGAGCGGATTCCGAAGCACCAGTTGAATGCGACCGCGCTGCATTGCGAGCGCCAGTTTTTCCGCCTGCTCTTGTGTGACGAGCAGCGTGGCAACCGTTATCTTCGTCGTATCCTTCACATCGACTTTAGACTGAGGCTCCAACTGTTTCCCGTACGCCAGCACTTTGGCGTTCTGCAGAACGGTTGTGGTGGCTGCATCACCGTTCGTCAGCATCCGCGTGAACAGCACGTCCACGCGCGTGCCCGGCTGGATGAATCCGGAAACTCCCGAGATTTCGTTTACCTGGACGGAGACAGCGCGCATGCCAGGTTCGATCAGGGCAGTAATGCCCTCCCCGCCGCCTTTGGCCGCGATCTTTCCATCGAGCACCGTCTCATTGGTGACCACCGGCGAGAGAACGGCGCGATCAATTACATCCGCGGTATTGAAGAATGCGCCTCTTGGTGCGTCCTTGCGATCTATGGTTAGCAGCTTCACATCGGCTGCGGTGATGCGTTTTCCAGCGGGAAGATCAGCCGCGGCCGCAACCACCTGCACAGTCTGACGCGCCTGCGGCGCGGCGGTTTTCTTGTACACGGCCCAGCTCAGCAGTAACGCCGTCAGCCAGGCGACTCCGAATGCCAGCAATGCTCGATTACGCTGCATAACTTTCTAATGATAAAACGCCAGGAACGCCAATGCGCCACCGGCGATGACCGCGCCATAAGGAAGCCGCAAGGCGTCAGGCCGGTTCAAGGAACTGCTCCGCCGCACCGCATTCCAGCGCAGGCGCCCAAAGTTTGAGAGCAACACCATCGTTTGCGCCAACGTCTGCCACAAGCGCCTGCGAAGCAATGCCAGCGCTATCGCCGCCACTCCGCCCAGCAGCCCGGTGGCGATGAACACGATCACAAACGCTTGCGGGCCGACTAACGCTCCCACCGCGCCCGCTAATTTCACGTCGCCCGCTCCCATCCCGCCCGCAAGATGCAGGAGCAGGAAAAAGGCGAACGCCATGCCAGCGCCGGCGAGCGACAGCATCGCGCCATGTGCGCCGCCGTAGTAAGCATGCAGCGTTACGCCCAGAACGGCTCCCGGCAGAGTGATCCAGTTCGGAATCCTGCGCGTGGCTAGATCTGCAATGGCCGCGGCAATGACCACCACGACCATCGCTGCTGCGATCGCGATTGGCAGATTTCCGCCGGTCATAGTGATAGTCACCTCAGTGAAGCGTCCGCCAACTCAGGGCACGGTTTCAACCAAAACCGATGGCCTTAGCCGCTGAGGAACCTGGACCTCAGGCGCTGAAGCGCCCGGTTCATCTCCGCTGCCGTTGGCATGGCTAAAGAGTCTGTGTGACAACCTGCAACGGCTGACCTCAGTGGCTAAAGCCGAATTGATATTGCGCGACTTATGGCACGACTGAAGTCGTGCCCTTCGCATATCCGACGTTTTCACACACACTCTTCAGCCATGCCCTGACGTATAGCGAAAATTCATCAGCCGACCCTCTCAAAGATCGCGGCGGTGGAATCCGCGTAGACCCGATTCCATTCCGGTTTCAGCGCCAGCACCGACGCCAGAGGGCGATCCGGCGGGACCAGTACGAATTGAATACCAAAGGATTCCAGCGTCCCATCCCATCCGGGCTTCACTTCGTTGATCGTGGCGTGCGTCTCCAACATCTCGCGGCCATAGTAGTCGCTGCGTCCGTCCATGAATACCTTCAGCCGGCCGCCGAAGCGGTAAATCAAATACCCTCCCCACTGGTCGTGGGTGTAGATCCTGCTGTTGATGTCGCGTTTCTCAAAATACGCCGCTGCCTGCACCGGAAACTTGGATGGGTCGAATCCAACGCGGCCGGCGCGCGCCTGGCTGACGACGAACCCGGCAGTCAACGCGAGTACGATAATTACCGGGACGGCGCCCCATATTTCACGATCAATCTTGCGCACGCGTTCAAAATATCGCATAAACGTGCGCATTGCAGACAGCTTGTCGGCCTCGCGCGTCAACGCTGCGACCGATAGCGGCAGCAGCAGCACAGCGGCCACGGGAAGATACCGCGCCGAATACAATGAGAAGTGCAGCAGAACAACTCCAAGGAGAGCCGGTCCGTAAGCGCGCTGGCGAGCCATTGCCACCGTGCCCAAAACGGCTATTGCGAGGAACAGCTCGACAAAAATGGCGCCGGGGGCGTGGAAGCTGAAACTGCGGAACTCAGCGATGTGGTCCATGATGTAGCCGTCGCGCAGATACGATGCGATGTGCGCGTGCAGTTTCCAGCCGTAAGGATTGACCACCGTAACGGCGAGCGACGCCAGGCCGAGGACTGCGAACCTCGTTGCTGATGAGGGCCAGCGCACCAGCCGGAGCCACTTGTGGCTCCCGCCGTTTTCATGCAGTGCGGTCATCCACTCACCGGCTGCGTAAAGGAACAATATCCCGGGGCCGAGCAGGAAACTGCCGTGCAGATTTGCCCACAAGCATGAAATCGCAGGAAGCGAGTACCACGTGTTTGGCGATGGACTGCGGCGATGCCGTTCCGCGATGGCCAAGAACACTAGCGCAATCAACCACGAAAAGATGTGCGGTCGCGCCAGCCAATGGATGCTGGTTGTGCCGAGCAGAACGGCGGCGGCAACCGCTGTGAACAAGAGATTCCCGCTTAGCGCCAGCGCAAAGCGTGATGCGCCCCAGGCAGTGAGCGCGATGACGAACGCCGCGAGCAGCGCCACTCCGGCAGGTCCGGCGAGGCGGTGTGCCGTTCCCAGCAGCACGTCTGAGATCCACTCCCAGGCGAACCACTCTTTTCCCGCAACCGTGAACGAGAATGGATCGGCGCGCGGCACGCTCAAGCTGCTGAGCATGGCTTCGCCGGTTCGGATGTGCCAGCCCGCGTCGCTATCGCGAAACAGTGTCCGCATGCCTCCGGAGATGAACAGCACATGCGCCAATGACACGGCGAAAATCGCGGCGCCCACGCTCGGGATGATCGCTGACAGCATCCAGGACACACGTGTGTTGGAGCGGATGGCTGGCCGGGGCATGGTGACGACCTGCGAATAGCTGCTCATGATTCCGCCTACGACGGCTGCAACAAACTACTGGCCGATGGAGCCCAGTCCGGTCGAGATGCTCTCGTACAGCGTGTTCAGGGCGTTGGCGATTCCCCGGATGGTGGCAATCATGCCCAGTGCGATCGCGGCCACGAGCAAGGCGTACTCGACCAGGTCCTGACCTTCAGTGTCTTTCCAAAATTGCTTCCAAAAAGTTTTCATTACGGTTCCTCGGAAAATTCCGGTTTGGCGACGCCTGACGCGGTAGGCAGGCGGGCGTCGGATTGTGTAAACGACGTTGGGGGAGTTGCGGCGCGCGCCAGCGAAGCAGAAATAGTCCTGAGCGGCAGGCCCGTGCCGGCGTTCATCAGCTCCGCGCGCTGGCGCAACAGCTCCTGCACGAGCTTGAAGTTCTGCATGGGCGCGGCAAAGTAGTAACGCGCCGATAAAGCTTTCACCAGCTCGTTTCGGCTTCGTTCGTACGCTCCCATCTCAAGCAGCACTACAGCGAGATTGTTGTGAGCCGTTGCGACGTCCGATGCCGCCATGCGGAAATGCTGGAATGCGGCGTCTGCCTCTCCGCGCCGCGCCAGCAACGTGCCGATATTGTTGTGCGCAGCGGCGGATTTGCCATTGATCTCGAGCGCGCGACGGAACTCGGCCTCGGCCTCGCCTGTTTTCTGCTGCAACAGAAGGTTGTATCCCAGGTTGTTGTGGAGACTCTCCGACGTGGGCTCACGCGCCACGGCCCGCCTGAACGCTTCTTCCGCATGCAACGTGTCACCCGCGTCATCATAAAGCATCCCGAGTTCATTCCAGACGCCCGCGACGGGCCAGCGCCTTACGAAATCGGCCAGCGCGGGAATGGCGGCTGTGCTCTGGCCCGCCGAGCGCGCCGACCGCGCCAAGCCTTCGGCGGCGGACTGCGCCTGTAGGGGGTTCTTGGGAAGCCCAGATTCCGATGGCCCGGCAGCGTCATCCAGCGCTACTTTGTACTGCTCGGCGGCCTGCTCGGCGAGACTGAAACGCTCATAGATACTGGCGAGTTGGAGTCGGGCCGGAACATCTTTGGAGTCGAGACGCAACCGCGTTTCCAGCATGGAAACAGTCTTGCTTTCGGCCAGCGGCTCGTATGCGTCGCGGGTCTGTCGCAGAAATATCTGCCGGACCAGATCGTCGGGTACAGAGGACTGCAGCGGCGAGCGCTTCGCCGTGGTAGCGGTTGCCCTCTGGCGCTGAGAGTGGAGCAATCCAAAACCGCGGCTTGAAATGATGCGGCGCACACACCCGCCGGAACACAGGGTCAACGCGGCAAGAAAGACCACCGTCAACACCCGCACTCCTGAGGGCGATCCTTGTAAGCGTGGAGGGGTCATTTATATTGTCCGGTCACGATTGATTGTAATCACTGACTAGATAAGGAGCGAATCAGCTTTCGTGACGAGAAAATTCGAGCTCATCTCCCGATTCCGTCCGGCTCTCTTCAAGAACGCCTGCAGCCAGTTCCAACACACTGCGCGAGCGCCACACAAAACGCGTCAACCGAAACGGGAGCAGCCGATGATACACCCGCCTCACGCGACGATGGCGGTCGAGAAATGCCACATCAATGGGGAAGCGCATCCAGAAGGTATGGACGGCTTGGCAGGGGTAAATCCACAAGCCCTCTCTGGGCTTTAGTTCGCTATGCTTCAGCAAACCGACCCGCCGCGCGCTCGGGGTGTCCGCAACGTGCACGTCCTCAGCCACTATGGTTCCACGCGTGCGGTTCCGGACCACGAATCGCCGGGTGGCTTTCTCACTTTCCTTCGCCGTTGTTCCGGCGTTCGTCAACATGATACCCCCACCATTAAACACCGCAACCGTAACAAAGTTTCGGAAATCTACGCTCCGCGCAGACTTACAGTGGGTCGGGCCAGAGCCAAAAATCCCTGTCCACAGTACCTAAATATCAGGCCGGTGGCAATGTAAAAGAGAAGCTGCGGTAGGGTTTGCCGGTAGAGTGTAGCGCAGAGTTTGCGCTTTTCAAACTCTGCGGTTCTTTGTTGAGTCACGTTATTACCGGCGACTCCGGGGTGGCAAATTAACGATTTAACGCCGCAGAGTTTCAAAAGCGCAAACTCTGCGCTACCTCTACCTCATTTCGTGGGCCGACAATTCGCGAAACTTTTCAGGGCGATTCGGGTTATTGTATTAACGCATTGTGGCGCCCGGGCGGTGCCTGCACCGTTGAGGGGCCATGCCGCGCACAGTTCCCGTCGCAGGCACGGTGGTTTGAGTCTAGGAGCCGAACGGGGTATTTGGATATTGGCCGGTTGCATGAAGTCATCATTTAATCAGCTTTGGCGCGGCGGATTACCGCTGATGTGTCTTCTGACATTTCTAACCTTCAGCAGTGCCTTCGCAGCAAATATCGGCACGGTGGTGCCTGTTGTCGGGCAAGTGGCCGATCTGGCCTACGACGAACAACGTAGCCTGGTTTATCTCGCTAACTTCACCGGGAACCGAGTGGACGTTTACTCTGTCGAGGGCGGAACGCTGCTCAGTCCAATTTCCGCGGGTCTCAGTCCAGCGAGTCTGGCCATCAGCCCTGACGGGCAAACCTTATACGTAGCTAACGCCAATACTGCCCAGCCCTGGAGTATCACCGTCGTCAACTTGAATACGCAGGAACCCGTGAACACGATCAGCCTTGCGAGCAGGCCGGACGCCGTTGCTGTTGGCTATGACGGTGCAATTGTGGTGCTGGGACCGGCGGGCCTGTTCCGTATTGATCCCGCGACCGGCCAGCCGTTTCAATTGCCTGTTTCCGTTCCGCCGAGTCCCCCGGGGCTGCCCAACATTCCGGGCAGTGCCGTTCCGTCGGGCTTTCGCGCCGGGATGGTAACTTCAGCCGCCGGAAATCTGATCGTCGGACTTTCACAGTTGAACGCCGCCAATGGACGCCTGTTCGTCTATGACGTTGCCTCGGCGACTGTAGTGCGCGCGCGAAACGTGACCGGCGTCAGCGCCATACTTTCGATTTCGGGAGACGGCTCGCGCTTTATGGCCGGCCCATTCCTGTTTGACACCCAGACAATGTCTATTCTGGGCCGCGCGGGCACGCCTTCGCTCAACCCTGTGCTGACGGGCGGGAGCGTCTTTTCGGTAGATGGCAACACGGTGTACTCGACGTTTTCGACGCAGCCTCCCATCAACCCACTGAACACAAATAACCCACAGAACCCGGGAGGGGCGGTATTGCCCGGCATCGGCGGGCGTGTGCCGGGAGCGCCAACCCAAGGCGTCCTACAGCTCATGAGGGCGACCAGCCTGACGCCGCTGCTTGGGCTGCGACTGGCGGAAGCGATTAACCCCAAGATCGTCGCGTCACCGGATGGGCAAAATCTGTTTGCCATCTCTACTTCGGGCTTGATGGTAATTCCCATCGGGCGGCTGAACCAACTGCCGGTCTTAGCGGTGGACACCTCGAACGTAGTTTTGTCTGTGAATATCTGCAATAGAGCGCTGGTGAGCGCGCAAGTGCAGGTGCAGAATCTTGGCGGCGGCCGGCTTACGTTCAACGCGGCGCTGAACAATGCCGGCGCCAACGTGCCCGTGATCGTCAGCCAATCAACGGGACTGGCTCCTTCCACTTTGCGAATCACATTTAATCCGCGGACGGTAACCACGCGCGGCACGCAGCAATTTGCTGTCGTGCTGGTGTCGCCGGAGGCCGTCAATATCGAGCCGGCCATCCTGGTGAATATCAATTTCCGCGATACCGACCAAGTCGGGAGTATCGCCCCGATCAACGGCGTGGGAGTGGCGACGCAGTTGGATGAACTCAGACAACGTGTGTACATCGCCAATTACACGCTGGATCAGATCGAGGTGTTCTCGATTGCGGATCAGAACTTCCTGCCGCCGATTCGTGTGGGCAATCGCCCGCTTTCAATGGCGATGGTCAACCCTTCGACGCTCGTGGTGGCCAACTCCGGCTCCGAACTGATCTCCGTAATAGACCTGGACCAGATGCAGGTGGTGGATTCTATCCCCATGGCTCCCGTCCCAATCAACGCGACGCCGCTCTTTCCGCGCCAGATTGCGGCATCCAGCAATGCCGTCCTGTTTACGGTCGTGCCGCTGCCCGGGCAAGCAGGAGCGGCGCCGGGTAACGGTTCCGTTTGGCAACTCAGCCTGGCAACGCGCAGCGCCTTCCCGCGTCTGAATCTGGGGCAGAACGTGAACAACGTGATCCAGGGCCGTAACCGCTTGCTGGCGCCGGAGAACGGCAGCGCAATTGTCATTTATGATTCCAACGGGAACATCGGGAATCTGCGGCTGTACGATCCACTTGCCGACGCGTTCGTGGCGTCACGGCTCGGCGCGGTAACCGGATTTCGAGGGACGGTTTCGGCAGCACCCGACGGCAGTTTCTTCGTCGTGGATGACACGGTGGTCAATTCCGCGTTAGGACCTGTCGGCACAATGGCTCCAGCCCCGCCCGTCGTAGGTGGCGGAGGTGGCGGTGCCGCCGCGCAGACGACACTGACCTTCGGCACTTCCGCCGCAGGCAGGAACGCAGTCCGCATACAGGCCGCCGACCCCCAGGTACCGATACAGAGGTTGCAAATGATCAACCTGAACAATCTCGTCCTTATGCGGGAGTTCAAGCTCCCGGAGCAGGTAATGGACATCAGTCCCACCACGCAGACATCGATCGCGACCGTCACACGCTTGTGGCCGCCGAACATCGTATCGCGCGAAATTGGAGTAAACGGGCAAACGCAGTTGCTGCCGCGCGCCATCAGCGTGGACGGCGCCAATAATGCTTATCTGCTCACGCTCTCCGGGCTCAGCATTGTGCCGCTCGCGACTGCGGCGCCGCGCGCGCCATCGTTCCGATCCAACAGCGTTGTTAACGGCGCCAGTTACAGTCCTCAGCTTGCGCCGGGATCACTGATCAGCATCTTTGGATCGAATCTATCGGGCTCCGATTCCGCCAGCGCCGTTCCGTTGCCGACCTCCATGGGCGGTGTTTGTGTCACGGCCAATGAGATCGCCATCCCTCTGCTGTACACCTCTGACAACCAGATCAACGCCCAATTGCCGACCGAACTGAACGCCGGCCGCGTCACGCTCACCGTGCGTTCAACCGATTTGGGACTGGTCAGCCAGGGAGTTCAAGTGCAAGTTAGCGCCGCCGCGCCGGGCGTGTTCTCGATGGACCTGAACGGAGAACGGCGGGCGTTACTCTATCACAGCAGGGATTTCTCGCTCGTCACTCCCGATCATCCCGCGCGTCGAGATGAAGTTCTGGTGCTTTATGCCACCGGATTGGGCGCCGTGAGACCGGCCGTGCCTTCCGGCCAAGCCGGCGGGTCGAATCCGCTGTCGCCTACTACGCAGAATGTCAGCGTCAGAATCGGATTCAGCGAGTACACTGTGCTTTATGCTGGGTTAGCGCCCGGGTTTGTGGGAACCTACCAAATCAACATCTACGTCCCCGGCGACCGGCAGCAGGGAGACGACCTGCCTGTGATCATCAGTACCGGCGGAGTTAGCAGCGCCAGCACCGATGCCCCGGTGGCTGCCATCCACTAGCGAGCAGCAGAGCCACATCGCAATGAGGCCGAAGTGCTGCACACTGGAGTAATGACTGCAATGGACACGGTCCGCGTAAGGGCACGCCTTCAGGCGTGCCGATCAGACGCGGAACAAATACGGGGCTTTAGCCCCTGAGGTGCACCGGCCCCTCAGCGGCTAAAGCCGCTCGTAGAGCAAGGATTTCGGCATGGCTGAAGCCATGCCCTTTCGCGCTAGACCATGGCTATCACATCAATCCTCAACCGCCTTCCGCCGCCGAGCATCGCTTCTGGTACCACTGCAGCTCAGGACCGCTACTTTGATTTGAAGACACGCGTTCACGGCAAGCTCCTGGGCGTGCTCAACATGGATGCGTTGAAGGCGGTCAGCCGCGACCGCCTGCGCGGCGAAGTGCGCTCCGTCCTCGAGAAAATGCTTCAGGAGGACCGCTTGCCCATCAGCATGACCGAGCGGAACCGACTGGTCGAGGAGATACTCGATGAAGTGTTCGGACTGGGCCCGCTGGAGCCGCTTCTAAAGGACCCCACCATCTCGGATATCCTGGTCAATACGTGTAAGAACGTCTACATCGAGCGGCACGGAAAGCTGGTCGAGACGGGTATCCGCTTCCAGAGCGACAAGCACCTTACGCACATCATCGAGAAAATCGTTTCCAGCATGGGCCGTCGCATTGACGAATCCGTGCCGCTGGTGGACGCGCGTCTGCCGGATGGCTCGCGCGTGAACGCCATCATCCCACCGCTGGCAGTAGACGGGCCGTCGCTCTCTATCCGCCGATTTGGGCGCAAGCTGCTGACCAACGACGAGCTGCTCGAAAAACAGACGCTGGCGCCGTTTATGCTGGAGTTTCTGGGCAAATGCATTGAGGCCCGCTTCAACATCGTGATCTCGGGCGGCACCGGCTCCGGCAAGACCACGTTTCTCAATTGCCTTTCGCGCTTCATTCCCCCGGAAGAACGCGTGGTCACCATTGAAGACACGGCGGAGTTGCAGTTGCAGCTTGAGAACGTGATCCGCATGGAGACACGCCCGCCGAACATTGAGGGCAAGGGAACCATCACGCAGCGGCAGCTCCTGATGACCGCGCTGCGCATGCGCCCGGACCGCATCCTATTGGGCGAGGCGCGCGGCGGCGAAGCGCTCGACATGTTACAGGCGATGGGCACAGGCGTCGAAGGCTCCATGACTACGGTTCACGCCAACTCTCCGGCGGACGCCTTCAGCCGCCTCGAAACTATGGTCATGATGGCCAAGCTCGATCTGCCCAGCCGGTTCATCCGCCAGCAAATGGCTTCAGTGATTCACATTGTGGTGCAGACCGCGCGCCTCAGCGACGGCCGCCGCAAAGTGACGCACATCGCCGAGGTCCTGGGCTTGAGCGATCTCGATATTCTGGTGCAGGATATCTTCGTGTTTCAGCGCAGCGGCGTCGAGGCCGATGGAACGGTGCGGGGCACCTTCCGCGCTACGGGCGCCCAGCCGCGCTGCCTGGAACGAATGCGCCTGGCCGGGCTGCAGGTCTCGCCTGGGCTGTTCGAGCAATCGCTTTCTGTATAATCGTCCATGAAAAGGAACCCTTCGGGTATGTCCAAGGACGATCTCCGCCCCGAGTATGATTTTCGCGCTCGCGACGTGGTGGCCAGAGGACCGGGCCGAAAGGCTCCACCATCACCAGCGATCCAACTGGCGCCGGATGTGGCTGCGGTGTTTCCCGATTCGCAGGCCGTAAACGAGGCGATTCGCTTTCTCATGAGAGTCGCCAAAAACCAACTTCCCCGGTCCTGAATACGTAAAACCACAAGCGTACGGCAGAAATGGCCCGCCTTCGCACTCGCTATATTACTCCTAGGATTTGCTTCAGCCGACGCTGCCACAGGGATTGGGCCAGCAAACTAAATTCTGCCAACTCGCCACAGGTCTCTCCGGCTGCCCTTCGCAATTCAATGTCTGAGCGGTAAATTTCCACCAACTCGGCTGTGCAAACCCCTACCGACAACACGCTCAACAGTACAGCTTTTTCGCCGACCTCCTTCCGCCATGCGTCTTCATGCTGGTCCGTTGAGAACAATTCAATGTATTTGGAACGCTTGTCAAACATCGCCCTGGCCAACGTAGACTCGGGAGAGCCGTGAACGAACGAGCACAGCCACACATACTCAAAGTAAAGCCGATCAAGCACAGCTTTCTTCGTGGGCGATTTCATTTGACTCAAGGCTTGGCCGGGTGTGGGAAACGTTGGGATTTTTTTGGAGCCTGAATTTGGCAGAGCCGTGCCGAGATATTCCGCTTCGATCGTTTGCTTCTCCTCGTCCGACACATTCACAATGTTCCTCAGTGCTTCGAGTGCGGGTTCTGCTTGCTCGTTTAGGAATTTGCCAAACCGTGGTAGATTGCGACACTCTTGCCTCTCGATGAGGTATCTTATGTATTTCTTCCGCCAGGCATCTTTAAGAAAAACGGCAAACGTTTCCGGCTTCTCTAGTAGAACGTACGCGGTAAAGACCCACTCTATTTGTGCTCTCGCGATTATCAACGCATCCACAGACTCAGGGTTCTCACGGCCCTTGGTGACAAGGTTCCGAACAGATCGATGGCTGTGCCCCATGGACTTGAAGATCTGTGCAAAATGCCAACGTTCAAATTCCGTGTACGGGCCGACGGAGTTGTCAAGAGCCGTCGTTGCTGCTACAACGCATAGATTTACAAGTTTGTCGAAACGCAGTGCATCGACGCTCTTGATTGGATCGATGTCAGTTTGTAATTCGTGAGCGATTTCTTCAATTCTGGGCTTCACCTACGATTGTTCTCCAATACCGAACGCTAAAATCTAATCGACTGCGTTGAATTCGGGGGTCGGGATGACCCGTTATGGGAAGCAGGGTGGCTCTTGGTAATTCACAAAATTAGAACCGAGTGTGGAAGCTCTTTAGACATGCGAGGCGGTGACCGAAACCAGAGTGGTGAACACAGGAGTTTCGTGCCCTTCGGGTATGGCCTGTTTATGAGCGGCGAGGTTTTCAAGGTGCATCGAGATGGCTTCCTTAGCGTTTTCCGTGGCTTCCTCGATGGTGGCGCCATAGGAGACACAACCGGGCAGCAAGGGTACGAGAACCGTGTATCCCCCCTCCTTTTCCGGGACGAGGTTAATCTGGTAGGAGTAAACCTTTTTGATTTTCCGGCGCTTCATTGGTCCTCCCTCAGCTAACGGTTCGCTACTACTTTGGCCCCGTAGTGGCTCTCGACATAGTCATTGAGTATCCGGATGAACTCAGGAACTATGGAGTCGCCTTTGAGAGTGAGCAGCAGGCGGCCGTCGGCGTAGACGGGGGCCTTCGGTTCTTCGAATGTGCCCGGGAGCGAGATGCCGATGTGGGCGTGCTTGGACTCGCCGGGGCCGTTGACGACGCAGCCCATCACCGCTACGCGCAATTCTTCGACGCCCGGATAGTTTTCCTTCCATAACGGCATCTGCTCGCGCAGGTAGGTTTGGATCTGATCCGCCATTTTCTGAAAGAAAGTGCTGGTGGTGCGCCCGCATCCAGGGCAGGCGCTGACCTGCGGCGTGAAGCTGCGGATGCCGAGCGATTGCAGGATCTGCTGCGCGACGACCACTTCTTCGGTGCGGTCGCCGTTCGGGGCAGGCGTCAGAGAAACGCGGATGGTGTCGCCGATGCCTTCCTGCAGCAGGATGCTCATCGCTGCCGTGCTCGCGACGATGCCCTTGCTGCCCATCCCGGCCTCGGTCAGCCCGAGGTGCAGCGGGTAATCGCAGCGTTGGGCCAGTGCGCGGTAGACATCGATCAGGCTTTGCGGAGTCGATACTTTGGCGCTGAGAATGATCGCGTCATGCGGGAGCCCGTATTCTTCCGCCGCCTCCGCGGAGCGAACGGCGCTTTCCACGATGGCGAGGTGCATCACCTCCTCGGCTTCGAGCGGCTGCGAAGCGCGCGCGTTTTCATCCATCATGCGTGTCAGCAGCGCCTGATCGAGCGACCCCCAATTCACGCCAATGCGCACGGGCTTGCCGTAATCCATGGCGACACGGATCATGGTGCGAAAATTGTCGTCGTGCTTTTTGCCGATGTTGACGTTGCCGGGATTGATGCGGTACTTCGCCAGACGGCGCGCGCATTCCGGATACTTCGTCAGCAGCAAGTGCCCGTTGTAGTGAAAGTCGCCGATGATGGGAACGTTCAGGCCCTGCGCTTCCAAGCCGTCTACGATGGCGGGCACAGCGGCGGCAGCTTCTTCCGTGTTGACCGTGATCCGTACCAGTTCAGAGCCGGCTCGCGCCAGAGCAGCCGTCTGACGGACGGCTGAGGCGGGATCAGCGGTGTCGGCGTTGGTCATCGACTGCACCACGATCGGGTGCGCTCCGCCGACTATCACGCCGCCTACGTTGACCGCCGCCGACTTCCTACGCCGGATTATCGCCATGTCTCGATTCTAGCATGCTGAACTTTACTATCGCCGTGCCCTCGTGACGGCAAGTCACCACGCCATCATTGAGGGTTACTCTCTTACAGCCTTAAATTTTTGCACTCGCCTTCCGCCGATCGTTTCACCCGCGATCAGGTCACCCTTGGAATTCATGGCAATGGTATGCAGGAATGTAAACTCGCCCGCCATGTGACCGAGCCGGCCAAAGCCGCGCAGCGTCCTGCCGCTCTCACGGTCTATTGTCCAGATGACCTCATCGAGGCCATCGGCTACCAACATCGTTTTTTGCCCCGGATCACGCGATAGCAAAATCCAATACGGCTTGCCGTTTCCGGGAAGATCTGAGCGGCGGCGGCCGATGGTGATGTTCTTCTTGAAATTGCCGGTCTTGTCAAAAACCTGGATTCGCTTGCCTTCACGGTCGCAAACATACAGCAGGCCATCATTGCCCATGACGATGCAATGGACTACTTGCTCGAAGGCGCCACCGACGCCTTGCGCGGTCTCGTCCTTCGTTGCCTGCCTTCCGAATTGGCGAACATAATTGCCCTTCTTGTCGAAAATGACTACGCGCCTGTTGCCGTAGCCGTCGGCTATGTATACGTCGCCATTAGTTGGATCCACCGCAAAGCTGGCGGGCTTGTTGAGCAGCGTATGGCTGGAGTTCAACCCAGGTGCTTTTTCGGAATTATCCGCGCTGTCAAACTTGCCCTTGGTTCCGATCTGGAGCAGCAGTTTGCCGTCGCGTGAATATTTCTGCGCGAGAGCGTCCGTATTGCCGCCGATCCAGACGTTACCCTCGTGATCGAAATAGCAGTCGTGAATGCCGCTCGGAACCACTTTGAAGTCGCCCCAAGAATTTACAACATTTCCCTCAGGATCAAATTCGATGACGGGCGGCGCCGGCCTGCCGACCGCTTTTTCGTTCGGCGTAAGATTTTCGGGATCGGCGGTGCGGTTGGTGATGAACACGTGATCGTTCTTGTCGACGCAGGTTCCACCGACGTTGCCGGTCACCCAGTCATTAGGCAGTGGCTTGGGCCAGAATGGATCCACCTGGAAGTCGGGCGACGTCAGCGCCGCCTGCCCGTGGGCATCGTATGAGAACGGGTTCCAAACGCCAATGGCGATAGCGCAAAACAACAACAATGTAAGTACATGTAGACGCTTCACAGGTTCACCTCCGACTGGCTGTTCCGATGGCCAAGTATGCGCGATTCTACACCGTGAACGCTGCGTTTGCCAATGTGGAGGTTGATTGCGGCGGACTTGTTGCCGTACAGTGTGAGGAAAAGTGATGGCCTGTTCTATGACAGCGCGTCCGCCAGTTCAGGCAAGCTGTCCACGACCAGGTCGGGTGGGATCGTTTCGAGGCTCAGAGTGCCGAAGCCGTGCGTGACTGCGCAGGTCCATGCGCCGGCATTGATGCCTGTAAGGATGTCCACGTCGGAATCGCCCACCATCATCGCCGCGGAGGGTTCGACGCCAGCTTGTTCGAGGATATAGTTCAAGCCCAAGGGGTCGGGCTTCTTAGTATCGAAGCTGTTTCCGCCATAGATATATCGGAAGAACGACGATAGGCCGAGGCCGCTCAGTATTTCTCGGCTCGGATACACGGGCTTGTTACTGAGCACCGCCATAATGCGCTCAAGGGAATGCGTGCCATTGGCTAGTTTGGCGAGAGTTTCACGTACTCCCGGATACAGCGTGGTGTTGTCCAGCTTGTGCTCGCGGTAGTAGGAAAGGAAGTAATCGAGGCCCTGTTCGATTTCACGCTCGGTAGCTTGGGGACCGAGCGCCTTCGCGATCAGAGCCGGCGCGCCATTGCCGACGTAGGAGTAAATCGTCTCGTCTTCGAGCCGGTTGCGGCCAAGGTATTCCAGCGTGGCGTTCACGCTATTGACTAGATCAGCCTTGGAATCGATGAGAGTGCCGTCTAGATCGAAAATGAGCAGCTCGATGGAGGGCTTCGCCTTCAGAAATTTCATCTATTGCATCCGGGGGACGTGAAGATCTATCTTAGCGGTCCCGCGAACCGATGGGCAAGTTTCGCTCCGCGAGTGTGGCGGGCTTGTGCCCCTCACCGCATACCAGGGCAGGAGTCGCCACTACTGTGACTTCTTATTATGGTGTTGCACCGGGGCTGGATGACGAGGCATCAGCCGCACGAGGGCATTCTTGATCTCGTCAGCCGTCCCCCGCTGAGGGTTGGCCAGTTCGCGTTGCAGCAGCCGGACAAAGTCCTCCATTTGCCGTTGCATCCGTTCCATCTTCTCGCGCATGTTCAGCACGACTTCGACACCCGCCAAATTCACACCCATATCGCGCGTCAAACTTAATATGAGTTCCAAGCGTTCAATATCTTCTTGGGTGTAAAGCCGAGTATTGCCCTCGGTGCGCAACGGCTTTAGCAAGCCCTCTCGCTCATATAAACGCAGCGTCTGCGGATGGATGTTGTAGGTCTGCGCCACCGCTGAAATCATGTAAGCGGCTTTGCCCCGCTTGGCCATACTCACTCGTCTCCTCTAACCCTGGACCTGCCTGTAAACTTCCGCCCGCGGGTTCTCCGGGTTCAGGTGAGCCAACTCCCGGAGGAGTTCCTTTGAACGCTCGTCCGCAACTCTAGGCACATGCACGCGTACTTCCACGTATTGATCGCCGCGCTGGCCGGTCTTCAGGGATGTGACGCCTTTTTCTCGCAGTCGGAATCTTTGCCCCGATGCCGTCCCCGGAGGAATCTTCAGTAGCGCGCGGTTACCGTCGATGGTCGGCACCTCAACTTTGGCACCCAAGGCAGCTTCCGTAATTGTCACTGGAATCGTGGTATGAATATCGTCGCCTTTGCGTTCAAAGAAGGGGTGCGGCGAAACTTTCGTGACGATGTACAGATCGCCGCGATGACCACCGTGAGTGCCGGCGTTCCCCTTGGCTGCCACACGGACACGGAAGCCATCCTGTACACCGGCCGGAATTCGAACCTCGATCTGTTCCGGCTCGGAGGTGCGGCCTTCACCTCCGCATCTGGGGCACGGGTTCTGAATCTTGCCCCGGCCGTGGCAGCGCGGGCAGGTCACATTGAAACGCATATTCGCCATGGCTTTGGAAACGTTTCCGCTGCCCTTGCATTCCGGACAGGTTATCTCCCCGCCCGTAACACCCTTGCCATTGCAATTGGCGCAGGCGCGGTAGTGCATGATGTTCAGGCGTACGGTGGTTCCGCGGATGGCTTCCCAGAACCCGATATTGACGTGGTACTCCAGATCGCTGCCAGATGTGGGTTGATCTTCGCGGACATCGCTTCGCCCTCCGAACATTTGAGAAAAAATGTCGCGGAAGCCTCCGCCTCCTCTCGATGCCTGCTCCTCTCCTCCCATAAAGTCGGAGAAGTCAAAGCCGGAGAAATCTACGGGCTGCCAACGCGCTCCACCGCCGGCCTGCCCTGCGCGCGCAGCATCGCCATAGAACCCTTGGCGGTCGTACATCTGCCGCTTCTTGGGGTCGCTCAGTACGTCGTATGCTTCCGATATCCGCTTGAAGCGTTCCTCCGCGCTCTTATCTCCCGGATTTACGTCGGGGTGATATTTGCGGGCGAGACGCTTGTACGCTTTCCGGATCTCGTCGGCGCTGGCCTTGCGATTGACGCCGAGCACCTCATAAAAATCGTGGTTTTCTGCCATAAATAATAGGTGTCAGATGCCAAGCAACCTCGACACCCGACATCTAGTTACCGGCCCTTGCCCTTGTTTTCTTCGTCTACGTCTACGTATTCAGCGTCGATAACGTCTCCCTCTTTCTTGGCGCCGTGACCATTCTGGCTCGCGCCAGGGCTGCTCTGCTGACCACCGGCTTGAGCGCCTGCGCCGGATTGCGCGCTGGCCTGCTGGTACATGGCTTCGGCAAGCTTGTGGGTGGCTTTGGTCAGGTCGTCCACGGCGGCGTTGATCTCGTCCGTGTTGCCCTTGTTCAAAGCCTGCTTCGCCCGTTCCAGCGCGGACTCGATCTTCTGCGCGTCGTCGTCGGACACCTTGTCGCGATTCTCCTTCAAGAGCTTCTCAGAGCTGTAGACCATCTGGTCGGCTTTGTTCCGGGCCTCCACTTCTTCACGGCGCTTCTTGTCTTCATCGGAATGGGAAGAGGCCTCCTTTTGCATGCGGTCGATTTCCTCTTTGCTCAGACCACTGGAGGAAGTGATGGTGATGTTCTGCTGTTTGCCGGTGCCCAGGTCTTTCGCCGTCACGTGCACGATGCCGTTGGCGTCAATATCAAAGGTGACCTCGATCTGCGGAATGCCACGGGGAGCCGGCGGTATGCCAACGAGCTGGAACTTGCCGAGCGTGCGGTTGTCCCGAGCCATGCTGCGCTCGCCCTGCAGAACGTGGATCTCTACGGAGGTCTGGTTGTCGGCCGCCGTCGAGAAGGTCTCGCTCTTGCGGGTCGGGATGGTCGTATTGCGCTCGATCAACGGGGTCATGACGCCGCCGAGCGTCTCGATGCCGAGCGTCAGAGGAGTCACGTCGAGCAGCAGCAGGTCTTTCACTTCGCCGGTCAAGACGCCTGCCTGGATCGCTGCGCCGACTGCCACGACTTCATCCGGGTTCACTCCCTTATGGGGTTCTTTCCCGAACAGCTCTTTCACGAGAGCCTGTATGCGGGGCATACGGGTCTGGCCGCCCACCAGAACCACTTCGTCAATCTGCGAAGCGGTAACGCCCGCGTCCTGTATGGCCTTCTTGCATGGGCCGACGGAGCGCTGAATTAGGTCTTCCACCATGGCTTCCAGCTTGGCGCGGGAGAGGCGCTTCACCAAGTGCTTGGGACCGGTCGCATCGGCTGTAATGAAGGGGAGGTTGATCTCCGTCTCCATTACGGTAGAAAGTTCCATCTTGGCTTTTTCCGCCGCGTCCTTCAGCCGCTGCAGAGCCATTTCATTGCCTTTGGCGCGCAGGTCGAGACTTTCATCCTTCTTGAACTCTTCAATCAGCCAGTCGACGATCCGCTGGTCAATATTGTCGCCGCCTAGGTGAGTGTCGCCGTTGGTGGACTTCACCTCCACGACGCCCTCGCCCACTTCCAGAATGGAAATATCAAACGTGCCGCCGCCGAAGTCGTATACGGCGATGGTCTCGTCCTTCTTCTTATCCAAGCCATACGCTAGAGCCGCGGCCGTGGGTTCGTTAACAATACGCAGCACTTCCAAACCTGCGATGCGTCCCGCATCTTTGGTGGCCTGCCGCTGGCTGTCATTAAAATACGCCGGTACGGTGATGACTGCTTGAGTGACCTTTTCGCCTAGATAGTCGTCCGCCGACTGCTTCATCTTCTGCAAAATCATGGCGGAGATCTCCGGCGGTGAAAGCTGCTGCTTTCCGCCCTCCACCACAATACGTACGTCCCCGTTGGGCACCTGAGCCACTTTATAGGGGACCAGCTTCATCTCTTCGCTCACCTCTTCATAGCGGCGACCCATGAAGCGCTTGATGGAATATATGGTATTCTCGGGGTTCGTGATGGCTTGGCGCTTTGCGACCTGCCCCACTAGACGTTCTCCGTTCTTTGCGAACGCCACCACCGACGGCGTCGTTCGCGTGCCCTCGGCGTTCGCGATTACGGTGGGCTCGCCACCCTCCATCACCGCTACTGCCGAGTTGGTTGTGCCGAGGTCTATGCCGATAACCTTAGCCATTTCAAAACCTCCTGATTCTCCGGAGAGCTTACCTCTCCTGACTGAAAAGGGGTGCCTGAGGCAAACCTTTAGTCAATTAATAATATAAGAGTTGAGTATAGCGTTGTCAATATTTTATTAGATGCGCTTGGGTGGGTCAACGATTCAATGCTAAGTCTGAGGCATCGCATGAGTTGTCGTTCGACCTGCCGATTCACACTGTCTTGCTTACTTCTTTTGACAACATGCTTGAGCGGATGCGGCTCAGGGAGGAATAGTGGCACGGCAGCAGTGCTAGTCGCCGCCGCGTCCGACCTGGCCAAAGTCAGCCGGCCGTTAGCAACTGAGTTCCAGCGATCCAGCGGGAGGCGTGTCACTTTTGTATTCGGTTCGTCGGGGCAGCTCGAACAACAGATTCGCCACGGCGCACCATACGATCTGTATGCTCCGGCTGCGCGCTCTTTTTGCAAGGCGCTGGAGCGTGACGGCCTGACAGACGGGCCGGAGAAGCCGTATGCCCTTGGCCGCTTGGTCGTGTGGTCAAAAAAGATCGAGCTTCAGAAACTGGACGAATTGAAAGATTCCCGCATAGAACGCATTGCCATTGCAAATCCAAGCCACGCGCCTTATGGAGCGGCCGCGCAACAGACCTTCGAAAGAACCGGGCTGTGGCCAGCGCTGCAACCGAAGATGGTTTTTGGAGAAAACGTCTTACAAACTCTACAATTGGCGCAGACGGGCAATGTCGAAGCTGCCCTCATCGCCATAGCCTTGGCCCATAAGAGCGATGGGTTTATCCTGCCCGTGGACCCTACGCTGCATGAACCAATCGAACAGGCCGCAGTGGTGCTGAAAGGGTCTCAGAACAAGCAGACGGCCAGGGCTTTTGTGGACTTCCTTCTCACTCCGGAAGCGCAGAGCATTCTTAGAGAATACGGTTTTATGGAGTATAGCTCCTCGAATCAGGAGAAATAGTTCGCTATGCTGCGTCAGATTGACTGGTTCCCACTGTGGCTGTCGCTGAAAGTAGCGGTAATCGCAACGGCGATTTCGCTTGCGGGGGGACTGCTCCTGGCGTATGTTCTGGCGCGACGCCGCTTCCGTGGACGCAATATACTCGATGCCGTCGTTACGCTGCCCGTAGTGCTTCCACCTACGGTGCTGGGCTACTATCTTCTCGTACTCTTGGGACGCAGCACGCCTTTGGGCCGTGCCTTTGAAGCTGTTTTCGGTTTTCCGCTCGTCTTCACATGGCAGGCGGCAGTGGTTGCAGCGACTATTCACAGCGTTCCGCTCTTAGTAAAATCGGCGCGGGCGGCATTCGAAAGCGTGGACCGCAATATGGAGAATGCCGCGCGAACGTTAGGCGCCTCGGAGTGGCGTATCTTCTTTCGGGTCACGCTGCCGCTGGCCCGCCGCTCGATCATGGCGGCAACCATATTCGCCTTCGCGCGGGCGCTCGGGGATTTTGGCGTGACCATCATGATTGCCGGGAATATTCCGGGAAAGACTCAGACCATGGCCGTTGCCATTTACGACGCGGTGGAATCCGGCAACACGCTGTTGGCTAACGCTATGGTGCTGGTCATCTCCGCGGTAGCTATTGCAATCCTATATGGCATGAACCGCCTGGAAGGCGACCGGCTGTTTTGATGTGACCAGTGACAACTGATTTGCTCGTCACTCATCACTTATCACTCGTCACTGGTTGTATATGGCCCAGCTCGAATGCAACATTCAAAAGGCATTTCGACGCGGGGAGGAAGCTCCCGGCTTTCAGCTAGACGTGTGCCTGGAGTGCGACGCCGGGATCACGGTGCTATTCGGCGCGAGCGGCGCGGGCAAGACACTCACGCTCGATTCGCTGGCTGGCTTTCTGGCGCCCGATGGCGGCCGCATTCTGCTCCATGACCGCATCCTTTTCGATTCGCAGAGCAGCGTGTTCATGCCTCCCCAGCGGCGCGGAATCGGGTATGTGTTCCAAAATTACGCCCTGTTTCCGCACATGACCGTCGAACAGAACCTCGCGTTTGGTATAGCGCATACGCCCGCATTAGAGCGGCATCGGCGCATCCGTGAGATGCTCGACCTGTTCGGGCTGACTGCTCATGCCGCGCGGATGCCGCGAGATCTTTCGGGTGGAGAAAAACAGCGCGCTTCGATTGCACGGGCTCTCATTCGCCAGCCCAAACTGCTGCTGCTCGATGAGCCGGTGAGAGGTCTCGATTACCAACTGCGGCACGACTTCTATGCCGTTGTACGCAACATCCGCCAGAGTTACAAGATTCCAATTCTCCTGGTCACGCATGACGTGACCGAGGGTTTCGTGCTGGCGGATCGCATAGCGGTCTACCGCGCCGGACGCATCGTGCAGACCGGCACGCCAGATGAGGTATTTCTCCACCCGCGAAACGCCGCCGTGGCTCGCCTGCTGGGAATCACGAACGTTTTTTCCGGGACTGTGGAAGAGCTCGACCCCATGTCCGATACGTCTGTTATACGCACTAGCACCTTCCCTGTGAAGGGGCCGTATCTTCCTGGTCGCCTTCGTGGCGACAAAGTGTGGTTCTGTATTTCGAGCGAGCACGTGGCCCTGAGTGCTGCCGCTGCAAATGACCGTGCTCGCGACAACCAAATTCCAGTCAGCATCGTCGAAGAGATACCCACGCCCAGCACCATCCGGCTCCTGCTGCGAGTGCACGGTGAAGCGGGCAGTAGCAACGGCAGCGGGACTCCCTCGCAAATCGAGACGGAAATCAGCCGCGCGGCATACAATAAACTGGGGCTCGCCACGCGGAAAGATTGGACGGCAACGCTCCCTAAGGCCTTCATCCACATCTTCCCCGAGCAAAGCGAGTAGACGTTCCGCCGCGCCTTACTGCATGCGATACTGAAAAGCCTTAATGAGCCGCGTCCGCGAAGGTACTCTACAACTTTAACGCCATGCAATTCGAAAGTCGTACGGCGCCTTATTGAGGCAGTAAGAATGAGCGAGGTTCCGAAAGCTGACGCGACTGCACGACGGCGAGCCGTGATGATCGTCATTTTCGGCGCACTCATAGGGCTGTGCTCATCATCGCCTTCGAGCGCTACCGCACACCACTCCGGGACTGGATTCTATCGGAGCCTGGAGAAGTAGCCCATCGGGCGAAGCTGGTGCTTTGGCTGGCCGCTGCTACGTTGTGCGCACCATTGTTCGGGTTTGCCGTTTATCTCTGGTCATTCGCCACCAAAGGTGCTGCGCGCGAAGCACATCCACCGCCGGGGCATCGCGTGATTCGTGACACTCCCGTCATCAGCCACCGACCCGCAATGCTGCGAGGCCGGTTGCTAAGAATTTTGGCAGTCGGTTTCGGTTTGGCTTCCGCGGTGTTGTGCGTATTGATTTGGCGTTTGGCTTTCGATTCTCAGCAAGTGAAGCTCGGGACTACCGAGACGGCACCACAGGACACCCGAATGCAACCTGACGCAAGAAATTCTCGGTTCCCATACATCTGGCGTGCCTTGGCGCTAACCGGGTTGACGCTTTTTTACACCGCCGCGGGTCTTTGCCAGCCGCGCGCAACCCTGAAAATCTTTGTTCCGGCTGCCCCGGGCGGGGGCTGGGATCAACTCGGACGCGCGTTACAACAGTCTCTGCAAACTGAAAAACTGGCCAGCAGGGTAACAGTTGATAACAGAGCAGGCGCCGGGGGAACCATTGGGCTCGCGCAGTTTGTGACATCGCAGAAGGGCAACACGAACGCTTTGTTGGTCAGTGGCATGGCAATGATGGGCGCCATCCATATGAACAAGTCGGCGGTGAGTCTTTCGCAGGTGACCCCGCTTGCGCGTTTAGTCGGCGAGTATGAGGTGCTGGCGGTTCATGCTAACTCTCCGATCCGATCTTTAAGAGATTTGGTCGCTCGGTTGAAGGCAAGTCCCGGAAGCGTCTCGTGGGGAGGCGGGTCGGCTGGCTCCCCTGAGCAGATCCTGGCGGCCATGCTCGCCCAGTCTGTAGGCGTAGACCCGACAAAGGTCAACTACATTGCACACTCCGGCGGCGGCGAGGCACTGGCATCGATTCTAGGTGGCCACGTCACAGTGGGGCTGAGCGGATATGCCGAGTTCGCCGGCCAGATACAGGCTGGCAAGCTGCGCGCGCTCGCGGTCTCGTCTCCGAAGCGTCTCTCTGGAATCAATATCCCAACATTGAAAGAGCAGGGAATCGACTTGGACCTTGCCAACTGGAGGGCAGTCTTTGGCGCTCCGGGGATTTCCGACGCCCAGAAGAGAGTCCTGATTGATCTTCTGCAAGCGACGGTAAAGACTCCGTCATGGCGGGAGACACTTCGGCGTAACGATTGGAGCGATCAGTTCTTACCAGGAGACGAGTTCAAGAAATTCCTCGATGCCGAGCAAATCCGGATCGCCAAAATCATGGAGCGCGCCGGTCTCGCTAAATGACTAGCCGCCATGGTTACGCTTCCAGGAAGACAAACATGAGGCTCCGATTTCCTCACCCAGGCGAGATGTTCATCTCTCTCGGATTGGTTGCTCTGGGTGCGTATGTTCTGATTGACACGCAGTCCATCTCCGAGACACAGAACTACTCTCATGTTGGACCACGCCTCTTTCCGCATATCGTTGGTAACGGTCTGATCCTTCTCGGATCTGTCCTGGCGGCGCAGGCCCTACCAAAGGGCTGGCACAATGTGCCGCTCGATCGTGACGCTACTAATGCTCCCGACTTCCAAGCCGCGGGAATGATCACAATAGCGGTATTGCTGCACATGGCGCTGATCGGAATGGCCGGCTTTATTATCTCCGGAATCTTATTGTTCACACTGGTGGCGCGCGCGTTTGGCAGCCGCCGTCCTGTAGTTGACTTGGGGATTGCAGCGGTCCTCGTATCCGTCGTTTATTTCATCTTTAGTTATGCCTTGGGATTGGAACTACCCAACGGTCCGCTGGGAGCTTTCTAGTGGATTCCCTCGATTCGCTGCTCTCCGGTTTCGCGGTCGCGCTGACGTTGAAAAATTTGATGTGGGGATTCCTTGGAGTGACGCTGGGAACCGCGGTAGGCGTTCTCCCCGGCGTTGGGCCGGCACTGACCATCTCGCTCCTGCTGCCCGCCACTGCCAACGTTGAACCCGCAGGTGCGCTGATCATGTTCGCCGGAATCTATTACGGAGCGATGTTTGGCGGCTCGACAACCTCGATTCTTCTCAACACCCCGGGCGAATCTGCAAGCATCGTCACCGCCATAGAAGGATACAAGATGGCCCAGCGCGGGCAGGCTGGGCCGGCTCTGGCGACCTCGGCTATCGGGTCGTTTGTTGCCGGCACTTTGGCGACTGCTTTGCTTACGCTCACCGCTCCACTGCTGGTGGCTGTGGCTCTAATGTTCGGGCCTGCGGAATACTTTGCCGTGATGGTGCTCGCGTTTAGCACCGTCTCGGCCGTGCTGGGCTCTTCGCTCACGCGCGGCCTCGCGAGCCTTTTCATAGGCTTGTTCTTGGGACTTATCGGCCTCGACTCCCAGACCGGACAGGCACGGTTCACGATGGGAATCGACGAACTGTTGGACGGCATAGACGTTGTCATTGCTGCTGTGGGACTCTTTGCGGTCGGTGAGACTTTGTATGTGGCGACGTATTTGAACCGGCAACCACCTGCCCGTAGCGAGCGGGTCAGAAGCTCGGTTTGGATGGCTGCCTCTGACTGGGCGCGCTCGTGGAAACCGTGGCTCCGCGGAACCCTGCTCGGGTTTCCTTTAGGCGCTCTGCCCGCCGGTGGCGCTGAAATCCCTACCTTCCTTTCCTATGCGATTGAGAAGAAGTTGACGAAATATCCCGAGGAGTTTGGAAATGGAGCGATAGAAGGCGTCGCCGGCCCTGAAGCGGCGAATAACGCGTCGAGCGCCGGAACTCTCGTCCCACTGCTCACGCTCGGCTTGCCAACAACCGCGACGGCCGCGATTATTCTCGCAGCATTTCAGCGCTACGGACTACAGCCAGGTCCGCTGCTGTTCGAGAACGAGCCGAACCTGGTCTGGGGACTGATCGCCAGCATGTATATTGGGAACGTCTTTTTGCTGATCCTGAACCTGCCACTCGTGGGGATTTGGGTCAGATTGCTTTCAATCCCCCGGCCGCTTCTTTATGCCGGAATCCTCATTTTCGCGACTCTTGGGGCATACGGGCTACGCAACTCATGGTTCGACTTGGCTCTGCTCTATATCATCGGCCTGCTTGGCTTCCTGATGCGGCGCTACGATATGCCCGTTGCGCCAGTCATCATCGGGATGATCCTGGGCCCGATTGCAGAAACGCAGTTTCGTCGGGCGCTGGCTATCAGCCAAGGAGACCTGACTGTTTTCGTCCGGCGACCCATTTCGGCAGCCATTCTGGCAATTACACTGCTGGTACTGGTCTCTCCTCTGCTGTGGCGAGCTGCCACTGCACGCCGCAGCGATACATGACGGCGCTGCGGGCGTCAAGTACGTTTACTACCAAGAATGGCGGCTTTTTCCCTTGACATTGATCGTCTCTTTACCTTATACCTACCAGATACCTACCAGGTCTTTATATATCGTGAATGTCGCAGGGGGAGATGCATGAATGCCATGGAACATGGTCGCAGGCGATTCTTGAAACGCGGTGCCGCGCTGGCCGGTTTGGCGGTGGGAGGGATACGGTCCACTAGCGGCCAGACCACCCTCGCTTCCATCACGCCCGAAGTGCGTCCCCGAGACTCCTTCGCCTACGGCGAGCGTTCCCGTTTCGAAAACTCGGTACGCACGCCCCGCCCTGGTGACTCCGGTCCTGGATCTAGGTGGACTCCGCTTCAGGATTTGGTCGGTATCATCACGCCCTCCGCGCTCCATTTCATAACGGGCACTGGCCAGGGTTCCGCCCTCCCGGACATCGACATCCGGCAGCATCGTCTCCTGATCCACGGCCTGGTGGACCGCCCTCTGATGTTCGCCCTGGAGGAACTGAAACGCTTGCCATCCGTATCGCGGATTCATTTCCTCGAGTGCGCCTCAAACAGCTACCTGTGGTTGGAAGACCGGAAGGCGGAGACAGTCCAGGAAACGCACGGGCGGACCAGTTGCAGCGAATGGACCGGGGTGCCGCTGTCCGTGTTGCTCAAGGAAGCTGGCGTGCAAAAAGAGGCGAGTTGGCTGGTAGCGGAAGGGGCGGAGACGGGTAAGCAGACGAAGAGCATTCCGCTGGAGAAGGCCATGGAAGACGTTCTGGTGGCATACGGCCAAAATGGCGAGGCGTTGCGTCCCGCGCAGGGTTACCCATTGCGACTGGTGGTCCCTGGCTGGGAAGGAATAAACAACGTGAAGTGGCTGAGACGAATCAAGGTAGTGGACCAGCCCTACATGACCAGAAAGGAAAGCGCCCAGTACGCCAATATAGGGCTGGACGGGAAAGCGCGATGGTTCCAATTCCAGACGGGACCGAAATCGGTCATCACCTTCCCTTCCGGCGGGCAACGGCTGCCCAGCCGCGGATTCTATGAGATCACCGGCTTAGCTTGGTCCGGTGCGGGCGCCATCCGCAGGGTTGAAGTGTCCACCGATGGCGGCCGGAGCTGGAAGGACGCCGAGCTGCAGGAGCCTGTGCTGCGAAAGGCGCACACGCGCTTTCGCTTCGCCTGGAATTGGGATGGAGCGGAAGCTGTGCTCCAGTCCCGTTGCACGGATGAACTGGGCACCATGCAACCGACGCTAGCCGAGCTGAGCAGCTTCCGGGGTGTCACCCCGAACTATTGGCTATCCGCAAAGAAAGCCATCCATCGCTTCAATGCCATTCAACCCTGGAGGATAACCCGTGAAGGAAGCGTTCACAATGCGATGTTTTCTTAGTCTTCTTATGCCTGTGGTAGGCCTGGCGGCCTGCGTCACGGCGCTGGCGCAGACACCCACGTATAAGCTGGGAACGACTCCGAGCGCAGAAGAAATTCGGGCCTGGGACATCTCCATCGGTCCTGCGGGAAAGGAACTCCCTCCCGGGAGCGGAACCGCCAAGGAAGGCGCGAAGATTTATGCGCAGAAGTGCGCGCAATGCCACGGGCCAACCGGGAGGGAGGGCCCGAACAGTCGTCTGGTGGGAGGCCAAGGCACGCTCACCACCCCTGACCCGGTGAGGACCATTGGGAGTTATTGGCCCTTTGCGACAACGATATGGGACTATACCAATCGCGCCATGCCCCCCAATGAAGAGGGCTCTCTCACTGCGAACGAGGTTTACGCTCTGACTGCCTTTATGCTCTATCGGAATGGCATCATTCAGGAGAGTGCCGTCCTCGATGCCAAGACCCTGCCGAAGATCAACATGCCGAATCGTAATAATTTCATTCCTCTATGGCCGGACGGGAAGCGGAAGCCAGGGCCATTCGGGTTTTATTCCTGGGGTCCTTGATCCCATGCTTCAGGAATCGTGAGAAAAGAGGAGTGATATGGCTGGAATATCTCATTTGCGCGATAAGGCACGTGAGGTCGCAATTTGGGGTTCGCTGGTTGCGATCGCGGGATTCCTCGTCTTCAGCGGCAGCGGTGGCGTAACCGGGGCCGCTCAGGGGGGAGAAGCCACCGGTTATCCCCAGTTGGTTTCGGTTCAGCCGTTGGCGGAAATGGGCGGGGAGATGTGCCACTGGTCGCCCGCGAGCGCCCGTTCGACGCTGTTAGCCGCTCTGCAGCAGGCTGGTCCCGCTCAAGAAGCTGCCCCGACCGAAGCTGCGAGGGCCAAAGCAGCAAAACGGCAGCCGGTGCGGGCCATCCGCGATTCCTATGCCGCTTACAGCGCTGTGGCGGTGGACCCGGTGCACAACGAAGTCGTCATGACCGATGAGAACCTGTTCAGCATCCTGGTCTATAACCGGCTCGAAAATACGCCTCCTAAAGCGGCTATGAGCGAACCCCGGCGCATCATCCAGGGCGCAAACACCGAGATCGAGTTTCTGTGCTCTGTGTATGTAGATCCGACCAGTGGAGATATTTACGCCTTAAACGGCGACGTCTCGGACAAGCTGATTGTCTTTTCCCGTCACGCGCGCGGCGATACGGTTCCGGATCGCTATCTGGAGACACCCCACACTACATATGGCATCGCAGTCGATGAAAAGAGCCAGGAGATGATGCTCACGATCCAGGATGACGCCGCTGTCGTTACCTTCCGCAAGTCGGCCAAGGAGCGAGACGCGCCCATCCGAACCCTCCAGGGGGAACGCACCTTGCTGGCCGATCCGCACGGCATTGCGATCGATCCCAAAACGGACCGGCTCTTCGTAACCAACTGGGGTACGGTCAACCTGCACAAACCTCCAGAATCAGGACCCGTGATTGGAACTTTGGGGAGAGGCGCTGGAGTAGCAAATTGGCCCATCGGGCGGAACTATGCTCTTCCCGGATCTGGTAAGTTCCTGCCCCCTTCCATTACGGTGTATCCTCGCGCGGCGAGCGGCAACACGGCTCCGCTGCAGGTGATCCAGGGTGCAAAAACGCAATTGAACTGGCCCACGGCTCTGGCCCTAGACCCGGAGCGTGGCGAATTGTATGTCGCGAATGATCCATCGGATTCGGTTCTCGTTTTCAAATCCGATGCGAACGGCGATGTTGCGCCCATCAGGGTACTCCAGGGTCCCAAGACACTCATCAAGAACCCCACCGGTGTGTACCTGGACTTGAAGAACGACGAGGTCTGGGTCGCCAACTTCGGCAATCACTCGGCGACCGTCTATAAGCGCGGAGCCGGCGGAGATACGCCTCCTCTGCGGATGATCCGAAGCGCGCCGCTAGGCTCGCCAGCACCGATGATGGGAAACCCACACGCAGTTGTCTACGACAGCAAACGCGATGAGCTTCTGGTGTCCAACTGAGTCGCGCACCCGCAGATTGCGGCATTCGCCAGGTTAGCGAATGGTAATGCAAAGCCTACTCGATCCATTGCTGCCCAGAATTCGATGATCACGAGGACAATCCACGGTTTCGCGTATAACCCGATCCGTGATGAAATTGTCGTACCCCAGTTTTACGCTCAGGCAATCATGTCATTCCGCGGAGGGGCGAACGGAGACGAGTCGCCAGTTCGCATGATCCATGGTCCCGATACCCAAATTACCAACGCCGATCGTTTGGAGCTCGATCCGGTCCACGGGGAAATTTTTGTTCCTCTGCCGGAAGGTAAAATTCTAGTCTTTCCGAGCGATGCCCGTGATAACGTGGCTCCCATTCGCATTTTGGAAGGCCCGGATACTCTGTTGAGGGGTGGTCCCCTCGCCGTGGACCCTGTCCATAACCTGTTAATCGTTGCCGGTGAACGCAGCGGCGGGAGCGCACAGTTGCTGATCTTTAACCGAATGGACTCCGGGAATGTCAAGCCTCGCGCGGTCATCAGCGGTTCCAAGACGCAGCTAACCAGCATTAACCAGATCGCGGTCTACCCTCCGCGCGAACTGGTTCTGGTGGCAGTCGGCAATGAACGGTCCTCGGCTAGAGATAGGGGCGCGCTGAATACCCCTACTTTCGTTGGCGTGTGGAGCGAACGTGACAGAGGCGATGTTCCACCTCGCTGGACCATCGGAGGTCCGGACGGGATGCTGCTCAAGGCGCGTGGAGTCGCACTCGATCCGAAAAGCAAGAGCGTGTTTCTTTCGGACATGCATCTCAACTCCGTTTTTACATATTATTTTCCGGAAATCTTCTGAGCGAGGCGCGACTACAACATCATTGGAGAACAACACATGAATACCAAGGAACGTGGTCGCAGGCGATTCCTGAAGGGCGGCGCCGCGCTGGCCGGTTTGGCCGTGGGAGAAATCCGGTCCGCGAGCGGCCAGGCAATAGGGTCCGAAAGACCTGAAGTACGGCCCGAAGACTTCCGCGCCTACGGCGAGCGCTCCCGTTTCGTGACCTCGGTACGCAGGGACCCGCGCAATCCTAATTCACGCACCCCGCTTCAAGATTCAGTAGGGATTATTACGCCGTCCGCGCTCCATTTCATGGTTCCCACGTGGATCGATCCTCCGGATATTGACCCCTGGCAGCATCGTCTCCTGATCCACGGCATGGTAGATCGTCCTCTGATTTTCAGCATGGAGGAATTGAAGCGCTTGCCTTCGGTATCCCGCATTCACTTCGTCGAGTGCGCCGGAAGCGGCGACTCGCTGGAAGAACGGAAGAAGAACGGAATGCTAGCCGAGACAGTGCAACGAACGCACGGGCTCACCGCTTGTAGCGAATGGACTGGGGTGTTGCTATCTATGCTGCTCCGGGAGACCGGAGTACAAAAAGAGGCGACCTGGCTGGTTGCGGAAGGGGCGGAACCGAGAAAGCGCTCGAAGAGCATTCCGCTGGAGAAAGCCATGGACGACGTTCTGGTGGCCTACGGCCAAAATGGCGAGCCAGTGCGCCCCGAGCAGGGTTATCCGTTGCGGCTCGTGGTTCCGGGCTTTGAAGGAGTGCACAACATAAAATGGCTGAGGCGAATCAAGGTGCTGGACCAGCCCTCTATGGAGAAAGAGGAAACCAGCCACTATCCGACTCAACGTCCCGATCTCGGCAAAGCACGCTGGTTCCAATTCGAGATGGGACCGAAATCGGTCATCACCTTCCCTTCCGGCGGACAACGGCTGCCCAGCCGTGGATTCTATGAGATCACCGGCCTAGCTTGGTCCGGTGGGGGCGCTATCCAGAGAGTCGAAGTCTCCACCGACGGCGGCCGGACCTGGAAGGACGCCGAGCTACAGGAGCCTGTGCTGCGAATGGCGCACACGCGCTTTCGCTTCCCCTGGAATTGGGACGGAGATGAAGCCGTGCTCCAGTCCCGCTGCACGGATGATGTGGAAGCTATTCAACCGACGCTGGCCGAGTTTGGCAGAATCTGGGGCGGCGTCGACTCCGAGTATCTAAAAACAACGAGGAATAAGGTCAATCACATCAATGCAATTCAACCCTGGAAGGTAAGCCGTGATGGGAGCGTTCGCAATGCGCTGTTATAGTCTTCTGGTGCCGCTGGTTGCCTTGGCGTCCTGCGCCGCGGCGCGGGCACAGACGCCCCTCCATAATCTGGGCAGGACCCCGAGCGCGGAAGAGATCCGGGCCTGGGACATCTCGATCAATCCTGAGGGAAAGGGACTCCCGCCCGGGAGCGGTACCGCTAAGCAAGGCGAAACACTTTACGAGCACAAGTGCGCGCGCTGCCACGGGAAAACCGGAACAGAGGGTCCCAACGAGCCTCTCATAGGAGGCCAGGGCACGCTCCAGACCGAACGTCCTGTGAGGACCATTGGGAGTTTCTGGCCATTTGCGACCACGATATGGGACTACATCAATCGCGGTATGCCCCAATATGAAGAGGGATCGCTCAGTGCGGACCAGGTTTACGCTATTACCGCGTTTTTGCTCTATCGGAACGGCATCATCCATGAGAGCGACGTTATCGACGCCAATAGTCTGCCGAAGATCCAGATGCCGAATCGGAATGGATTCGTTCCTCCAAAACCGGAGTGGAAGCGCCGCGAGAAAAGGCCATTCGGGATTTACCACTGACGGCGCGCGGTTATCGTTCCCGCAGGCATGACAACGTTAGAAAATGGGAACTTCAGCGAAATCAGGAGAGCGTCATGTAGAGGGAATCGGGTTGCGAGAGTGTCTGATTTCATGGGCGGACTTGCGGGATCTTTTCTGTGGAGGCCGAATTGAGACAAGCGAAAAGGATGGGACAAATGAAAGCAAAAGTCAGTGCGTGGCTGGTGTGTGCTGTTTTCTTCTCGATCCTGTGTGTTTACGGTCAGGTAACCACCGGGACCATTTCCGGAATGGTTCGCGACAGTTCGGGCGCGACCATCCCGGCGGCCCAGATGGTGATTCTCAATGAAGACACGCGCATTACCCGCACCTTGCAGGCCGACGCCGGAGGACATTATTCTGCGCCCTCGCTGAATCCCGGCCGGTATCGGGTGACGGCCAGCTTCCAGGGCTTTCAGACAGAAGTTCGCAGCGGGATACAGTTGACGGTGGGTCGGGAAGCGATTGTGAATTTTGAACTCCAGGTGGGCGCAGTCACAGAACTGGTGGAAGTGAGCGGGGAAGCGCCGCTGGTGCAGACCACCGAGGCGGCCATCAGCTATCTGGTGGATGATCGGACCATCCGCGAACTGCCGCTCAACGGTCGCGACATCGGGCAATTGATCTTGTTGAATCCCGGCGTCGTCCAGAGTCAAAACGGCAGAACAGGTACCCCCGAGTGGGGCTTCGCAAAAAGAATCAGCATCTCCGGCATGCGGGGAGAGGACAATGCGTATCTGCTGGATGGCAGCTACATCAACGACTACATGCGCCACGTCCCGGCCGGTCCCACGGGCGCTCTGACCGGGGTCGAGACGGTGCAGGAGTTTCAGATGTTAACTTCCGCCTTCAGCGCCCAGCATGGTCGGGCGCTTGGAGGCATCTTCAACGCCATCTCCAAATCCGGCACCAATGAATGGCACGGCAGTGTGTATGAATTTCTGCGGAATAGCGCGCTCGATGCGCGGAATTTCTTCGACCGGAAAAGGAACCCGAGCGATCCGCGCCTGCCCCCCTTCCGGCGCAACCACTTTGGAGCCACCTTCGGCGGTCGCATTATTCGGGACAAAGCCTTCTTCTTTGCGGCGTACGAAGGGCTGCGGGAATCGTTGACCACTACGGCCATTTCTGTCGTCCCCGATTTGAATGCGCGGCAAGGCATCCTGCCCAGTCGAACAGTCCAGGTTTCCCCCCTCATCGGTTCTTTCTTGAAGACATTTCCTGACCCGACGCCCGGCGCACGCAACTTTGGAGACGGGACGGCTCAATACATTTTCGAGGCCAAACAACCCACGCGGGAGGATTTCGGGCAAGCACGTATCGATTACCAACTCTCCGAGAACGATTCCTTGTTTGGCCGTTTCACCGCCAACAATGCGGAACAGTCGCGGCATCTTGGTTTCCCAGATCGCCTTTCCGTCGGTATGATGGGAACACGGCTGGTGACCGTTTCCGAGACGCACGTATTCTCCCCGCGCTTGCTCAACAGTGTTCGCCTTGCCTTCAACCGCGTGCTCCCCGGTGTGGGCCACATTGTTCCCGCCGGCGAGCCCGGAACGATTTCCGTGCCAGGCCAGCCGGATCCTGCGAGCATTGACGCGGGGAGCGGGATCACTCCTTTGCAGGGGGTAAGCGATGTCGGGGGACGCTATACGACCAATCGGTTCGGGTTACATGATGATGTGAACCTGGTTCTAGGAACCCATAGCCTGCAGTTTGGCGGAATGTTGGAGCGAATGCAGTTTAACCTAAGCTCTGCGATTTATCCGTACGGGGACTGGCGGTTTCCCAATCTGCCGAGTTTTCTCCAGGCGCTCCCGGACCAGTACCGCGGCACGCCTGCGCAGATTGGCAATTTCCGGCGTGGGGTGCGGCAGTGGTTCCTTGCTCTGTATTCGCAGGATGACTGGCGTGTCACTTCGAATCTGACGTTGAATCTAGGCCTTCGCTGGGAACCGTATACGGTCCCGACAGAGGTCAACGGTCTGATTGAGAATCTGCGTCATCTCAATGACGCTCTGCCCACCCGGGGCGATCCCTACTGGCTGAATAAGTCCTGGCGGAACTTCAGTCCCCGGCTTGGGTTTGCCTGGAGCCCCTTCCAGGGCGGAAGAACTTCGGTCCGTGGTGGCGTCGGCGTCTTCTACGTGCCGGTGGATCCTGCCGTTTACGTCGTACCTCTCTTGCGCTCTCCTTCCATTACCCCGGATTTTCTCATCGTTGATCCCAAGCACTTCCCCAATGCGCTGGAGGCGATCGCGGCTTACGGGGGAGCGGATCCGAGCACCGTTCGTATCTTTGCGTTACCTTACGAAAATTTGCGGTCTCCCCACGCGATGGAGTACAGCCTCAGTGTGCAGCAGCAGATCGGTTCCAGCACCGTGCTGACACTCGGTTACAGCGGTCGCCGGGGCCTGAACCTGCCTTCCCTCGGCAACTTCAATATGCCATTGGCCCAGTTCAATGGTATTAGCCTGGAAGTGGCACCTAATGCGACTCCGCAGAATCCGGCATATAGCAGCGAGATCAGGTACACGGGCACGAACGCCGATTCTTGGTATAACGGGTTCACGGCAGCGTTGCAGCGAAGGCTTTCCGCCGGTCTCCAGGCGCAGGTCTCCTACACTTTCTCCCGAGCAACCGCCGAGACCGATGGGAACGAACAAGGACCCTCCGGCAGTGTAGGCGGGTCCGGCACGGTGAAGTATCCTTACGACCTTGGGGTATACAAGGGGCTGAGCGGCTACCATCTGCAAAATGTTCTGAGCGCCAGTTACAGCTATGATTTGCCCTTGGGAGGACTGACCAGCGGATGGGGGCGTCACCTGCTGTCGGGATGGCAATTGTCGGGAATCGTCAGCCTTCAGGATGGGCAGCCGTTTGGGGTAGCGGCAGCGGGGCCAAACGCGATACGGCAATATATCAGCCGAGTATCGCCAAACCTAAAGCCCGGTTGGTCATCCGAACAGATCGTGCTGGGTAATCGGGACGACTACTACACGCTTGATGCATTTACTCCTCCCGGTTCTCGAGAGCTAGGCAACTATGGGCGAAACACGCTGATCGGGCCTGGGCTCGCCCAGTGGGACTTCGGGATGACCAAGAACACCCAGGTGGGCGAGCGGTACCGCCTGCAGTTCCGGGCGGAAGCCTTTAACGTACTGAATCGTTCCAATTTTGGCTCGCCGGGAAACACCGCGGGGGGGGAGATCTTCACTAGGAGTGGAGCACGGGTCCAGAGTGCGGCCGTGGTGGTGAGAACCGCGACTACATCCCGGCAGGTTCAGTTCGGACTGAAGCTGATCTTCTGATTTGTGCAGGAGAGAGTTCTTTTTCTTTGGGAATGGACGAGAGGCCAGCAGTGCAGGTGTTTCTCTGCGGAGTAATTCTGGGTCGCGCGGGTCATCGCCCCGAGCTTCACTTGTCCTCCGCTTGGGGCGATTTGGAAACGCGCAATTCCCTGCACGACAGAATCTTGGCATATGAAATTCCAACTTCGCGCAAGTTGGATGATAACCCCAAGCCACAGGATAAAACGCCGCGCTGCAACCCGCGCGGGAGGTCAAAACCATCATTGCAACTTACGAATTCGGGTTTAAAGCGCCAGTGCCGTCCGGATGCACCTTGACGGTGGTCGAGTCCAGTTTTACGGCCTCGATCTTGATGCGCACGATCTGCTCCCGCTGCAACCGCTCAAAGACTTGATCCAACACGCCGTTCTTGGACCAGCGATTCATGCGGGTATAGATGGTGTGCCAGTTGCCAAAGCGCTTCGGCAGTCCGCGCCACTTGCACCCCTGCTCGGCGACGTACAACAACGCGTTGAGCACTTGCAGGTTGAACAGGCTGACATTGCCTCGTTGGCGAGGCAGGCTCGGCTCGATTCGAAGATATTGTGCCTCGGTGATTTCCATACACCGAAAGCACACCACAAAATTCCTGATTAGTGTTAACACGCGGTAGTAGAGAGTTACGCTGCTTCCTGGACCTCGGAGGCTTCTAAACACAGCGTCTTAAGTAATTGCGCATAAGCGGCGCAAGGTGTTGTTCGGTTTAATCCAATTGGCGAACTCGGCCTCGACGGCGAGAGTCACTTCATCCAACTGGGGAAAATAACGATTATGGAGACAGAGCCGCCGC